>NZ_CP023690.1:0-643333 GCF_008704795.1 Streptomyces spectabilis | reverse complement strand
GGAGGACGACGTCATCGCCGGGTACGAGGTGGCGGCCGACACCGACATCCTGGTCTGCCCCTATCTCACCCACCGGGACCCCGCCCTCTGGGAGGACCCCGAGCGCTTCGACCCGGAGCGCTTCACCACCCCCGGACGACGCCCCACCCACCCGGGCGGCTACTACCCCTTCGGTCTCGGCGCCCGCGCCTGTCTGGGCCTGCAGTTCGCCCTCCGGGAGTCGACCGCGCTCCTCGAACACCTGCTGCCCGCCCACACCCCGCGCTTCCACTCCGTCCCGGAGAAGTCCGCGTACAGCATCACCGTCCGCCCCGACGGGCCGACTCCCGCGTCGCTCGCCGGGTAGCGGCACGTACCTGAAGGTACGTACTTGATCAAGAGTCGGCGCCGGGGGAGTCTGATCGAGGCGCGCCAAGTCCCCCGTCCGTCATCGACCCTTCCTTCGCGGCCAGGTGTTCCTGGCCCCAGGTGGAGAGCAGTTCCAGCAGTTCGTAGAGCCGACGGCCCCGGTCGGTCAGTGAGTACTCGACCCGGGGCGGCACCTCTTCGTGGTCTTCCCGGTGCACGATTCCGTCGGCCTGGAGTTCCCGGAGCTGCTGGGTCAGCACCTTCTCGCTGATGCCGGTGACCAGTCGTCTGGTCTGTCCGAAACGGCGCGGGCCGTCGGCCAGCGCCCACATGATGAACGACTTCCACTTGCCCTCGAACGCTCCGACGGCGACCGCCATCCCGCACGTGTGCGGATCGGTCACCGTCACGATCTCGGAGTTCCCCATGTCTGCTTCCCCCGTCACTGTGCTCGGCCTCGGCCCCATGGGCCGGGCCCTGGCCTCCGCGTTCCTTGCCGCGGGCCATCCGACCACCGTGTGGAACCGTACCCCGGGCCGGGCCGAAGGCCTGGTGGAGAACGGTGCCGTCGAAGCCGCGACCGCCGCGGAGGCGATCGCGGCGAGCGAACTCGTGGTGGTCTGCGTGCTGGACTACCACGCCGTCCGCGCCGTCACCGGCCCGCACACCGCCGCGCTCAAGGGCCGCACCCTGGCCAACCTCACCGCGGGCACTCCCGACGACGCTCGCGTGACCGCCGAGTGGGCCGCCTCGCACGGCATCGGCTACCTCGACGGTGCGATCATGGTGCCGACGTACCTCGTCGGCGGCCCGTCCACCCTGGTCCTGCACAGCGGCCCGGCCGATCTGTACGAACGCCACCGCGCCACCCTCCAGGCCGTCGGCGGCACTTGTGCGCACCTGGGTACGGACCCGGGCCGCGCGGGGGCGCACGACGTCGCGCTGCTCGACATCTTCTGGACCGCGCTGACCGGCGTCGTCCACGCCTTCGCCCTCGCGGGGGCCGAGGGCGTCTCCCCCCGCGACCTGGCCCCCTACGCCAAGGGGGTCGCCGGTCTCCTGCCCGACGTGATCGACGCGTTCGCCCAGCAGGTCGACACCGGCAGCTACCCCGCCGGGGGCTCCAACCTCCGTTCGGCGGCGGTCATCATGTCCCACGTCCTGGACGCATCGCGCAGCCGGGGGATCGACAGTACGGTCATCTCCGCCGCCCACGAGATCGCCGAGCGGGGCATGACGGCCGGCTACGGGGACGCCTCCTACGCTCACGTCGCCGAACTGCTGCGCGGCTGAGCCGTTCAGCGCACCTGGCGCACCGCCACCGCGTTGTAGTCGGTCGTCGGTGTGGGGGGCTCGGTGAAGCGGGAGTTGGGCAGGTAGAGGCGGTTGCCGAAGGCGGCCACGGTGGTGGGGACGCGGAAGCGGGGATCGGTGATCCGCGCGATTGCCGTGCCGCGCAGGCCCGAGGCGTCCAGGTGGAACACGTCCACGGCGTTCTGGACCTGCTGGACGACGTACAGCGTGCGGCCGAGGAGGAGGGCGCCATCGCCGTCGGGGAGCTTGTTGCCGCCGAGGTCGACGCGGCGGGCGTCGCCGCTGCGCACGTCCACGCGGTAGAGACTGCCGCCGTGCGCGTGGACGTTGATGACGAGGAGGCCGCGGCCGTCCGGCGTGCGCTCCAGGCCGTTGGTGGTGAAGCCCTCGGCCGGGGCCTCGATCCACTCCCCGCCCAGCGGCAGCGTCACGACGTCCCGGGCGGGAGGCAGCTCGCCCTTGGGCCCCAGGGGCAGGCCGTACAGCTGCTGCTGGGTGGAGTCGGTGAACCAGGCGGCGCGGGGCGTGAGGACGACGTCGTTGACGACGGTGGCGGGCCTGCCGACCTCGTACGCGGCGAGAACGCGCCCGCTGCGGCCCTCGACGACGCGCAGCTCGCGCGAGCCGCCGCCGGCGATGAAGAGGCGGCCGCGTCTGTCGCTCTTGAGGCCGACGCTCATCGCGTCCGTGCCCGTCTCGATGGTCTCGCCGCGCCCGGTGGCGAGGCTCGCGCGGTACAGGGATCCGCCGCCGAGCGAGCCGAACCAGGCGTAAGGCCCCGGCCCGATGGCGATGCCCTCGGGCCGGAAGCCGTCCGGCAGCGGGAACTCCGTGGGCCAGGAGGCCCCTGCGGCGTCGGCCGCCGTGGTGAGCGGCCCGAGCGCGGCGAGCGCGCCCAGGGCGGCGCCGGCGCCGAGAACCCTTCGGCGTGAGGTGCCGGAGACGTGATCTGCCATGGCGTACGTCCTTCCGCGGTGGGGTCGGCCGGCTGCGGCGCGGCCGACGGGCTTACGGAACCACAGCCGACGCCACCCGCCGGCGTGGGCTGTCCTTCTGGCCGGATGACGATGCTGTCATCGAGCGGGCGATGCGGGCGATGCGGGCGGGGCCGTGCCGCAGAACTCCGCCAGGAGCACGTGTCCGGCGGCGTCGGTGCCTCCGGCCCAGTCGGTGTTGAAGTTGGCCACCAGGCGGTGCCCGCCGTCCCGGGTGGTGTAGGCCATGCTCTGCGAGCCGGGCATGAAGCCGGTGTGACCCCAGATCTCCTTGCCGCAGGGCAGCTTGGCGCGGAAGATCCCCAGGCCGTCGTCCTGGCCGTCGCCGAAGCCGGGGGAGGGCACGGTGGTCGTCATCTCCTTGAGCTGGGCCGCCGGGAGCAGCTTTCCGCGCATCAGGGCCGCGAGGAAGCGGTCGAGGTCGGCGGTGCTGGTGACGACCTCCCCGGCGGACCAGGCCCAGGAGGGATCGAACTCCGTGATGTCGTGGACCTCGTGCTCGGGGTCGTCGGTGAACGTCGTGTACATCCGCCCGCTCGGCGCGGGAATCCTGGGATACGTGCCGGGCAGCGTGGTGGCGTGCATGCCGAGCGGCCTGAGGATCCGCCGCTCGGCCTCCGTCGCGTAGGGGCGGCCCGTCGCCCGTTCGACGACCATCGCCGCGAGGACGTACGCGGTGGTGGTGTAGCCCCAGCTCGTGCCGGGCGGGAACTTCGGCTCGTGCCGCATGGCGAGCGCCACGAGCTGCTCGGGCCTCCAGGTGTCGTAGCGGTGGGCCAGATACTCCTTGCCCTGGAGGTGCAGGCCCGGGTCCTCGGTGTAGTCGTAGACGCCGCTGGTGTGGTTGAGGAGCTGCCGGAGAGTCATCCGGCGGCCGTCGTGCCCGTGGCCGCGGACCACCCCGGGCAGCCACTTCTCCACGGTGTCCGACAGGCTCAGTCCGCCCTCCGCCTCCAGTTGGAGGAGGACCGTCGCGATGAACGTCTTGGAGATGCTGCCCGTCCGGAACCGGTCGCCCGGCAGGGGCGGGCGGCGCGTGGTGAGGTCGGCGAGCCCGGCGGTGCCGTGCCAGGTCCCGCGCGCGTCGTGCGCCTGCGCCAGGACGCCCGGGACGCCGCCCGCGACGGCGGCGTCCACGGCGGCCCGGGTCGCTGCGTGCCCCCGGTCCGGGGCGTCGGCTGCCGCCGCCTGCGCGGACGGCGCGGCGAGCCCGCTCGCCGCGACCGTCGAGACCGCCGCCACCACGGCGGCCAGAGTGATCCGTGCCGTGCGTGCCGTGCGTCTCCTGCGTCTCACCATGAGAACCTCCCTGTGACCGGGAAGACCCATGCTGCCTGGCGGTGGTTGGGTCATCGGTACGGTGCACGCGGTGCAACCCGTCCGGGTGGAGGCCGACCGGCGCACCGGCAAGGGGCGCACACGCCGGGCACGGGGGGCGGGTGCACACAGCATTCACGGGAGTGCAACAGGGGACAAGGGAGTGTTCCGCTCAGCGGACCGCAGTGCCGTCCGCCAGCCGCAGCGCGTCCGCCGCCGCCGGCGACAGCGTGGAGGGGTGCAGCTCCGACAGGGGCAGCCAGCGCGCGGCGTCGGTCGAGCCGTCGGTCTCCGCGACCGTTGCGGCCCCCGGCTTCAGGGTGACGGCGTAGAACAGCCCCACGAGGTGCCAGTCGATGCCCCCACGCCGTACCGCGTACGAGCGGGCGTCCAGCAGCCTGGCGTCGAGGAGTTCGCGCCCGGTCTCCTCGAGCAGCTCACGCGCGAGCCCCTGCACGGGCTGCTCACCCGGGTCGATGCCGCCGCCGGGCAGGTGCCAGAGCCCCGGCGCGAAGACGGGTGAGGCGTCGGACAGCCGGGCCAGCAGCATCCGGCCGTCCTCCACCACGACGGCGTAGGCCGAAACCCGGGTCTGCGCATGAGTGTTCATGATTGCCTGCCTGATTTCTCGCTGGGTCAACGTCGCTGGACGGGGCGTGACTTCGGCCCCACCAAGATCTTCCCTCATGGCGGCCAGGCGGTGGGCAGGTGGTGGGCCGCGCCCGGTTCACTGCGTGTCGTTCCCCGGCAGACGTCGTCGCTCCGCCGCCATGAGCGCGCTCGCGGTGAGGTGGTTCGTGGGATCGGCCGCGGCGGTCATGAGCCGGGCGGCGGTGGTGTCGACGGTGTCGGGCGGGATGACCAGAAGGTCCCAGCGGCGCAGATTGCGGGAGAAGAGCCGGATCGAGTGCGGATCGCACCCGGACACGAGCCAGGCGGCCTGCACGGTGTGGCCGGGTACGCGCAGGGTGCGGGGCGCCGTCGACCAGGTTTCGCGGTGGGAGGCTATGCGGGTCACCCGGCTCTTCTGGTCGGCGAACGCCTCGGCGAGGCCGGGCAGTTCGGCTTCCAGGTCGTCGGAGCGGGGCCACCAGGCACCGCACACGGGTCCGGGCGGGAAGCTGGGCGGGCGCAGGGCGAGCCGGGCGGGCGGCGGTGGGGCGGGGATGCGCGGGTGCGTCGGGGGCCGGTTGCGGGCGGTGGGCGCGTCCATGGCGCGGTCCCTGTCCCCGGGCGGCCGCGTGGCGGCCCGGCGTCGTGGTGCGGCGGGAGCGTTGCCGACGGAACGGCACCCGGTGAACTCCCGGTAATTCCAAGGTACTCCGCGCGCTCCGGGTTCCCGCGGCTCGCCCTCCGCGCCCGGGGCGAGGCCTCCGTCCGTGTCGGGATCACGGATCGGCTTCGCCCGGCAGCGGCCGTCCCGGCCTGGAGTAGGGTGCGGGAACCGAGGGTTCCCCGGCATCGGCTCCGGCGCCCGTGCCGTTCTCGGGGATCGACGACGCCGGGTCCGCCGCCGCGGTGCTCGGGGCAGGGTGCGTCACATGACGATGACCGAGCATGCGCTCCGGCCGCTCCGCGAACGGCCCCGTTCGCGGGTGCGGCAGCAGGGGCCCTCTCCCTGGGAAGCGGAGCGGGTCCGCCCGTTGACCCGGTGCCAGGTCACCGACCACTTTCCCGAGCTGGGCGCGCTGTATGCCGCCAACTCCGGCACCGGTCCCTGGGAAGGGAGCCAGCTGAGCCGGGCCTTCCTGTGGCGTCTGCGCCTCGACATGCGGCGTCCCGGATTCTCCCTGCTGATCGCGGAGAACGCGGCGACGACGGCGTGTGCCTATGGATTCCCCCTCAGCGCACGGCTCTTCGCGATACGGGAGATCGTCGTACGCCCTCGGGTGCGGCAGCAGTTCCCGGACCGCGACTGGAACCTGGCCCGGCGGCTGCAACGCCGTCTCCTCACCGACCACGGAGGCGTCACCGGCATCACGGTCGCGCGCCGGTCCGACACGCGGACCCTGGTTGCGCTGCGGTCCTGGGGCTGGCGGGATGTCGCGGCCGCCCCCTACGGCGGACCGCTGTGCGGCCCGTGCCGCATCCTGCTCCTCGACGTGTGAGCGTCCGTTCGTTCGGATGCCGCCGGACCGGATGATTCACGCCCCCCGTGGACATGGGCGGCGTCGCCATCCGGCCGTCCTCCGGCGAGCCCTCCGTGCCGCACCCTGGACGCCGGTGCGTCTCCGCTGGCAGGAACGGTGTGCCGGATGGCGCAAAGCCTCCCGGCGACGGTGTGGTCCGCCGCGCGGTGTGCTTCGCTCGGGCCCGACGGCCCGGCGAAGACGGCGGGTCGTCGGGGCCGGGCGGACCGTCCAGACGCCGCCCCGGCCGGAGCCCAGACCCACAGGGGAGGGGTGTCCCCGTGTCCGTGAACCCTCGCTCGTCGCCGCCGTCGTCCCCGCCGCCCGCCGTCGCCTCCCGGCCGACCGCGTGGGCCGACGGGCGATCCGCACGCCAGGCCATGACGGCCGTGTCCTGGCTGACCAGCCCGCTCTCGCCGGACGACTACCTCGGCCTGCTCGATCCGCTGTGGTCGGCACGGCACCCCGCGGGCCGGGTCACCGCCGTGCTCCCGGAAGGCCCCGCGGCGGCCACGCTGGTGATCCGGCCGGGCCGGGGCTGGCACGGGCACCGGGCCGGTCAGTACCTGCCGGTCGGCGTCGAGATCGACGGCGTGCGGCACTGGCGTACGTACTCGATCACCTCATCGGCCGCCGACGCGCCGACCATCACGGTGAAGGCGCTGCGGGGCGGCCGGGTGTCCCCGCACCTGGTCCACCGCACCAGGCCCGGCACCGTGCTCCGACTCGGCCCGGCACAGGGCGAGTTCGTGCTGCCCCGGCCGCTGCCCGACCGGCTGCTGTTCGTGACGGCGGGCAGCGGCATCACCCCCGTCATGGGCATGCTGCGCACCCTGGCCGGACACCCCGGCCCCGTACCTCCCACCCTGCTCCTGCACAGCGCGCCGCGCCCGGAGGAGTGCCTCTTCCGGGCCGAACTCGCCGTCATGGAAGCCCGGACGCCGTGGCTGGACGTCCACCTGACGTACACGCGAACGGACGGACGGCTCACCCCGGACCGCATCGCGGCGCTCTGCCCGGACTGGCGCCGACGGGACGCCTGGGTGTGCGGCCCTTCCGGGCTGCTCGACGCGGCCGAGAGGAGCTGGGAAGGAGCAGGCGTACGGGAACGGCTGCGGCTGGAGCGCTTCCGGCTCGCGCCCCTCCCGCCCCGGGGAAGCGGCGCCGTCGGCGTGCCGGTCCTGTTCGGCCGCAGTGGCGTGGAGGCGGCCGCGGGCCCCTC
Source organism: Streptomyces spectabilis (assembly GCF_008704795.1). Taxonomy (NCBI): domain Bacteria; kingdom Bacillati; phylum Actinomycetota; class Actinomycetes; order Kitasatosporales; family Streptomycetaceae; genus Streptomyces; species Streptomyces spectabilis. The sequence continues at coordinate 636,008 of NZ_CP023690.1, read as the reverse complement.
CGTGCCGCTTCTCGATGTCGGTGAGACGGCCGGTGTGACGATGCCGTACGGGTGCCGCCGAGGCATCTGCTTCGGCTGCCTCGCTCCGCTCGCCGAGGGGAACGTGCGTGACCTGCGGACCGGCCAAGTGCACGGCGGTCCAGGCGAGATGATCCAGACCTGCGTCAACGCGGCCGCAGGCCCCCTCGTCCTCGACCTGTGACCCGTCCGGTTCCCCGAGGAGATCCGACCGATGAGCGGTCCGCCGGGCCGCATGCCACCTCATGGAGACATCATGCCCACGACTGCCGCTGCCCCCGGTGGTTCCGCACCCGCGACGCCGGACGCCGACCGCACCGAAGAGCTGGGGCGGGAACTCGACCGGCTGCGCGCCGAGGTCGTCGCGGCACGCGGCGCGGACGACGCCCGGTACATCCGTACGGTGATCGCCGTGCAGCGCGGCTGTGAGGCCGGCGGCCGGGCCGCCCTCGCCGTGTCCCTCTTCCCGCCCGCCTGGATCGCGGGCACCGCCCTGCTCGCGGTCGCCAAGACGCTGGAGAACATGGAGCTGGGCCACAACATCCTGCACGGCCAGTGGGACTGGCTGGCCGACCCGGCGATCCACTCCACCACCTGGGAGTGGGACTTCGTCAGCCCCGCCGACGCCTGGAAGCGCACCCACAACCATCTGCACCACACGTACACCAACGTCGTCGGCCGCGACCGCGACCTCGGCTACACGATCCTGCGCATGAGCCCGGACCAGCCCTGGCGCCCGCACCACGCGCTCCAGCCGCTGTACACCGCGCTGCTCGCGCCGGTCTTCGAGTGGGGGATCGCCCTGTACGACCTGGAGGCCGACGCGGTGACGCAGGGACGCAAGAGCGTGCGCGCCTTCCTCCGCGACGCGTCGGCCACGGCGCGCAAGGCGGTGCGCCAAGGGGCCAAGGACTACGTCCTGTTCCCGCTCCTCGCGGGTCCTTCCGCCCTGCCCTGCCTCCTGGGCACCCTCACCGCCAACACCGCCCGCAACGTCTGGGCGCACACGGTCATCTTCTGCGGCCACTTCCCCGGCGACGTGCGGACCTTCACCGAGGAGCGGCTCGACGGCGAGACCCGTGGCGAGTGGTACGAGCGGCAGATCCAGGGCTCCGCGAACATCGAGGGCGGCCCGCTCCTGCACGTCCTGGCCGGCAACCTCAGCCACCAGATCGAGCACCACATCTACCCCGATCTGCCGAGCAACCGCTACGCCCGACTCGCCCCGCGCGTACGCGAGATCTGCGCCCGCTACGGACTGCCCTACGTCACCGGGCCGCTGTGGCGCCAGTACGCGTCGATGTGGGGCCGCGTGCTGCGGCACGCCCTCCCGTCACACGTGGGTTTCGGGAGCCGGTATGACGGAGGTGTCGAACGTGCCGTCGACGATGCGCCGGGCCAGGTCTGTCAGGCGTAGGTGCTGGGAACGGGCGTACGAGCGGAACGCGACGAACGCCTCGTCGACCGAGGTGTCCCAGCGCTCGGCGAGCACCCCCTTGACCTGCTCCACCAGGATCCGGCTGGCGAGCGCGTGGTTCAGCTGGGTGTTCTCCACGTGGGACCGCTCGAGCGTGCGCTGCTGCAGAATCGCGATGGTGGCCACGTCGGCGAGCGCCTGGGCGAGCGCGATCTCGTCCTCGTCCAGGCGGTGCACGGAGGTCTGGAAGAGGTTCAGGGCGCCCACCACCCGGTCCCGCAGCCGCAGCGGGATGGCGTGCGTGGTCACGAATCCGGTCTCGCGGGCCCGTGGCGTGAAGCGGGGCCAGGCGGCAGCCGCTTCGGGCCGCCCGAGGTCGATGTTCGTACGGGCCGCGCCGACGCGGAAGCACTCCACGCAAGGGCCCTGGTCGTGCTGCCGGGCGAACAGTTCGAGGAGGCGGGTGTGCTCGTCCGAGGCGGCGATGACCTGGAGTTCACCTTGGGCGTCGGCGAGCAGAATGCCCGCGGCGGAGACGTCCAGGAGCTCCACGCAGCGCGTCGAAAGGCGCTGTAGCAGGTCGAGGACGTCGAAGTCGTCGATGAGTGAGTCCGCGATCTCGACGAACACCCTCGCGAGACGCTGTTCCCGGGCCATGCCGATCATCCCTCTCCACCGTCGGGCGAATGAGGCCCGTTTCCATCGTCGTCGAATCGCAGCCGTCGGGCTACGACATCCTCCGCTACGTCACCGAGGGGGCGCTCACTGCCGAAGGCGAACCCACGCAGCCGCACCAGCGCTTCCACCAAGGTGACGCCGAGCTGGACGCTGATCATGCCGGTCGCCTGGTGCACGACCGCACGGTGCAGCCCGTCGGGCGGCCACACCGCCTCGCCGCCGCGCGTGCCGTTGCCGTTCGTCGGGCCGTGCCCGTTCAGCAGGGCCGCCGTCAGGGCGGCGGACAGCGTGTTCGCGTCCATGAGCTGCTGGTCGCTGAAGGCGCGCTGCCCGTCGCAGAGCAGGGTCAGCATGCCGAGCCGTACGGCGCCCAGGCTGAGGGGGAAGCAGCCCACTCCGCCCACCCCGAGTCGCAGCGCCGCGGGCAGCAGCGCGGGCCAGCGGTCGGGGCGTACGCGGTCCAGGACCGGTTCCAGTACGGGCACTCCGGCGTGTGCGGCGTCCGGGCCCGGGCCCTCGCCGAGGGTGAACTGCAACTCCTCGAACCGCAGGCTCAGCCGAGGGAAGCACCACAGTGGTTCCGGCGTACGGGTGCCGTTCACGGTTGCCGAGGACTCGGGGTAGACGGACACGGCGACGCCCACGACCCCCAGTGCCCGCACGCCGGCCTCCGCGGGATCGCTGCCGCTTCCCGGCCGGAGGGACCGCAGCACTTCGGCCATGCCGTCGCTGGTCACCGGTCTCCGCTCCGCTCACCGTCCCGACCGGCTCGGCAGCTCGGACCTGGGTGGACGGGCGTACCCTGCCAGGCGTCCTGGGCGCTCGCGTACCCGGGGAACCGGTCGATGAGCCCACAGGCCCGGAAGACGAGGCGGGTCGCCGAACCCGTGTACACGAGCCGGATCCAGCCGTGCCGCACCCGGCAGTCGGCCCAGGCCTCGTTCAGCGGCCCCAGGACGCTTCCGTCCATGAAGGTCACGTCGCTGAGATCCACGATGAGGCAGAGCCGTCCGGCGCCGGCGCGGGCCAGGCGCAGGTCACGTGTCAGCGGCGCGACGGTGGTCAGGTCCAGCTCGCCGTGGGCGCGGACCAGACGGCAGTCGTCGAACAGAAGGGGAAGAGAGGGCTGGCCGGACGACTCCGGCAGGTTGGGTTTGGGGCGCATCCGCGCCATCTCCTGAAGGCAGGGTGGTGCTTCGTGTTGCGCAGAGCCTCTGTTGCGCTGGACGGCTTCCACGGAGAGGGCCGGGTCTGGGGCGACCGTGTGGCGAGCGTACTGGGCGCGCGGGGCCGTATCGGCGCAGTCTTCACTCTTCCGTGAAGGCGGCGGCCATCAGCCGCGGCCCTTCCGCATCGTCGGCCAGATGGGGTACGACCAGCAGGTCCCATCGCCCGGCGCCGGGCGCGAGCAGACAGACCGTGGCAGGGGCGTGTACGGCGGTGCTGCCGTGCAGATGGAGCACGTGGCCCGCGCAGAGCATCCGGCCGGGAAAAGCGGACCAGGTGGCGCTGCGCACGGTGACGTGGACGATCCGGGCCCAGGTGTGCGGCAGCGCGCGCAGCAGCTGGGGAAGCTCGGTGACCAGGTCGTCGGTGTGGGGCCACCAGACGCCGTCGATGCTGCGGGGACCGCCACCGGCGGGAGCCAGGCGCAGCCTGGTGAGGGAGTGGGGGCGGGGGCTGGTGAGGGGCGCGGTCATGACGGTCTCCTTCGGGGGCGGTGAGGTGGGCGCAGGAGGAGTCGGGCACGGCGGGCCCGCGCACGTCGCGGCGCTTGGTGGTGATGGCGTGGGTGAGCCCGCGCTCCAGCGCTGAGTCGTCGTCTCTGGGGAGCGGGACGACCTGTCGTCCGCCGCGGGCTCGGTGGCCTGCGGGACCGCGCTGCCGGACATCTGGACTCCTTGACCTCGGTTCCGGGGAACACGGCCGGGGGCAAGGGCCGGGCAGGGGGACGGCTCAGGGATGGGCCGTCTCGCTGGTATGGGTACGACGTGCCTGCGATCTGTGGCCGGGAGGCCGGGTGCGCGACGGCGGTGTCGGCAGGCGTTTCAGCAGGGTGTCGACCGTCGGCCTACCGGTGCCCGCGTGACCTCGCACCGCAGCGCGCGCGGCCGCGCACGGCCTCCGTCGCGGCCGTCGCGACGGGCGCGGGCGAGCGGCGGTGAGGACGGCCTCGGCGTCCACGGGCGCATCACCCGCGGCCCGTCACGGCGACGGGCGCGACCAGGGCGTCGCCGAGCAGCGCTGACCACGGGGAAGGAAGTTCGAACGAGAAGCGGGAGCGTGCGGGGCCTGGGGCGGGAACGTCAGGCTGGGGCGGCGGAGGTCGTGAGGTGATCACCGTCATGGTGTCGGCCTGTCCCCGAACCCGAAGGTGCCGAGCCCGGTGCTCTTCACCGAGAGAGCGACCGGCAGGGGAAGGCGGTCAAGAAACGCTCTCGATGACTGGGATCCTACTCCTGCGGCCCGCCCGGCCACGACTGTTCGGCTCGGCCTCGTCCAGTAGGGCCGAGCCCGCCCGGACGGGCAGTGAACAGGAGTAGGTTGGGACGATTGATGCCGACGCGCGGTCCCGGGCCGCGACGACTAGACCTCGTCGAGGTGCCAGTGCTGGCTGGTGGCGTCCGTGTCGTTCTGCTGGACGATCTTCGCTCCGTCCGCGGTGGAGTCGGCTTCGACCCCGAGCACCTTGCCGCTGTGGACGTTGACGAGTTTCACGTAGCCGCCGCCGGTGTCGGCGAGGCGCCACTGCTGGTTGGCGCCGCGGGTGGCGGGCCATTGGATGACGGGTGCGCCGGGGGTCGTGGACTCGCTGTGGACGTCGATGTGGTGCCCTGAAAGGGAGTTGGCGAAGGTCGTGAGCCCGTGGGACAGCGTGGTGCGGCGCCACTGCTGGTTGGCCTTGCCGTGGCGGGGCCACTGGATGAGCTGGACGCCTTGTGCGGTCGACTCGTCGGGAACGTCGAGGACCTTGCCGCTGCGCCGGTTGGTGAGGACGTACGCGCTCTGCAGGGCGGCGGCGAAGCCGATGGGCTCGGGTGCCGTCCGGTGCAGGTCGAAGACGACGATCTCGTTGCGACCGGTCCGCAGCCATGGGGCGGGGCAGTACAGGCGCTGCTGCGGGCCGATCGACCAGTAGCGGCCGAGATTGTGGCCGTTGACGAAGACCACGCCCTTGGTCCAGGCGGACATGTCCAGGTAGGTGTCGCCGGTCCGGTCGAGGGTGAGGGCGGCGCGGAAGAAGAGGCCGCCCCTGTCGCGGTCGCTGATGGCCGGGCGCAGCGAGGCCACGAACTTCTCGTCGACGGGCAGCGAGTGGGTCTGCCACCGGGTGAGCGGGCCGTCGAGCGCACCCGCGTCGGACAGCGACACCTGCCCGGTGATGCCCTTGCGGTCGACGTAGTGCCCGAAGTTCACCCGGCCCAGGCCCGCCACGAGGATGTCGAGCGTCGGGGTCGTGCCCGCGTCGCCGAGGGGCAGGCTGCTGCCGGTGGTGACCTTCAGCGGTCCGGCGTACGACGGCCAGAGGGCGACCCGGCTGAAGCCGCCCTGGTAGGCGCCGTCGAGGAACACCGTGGCGTAGTCGTGCACGCCGGTGACGTGCAGGGTCGCGCCGGTGTACCCGGACAGCGGGCGGCGGTAGAGGACGAACCCCGAGTTCTGCCCATAGGTCTCCATGGGCTGGGCGGTGACCGTACGGGACGCGGGCAGTGCCGGGGGGAGGTTGTCCCACAGCGAGGCGTACGCCCTGGGTGTCACCGGGCTCGGGGTGATGGTGGCGACGGCCGCCGGGAGCGGGGGCAGCGGTTCGTCCAGGTAGCTGTCGATGAGGGAGCGGTACGCGGTGTAGCTCGCGGTCGGGCGGCCCTGCTCGGTGATCGCCGCGCTGTAGTCGTAGCTGGTGATGTCGGGGGTGTAACCGCTGCCGTCGTCCGCGGAGTTGGCCCCGGCCCAGTAGCCGAAGCTGGTGCCCCCGTGGATCATGTAGATGTTGAACGACAGCTTGGCCTGCATGAGGCCGCGCAGGATCGGCGACTTGTCCTTGCCGATGCCGCCGAACCCGCTGTCGCCCCACGCCGTGAACCAGCCGGCCCAGGACTCGCCGATGAACGCCGGTACCGCGGGGAAGGCGCGGCGGCAGTCGGCGATGGCGGCGGCGTCCCCGTCGGACAGGCCGATGGCTCCGCCGGGCACGTTGGTGCGGTTGGCCTTGACCTGCGCCAGGCCGTCCTGGGTGTAGAACGGCCCGGGAACGCCCGCGTCCAGCCAGGCCCTGCGGATCTCGTCGACGTACGTGGCGTCGTCGCCGAACGAGCCGTACTCGTTCTCGATCTGCACCATGAGGACGGGGCCGCCGTTGGCGACGAGGAGGGGTCTCACGACCGGTGCGATCTTCTTGACGTAGCGGCGGACCGCCGCCATGTAGCGCGGGTCGGCCGCGGCCCGTACGCGGATCTCGGCCTCGGGGTCCTGGAGCAGCCAGGCGGGCAGTCCGCCCAGGTCCCACTCGGCGCACACATAGGGCCCCGGGCGTAACAGCACCCACATGCCCTCGTCCTGGCACAGCCGGACGAACGCGGCGAAGTCGCGCCGGTCGGTGGTCAGGTCGAAGACGCCCGGACGCTCCTCCAGGTAGTTCCACATGAGGTACACGCCGATGGTGTTCAGGCCCATCGCCTTGGCCATCCGGATGCGGTGGCGCCAGTACGGCACGGGGATGCGGCACGGGTGCAGTTCACCGCTGCGGATCTGGAAGGGCTCCTTGTCGAGCAGGAACTGGCTGCCGTCCGCGGAGAATCCGAACGTGTGGCCCGCGGCGGCCCCGGAGCCCCGGGCGGCGGCGTGGCCCTCGGTGGCCCAGGTGGCGGCGAGCGGGGTGAGGGCGCTGATGATCAGGAAGTCGCGTCGATCCATGGGGCGCTCCAGGGGGGTGAGGAGAAGTCTCTGGCCCGGCGAACGTGGAGTGACGTCAGCTGCCTGTCGGCAGTGTGGGATTACGGTAGAGCGTGTTCGAGTGTGTTGGAAGGGGTGCGGTAATGGTTGTGTTTCGTACCGTCAGATCGCGTCAGGACAGGGGGAGTTGGCGCAGGGCCGGGGCGGCGGGCGCTTCATGGTGAGGGCCTCGACGCGTGACGGCCAGGACGGCGTGATGGTCGCCTGACCGCCCGCGCGCGTTATGGCCTGATGGCCGCCCGCTGCGACGACTCGTACGCGCTCCGGTCCTGGCTCTCCCGGCTCAGGGCGTGCGCGGCGGATCCTCGCGTCGGCCGCGGTCCGGGTCCTCCGGATCACGCGGGTGCGTCAGGATCGCGTCGACTCCCGTGATGTGCAGCACCCGCTGGACCGGCCGCGAGGACTCGATCACGGTGATGCGGCCGCCCGCGAGGCCGCAGTGCCGATGGTGCGCGGTCAGGGCGTTGATCCCGGACGAGTCGATGAAGGCGACGTCGGTCAGGTCCAGCTCCACGCGGCGGTGCAGCAGGGGCGCCAGGGCGGCCCGCAGCGAGGGCGCGCTGGCGATGTCCAGATCTCCGTGTACGCGCACCAGGGCGGGGTCGAACCCCGAGACGATGTCCACGTGCAGGGACGAGGGTGAGGCGGCGGCCATGGCGGTGCCTTCCGGAGGTACACGGCAGTGCCGGTCAAGGACCATGCATACGGTAGTGATACCCGCCAGGTCCGAGCATTTCCTTGCCGCAGACGTACCGGAAAGGCGCAATCGAAGGGGCTGGGCGGACGCGTGACTGAACTGTTGTCGAACGACCGTCCGCCCGCCCGAAGGGTGAGCGACGGCCAGTGGTGGCCTCCGGCGCGCCGGGACGCGGCGCATGCCGTGGCCGCGGCGGCCGCCCGGGTTTCCCGAGGGCGGACGCCGCGGCCTTCGTACGTCAGATCCCGTCGTCCGGCCGCTTGTTGACCTTCAGGTTCTTGGGAATGGCGGGCAGCAGCCGCTGCTTCGACGAGACCTCACGGATGGTGCGGGGGTCGGTGAACGTCTCCGGGCGGGCGGGGTGGAAGGTGAGGCCGGGGCCGCCCTTGCGCAGGTTGCCGCCCTTGGGGGCGAGGCTGCTCAGGGCGGGGAGCCGGTAGGAGGGGGCCTTGCGCAGCGCCTGCTCCAGGAACGCGGCGGTCAGCTGTGCGGCCTGGGCGCGGGCGGCGGCCGGTGACGCGACCTTGGAGGGCTTGCAGGGGCCGATGCCGCCGCCCTTGTCGGTGGGGGCGAGATTGGTGTTGATCATCCGGTGTCCTGTCCCCGCGAGGAGCACGTCCGCCGCGACCTTGGTCGAGCCCGACTTCGCGAGCGCCTTCATCGTCGAACGCCCGGCCTGCGGGTCGACGTCCTCGTCGCAGGCGCCCCGGATGTTGAGGACCGGGACCTTGTGCGGAGCGGGCTCGGCGTTCTCGGCGGGCTCGATGGCCACGGTGCCGAAGAGCCCGGCGCGCTGGGCCGCCTTGGGGGACAGGACGTAGCCGCCGCCCCGGCTGTGCCCGACCAGGCCGACGCGGGAGGTGTCGATCCGCCCCTTGACCCCGGGGATCTTCAGACCGTGGTCGATTCCCTTGTTGAGGTCGGAGAGGAGCCGCAGATGGGCGCTGACCAGATCGGTGTAGCCCTTGGTGGGGTCGGTCTCGCCGCCCCACCAGTTCTCCGGGGACACGACGTCGATGGAGACGGCGACGAACCCCTTGCGCGTGAGCGCCTGCACGACGTGCGACAGGCCCACGTTCTGCCGCAGATAGTCCGGTCCGAGGCCGCGCTCCGGCTTCCCGGGCTTGGCGCAGACCAGCGGCCAGTGGGTCTTCACGGGCCGGCGGGCGACGACGTCGGACGCGTCCTTCGTGGTCACGCAGTTGTGGTGGGTGCCGTGCAGGACGACGACGACCGGGTGGGGCCCCTTGCCCTTGGGCATCCCGAGCACGCCGTGGACCTGGGACGGGTTGCCCGCCGTCCGGCCGCCGGTGATCTTGAGGAGGCCGGGGGCGAGCCGATAGCTGGTCAGGCTCGCCGCGTTGCTCGTGGTCCCGGCGGTGGTGGCCTGTCGCGGCGATGCGGGCTTGCCGGGGGCCGCCGCCTGAGCGGCGGCGGTGCCGCAGGCGAGCGTCAGAGCGAAGGCGGCGGAGGCGGCCGTGAGGTGCGCCGCCCGGCGGGTTGCAGTGGTCATGGCTGGGAGGACGGTGGAAAGGAGGGGTGCGTTCCCTTTCGCCGCCCGGCTTCCCAGGCCGATGTGCCGATACGGCCGAGTGGCCGATCCCTCCGCTCCCTGCCTGGTCAGAGCGTTGCGCGGGAGCGATGCTTGACCGTCTCCAGAGGCATCCCTAAATTTAGAGAAGGCTCTAATTATGGAAGTTCATGGGAGCTCATGGAAGCTCAGGCGTGGGGAAGGGGCGTGTGCGTATGCGGCCGGTCGAAGGGGGGCTCCGCGAGCGGCACAAGGCCCAGCGGCGCAGCCGGATCCTCGAAGCCACGCGCGAACTCCTCCGGGACGGCCCGGATTCGGTGATCGGCACCGAGCGGATCGCCGAGCGGGCGGAGGTCGCCCCGGCCACCGTGTACAACCTGATCGGACCGCGCGACAAGATCTGGGAGGCGCTCGCCGACGGCTTCACGGACGAGTTGGAGCGCCGTCTGGAGGCGTCGGGCGGCGGCCCGAGGGAGGTGGTCACCACGACCGTCGAGCTGTTCGTGGGCGATCCGGTCGTGTCGCGGCGCATGGTGCGCGAATGGGAGGCGAGTGGCCTGGTGTTCGCCCGCAGTCCGCTCGTCCAGCTCCGCCGGGCGCTGGCGGACGCCCGGACGCAGGGCCTCCTGCGCGACGACGTCGACACGGACGCGCTGGCCTCCGCCGTCGGCACCTCGTGCGTGGGCGCACTGCACCAGTGGGTCGCCGCCCTGATCGACGACGACCGGTTCCTCGCACGTGCCCTGTTCGCCCTGGACGTCGTACTCGCCGCGGCGGCCACCGACGCCCACCGCGACGAACTCCTGTCGCCGCTGCGGACCAGGGGCGCACGGTGACGTCCGGCGCCCTGTCCCGGAGGTTCGCGGGCCGCGGCGGAATCGGGCTCACGGCCGACGTGTGGGGCGAGGCGTCATCACCGCCCCTCCTCCTGCTGCACGGCGGTGGCCAGACACGGCACGCCTGGGACCGGACGGGCCCGCACCTGGCCGCCCTCGGGTGGCAGGTCATCGCCCCCGACCTGCGCGGGCACGGCACCAGTGAGTGGTCGGCCGACGGCGACTACGACCTCGACCTGTTCGCCGACGACGTACGGGCGCTCGTCGCCGCGCTCGGCGGACGGCCCGTGATCGTCGGCGCCTCGCTCGGCGGCCTGAGCGCGCTGCTCGCCGCCGGAGAGCCGCCCAGGGCGGCGGTGCGCGCGCTGGTGCTCGTCGACGTCGCCCACCGGCCCGACGGCCGTGGGGTCCGCCGGATCGTCGAGTTCATGCGCGGCAGGCCGGACGGATTCGCCAGCGTCGGGGAGGCGGCCGCGGCGGTGTCCGCCTACCTCCCGCACCGCCCGCCTCCGGACGATCCCGAAACGCTGCGGAAGAACCTGCGCCGCCACGGCGATCGCTGGGTCTGGCACTGGGACCCCCGGATCCTGGACTGCTTCGAGGGCCGGATGGACCCGCCCGGCAGGGCCGAGCGGGTCCTCGCCGCCGCGCGCCGCGCCGCCGTGCCCCTGCTGCTCGTGCGCGGCGGCATCAGTGACGTGGTGCGCGAGGACGTCGCCGAGGAGTTCTGCTCCGAGGTCCCGCTCGCCCGGCGCGTCGACGTGGCCGGCGCCGGGCACATGGTGGCGGGCGACCGGAACGACCACTTCCGCGACGCGATCGTCCCGTTCCTGGAAGGTGCGCGGTATGGAACCCCTGGCTGAACTGGACGCCCGTGTCACGGAGTGCGCGGCCTGCCCGCGTCTTGTGGCGTGGCGCGAGGAAGTCGGGCGGGTGAAGCGGGCCGCGTACCAGGACTGGACGTACTGGGCGCGGCCGGTGCCCGGGTTCGGGCCGCCGGACGCCTCGCTCCTCGTCATCGGGCTCGCGCCCGCCGCGCACGGCGGCAACCGGACGGGCCGGATGTTCACCGGCGACCGCTCCGGAGACGTCCTGTACGCGGCGCTGTACGAGCTGGGGCTCGCGTCGAGTCCGCTGTCGGTGTCCCTGGACGACGGGCTGACGCTGCGCGGCGTACGCGTGACCTCGCCGGTGCACTGCGCGCCGCCGGAGAACAAGCCCACGCCGGGGGAGCGGGACACCTGCCGGCCCTGGCTGGTCCAGGAGCTGGAGGTGCTCGCGCCCCGGCTGCGGGCGGCGGTGGTCCTCGGGGCGTTCGGGTGGCAGGCGGCCCTGCCCGCGTTCGCTGCGGCCGGGTGGCGGGTGCCCAGGCCGCGCCCGAGGTTCGCGCACGGCGCCCGCGTCACCTTGGAGCGCGGGACACCGGGCGCTGACGGTCCGGGGCAGATCACCCTGTACGGCTGCTTCCACGTCAGCCAGCGCAACACGTTCACCGGCCGGCTGACCCCGGCGATGCTGCGGGACGTGCTGCGGGAGGCGGCGGGCGAGGCGCGCGTCCCGCCGTACGCGCCGCTCGACTCCCGCCCGCACGCGGGCGGTTGACCGGCGTCAGGCCCCGACGTACGCCGCCAGGTGCTCGCCGGTGAGGGTGGAGCGGGCGGCGACCAGCTCTGCGGGCGTGCCCTCGAAGACGATCCGGCCGCCGTCGTGCCCGGCGCCGGGGCCGAGGTCGACGATCCAGTCGGCGTGCGCCATGACCGCCTGGTGGTGCTCGACGACGATGACGGTCTTGCCGGAGTCCACGAGCCGGTCGAGCAGGGCCAGCAACTGCTCGACGTCGGCGAGGTGCAGACCCGCGGTCGGCTCGTCGAGGACGTACACGCCGCCCTTCTCCGCCATGTGCGTGGCCAGCTTCAGCCGTTGCCGCTCACCGCCGGACAGCGTGGTCAGCGGCTGGCCGAGGCTGACGTAGCCGAGGCCGACGTCGACGAGCCGCCGCAGGATCTTGTGCGCGGCCGGAGTGCGGGCCTCACCCGCGCCGAAGAACTCCTCGGCCTCGGTCACCGACATCGCGAGCACCTCGCTGATGTCGCGGCCGCCGAAGCGGAATTCGAGGACCGAGGCGTCGAACCGCCTGCCCTCGCACTCCTCGCAGGTCGTGGAGACACCGGCCATCATCGCCAGGTCGGTGTAGATGACCCCGGCGCCGTTGCAGTTCGGGCAGGCGCCCTCGGAGTTGGCGCTGAAGAGCCCCGGCTTCACGTCGTTGGCCTTGGCGAACGCCTTGCGGATCGGGTCGAGGAGGCCCGTGTACGTCGCCGGGTTGCTCCGCCGCGAACCGCGGATCGGGCTCTGGTCGACCGACACCACGCCCTCACCGGCGGGGATCGAGCCGTGCACGAGCGAGCTCTTGCCGGACCCGGCGACGCCCGTGACGACGGTGAGCACCCCGAGCGGAATGTCGACGTCGACGTCCCGCAGGTTGTGCGCGTTCGCGCCGCGGATCTCCAGGGCTCCGGTCGCCTCGCGCACCGTCTTCTTGACGGCGGCCCGGTCGTCGAGGTGGCGTCCGGTGACGGTGTCGCTGGCGCGCAGGCCGTCGACGGTGCCCTCGAAGCAGACCGTGCCGCCCTCCGTACCGGCGCCAGGGCCCAGGTCCACGACGTGGTCGGCGATCGCGATCGTCTCCGGCTTGTGCTCCACGACGAGCACCGTGTTGCCCTTGTCCCGCAGCCGCAGGAGCAGCTTGTTCATCCGCTCGATGTCGTGCGGGTGCAGACCGATGGTGGGCTCGTCGAAGACGTACGTCGTGTCGGTGAGCGAGGAGCCGAGGTGGCGGATCATCTTGACGCGCTGCGCCTCGCCGCCCGACAGCGTGCCCGAGGGCCGGTCGAGCGCGAGGTAGCCGAGACCGATCTCCACGAACGAGTCGAGGCTCTGCTGCAACGCCGTGAGCAGCGGCGCCACGGACGGCTCCGTGAGCCCGCGGACCCACGTCGCCAGGTCGCGGATCTCCATCGCGCACGCGTCGGCGATGCTGATCTTCTTGATCTTCGACGATCTGGCACCCTCGCTCAGCCGGGTCCCGTCGCACTCGGGGCAGGTGGTGAAGGTGACCGCCCGCTCCACGAAGGCGCGGATGTGGGGCTGCATCGCCTCCTTGTCCTTGGACAGGAACGACTTCCGGATCTTGGGGATCAGCCCCTCGTAGGTGAGGTTGACCCCGTTGACCTTCACCTTCCTCGGCTCGCCGTAGAGGAAGTCCCGCATCTCCTTCTTGGTGAACCCGCGGATCGGTTTGTGCGGGTCGAGGAGGCCCGACTGGGCGTAGAGACCCACGGTCCACTGGCTGTCCGACTTCCAGCCGGGGATGGTGAACGCGCCGTCGGCGAGCGACTTGGAGTCGTCGTAGAGCTGGGTGAGGTCGATGTCGGAGACCGAGCCGCGGCCCTCGCAGCGCGTGCACATGCCGCCGGTGCGGTTGAACGTCGCCTTCACGGTCCTGGTCTTGGCGGCGCCGCGGTCGACGGTGATGCCGCCGCTCGCCCGCACCGACGCGACGTTGAAGGAGTACGCGCTGGGCGGGCCGATGTGGGGCTTGCCGAGTCTGCTGAAGAGGATGCGCAGCATCGCGTGGGCGTCGGTGGCGGTGCCGACCGTGGAGCGGGGGTCGGAGCCCATCCGCTGCTGGTCGACGATGATCGCGGTGGTCAGACCGTCGAGCACGTCCACCTCGGGCCGGGCGAGGGTCGGCATGAAGCCCTGCACGAAGGCGCTGTAGGTCTCGTTGATCATTCGCTGCGACTCGGCGGCGACCGTGTCGAAGACCAGCGAGCTCTTGCCGGAGCCGGAGACCCCGGTGAACACCGTGAGCCGCCGCTTCGGGAGCTCGACGCTGACGTCCTTGAGGTTGTTCTCGCGCGCGCCGTGCACGCGGATCAGGTCGTGGGTGTCGGCGACGTGCGGCGCAGGCGACTGCGTGTGCGTCCTCGTGGCCTTGCTCATCGTGTCTCCATGTGTCTCCGCGGGGCCGCCCGCGCGGCCTCCGCCCCTGTCGCCTTGCGCGATCCGATCGGCGGAGCCTCCCGCGGCGATGGGCCGGGACCCTACCGCAGGGGGCTTCGGCGGGGTTCTACTGCTTGCGGGGCTGGTTGAAGCGGAGCATGTTGCCCGCCGGGTCGCGGAAGGCGCAGTCGCGCACGCCGTAGGGCTGGTCCATGGGCTCCTGGAGCACGTCGGCGCCCGCGGCCTGGACGCGTTCGAAGGTGGCGTCGACGTCGTCGGTCGTGAAGATCACGCCGCGCAGCAGGCCCTTGGCGAGCAGCTCCGCCATCGCCTGCCGGTCGGCCGGGGCGGCGTTGGGGTCGGCGAGCGGCGGCTCCAGGACGATCTCCACGTCCTGGGCGGGGGAACCGACGGTCACCCAGCGCATCCCCTCGAAGGCGACGTCGTTGCGCACCTCCATGCCGAGGACGTCGCGGTAGAAGGCGAGCGCCTTGTCGTGGTCGTCGACTGCGATGAAGCACTGCGAGAGCTTGATGTCCATGCCTCGACGCTACGAGGCGCCGCCCGAATCCGCTTCTCCGATCCTGACGGGATTCCCGGCGGCCCGCGAAGCGCCGTTCCCGCGCCCGGCCAGGTCAGACCCCTCGGCCGCGCCCTGCTCGCGCGCCGGCCCCCCGTTCCTGAGCGGCCGCGTGTGGACCTTGGCGACGCACGCCGGGATCGCGGCGCCCGCCTCGTGGTCCCGGGCCCGGTACGCGCTCGGCGACTCACCGACCAGCTCGGTGAAGCGCGAGCTGAAGGACCCCAGTGACGTACAGCCGACCGCGAAGCACACCTCGGTGACGCTCATGTCGCCGCGCCGCAGCAGCGCCTTCGCCCGCTCGATGCGGCGGGTCATCAAGTAGTTGTACGGCGTCTCCCCGTAGGCCGCACGGAAGCTGCGCGAGAAGTGGCCGGACGACATCAGGGCGACCTTCGCGAGCGCCGGGACGTCCAGCGGCTCCGCGTAGCGGCGGTCCATCACGTCCTTCGCGCGGCGCAGCCGCCTCAGGTCCTCCAGGTTCATGCGCCCAGCATCCCACGGGCCCCCGTTTCCGCCCCTCTCTGACCTGCGGCTCCCCGCGGACCACGGACCCCGGCGGGTTGTGCGCCGCCCTGCCAACTCCTGGGCGCGGGACGAAGAGCCGGGCGGCCCGGGCCTGCTCGCGCTCGTCCTCATGGGGTGGGGCGTCAGGAATACGGACTCCCGCGACGCCGCATCCGTGGCCCCGCTGAGGCCCGCCGGGCGGTGGTTATGCTGCGGCGCATGGACATAGTGATCCCGCTCTTCGACGACTTCGAGCCGCTCGACGCCATCGGTCCCTACGAGATCCTCGCGTACCTCCCCGGTGCCACCGTGCGGTTCGTCGGCTCCGCACCCGGGCTCGTGCAGGACACGCTGGGCTCCCTGCCCGTGCACGTCGCGACCGGGTACGCCGAGGTGGAGCGCTGCGACGTCCTGTTGATCCCGGGCGGGGGCAGCGCCCGGACCATGGCGGAGAGCCCCGACTTCCTCGACTGGGTGCGGCGGATGCACGCGGGCACCCGCTTCACCACCTCCGTCTGCACCGGTTCCCTGGTGCTCGGCGCGGCCGGTCTTCTGGACGGCCTGACCGCCACCACCCACTGGGACGCGGCCGCCCAACTGGAGTCGTACGGAGCCGAGTACACCCCCGACCGGGTCGTCCGGCACGACCGTGTGATCACCTCGGCCGGGGTCTCCTCCGGCATCGACATGGCCGTCCAGCTGGCCGCGCTGCTCACCGACGAGGTGACCGCGCAGGCGATCCAGCTGTACACCGAGTACGACCCGCAGCCCCCCTTCGACACTGGATCGGTGGCCAAGGCCCCGGCTGAGGTCCTGAAGCGGGCCCGCTCCTTGCGCTAGCGCGCTCGCCAACGCGCTGCCCCGTCAGTCGGGCCAGGTCCCGGTCAGGCGGCGTACGGCGGTGGCGCCCGCGCGGTCCACGGTGGCCTTGGTCGCGGCGAAGATCGCGCCCTGCAGGGCGGCGGCGAGCAGCACCTCGCTCCAGGCGCGCTGCTCGTCGGTGGCGTCCGGGGCGTCCTCGTCCCGGACGACCACCTTCCAGGTCTTCTTGAACAGCGCTCCGGCGACCATGCCGCTGACCGCGCCGAGGGCGAGACCGACCGGCTTGTAGGCGATCCTCGATGCCTTCATGCGGTCATCCGTTCCGTCGGCGGTACGCCCACCACACGACGACGGCGGCACCACCGGCCGCCAGCAGCGCGGTGCGGTGGTTGCGGGCCATCCGCGCGCCCTCGGCGGTCTTGGCACGCACCGGCTCGGGCGCCTTCTCCTCCCAGGCACGGCCGGTCCTGGCCGCCTGGGCGCGGGCCTGCTCGCCGGCCTGGACGGCCTTGTCCTTGACCGGGTCGGGCAGCTTGTCCTGCGCGCGGGAAGCGGCGTCGGCGGCCTTGGCCTTGAACTCCTTGGCCTTGACCGCGGCCTGCTCCTTGAGCTCGCCCGCCTTGGCGGCGGCCTGTTCCTTCACCTCGGTGGCCTTGTCGTGGGCGCGGGCCTTGACGTCCGCCTTGGCCGCGAGGGCCTCGACCGTCCCGGCGAGTTCGTGGCGGGTCCGCTCGACCTGCTCGCGCAGTTCGCGCGGGGTCCCGGCCGAGTCGTCCTCGTGCGGAAGCTGGGTCATCGGTGCGCACTCTCCTTGATCTCGGCCACATCGGCCTTCACGTTCTCGATCGCCTTCTCCGGCACGGGCGGCGCGGCCCGGGAGACCTCCTTCTTCCCCGTCACCGCCATCAGCGCGGCGACCGCCCCGAGCACCCCGGTCACGACGAGGGCCGCGGCCCACACCGGCAGCGGCACCGCGAGCGCGGCGATCGCGGTCGCCACCAGGGCCTGCAGCATCAGGAACCCGACCACACCGGCCCCGCCGAAGAGGCCGCCGCCCTTGCCGTACCGCCTGCCCTTCTCCTTCATCTCCGCCTGCGCCAGGCGCAGTTCGCCCCGCACCAGCTCGGTCAGCTGTTGCGACGCGCGCTGCACCAGCTCGCTCACCGGTTCCGAACCCGGCGCGTGTGGGTCAGGCCCGCTGCGAGGCTGCGTACTCGACACAGCGATCACCTCCTGTCTGGGGCTGTTTTCCGGCCCGGGGCGCCATGGCGCCACGCCCCGGTGGGTGCGGGTACCCCGAACAGCCGGGATGGTGCCTACGAGATCCGACGAAGGCGTAGCGCGGGCGGCTCACGCGGCGTCCCGGCGTGCGCGCCGCTCGGCATGCCGACGCCGTCCCCGGGGTTCGGCGGTGCTGTGCACGAGGCGCAGGTGCCGCGCCCGCGCATGGCGTGCCTTCGGCGAGTCGTCGAACAACCGGCCCTCAAGGCGATCCATCGCGTACAGCAGCACGGCCAGGACCGGCAGCAACAGAATGGCGACGGCGATCAGCACGTGGAACCCTCCCGGCCGGCGATACGCCTTCGGGTGCCCGGCGCGGCGCCCGGCATCGGCCGCCGCGTGTGAAGTTCTGGTGACCATCGGGCGGTCGATCCGTGACCACGGGGAACACCACGCTCTTCGCGACAGCGCGCCTGGTCCGTGGTGTCGTGCGGTATGCCCCGCGGTCTGCCCTGACGGCCCTGCTCGTCCAGGTGGCTGCCGACTACAACGGTCGGAGGAGAACGCTGTGCAGGAAGGGGTCCCGTGCGGGCACACGAAGAGCCATCCAAGGAGAAGCCCGGGGGAGAAGGCCGTGCTCGCCGCCGCCCGGCGGGGTCCGCCCCCGGAGGGCCGGCGCGCGGGCCGATGAACCCCTCGGAGGTCATGACGATCCAGCGCCTGGCGGGCAACGGAGCCGTCGCGCGCCTGCTGGAGGAGGAGCGGCACGCCCACGGGCCCGGATGCGGCCACGGCGGTGCGCAGGAAGGTGGCGCGACCGATCACCAGGCGTTGATCAATGACGCCTTCAACTCTCCGACCAGCTCGCTTCCGGGCCCGTTGATCGCTCGGGCGGAGTCGTTCTACCAGAACAACTTCTCCGCCGCCCGGTTCCACACGGGGCCGGTGGCGCAGCGCGCCATCGAGGCGATGGGGGCCCGCGCCATGACGATCGGCGCCCATGTGTTCCTGCCGCCGGGAGCGACCCAGGACCTGTCGCTCATCGGGCACGAGTTCAGCCACCTCGACAAGAACTTCAGGAACCAGCCGGAGACGGGCGTGGACAACGGCTCGGGGATGCCCGTCACCGATCCGAACCAGTCCTCGGAGCGGACGGCGGACGTCGAGGGCGACGCCTTCGCCGCGGGATGGGAGACCGCCCCGTCCGTCACCGTCCAGAGAGCGGCGGCGGACGGCGCGGACCACATGGCCCCCGGCCGGTCCGCCCCGGTGCGGCGCGCCGCGCGGGACGACCTCATGGACCTCGACAGCGCGGAGGAGTTCGGCTCTTCGGACCTGGAGGAGCTGGCCCACATGGCGGACGCCGCGCCGCTGGAACGCATCAGGGAATGACCGCCGGGGACCCGTACCTTCTTCCATCCCGTGGAGGTGCGGGCGGCGGTCGACACGAACGGCAAGCTCGTCGTCGCGGCCAACGGCGTGTCCTCGAAAGCCCACTTGGCCTGGCACGCGGAGCTCCGCGTCCTCGCGCACAACGGCGGCGTGCCCCCCCGGGCACCTCGGCGGTACGAAGCACCCGTGCGCCACCTGCTTCACCCAGCTCCATCCGAACGGCTCGCCCAAGAACGCCGACGGCGAAGACCTGGTGCGCCCCGGCGCGTTCTACTCGGAACACTTCGCCAACAAGACGGTGAGCGAGTACCAGAACAGCGTCGACGTCCTTCCGGCCGCACAGGCGGCGTCCGGAGCCGAGGCGCGTCCGCACGCGGCGGCCTCCTCCGGATGCACACCGCCCGAATCCCTCATAGCGTGACAGACACCCCCAACCCACAAAGGAGTGATCATGGGCGTGGACAAGGCCAAGGGCAAGGCGAAGGAAATGGTCGGCAAGGCCACCGGCAACGACCGCATGGAGGCCGAAGGCAAGACCGATCAGGCCAAGGCCAAGATGCGGGAGGCCGCGGACGAGGCACGCGAGCGGGCCCAGGGCGTCCGCGACTCCCTGCGCGACCGCGACGACCGCTGACCACGCGCCGGAGAGCCGCCCCGCCGTGTAGGCGGGGCGGCTCACGCCGTGCGGCCGATACCCGTCAGAACCAGTGCAGGCAGTGCGGGGAGCGGTCCGCGCGGAAGATGGCGTCGGCCACAGCGGCCGCTTCCCGGTGGTGGGCCCGGATGTGTCCGGCGCGTACGAGCGTGCTCGGGGCGGTGCCGCCGAGGTAGACCGAGCCCAGGTCGCGCACGTCCAGGGACAGGTCGGGCTCCCGGTCCGTCGGCACGCAGTCGGCCTTGCCGTCCCGGACGGTCAGGAGGTAGCGGCCGTGCTCCCCCAGGAACGGGTCCTCGACGTCGAGGACGAGCTCGCCGTCCGTGAACCAGCCCCGCGCGGTCAGCGCCCGCGGGACGTCCAGCAGGCGCACCCACAGCCAGTCGGTGTCGCCGCTCACCTCGCCCGCGCGGAAGTCCGCGAACTGCCAGCGCAGCGGGTGCCCGGGCGGGACGTGCTTGAACACGACCTGGGAGACCAGGTCGTGCCCTAGCACGAACCGGGCCAGGGCGGTGAAGACGGCGTCGTCGGTGGCGATGGTCTCGTCGACCGTCAAGGTCTGCGATTCGCCGATCGAGTAGCTGGCGTAGCCGTCCGGGACGCCGTCGGCGTCCCGGTGGACGGCGACGTGACGCGGCGCCGGAGAGATCGGGGGCTGCCCCGCGCGCAGGGCCCACCAGCGGTGCGGCCGGGACAGCGCGCCGGGCTGCGCGCGGCGGTACCGGTCGTAGACCTCTTCCAGCACCTCGCCGCACTCGGCGCGACGCAGCACCTCGACCGCTCCGGTCTCCTGCGTGGCGGCCGCCGCGCGTGCCCGGGGGAGGGTGGGGGCGGCTCGGTGGCGCGGGACCGTCAGGCGGGCCGTATAGGTCGCCGGTCCGTAGCCGAACCTGCCGTAGATCGGGGCCTCGGAGGCCAGCAGCACGGAGAGGAACTCCCCGCGGGCCCGCAGCTCGGCGAGCTGATGGCGCATCATCGCGCTGAGGACGCCCTGGCGCCGGTGCGAGGGCAGGACGCCGACGGCGGTCACCCCGGAGGCCGGGACGAGGATCTCACCGGGCAGGGTGAGTTCGAAGGAGTGCGCCGCGGCGGTGCCGACGGGCCGCCCTTCCGCCGTCGTGGCGAGCAGACAGCGGTCCGCTTCGAGCGCCGACCACCACAGCCCGCCGCCCTCGACCGGGGTTTCGGGGAAGCGCCCGAACGCCGCGTGGACCGTGTCGACGAAGACGCCAAGGTCGTCACCGGTCGTGGAACGAATCTCCATCGGTGCTGCTGCCTCCTCGGGATACGGGCACCACACCTCGTGGCGCCCGGCCCCAGTGCAACGCCGACCCGTGGCCAGGGCAAGCGATTTACAGCCGGGTCCGCGACGGGGCCCGCCGCACCCGCGCATGGCGGCCGGGAGTCGGGGCACACGGTCGCTGTGTGTTCCAGGGAAGTCCGGTGACCAGGGAGGTTCCCCATGCTCATGGCCCACCCCGCGATTCTGCGCAACCTCGTCGAGCAGTACGAGACGCTGCGGATCCTGCACGCCCAGGACGGCAGCCCGCAGGTCCGGCAGCGCATGGACGACGTCGCCTACACGCTGTGCGTGTCCACGGGCACCCGTGACGTCGACACCGCTCTCATCGCGGCCCGTCACCAGCTGCCCGGCGCCCGGCCCGAGGACGACTCCCTCCTCACCGCCTGAGACCGGGGCCCGCGCCTCTCGGTGCCGCGGGGCCGCCGGAAGAGACCGGTGTGAGAGGACGCGGGCTGGCGACTCGTGGGGGACAGGGTTGGGACCACAGCTCTGAGGTCCTTCGCCGCCACGTGGCCGCGGTGGTGAAGGGCCGCGTCAACAGGGCACAGAAGCCTGACCCCTGCCCGTGGATCTTGCCGGACGGCACGTGCGGCGAGGCGAACGACGACGTCACACCCCGTGGAGATCCTCGGATAGTGGGATGAGCGCCCGGAGTGGCGCGTGGGGGACGGCGGGCAGCGCTAAGGTGGCGGCCTGGAAGATGGTCAGGCAGCGGCCACTTCGTGCTCTTCGCGCGTCATCTGGAGAACATCGCCCATGAGGCTGCCGCCTGCGCACCACACGCCGGTTCCCGCGCACCACACCCCCGCCCCCGCGCACCACGCCCCGGCCCTCACGCCCACCACCCCGGGCACGGAACCCGCCGCTTCGACCCACAGCCGCGGCCGTGCGCCACGGGACTCGTACGCGGTACTGGTCGTCGACGACCACACGGACAACCTCTTCGCCATGGAGCAGGTGCTCCTTCCCCTGAAGCGTCGCGTCCTGCGCGCCACCAGCGGCGAACAGGCCCTGCGCACGGTGCTGCGCGAGAACGTCGCCGTCGTGCTCCTGGACCTGCTGATGCCCGGCCTCGACGGCCTGGACGTGCTCGGCTATCTGCGCCGCCTCGACCAGACCCGGCAGCTTCCGGTGATCCTGATCACGGGGGTGGGACGCAGCGACGAGCTGGCGGAGCGCGCCTTCCGCCTCGGAGCGGCCGGGTTCCTGATCAAACCGGTCAGTCCCTGGGCGCTGCGCGCTCAAGTGGAAGCCCTCGCCGCCCTCTACACCCGGATCCAGGAGCACGAGGCCGACTGACCGGCCGCGCAGGACCGATCGGCGTCGGGCGGGGGTTGCGCGGTCGTGCCGCGGCAAGGAGCCTGGAGGCGGACGCACGCCCTGCGGGATCGGAGGCCCCCATGCCGTTCGCCGTACCCCGTGGCGGGCCCGAGCCACAACCTGCCCCGGACTCCGCCGAGGTGCGGGCTCTGCGGGAAGAAGTGGAACAGCTGCGGCACGCGCTGCACTCCCACGCGACGGTCGACCAGGCCATCGGGGTCGTCATCGCCAGGGGAGGGCTGAGCCCGCAGGAAGCGTGGGACGTGCTGCGGGAAGTGTCCATGCGCACCAACACGAAGCTGCGCGTCGTCGCCGAACAGCTCGTGGAGTGGGTGCACACCGCCGAGCTGCCCCCGGCCCTGCGCGGTGAACTGGAACGCCAGTTGAGCCTGCGGCGCCAGGAGCAGGAGGCCTCGTCGGCGAGCCCGGTCCCGTCGTCACCACCGCCCGGCGAGGGTCTCCCGCTCCCCGCCCGGTCGGACGGGGAGCGGTAGACGGGCTCACTGCCGAACCCACCGAGGAGCGTAGTTGCCGGTGGGCGCGGTCCACTCACCCCGTGTGTGAATGGGTGACCGCTGACGTGAAGTACCGGTGTACGTCCCGCCATGACGAGACCCGGTGGAAGCGGTCCTCGGACACGTTGTGGTGCGCGTCGAAGAGGAGGCCGCGCCCCGTGAAGAGCTCCAGGTTGCGGGGGTTGTCGTCGATCAGGTAGTCCGCCTTGACGTACTGCTTGGAGCCGCAGAAGACATAGCCGCGGTCCGGTACGAAGGGGAAGGACTCCTGGAGCCACAGATAGCGGTCGCGCAAGGACACGGGGTGGTCCATCGCCGAGGTGGCGAAGATGATCTCGAAGCGTCCGGCAAGGTCCTCGAGGACCCAGCGGGCGTCCCGCATCACGGGCACGTCCCGCGAGAACCCGGGCTCGTCCAGGCACGCCTCGACCTGGACGCTGCGCTCGGGAGGCACGGCCTCGCGGATCTGCCTGCCGTGGATGGCCTCGCGCGACAGCGCCTCGCCGTAGTCCTCCTCGTACCGTTCGAGCCGCTTGGCGACCGTGTCGGCCGACACCTCGTCGAGGTCGACGGCGAGTACTTTCCTGGTCATACGAGGCGCCTCTGGCCGCGGTTCTCGATGTCGCGCCGAAGCCGGCGCACGACGCACGGCCCCTGGCTCAGCACCGGCAGGCGCTCCAGCGCGTTGACGACGTTGTAGAAGGTCGGCAGCTGCTCCCACGACGACCTCACGAAGCGGACGCGGCCGGTCGCCGTCGCCTGTCCGACGACCTCCACGCCGTCGACGGCGGGCGTGAGCACCGCGCCCGTGCGGTCGGGTCGCGATCCGGCGTCCACGCCGGGGACGTATCCGAAGTTGAGTACGCCGTCCTGCGCGCAGGCGGGCTCGGGCGGCACCTCGGTGATCCGCTCGAACTCCAGCTCCGCGAAGGCGTGGCCGTCCCAGGACGCCTCGCAGCGGTGCGCGTGGGGCCCCGCGGGCCGGGACGTCAGATCGGCGAAGAGCTTGGCGTAGCCGAGCTCCTCCCTGCCCGTGATGATCGGGTCGGCCATGTTCTCCCAGACGACGGCGACGAAGGAACCCGTCACCTTGTCGTGGCGGCCCTCGAAGCGGACCGGGAGCTTGACCGCGAAGGTGTCGTAGCCCCGCCCGGCCAGCCAGGGCACATCGGTCAGTTCGGTGTACTCCACCGTCACGACCGGCTCGCCGTTCAGGGCGAAGCGGGGCGGGAGCAGTTCACCCAACGCCTCGGCCGTCGTCGTGAAGCGGAGCGCGTACGAGGTGATGGAGGCTTCCCCGCCCCGGGGCTCGCAGCCGGGCAGCGCCTGGCGCGGGCCCGGCATCGGCCCGAACGCGACCGGCATGCGATACGTGTAGTCGGGATCGAACCTCATCGCTCCGCCCCCTCAAGCCGGCCCGCGACCGGATCGTGCGCTGACGGTGCCCTCCGCGGCTGCCCCTTGAGCAGCAGCGCGAGCAGGCTGATCACCACGCCGACGACGACCACCGACCCCAGCGCGGCGCGCAGCCCGAGCAGGTCCGCCAGGACGCCGACCAGGACGGGCCCCACGAGGAAGCTCGCGTATCCGGCGATCGCCACGGTGGAGCTGACCTCGCCGACCCGGTCGGGCCGCAGGTCCCCGGCGACCGAGAAGCCGATCGGCGCGATGCCGGACAGCAGGATCCCGACGATGAAGAGCGCTGCCACCGCCTGCACCGGGCCCGGCGCGAACAGCGACCACACCATGGCGGCCGCCATGAGGAGCCCGCACGCGGCGATGGTCACCAGGCGGTCGACGTAGCGCAGCACGGCGGACGTCAGGACGCGGCCGAGCCCCATCGCCCCGTGGAAGCTCGCGAGGCCGAAGGAGCTGATGATCGCCAGATCGCTGACCGTGTCCCGGACGTAGATCGCGGACCAGTTCTCGAGGATGCCGGAGCCGAGGAAGGAGACGCCGACGATGCCCGCGACCAGCAGGACGTCGGCCCCGAGCAGGACGCGCCGGTCCCGCGGCACGGACTCGGCCCCGGTCCCGGGCGCGGTCGACGACCTCGCCTCGGGCACGGCGTGGCGGTGCGCCATCCACCACACGAAGAGGGCGAGGACGACCGCGACCCCGAAGTAGCCGACGCGGAATCCGAGCGGGCGGTAGGCGCCGAAGCACAGCGCCCCCGCCGCGGCGGACAGGCTGAACGCCCCGTGCATGAAGGCGAGGATCTGCTTGCCCGACTGCTGCTCGATGGCGATCGCCACCGCGTTGATCGCGACGTCGAACGAGCCCTGGCAGCCCAGCAGGACGAGGACCAACGGCACGAGCACCACGTACGAGTCCGTGCACCCCACGCCCACGAGCGCCAGGGCCATGCCGGCCGCCCCCGCCATGAGCAGCCCCTTGGCGCCGAACCTGGCGATGAGTCGCCCGCCCAGGAACATGGCGGGCAGCGCTCCGGCGAACCCGACGGTGAGACAGAGACCCAGTTCCAGCGGGGACATGTCCAGATCGCGCACGAGGTCGGGGAGCGACGCCTGCCAACTGCCGAGCGTGAAGCCGAACACGCAGAACAGGGCCGCGCACAGGCGGATCATGCTGCTCTCCTTCACGCTTCCGAGGTGTCCCACCAGCTCAAGGAGGCCGACAGACCGGCCGACATGCTCGTCGCGAAGTCGATGACGCTGCCCTTGACGATCCCGCCCCCGTCGTCCGCCGCCCGCAGCATGGCCTCCGCCATCTCCCGCGCCCGCAGCGGAGCGAAGCCGAACGTCTTGGGCTGGTCCCGCAGGAGGTGGCGCATCGGCGGGATGTCGTGCCACGCGATGCTCACGTCCTCGTGGCCGAACGCGAGCGCCTCGATGAGGGTGAGCGGCCCCGCCTCGAACCGGGAGGCGAACACGCAGATCTCCAGGGCCGGGCTCGCCAGGATCCGGAACGGCAGCAGCGGCTCGAAGTGCTCGACGAAGGTGTAGCTGCCCGGCGGCAGCTCCCGCAGCTGCTCGCGCAGCGACGCCACGTACTCCGCCGCCGCGACCTCCTGGGGCGCGAGCAGCACCAGATGCCAGTCCTCGGCGTCGTCCCGCTCGCGCAGGAAGGCGCCGAACGCGGGAATCACCACGTCGAAGCCCTTCTGCGGCACGCACCGGCCCCAGGAGAAGACGAGCCGCTTGTCGCCCGGCACCGGCCCCAGGTCGCCGCCCGCCCCGGCCCCGGCCAGTTCACCGAACCGGCGCGAGCGGATGTAGACCGCGTTCTGGAACGGGACCAGGTCCTGCTCGCGCCGGTCGTACTCGGTGAGCAGCACGTCGCGGTAGTAGGTGCCGACGAAGCCGATCCTGTCCCGGGTCGCGGTCCGCATCAGGGCGAAGCCCTCGTCCTCGTACGACGTCCTGTTGCGCGAGTTGGCGTCGAGGAAGACCCGGCCGAGCGTGTGCGTCATGTAGATCAACTGCACGTTGGGCCACGCCGCCAGGTGAGACCTGAGGGTGGCGAACATCGTGCCGTGCGCGAGGACGGTCACCCGGCTCCGGCCCTCGGCGAGCCCCCGGATCTCCGCGGCCGCGCTCTCGCACATCGCGCGCCAGCGGTCGACGTCGTCGAGCGACCAGACGTTCTTCAGGGAGGAGTTGTCCGTCACGTCGAACCACCGGAAGTCCCCGCGGTACCGGCCGCAGGCGGTGGCGACGTCGGCCACGATGTCGCTCGCGTAGTCGTCGGACGCCGGGTCGAGACGCGGGCTCAGCGCGTGCAGCGACCAGTTGTCGTGCCGCAGCTCCGCGGTCGACGCCACGATCTCGTCGATCGCCTCGAAGAACCAGTGGACGACACAGCCGATGCCGCACTTGAGCGAGGAGAGGCCGTCGATGGAGACGACGACGAGCGCGGCATCCGGCACCTCCTCCGCGCCGCCGTGCGCCGGACCGCCTCCGGCCGGTGCCGCGATCGCCTCGCGCCTGTCGTGCCCCGGTACCGCCATAACCGCCTCCGTCTCCTGCGGGCGCCGCCGCCCGTCAGCTCATCCAGTTGCCGCCGTCGACGTTGAGCGTCTGGGCGACGATGTAGTCCGCGTGGTGCGAGGCCAGGAACACGCCGGCGCCCACCAGGTCGTCGGCCTGCCCGATGCGCCCGAACGGCACGGCCTCGCCGACCAGCCGCTTCTTCTCACCGAGCGGCCGGTTCTCGTACTTGGCGAACAGCGCGTCGACGTTGTCCCAGGAGGTGTCGACGACGCCCGGCGAGATGCCGTTGACGTTGATGCCGTGCCGGATGAGGGCGAGGCCCGCGGACTGCGTCAGGCTGATGACCGCGGCCTTGCTCGCGCAGTACACGGCGACCAGCGGCTCGCCCCTGCGCCCGGCCTGGGACGCGATGTTGATGATCTTTCCGGTTACGCCGCGGTCGACCATGTCCCTCGCGACCGCCTGGAGGGTGAAGAGCAGGCCTTTCACATTGATGTCGAAGATCCGGTCGTACTCGGCTTCGGTGATCTCCAGGATCGGCTGCATGTCGAAGACGCCCGCGTTGTTGACGAGGATGTCGATCCTGCCGAAGCGGAGGGACACCCGCTCCACCATGGCGCGCGCCGCCGCCGTGTCCGCGACGTCCCAGGCGAAGGCCGAGGCCCGCTCGCCGAGCTCCGCCGCGGTCTTCTCGGCCGCCACGGCGTCGACGTCCGCGACGGCGACGTACGCGCCTTCCTCGACGTACCGCTGCGCGATCGCCCTGCCGATGCCCCGGGCCGCGCCGGTGACCACCGCCACCTTGTCGTTGAGGACCTTGCTTTCCACGACACACCTCCATGGGTTCCGTACTCAGTAGTTCAGTACTCGGAAAGGGAGGCCCCGTCCGGGTGCTGCGGGCCGAAGCAGTAGTCCATGTCGCACGCCCCGAGAGGCGGTCCGTCCGCGGCGGGGAGGCCGGTCAGCTCGACCTGGTCCAGGGCCGCTCGGGCGATCGTGTCCGCGTCGCGGAAGAACTCGCCCCAGGGGCCCGGACGGCCGATGCCGACCTGCATGAACCAGCGGGTTGACTCCGTCGGGATGCCGAGCACGTACATCCGGCGCTCCACCGAGCCGTCGGCGGCGATGGGATGGTAGGGCGCCGTGGTGACGTCGACGCCGCCCGTGCGGAACGCCGGATCACCGGCGCACACGTGCGGGCGCCAGGCCCCGGCGTCCCGCTGCCTCTTGGCCAGCGGTCCCGCGTCGCCGTCGATGTCGGGCTGCCGGACACGGGCGTCGACGACGTCCGAGCAGAAGACGCTGTAGTCGGCGACCAGCGGCGAATGGCCGACGAACCCGTCGTCGTGGGCCGTGAACCGGGCCTGGGGGCCGAGGACTTCGAGCAGGCCCGCCCGCATCAGCGCGATGAGCTGGCAGGACCGTACCGCGGAAGGGCCGGTGGAGAGGAAGGCGAGCATCGGGCCGACGCGCTCCACGAAGTCCTTGTGGGACGCGGCCGTGAGCCCGCCGAAGTCCACGGCGGCCCGCACCGTCGGCCGTACGTCCCGGACAACCTCCATGGCGGCCTTCAGCGCGCCGTCCACCTCGCCGCGCATCGCCTCCCCGACGTCGTCGGAGAGGAGCCGTACGAGCTCGTCGCGGAACGCGCCCTGATCGGCGAAGGTCCGTCCCCGGAAGGGGTGGGCGAGGTCGTCAAGGGACAGCACCTCGTCGCAGCCGAGGTCGGACGCCGTCCTGCGGAGCCCGTGCATCACCTCGGCACCGTTGGGCGGCAGGAGCGCGAGCCGGCGTTCCAGGACCGCGAAGGAGTCCGGGCCGAGGCGGCGCTGCCAGAAGGCGAGGTTCACTTCGGCCAGGAGCCAGGGCATGACGTCCCTGCGGAAGTCGAGCGGTCCCGCCGCCCGCAGGCCGGCGATCCGCTCGGGCGTGAAGAGGCGGGGCGCGTACCGGAAGTCGAACGGCCGCTGCGCGGCACCGCGGGTCGGGATGGGCAGGGCGCTCCGCGAACCCGCCACGATGAGGTCGGGCTCGTCCCCGCTCGGCACGTAGACGCAGTCGTGGCCGTGCCCGGCGAAGCGGCCGCCGCGGCCGACCGTGAGCATGGCGACGACGTCGTGGAAGGTGAGGCCGAGCCCGCGGATGCCGATCACGCTGCCGGGCAGCACTCCCAGGCGTCCGGTGCCGTCGAAGGCGCGTGCGGGCGCGCGGCGCTGCCGCCGTTCCGACGCGGGCCGCCCCGCCAGGACGGGGCGCGCGGACTGCTCGCGCGGATGGCCGCTGCAGACGGCGACCTGGTCGCAGGTGATCAGCCGGTCCCCGACGCGGAGTTCGAACCGTCCGGCGCGCTTCTCGATGCCGCTCACGAGGCCCGGCACCCGGACCAGGCGCACGTCGTGCGGCAGGTTCGTCTCCACGACGTCGAGGACGAAGCGCAGGTAGCGCCCGTAGAGGCTGCGCGGCGCGTACGCGTCGGGGCCGGGGAAGCGGGCGTCCACGCGCTGCCACCACTGGGCGAACGTCGGCCCGGCACCGGGGCGCCAGGCGCCGTCGTCGGCGGGGCCGGAGAACATCGTGACCTCGCCGCAGCGGTTGTTCATCGACAGCCACGGCGGCTGGCCCGAACGCCAGACCCGGCCGGAACCGACCTCGTCCGCGTCGATGGCGTAGATCGTGAGGGGGCGCGCGGGCCGCTTGCCGAGCAGCCGCGCTCCCAGGCGTTCGAGGATGGAGATGCCCCGCGGACCCGTTCCCACCACGGCGATGGCGTAGCCGTTCCCGAGGCCGGCCGGCGCGGGTGCCGGCTCTGCGGACGGTGCGGGACGGGCCGTGAACGGCGCGGGACCGAGATGCCGGTCGTACACCGGCAAGCGCACGCTGACTCCAGGCACCGGAATCCCCCCTCAGGAAGTGAGCAGTCATCGGCCCGGTGGCGGGTTCAGCATTCTGGGCGTGCTCGGGGGCGGGCAAGGAAGCCCGGTTCACCGTGGCAACTCGCCGAAGTGGTGGCACTCCGGCGAGCGCCCGGGGAGGGAGGGGCGGGCGGTGCGCTCAGCTCCGGTCGCTGCCCGAGCGGCCGAAGAGTTCGATCTCGGCGATGGCCACCTGCTTCTTGTCGGACGCGGCGTGGGCCGACTCGATGGTGAAGCGGACCCGGGTGACCTCGCCGACGCGGAAGGCGCGGCGCTGGCCGCCCGCGGCCGGGTCCAGGGTGAGTTCGCGGGTCGCGGTCGTGCCGTCCTTCTTGGTGAGGGTCGCCTTGACCCGGTGCGGCAGGGCCGACTTGCCGAGCTGGTCGGCTCGGGTCGACATCCCCGGCGTGATGACGACGTCGAGCAGACGGGTCGGCCGGGCGAAGCCCACCTCGATCCACTCGCCCTGGCCGGACTGTGCGACCCCGGGGCCCCACCAGGTGTTGTTGAGCTTGTCGAAGGCCAGCTTCGGACCGTGCCCCTCGTAGGAACGCGAGGCGCGGATCCGGTCCGGCTCGACGGGGGCGCGCTTGGCGAAGTGGTCGCGCGTGGCCTGGACCCCGTCGGGGATGTTCACCACGCCGAGGACGAGCAGCGGAAGGACGACGGCCGCGGTGACCCAGGTGCCGACGCGGTCGAAGACGCGGCTCAGCCGGGGGCGGTCACCCGCCCAGGGGGTCTCGTGCCGCCCGGGGCCGAAGAGGCGGCGCCACCAGGGCAGGTGCGCGGGCGGCCCTTCGCCGCGCTCGGCGCGGTCGGCGAGCGGCATCGCGCAGCGGGCGCAGAAGTGCCGGTCAGGGTGGTTCGGCGTGGAGCACCACGGGCAGGGCGCGCCGTGCCCCGACCCCTGCTGCGGACCGGGGACGCGGACGCGGGGCCGGTCGGTGTCGGGCCGGCCCGGCAGGACCGGGGCCACGGACGGCATGGGCGCGGCGGGCCGCGGCGCCGGTTCGGAGACGGGGACGACCAGGGAGCGGGCGCGGTCGGACAGGGCGTCGGCGGGGGCGGGACCGTGCGGGGCGGTGGCTGCCGGTGTGTTGGGGGTGGTGTCCGTGAGGTCCGGGTTGCCGGGCGGGAACGGGGGCGCGCCCTCGGGGCCGCTGCCCGGGGTATGTCCCGGGGCCGGGTGCGCGGGGTCGCGCCGGGGAGGGCCGGAGGGGGCCGGGGGACGGCCCGTGGCGGGGGAGGGTGCCGGGCCGGGGCCGGGGGTGTGCGCGCCGCCGTGGGCACCTGGGGCCGCCGTCCGGGCGGGGCCACCGTCATCGGGGCGGGCGGCGGCGTTCCAACCGGGGCTGGGGCCGGAGGCCGCGCCGGAACCTGGGCCGTAGGCCGGGCTTGAACCGGAGCCGGGGCCGGAGGCCGGACCCGAACCCGGGCCGGAGGCCGGGCCTGAACCGGAACCCGGGCCGGAGGCCCTCGTCGCCGCCTTGCGCGCCCCCGCCCGGTCCCAGCTCAGGACCGCACCGCAGGCGTCGCAGAACGACTGACCGGGTTCCACGCGGGAGTCGCACTCGGCGCAGTTCTGCGTGGTCATCTTTCGAGGGTCCTTTCGGCGGCCGTCACGGTGACGGTGTAGGGCATGTGAGCGGGACGGGCGGCGGCCACGAGCACGTCCAGGCGGTGGGTGTCCGCCGGAGTGGGATCGGGCAGCCGCAGGGTGACCTGCAGATGGGGGCGGGGCCTGCCGGGCACGGGGCCGCGGGGCCGCGCGCTCCACGCGGCGCCCCCGCTCTCCGATATCTCCGGCTCGACGCCGAACGCCAGCCGGACCGCCTCCGACAGACCCCGCGGTGTGCCCCGTACGCGGTGCAGGCCCGCGGCGGCCGCCACGGCGGCGCGCAGGCGCGCCTCGGGTTCGGTGCCGTCGGTCTCCGCCCCGACCCAGGTGCTCAGCCACTGGGTGAAGTCGACCGGTGTGAGCGCGGGGTCGAAGTAGGAGTCCAGACAGTCGAGGACGTTCAGGATCGGCGCCAGGACCTCGTCCAGGCCCGCGACGAAGCGCTGGGCGAGGTCGTCGTCGGCGAAGACCGCGGGGAGCATCGTGCCGATCGGCGCCGAGGAGCCGAGGCCGTCGACGGACCCTCTCATCGGTGGCCTCCCGGAAGCGTCGGGCGCGTCACGGGGTGTCCCCGATCACGCGGACGCGGTGGTCGAAGGAGAACACCAGGGCGGACCGCTCCAGGTCGATGCGGTCGGTGGCGTCGCCGCGCTTGCCGGTCAGCGGGTCGGCAGGGTGCAGGACGACCTCGTCGACCAGCTCGACGCCGGGCACCCGTTGCAGCACGGCGAAGACCTCGCCCGCCTGGACCGGGCGGCCGAAGGGCCAGCCGCGGCCGTCCGCACCGCCGCTGAGCGGGTCGAGATGCCGGTAGAGGGCGTCGTGCGCCGCGCGTCGCACCTGGTCGGTCTCCACCCCGCGGAACGCGTGGACGGTGGCCACCACCGTGATGCCCTGGTAGTAGGGCGGGCCCACGGCGAGCCGGGTGCCGATGAGGCGGCGCTCGTCGAGGTGGCGGGTGACGCGCTCCAACAGGGCGTCGCCGGGGACGAGTTGCTCGAAGCGGAGCCGCCCCCCGGGGTCGGGCACGGCCTGCGGCACGACGAGGACGCGCACCGCGTGCGCGCCGTAGTCGTCGACCCTGCCCTCCAGGCAGGTGATGCGGGCGGTCTCCGGGGCGGCGCGACGGGCGAGTTCCTCGTAGTCGCGCAGCGTCACCGCGCGCTCCTGGGCGCGGAGCGTGATCGGTGCCCGCACCTTGGCCTCCTCGACCGTCTCGCCGTCGACCCCGCCGCGCGCGGCCTCCGCGTTCACGACCTCGGTGACGTACGGGATGGAGGTGCGCAGGACGCGGATCGCGCCGCGGGCCACGTTGCCGGACCGGCCGCCGCCGGTGCGGTAGCGGCGGGCGCGGATGACCGCTCCCTTGGGGGCGACGAAGCCGAACTGGCGCAAGGAGCCGTCGGGTTCGCGCACCGCGGGTCCGAAGGCGATGTCGCCGGTGGCCGCGTCGAGGGTGATGTGCCGGTCCTCCGGGCGCGACTCGGCGAAGTGCGGGACCACCCGCCAGTCCTGCCAGCCGTCGTGCTCGGCGGTCTGGAGGAGGACCGGCTGGTCGTCGCCGACGACCGGCGCGTGGGCGAGCCGCAGCCGCTGCCCGGGCAGGCCGGTGGCCTCACCGAGCGCCTCGTCGTACACCGTCTCGGCGTGCACGACACGGGTGGTGCCGCCGACCGTGCAGGCCTCCGCGGCGCGCACCGTCGGCGAGCTGGCGTAGAACGGCTGGTCGGACAGGGGCTCGGTGACGCGGCAGCGCAGCCAGCCGCCCTCGTGGCCCGCGTTGCGGGACAGGACGTGGCCGCCCGGCACGTGTACGACGACGTCGCCGGGCCGGTTGAGGCCGCCGGTGCCGTCCTGGTGGACCGCGCACGGCTGCCAGCCGTCCGCGGTCCAGGCCTCCCACACGAGCGGCGGCTGGCGGGGGTCGACGCCGACGCCGTCGACCCGGCTGTCCAGTTCGAGGGCGACCGCGCAGTGCGGGACGGCCGACGTCAGACCGAACAGCAGACAGTCACCCGGACGCGGCGCCTCCGTGAAGCACAGCACGTCGTTGCCCTCGGCGAGGTCGGCGGTCCGGTCGGCGACGGGCTCGCCGCGGCGCTGCACCACCAGGCGTGAAAGGGCGCAGGGGACGACGCGCAGATCCCGTTCGGTGGCGAAGACGACCGCGTCCTCGTGCTCCGTGCGCAGCGTGGTCACCTCGGTGCCGACCGGCACCGCCACCGTCTCCTCCCGGGGCGCCGACAGCCAGAACGTGACGTCCGTACGCGCGGCGGTCGGCGGGAAGAGCGTGATGCCGACCAGGTCGAGGAAGGCCAGGTGGTTCTTCTCCGGCACGCGGTTGAGGCGGTACACGATCTGGTCGGCCATGTGCGCGACCGTCTCGACGAGGGTGACGCCGGGGTCCGAGACGTTGTGGTCGGTCCACTCCGGGGCCCGCTGCTGGATGTAGCGCTTGGCGTCGTCGACGAACTGCTGGAAGCGGCGGTCGTCGAGGTTGGGGGAGTGCAGGGGCATCAGCGGTCGCTTTCGGGGGAGCCACCGGGGCCGCCGGACGTCTCCGGGGCCCCCGGCTCCTCGTGGGAGGGGATGACGTAGAAGGGGAAGACGAGGCTGCGCGGGTTGTTCGTGCCGCGGATCGCGTACTGGACGTCGATGTAGAGCACGCTCTGGTCGGTGCCCGTGCTGACCTCCACGCTGTGCACCTCGACGCGGGGCTCCCAGCGGTCCAGGCTCAGCTGCACCTCGTGCTGGATGCGGCCCGCGGTCTGCTCGTTGACCGGGGCGAACACCAGGTCGTGGATGGCGCAGCCGAACTCCGGGCGCATCGGCCGCTCGCCGGGCGCGGTGGCCAGGACGAGCCGGATGGCCTCCTCGATCTCGCGCTCCCCGCTGACCAGGGCGATGCCGCCGGTGGGACCGATGCGCAGCGGGAACGCCCAGCCGGAGCCGACGAATTGTTCGGCCATCGATAGGTCACCGCTCTCTTCCGCCGCGCTCGCGGCACGGGTTCGGGTGGGTCATCAGAACGGCACCGGCTTCCCGTTGATCCTGAGGACGCCGGTCAACGCGAGATTGGCGCCGGTCAAGCTGGCCATGGCCGCCGAGGTGAGCGACGCGGGGCCGACGGAGTTGATGCTCGCCGCGCCCACCGCGCTGATGCTCACCGCGCCCGCCGCCTTGACGTTGAACAGCGACGAGGTGACGCTGAACGCACCGGCGGGCGCGTTGACGTTGACGGCGCTCACGGCCCGGATGTTGAGCATCCCGCCGCTCTGGATGGACACGTTGCGCTTGGCGCTCAGGGTCAGGTCCGTGCCCGCCCGGACGGACACGGAGCGGCTGCCCTTGATGGTGACCGAGCCCTTGCTGTCCACGGTGATCTCGGTCTTCGCGCGGTCCAGGTGGACGACCAGCTTGTCGTCGCCCGTGCTCACCCGTACGCCCCGGTGGCCGCCCACGCGCTGGCTGAGCAGATCGACACGGTTGCCGGTGCGGTCCGCCAGGGTGTGGCGGCTGGCCTGGTTGCGCGCCCCGGAGTAGAGCGGCGCCTTGTTCCGGGTCGGCCTGTCCTTGCCGTTGTAGAGTCCACCGATCACGAAGGGGTGGTCGAGCGCGCCCCGGTCGAAGCCCACGAGGACCTCGTCGCCGACGTCCAGCGGGAAGATGCCGCCGCCGCGCTTCCCGCCGAGCTGCACGCAGCGCGTCCAGTCGCTGACGTACGTGTCGTCCAGCCACGGGAACTTCAGCTTCACGCGGGCCTGCTCGTCCTTCACGTCGACGTCCGTGACGACGGCGTTGGCCACGCCGGGCAGCCGCGGCTCGCTCTCCGTGCCGCCCGACGCGAGCCCGTACAGCGAGCGCCACTGGCGGCCGCTGACGGTCACCCAGGACTCGTAGCGCTGCCCGTTGCCGAACACGTGCCGCACCGAGGTCGTCGTGTACTTGCCCTGGAAGGGCCAGCCGACGTCACCGAGGGCCACGGGCACGCCCGGGCGCAGCTTGGGGTTGCCGTGGACGATGACCTCCAGCTCGGAGAAGGAGGAGGACACGTCGTCGAAGAGGGCGTCGGCGGCGTGCTTGACCTCGGTCCGCTTGTCGTAGGGCACGGAGGTCCGTACGAGCTTGGTCTTCTTGAAGGCGCCCGCGGCCCGCGTCGGCGAGGTGCCGATGGAGAAGACGGGGTTGTTGGCGCGGCGCGAGGTCTCCACGATCTCGCGCGCGGTGGCGACGTCGTAGCCGCGCACCTCTACCTCGGCGACCTGGTCGGCGGCGGTCACGGAGGTGCGCAGGCGCAGGATGTCGATCCCGGACTTCAGGACGAGGGGGTTCTTCTCGTTCTTCGGCGAGGGCGCGCCCGAGGACGGCTTCGGCGAGACGAAGTTGAACCTGCCCTCGGCGTCGAGGGACATCACCATCTTGTTCTCGTCCGCGAGCCGGGCGATGAAGTCCCAGTCGGTGACGTTGGCCTGGCTGATGAAGTCGTAGCTCGCGCCGGAGGACTCGATCCTCCCGACGGGCACGCCCGCGAGCCCGGCCAGCTTCCGCACGATCGAGGACGCGGTCTCGTTCGTGTACGCGGCCACGCGGCGCCGGCGCAGGAAGCGGTGCCCGAGGTCGTAGCCGCGGATGACGGTGAAGGAGCCGGTGCCGTCGTAGTCGGCCTCCAGGGCGGTGACCTCACCGGTGAGGAGCGGGTCGCCGGCGCCCTGCCCGTCGGCCACCGGGGTCAGCACCACCTCGGTGCCGAACCTCACTTGGAGCTCCTTGAGGAGCAGCCGGTACGGATCGCGGAAGGTGAGCCGGAACGCGGCCGGGACCCCGGCGCCCTGGTCGACCCAGCCGTCGACGAGCATCCCGGCGTACTTGTCCAGGAGTTCCTCGCCGCCGAACCGCACCTTCATGATGCTGGAGAAGGCCGTGTCGGCCATCAGCGCCCCACCTCCTGCGCCGCGGGCAGCACGAGTTCGGCGCCGGACGCGAGGGTCGACGGGTCGTCGATCCCGTTGGCCTCGGCGATGGCCCGCCACACCGTGGCGTCGCCGTACTCGCGCCAGGCGAGCGACTGCAGCGAGTCACCGGCGACGACCCGGTGCACGCGCTGCGCGGTGAGCGCGCCAGAGGTCGGGTTCTGCCCCTCGGGATCCCCCGGAATCTCGTGGAGGCGCAGCTGGCAGGCGGCCCGGATGGGCACGCCCGACGTGCCGAAGAGGGTGTACGAGGCGTCGACGGACCCGACGTAGGCGGTGAACCGGGCCGTCTTGAACGACCCCCACTGGAAGACCACCCAGGGTGGCGACGGCTGGTCGGCGTCCTTGCTCCTGGCCGTCACCGCACAGCAGTCGAGCAGCGACTTCACCTTCTTCATGACCGTGTCGCTCGTCGGCTGGTCGGAGGAGTCCAGAAAGATCTCCACGCTCATCTCGCGCGACTCCGAACCGATGAACTCCGGCTGCGCGCCGTCCCGGTTGCTCGCGGTCGGGGTCACCGTCCAGGTCGCCCGGCGGCCGATGGTGAGCTGTGCCGGGTTGAAGTCGAAGTCGAACGATTTCATCAAGCTCCCGGGCGTGGTGCTGATCCCGACGGGGGGCTCGTGGATGGCGAGGCTGGCCCGTACGAGGCTCTTGCCTGCGCCCTTGCCCTTGGGCATAGGGGTCTCCCGCTCCTGTCTTCCGGCTCTCAGTCCGTGAACCCGTGGTGGGCGATCTCCAGGACCTCCGTGGCGACGGCCGGGCTGCCGGGGTCGAGCCGGGGGCCCTGCCAGCTCACCGGGAGCACGTCGATGAGACCCCAGCGGGCCACCTCCGAGCCGTCCGCGCGCAGCGCCGCGATCTCGGCGGTGGGCCGCTTGATCCCGGTCTGCACGGTGGAGATCCACTTGGCGACCTTCGTGGTGTCCGGGGTGAGCGGGCGGGTCAGCCGGATGGTGGGGAACGTGACGCGGGACGGCAGTTGCCACACGAAGCCGTTGTTGCCGCCCTCCTGCCGGTGCTCGATCTCCACCTGCGACGACAGCCCTTGACAGCCGTTGAAGTAGCCGAGGCTCTCGCCGTCGATGGAGAGGCGGAACCACATCGTGGAGCCCGGGTCCTGGCGGGGCATCGCGCGGAGCCTTTCTGTCGTTCCTTCTGACCGTGTCTACGTGCCGTACGAGGGGGGACCGCGTCGGCTCAGCGGTGGTCGTCACGCAGCCTGCCGATCCGCTCGCGGTCCATGCGCAGCTCGGTGCGGATCAGCCGCGTGATGCGGCCGACCATCCGGTGCACCAGCTCGTCGACCTGGAAGTCGCTGAGGTGCTTCGGGTCGAACGCGCCCTCGGGGACCCGCGTGTAGGCGGGCGGAGCCTCGCGCACCGGGGCTCGGACCGGGGTGTACCGGGGCAGCGGGTCGTCCTCGGCGGTCGGACTGTAGGCCGGCGGCGGGTCGTCGGCCCGCTCCGTCCTGCGCGACTCGGCCCGCCCCAGACTGTCGGCGACCGCGGCGGCCGCCGACGAGGCGAGCGAACCGATCGCCGAGGACGGGGTCCGCTGGACGGTGAGTTCCCCGCCACCGGTCGGCGACGCCGCCGACGCTACGCGGGGGCCGGTGGGTGAGGGGGTGATCGGAGCGCCGAGAGGTGTGGGCCGTCGTTGGAGGGGTGGGGCCGGGGCCGTCGGCACAGAGGGCACGGGGGCGCCGAGGCCCGGACGGGGAGTGGTGCTGCGCTGCACAGGGGCTGTGGCGTGGTTGGGAGGTGTGCCCGGTCGGTGGTGTGGGGTGTGCTGAGGTCCCGTACTGGAGTGGGGCAGGACGGCTCGACGCTGGACGGGGGTGGCGCTGGTGCTGGGCGTGGTCGAGTCGGTTGGGGCGGGCTGGGGTGTTGATGTGTGTTGTGTCTGTGGGTGTGTGGGGGATGTGTCGCGAGTGCTCGGGGTCGGGCCGGGCGCCGGTGGGGTGGTGTGGGTGACTGGTGTGTTCGGTTGCTGGTGCGGGGTGTTTTGAGTTCCCTTGCCGGAGCGGGGCGCGTCGGCGCGCCGCTGGACGGGGGCGTTGCTCGCGTTCGCACTGGCCGTATGAGACGTGATGCCGACCGAGGACGGCGTCCCAGGGGAGGCCGACGTATGGTTCGGCTTCGTCTTGGGGCTTGGGCGCGCGTGGTCGGGAAGGGGAGCGTGCGCTTCCGTCGAGGGCCGTGTTGCTGTCCGTGGTGAGGGCGGGGTGGGCCTGTCGGTGGCTTGACTTGGTTGGGCCTTGGGGCTCGGGGTGGTGTGGACAGGGAGTAGTGGGTCGCGCGCCTCCGTCGAGCACTGAGGCTCCGTCCGCGGTGAGGGCGCGGTTGGCCTGTCGGCGGCGCCGCCGCTCGGTTGGGCCGGGCGGCTCTGCGTACCCCGCTCATCTCCCGTACCACTTAGTGCTGTTGGACGTACTCCGGATGCGCCCGAGTTCCCCGGGGACACCGCTCGCTGCACCG
Organism: Streptomyces spectabilis; assembly: GCF_008704795.1. NCBI lineage: Bacteria > Bacillati > Actinomycetota > Actinomycetes > Kitasatosporales > Streptomycetaceae > Streptomyces > Streptomyces spectabilis. The sequence continues at coordinate 597,625 of NZ_CP023690.1, read as the reverse complement.
GCGGTGGGCTGCTGACGGAGGCGGTGGCCTGGCTGTCGGCGATACGTGCTCCTGTGCGCGGCTTGGTGGCCGGGCCGCTGCTGGGCGGAACCGGCGGGGTGTCTTGCCGGGCGGCCGCCTGCTGCCCGGGGGTTTCGCCGTCGGCCGAGGCGGACTCCTCGCCAGAACCACCGCTCGCTTTCCGAGCCGGTGCGGCTTCCCGGCGGGCGACTGCCAGGACGCGCCGCTGCACCGCTGTCGACGCGGCCTGGGCCTTGATGAGGGGGCTAGAGGAGGGGGCGGCGGGCGGCGCAGGCGTCACACGAACACTGCGAGCCGGGTCCGGGCCCTGAACGGTAACTGCCGTAGGGGGCAGGGCGGTTGACCCTTCGGAAGGCTCCTCGGACATGAGGGGAGCCGCCTCTGCGCTCCGCTTCGTCTGCACGACAGAACTCCGGACGACGGGACTCCGCGTGGCAGCGCCAGCCGCCGCCGAGGATCCGCCGGCCTCCGTGAACCGACGGGATCCACCGGAGGCGCCCGCGCCACCGGGAGCACTGGGTCCCAATGACCGTGCGACGGTGACCGACGAGGAAGTGAACGGCACGGCAGGCGCCACGGATGTGGACGGCGAATCCGAACTTGCCGAGGAAGGCGACGACGCCGAGGACGGCGAGGGCGCTGCCGAGCGCGCGGATGGCGCTGAGGAAGTCGCATGCCCGGCGTTCGGGCGCGGCCCCGAGGGCCCGCGGGCTTCTGTGAACCGTCGGGATCCACCGGAGGCGCCTGCGCCACCGGGAGCACTGGGTCCCAACGACCGCGCGACGGTGACCGATGAGGAGGCGGTCGGCACGACAGGTACCGCGGTGGGTGCCCCGGACGTGGACGGTGAATTCGAACCTGCCGAGGACGGCGAGGGCGCCGCCGAGCGCGCGGACGGCGCTGAGGAAGCCGCGTGCCCGGCGTTCGGGCGCGGCCCTGAGGGGCCGTGGGCCTCCATGAGTCGACGGGATCCGCCGGAGGCGCCCGTGCTATCGGGAGTATTGGGTCGCAGTGACCGTGCGACGGTGACTGACGAGGAAGCGGATGCCACGGTGGGCGCCCCGGACGTGGGCGGCGGATCCGATCTTGGCGAGGAGGCCGCGTGCTCGGCGTTCGGGCGCGGCCCTGAGGGGCCGTGGGCCTCCATGAGTCGACGGGATCCGTCGGAGGCGCCCGTGCTATCGGGAGTATTGGGTCGCAGCGGCTGTGCGACGGTGACTGACGAGGAAGCGGATGCCACGGTGGGCGCCCCGGACGTGGGCGGCGGATCCGACCTTGGCGATGAAGCCGCGTGCCCCGAGGATCCGCGGTCCCCCATGAACTGACGGGATCCACCGGAGGCGCCCGTGCCACCGGGAGCACTGGGTCGCAGTGACCGTGCGACGGTGACTGACGAGGAAGCGGATGCCACGGTGGGCGCCCCGGACGTGGGCGGCGGATCGGACCTTGGCGAGGAGGCCGCGTGCTCGGCGTTCGGGCGCGGCATCGAGGGTCCGTGGGCCTGCATGAGTCGACGGGATTCACCGGAGGCGCCCGTGCCACTGGGAGCACTGTGTCGCAGTGACCGTGCGACGGTGACCGACGAGGAAGCGGACGGCACGGCAGGCGCCACAGACGTGGACGGTGAATCCGAACCTGCCGAGGACGGCGAGGACGCCGCAGGCGAAGCGGGCGGCGCGAATGAGGCGGCCCCCGCCCCCGGCAGCGCCCGCAGCGGAGCGACAGGCACCCGCCGCGGCGAAGGCTCCCGCGACGCAACCGTCCAGGACACCGCGCTCACGGCCCCTTCGAGCCCCGTGACCGGCCGCGCCGGGTCGGCCAGGGGTGTCGCGGAGAGCAGGCCGCCGATGGCGCCGTCCAGGACCCTGGTGCGGGCCGACGCCACCGTGAAGGAGGGGTCCTGCCACGTCGGCAGCCGCCTGCCGAACGCGGCGTCCGCGACCCCGGCCTCCCCGCCGCCCACGGAACGCTGGATGGGCGGCAGCGTCGGCCAAGCGGCGCGCGCGGACACCCCGCCGCCGGAACCCACCGCCCGGCCTTCGCCCGAGCCGTGCCCCTCACCGGCGCCAGGCCCCTCAGGCCGCCCCGAGCCACGCCCCCGCGCGCCCCGCAGCCGGTCCCAGAACCCCATCGCTCAGCCCTCCGCCCCTGCGAGTGCCACGAACGACGCGATCTGGCGCGTGTAGCGGCGCCGGTCGTGATGTTCGAGGTCCAGGATCGTCTCCAGGTTCCAGTGGAAGTGATAGGCGACGTACGCGATCTCCTCCTGCAGCCGGTCGGTCGCGTACGTCACGATTCCCCCAGGCGGCTCCCGCCGAGTTCCACCTCGAACGGCTCGGAGCAGTGCGGGCACTCCACCGCGGCGCGGGTGTGGCCCTCGGCGTTGATCTGACGGTAGAAGTCCTGGAGGAAGGCGAGGTCGGAGGCGAACATGTTCTCCACCGTCCCGTCGTGCACGGTCGCGAGCGTGCCCAGGCGCGTGATGACGCGCCCGAGGAGCACCACCGACAGGTACGCCGGATTCTCCTGGACCCGGACGTCGCGCAGTGGGACGAGTTCGTCCCGCGCCGTCGAGAGGCGCATCACCCCGTCCCGGTGCACGGTCCCGGCCTCGTCGACGTAGCCGCGCGGCAGTTGGAAGGGGAACTCCGTGCGCAGCTCCCGCAGCGCGGTCCCGGCGGGAGGCGGGGACGGGGGCGGGGGCGGGGACTCCGCTCCCGCCGCCGCGGCCCGCGGAGCGGGCGGTGCCGCGGCGGCCGTCCCCCGGCCCGGCGCGCCGACAGCGGTGCGCCGCATTACTCGATGACCAGTTCTTCGAAGACGATGGTGACGGTCTCGGTGAGCGCGGCGGCCTCGCCCGCCTTGAGGGTGCTCGCGTCGATCTTGCTGCACCAGGCGTTGCGCAGGTTGTACCGCTTCACCGGGTTGTCCTCGAAGTCCATCATGATGATCGAGGCGTTCTTGCGGGCCGTGCTCATCCGCCCGTTGATCGAGTCGTTGATCCACTGGGTGAACGAGGCCGACTGGGTCATGCCGCGCACCACGGTGCACTGCCCGTTCTTCTGCACGCCCGGCAGCAGGTTGATGTCGATCTGGCCCTGCGCGGTGTTCTGCTGGCTGACGATGACGTCCTGCTCGATGGTGAGGCCGCTGACCTCCGAGAGGTACTCGACCATCACTCCGTCGATCTGCAGGCCGAAGTTGTGTGAGGTGAGGGAGTCACCCTGCATGAGACTCATGGGTTCGCGTTCCTTCTGGCTTCTGGGCTTCTTGCCGGTGACGTACGAGGCGATGTGCGAGGTGGGGAGACATACGAGGAGACGAGATGTGCGGGAGGGCGCCCCGGCCTACTCCTCCAACTCCCCGCTGCCGCTGGAGAACTGGGAGAGGCGGAAGATCACGAACTCGGCGGGCTTGACCGGCGCCACACCGATCTCGCACACGACCCGGCCCAGGTCGACCGACTCCGCCGGGTTGGTCTCCTCGTCGCACTTCACGTAGTAGGCCTCGTCGGGCCGGCGGCCGAAGAGCGCTCCGCTGCGCCACTCGTTGACCAGGAACGCCGAGATGTTGCGGCGGATGCGGGCCCACAGGGCGTGGTCGTTCGGCTCGAACACCACCCACTGGGTGCCGATGAGGATCGACTCCTCCAGGTAGTTGAAGTACCGGCGGATGTTCAGATAGCGCCACTCGGGGTCGGACGAGAGGGTGCGGGCGCCCCAGACGCGCACGCCGCGGCCCGGGAAGGCACGGATGCAGTTGACGCCGATGGGGTTGAGCAGGTCCTGCTCGCCGCGGGTGATCTGGAGCTCCAGGTCGACGGCGCCGCGCACGACCTCGTTGGCGGGGGCCTTGTGCACGCCACGCTCGGAGTCGTTGCGGGCCCAGATGCCGGCGACGTGACCGCTGGGCGGCATCAGCCGGGACCGGCCCGTGGCCGGGTCGAAGGTCTTCAGCCAGGGGTAGTACAGGGCCGCGTACTTGGAGTCGTAGCCCGCGGTCTCCTGGCGCCACACCCGGATCTGACGGGCATTGAGGCTCGGCGGCGGGTCGATGACCGCGACCCTGTCGCCCATCAGCTCGCAGTGGGCGATGAGGCCGAGCTGCACGGCCTTGACGGCCTCCAGGTCGATCGTGCCCCGCTGGTAGGCGGCCATGAGGTCGGGCACCGCGACCATGGAGATCTCGTCGATGGCCTCGAGGCCGCCGAAGCCCGTGCGGTCCGCGGAGTCGCCGAGGTACTGGGCCGGGCCGGGGTGCGCGGTCGCGTCCCGCTCGACGGGGGCGGGTGCGGGTGCGGGGGCCGGGGGCGCGGCAAGGGTCACGGTCTGGTTCTCGGGGCGGGCGAGCTGCGCCGCCGGGGCCGCCTCCGTCACGGTGATGAGCTTGGAGCGCTCCTTCACCTGGGTGACGACGTAGGACCGGTTGCCCTTCTTGGCGCTGACGTCGAAGCTCTCGACCTGCTTGCCGCCGTCCTTGACGACGAGCTTGAAGCGCTCGGCGGGGCCCTCGCCCTCGGGGTCGGCGACCTCCACCGTCAGGGGGCCGTGCGAGCCGTTCGCCGTGGCCGCCACGGCGAAGGTGCCGAGCTGCCGCGGCTCGGCGGCGGGCAGGGCCGCCGGGGCCGCCGCGCCGGTCACCGCGGCGGGGGCCTCGCCGTCACCGGCACCGCCCTCGGCGGCGTCGCCGACCCGCACCACGTACGCGGCGGAACCGCCGTTGTTGAAGAAGCCGTACACGGAGTGGGCGAGGTAGTACCCGTCGGTGAAGTCGCCGAAGGAGGTGACGTACTGGGTCCAGTTCGTCACCAGGGTCGGCTCGTTCAGCGGTCCGGTCGGCGCTAGCCCGACGAAGGCCGCTACGGAGGTGCCGACGCCCTCGATCGGGCGCGAACCGCTGGCCACCTCCTCGACGTAGACGCCGGGTGACAGATAGGACGGCATGCTCTGCTCTCCTCGGAGTACGGGACGCGGGGTACGGAACTCGGGGTACGGGACGGGACCTCTTCACCCTGGCGGGTGCGTGCCGCCGCTGAAACGGCCTTGAGTGCCGGTCGCCGGGCAACGCCACTGCCCTCAGGGGCACGGAGCGCGTTCCCCGCCCGCCGTGCCGATCCGGTCCGTGCGGCCGGGCGACGGGGCGCGGGCTCAGCGGGGGCGGGCGGGGGCACCCGCCGTCGCCCTTGGGGGCAACAGGGTCTGCCCGGCCGCCTCCTGACGGGGCGGCGGGCCCCTCCTAGCGTCGTGGCGTGAGCCTTTGGACCTCTTTGGAACCCGCATCCGCCACCGTCGATCCCGGGGACAGCACCACGGTGCGCCTGCGGGTGCGCAACACCGGCGACATCGTCGACGAGTACCACTTCGAACCGGTGGGCGACCTCGCCCCCTGGACCACCGTCGAGCCGCGCAGTCTGCGGCTCTACCCCGGGACGACCGACACGGTGGTCCTGACGTTCGCACCGCCGCGCACGCCGGACGCGACCGCGGGACCCCATCCGTACGCGGTGCGGGTCACACCGACGGAACATCCGGACGCCGTCGTCGTCCCCGAGGGCAACCTCACCGTCACCCCCTTCAGCGAGGTGCGCGCGGAGTTGGTGCCGCCGACGGTGAAGGGGCGGTTCCGGGGACGGCCGAAGCTCGCGGTGGACAACCTCGGCAACACCAAGGTCACCGCGTCCCTCGGCGGCAGCGACACCGGCGACCGGATCTCCTACGACCTCCAGCCGGGCAACGTCCAGATCGAGCCGGGCCGGGCCGCGTTCGTGAAGGTGACGCTGCGGCCGCGGCAGATCACCTGGTTCGGATCCAAGCAGGAGCAGCCGTACGTGCTCTCGGTGCGGCGCTCCGGGGCCGAACCGAAGGACGTGGACGGCACGTTCGTGCAGCGCGGGATCCTGCCGGGCTGGCTGGCCACCACCTTCGGACTGCTCCTCGCGGTGGCCATCGCCTTCGTGATGATCTGGATCTCGTACCAGCCGCAGGTCAAGAGCGTGGCGCGGGAGAAGCCCGCGGAGGCCGGAAAGATCAAGCCGGTCAGTCCCTCCGCCCCCATCAGCAGCGCGCCCCCGCCGTCCGGCAAGAAGGACGACGAACCCGCCGAGAAGCCCGACGAGGACAAGGAGGAGAAGTCGCAGGACGGTGGAGGCGGCGGTGGAGGCGACGACTCCGAGGAGGACGAGCCCGAGGAGCGCACCGCGGCCGCCGCGGTGCGCGAACTCGCCGCGAGCGGCGAGGGCCGGCACATCTGCTACCGCGCCTACGTGCAGGACGAGGGCTGGCAGGACCCGGTGTGCGACGGGGAGGAGGCCGGGACGGTGGGCGAGGACAAGCCGATCCGGTCCCTCAACATCGCGGTGTCCGGCACGGGCGGCGTCAACGCCACCGCCGCCTACGTGACCGAGCACTGGCGCGCGGGGGACCAGTGGAAGAACGCCGGGGACGAGGAGGACCTGTACATCGGGGACGAGGACTCCAACTACCCCATGCAGGGCTTCAGCATCAGCGTCCCCGACGGCTCCGTGTGCTTCGAGGCCTACGCGAAGGACACGGAGTGGATCCAGGAGGTGTGCACCCCGGAGGGCAAGGACTTCTACGCGGGTGCCCCGATGGAGGAGGACCGCCAGCTGGAGGGCGTCCGCCTCAGGGCCTGAGCCCACGGGCGGGCGGCTGCCGCCCGCCCGCTCACCAGCTCGCCTCGCCCGGCACCAGGCGCCCCGCCTTGCGGTACTCGCGGCGGGCGCCTTCCCACAGGTCGCCCGCCGCGACCTCGCCGCCTCGGCCCGCGGCGAGGTAGGCGGCGGTGACCACCGCGCTGCGGATCGAACCGCCCGCGAGCTCGAACTCCCGGGCGAGCGAGGCGACGTCGATGTCCTCGGCGCGGGGCACGTGCGACAGGCCGTGCCGCCACAGCGCGAGCCGCTGACCGGCGTCCGGGAAGGGGAAGTCGACCACCAGGTCGAGACGGCGGGTGAACGCGTCGTCGATGTTGGCCCGCAGATTGGTGGTGAGCAGGGCGATGCCGTCGAAGGACTCCAGGCGCTGCAACAGGTAGGCGCTCTCCATGTTGGCGTACCGGTCGTGGGCGTCCTTGACCTCCGAGCGCTTGCCGAAGACGGCGTCGGCCTCGTCGAAGAGGAGCACGGCGTCCGTGCGGTCGGCCTCCGTGAAGATCCGTTCGAGGTTCTTCTCGGTCTCGCCGACGTACTTGTCCACGATCGAGGACAGCTGGACCACGTACAGGTCGACGCCGAGGTCGGCGGCGATCACCTCCGCGGACAGCGTCTTGCCGGTGCCGGACTCGCCCGCGAAGAGCCCGAGCACGCCCCGGCCCCGGCCGCCGCCCGCGCTCAGCCGCCAGTCGCCGAGCACCCGGTCGCGGTAGCGGGCGCGCAGGGAGAGTTCCCGCAGCTGGGCGAGGGGCCCGTCGGGCAGGACCAGGTCCTCCCAGTCCACCGCGGGCCGGATCCGCCGGGCGTGCCGTTCGAGCCCCGACGCCGACTGCTGGCGCGCGGCGAGCCGCACGTGGGAGGCGGCGAGCGGAGCCCCTTCGAACGCGGCGAGCGCCGCCGCCGCGCGAGCGGCCCGCGCGATGCGCTCCCCACCGAGGTGGTACGGGGCGACGGTGGCGGCCAGGTCGAACCCGTCGGCGTCGGGACCGAGCGCGGTCCGCCAGACGGCCGTGCCCCCTGCCGAGTGCCGGGGCGCATGGAGCACCAGCGGGTCGTGCGCGGACCACTGCGGGTCGTAGGGGCGGGGATCGACGAGCAGCACCGTCACGTCCGTGGCGGCGGTCAGCTCGGCCACCATCGGGCCGGGGTGCTCGGGCAGGCCGCACACCACGACCGCCCGGCCGCTCAGGCGGGCTTCCCGCAGCAGTTCGGGGACGCGGTCGGCGCAGCCGGAGAAGCACAGCGCGTCGACGCCCGCCGCGTGCAGGGCGGACGCGAGGGTGGCCAGGGCGTCGCCCTCGCGGTGCTCCCGCAGATAGGCGGTGACGGGCCCGTCACCGAGCCGCGCGGCGAGGCGGCGGACGAAGGCCTCGTCGTGCTCCGCCGCGGGCGGCGGCGCGGGCAGGGCGCGCAGCGTGCCGAGGAGCGCGGCGTCCGGGGTGTCGTCGCCCAGCACATGGGCCACGAGCCGGTCGGGCACGCGCAACGAGCGGGTGAGCAGCGGGCGCTCGGCGTCCTCGACGGTCATCAGGCGCAGGGCGCGCAGCGGCGCCGAGGGATGGAAGCGGGCGCGGGCCCCCGGCAGGTGCGCGGGCACCCCGCACAGGTCGAGGGCGAGGCCCACGGTGGCGCGGCGGCGGCTCACGTCGTCGTTGAGGTAGCCGTAGAGCGGCTCGAAGGCGCGGTCGAGGTCGGGCGCGAGGGCGATGAGCAGTATGGCGGTGTCCAGCTCGGTGAGGCCGAGACCGGCGGCCGCGCGGGCGAGGCGGTCGGCGGAGTCGTCCGGCCGCGGCGTCGGCCCGTCGAGGCGCAGCTCCCCGTCGGGCGCCGTGCGCTCCGGGGCGCGCAGCAGTCGGCTCACTGCCTCCTGGGACACGTACAGGCCGCGCAGCGGGTCGTGCGCGGTGGGGTCGTCGGCCGAGCGGTGCTCGACCAGGGCCGTGACCGACTGCCGCAGCGCGGCGAGCCGGTCGAGGAGGAAGCGGGCCGGGTCCGCGGCGGCGGGCGCCGGGGTGTCCAGGGACGAGGTGCTCATGGCTGCTCCGTGCGGCTCCCCGCCGCCTGTTCGCGTGCGGCGCGGGCCGCCGCCACGTGGTGGGGCCGGTGGGCGCGCTCGGCCGACCGGGGCGGGCCGCCGTCCATCCCGCCCAGCCGGACCGTCGCGCCCTCCGTGACCGGCGGACCCGCGTCGTAGTCGGGGTGGGCCGGGAACGGCACCGTCACCGCGAGGTCGAGGGAGGGCTTGAGCTCGCCGCCGAGCGCGGACCAGATGTCGGCGAGGGAGCGGGCCTCCGACTGGAAGTCGCCGAGCGCCACCGGCACCGCGAGACCCAGGCGCCCGAGCGCTCCCGGCAACTCCTCGGCGGGGAGGAGTTCGTGGGGGAGCAGCGTCGCCAGGACCGCGGACAGCAGCCGGTGTTCGTCCTGCGGCGTCTTCGTCCAGGCCGTCACCAGGTAGGACAGGCGGAACCAGCGCGGGGGCCTGCGGTGGCGCACGACGACGGCCCGGTCGTCCCGCAGTGAGGTGCGGCCGCGCTGGCGCCGGGACACGTCCTCCCGGATGTCGTACAGGTAGGCGTTGACCACGGGAGCGTTGCGCCGGGCCGCCCAGTCGCGGGTGGGCACGTCGAAGGACACGTCGATGCCGGAACCGGCAAGGGCTCCGCCGCCGATGAGGCCTTTGAGTACCTCGTCCACCTCATGCATCACGCTGCATCACTCTCGCGCTCCCGCCCGGCGTCCGCGCCCTGCCGACTCTGTGGGCCCGGCCACCGATGGTGCTCCCCGCGCCCCGCGGATCGCAGGCTCGGCGGGGACGGCGGCGGGGCAGCGCGGTTGCCCCCAAGGGCGCTCCCCGTGGCCCGGCCGGTCAGATGTAGCCCTCACGGAGGGCGTAGGCCACCGCGTGCGCCCGGTTGCGCAGATGCAGGCGCGTGGTGAGGCCGTGCATGACGTTCTTGACGGTGCGTTCGGAGTACGACAGCTTGAGCGCGATCTCCGAGGTGTCGAGGCCTTCGGCGACCAGGCGCACGACGTCCACCTCGCGCTGGGTGAGGCCGAGGAAGCCCCCCGGCTGGTCGGCGCGGCCCCGATGCAGGCGTCCCACCTGGCTGATGAGCCGTCCCAGCAGGTCGGAGGGTAATTCGCCGCCGCCCTTCGCGGCGGTCATCACGGCCTGCACCAGGCGGCGGGCGGTGGCCTCGCGGCGCCAGACGATGGCGCCGACACCGCACTCGATGACGTCCAGGAGTTCGTGCTCGCGGACCGTGCCCACGACGAGCACGGCGCGCGAGCCCTCGCTGCGCACGGTGCGGCGAAGGCGGGCGAGGGCGCCCTCGTCGAGCACGTCCTCGATGAGCAGGGCGACCGTGGCGGGCCCGGAGGCCTCGCACAGCTCGACCTCCGGATAGCGGCGCAGCTGGCTGAGGACTCCCTCGCGGCTGATCGGATCGGGCGCCGCTACGGTGATCCGGACCCGGTTCGGCTTCGCTGCGGTGGTCACGGGGGCGGGGGACGGGCTGGACAAGCGGATTCCTCACTTCAACGACTGCGGCGACGCGCGCCGTGCTCGGCCGGGGACAAGCCGAAGGGGGCTCCCGGCCGTCGGCCGGGCCGGGGACCGTGGTCGATCCTGAGGGCCGGGTGCCGCCCGCCCGGAGGACGGGCGGCACCCGGTGGGGGTCAGGAGCAGGGCTTGTAGAAGTGCTTCCAACCGCTGGTGGGCATGGACGGCGGCTCGGCCGGGGTGCCCCAGGCGCCGTACTTCCGCTCGTCGTCGGAGTTGTACTTGCCCGGCCCGCTGGCGGCCTTCGTCAGGCGTACGTTCCGCTCCCAGACGCCGTCACCGGCGTTGCTGAGGAGCGCGAGGTCGGGGTACGCGTCGCCGCCGTAGTTGGCGATCCGGAGCTCCTTGACCTCACTGCTGTCGCCGATGTCCAGGTGCCGGGTGCGCGTGGAGCTCAGGTTGGAGCGCTTGAGCGGCCCGGGACGGTAGTCCGCCACGCGGGCGCTGGACGGGTCGTCCACGCCGGACGGCTTGACGATGTTGACGACCAGGTCCAGCTTGCCGTCGTTCTGGAAGTCGGCGACCGCGGCGGTCGCCACCTCTCCGGCGCGCTTGCCGAGGAGCTTGCTGACGGTCTGCTTGGAGCCGAACGTGCCGTCCGCCTTGCCCCACTGGACGGTCATCTTGGTGCCGGTGTGCCCGGGGTTGCTGATCTTGTCCGCGCGGCCGTCGCCGTCGAGGTCGCCGACCAGCGTGGTGGTGCCGGACAGACACGCGGCCGCCGCCCGAGCGGCCGCTCCCGACCGTTCGCCACCGTCCGAGCCCGACGACCCGGCCGCGCTGGCCTGGTAACCGGCGACCGTCAGGGTCAGGGCGACGGCCGCGACCGGCGCTGCGATCAGACGTGAGCGCTTGCGAAACATCTACGGACTCCTCATGTCATTGCTGCTCTGCCGTGCTTCAGAACCGGGTTTCCCCGTGTCCCGTGGGGGACGTGGGAACCCATCGATGAGCACGAATCGAGCATGCGCGGTGCCCTGCCCCGAATGCCACGCCTGCCGGGAAGTTGGGGACGATGGAACGCGAAAATGGCCCCTGACCAGGCGAAACGTAAGGCGCCTGGAATGCGTGAGTGGGACACGACGCAGCGTGTGCGGAGCGGCGGGCGAGCAGTTTCAAAGGCTTGCTGCGCATCAGGCAACCAGAGCCGTCAAGAGGCGCTCTCACTCCCTATGGGGGTTGCCTTCACCGGGCTCTCAGAGGGCGCCCCCGCCGGGAGTCCCACGCGCGCGCGAAAGCCCTCGCAGTGCTCGAGCGCGTCCTCGCGCGGGCACGACAGCAGGCCGCGCAGATAGGCGCGTGCCGAGTCCAGTCGGGCCATCTCGGCCTCGATGGCGGCTATCCGGACGGTGACGGTGTCGCGCCAGTCGGGGCTCTCCGCGGGTGCGTCGAGGGCCGCGGCGATCTCGTTGAGGGACAGCTGCCCGGTGGTCCGCCACAGCCGGATCAGCGCGACCCGGTAGAACTGGTCGGCGCTGTAGTAGCGCTGCCCCGCCCGTCGCTGGGGCGTGACGAGCCCGCGGCGCTCCCAGTAGTGCAGCGTGGACACGGGCAGACCGAAGTGGTCGGCGACTTGCCGGATCGAAGCCAGGTCGTTCATCGGGCCAGTTGAACTCAACCCCGGTTGAGCGGGCAAGGTCGGCCGCATCGCACGTCGAAGGCGGCCGCCCCTCGTGCAAGCGGCGGCCGCCCCCACGGGAAAGGACCGACATGTCGGTGAACCTTGGCGTCTGCCTTCCGACCTTCGCGGAGCCGGGCGGCGAAGGCCTCGGCGGGATCCCCGCGTTGGCGCTCCACGCCGAGCGGGTCGGACTCGACACGGTGTGGGCGGGCGACCGCCTGTGTGCGCGCCCCCCGTTCCTGGAGAGCGTGGTCGCGCTGAGCGCCGCCGCCGCGGTCACCGAGCGCGTGCGGATCGGCTTCGGGGTCATGCAGTTGGCGCTGCGGCAGCAGGCGTGGGCGGCCAAGCAACTGTCGTCGTTGCAGCATCTGTCCGGCAACCGCGTGGTCCTGGGGGTCGGCGCGGGCGTGCACGCCGAGGACTGGCTGGTCGGCGGGGTCCCGTTCGCGGGCCGTGGCCGCCGGACCGAGGCGATGCTGCGCGCGCTTCCCGATCTCTTCGCGGGCCGCCCGACGGCCTTGCTGACCGAGCCCGGCGAGCCGGTGATGACGCTCGACCCCGCCGTTCCCGCACCGCCGTTGTGGGTGGGCGGCATGTCCGACCGCGCGCTGCGGCGCGCCCTCGACCACGGCGTCGGCTGGCTCGCGTCGCTCCTCGAACCCGCGCGCCTCGGCGAGCGGGCCGCCGCGCTGACGGCGATGGCGGCCGAAGCGGGGACCCGGGCGCCGGAGGTCGGCACCACGGTGTTCGCCGCGCTGAGCACCGACCCGGAAGAGAACAGCCGGGGGCACCGGCGACTGGTCCGCTATCTGCGCTCCCTGACCGGGGAGCGGGGCCTCTCCGAGCGGCAGGCGTCCGGCCTCGTCGTCAGCGGACCTCCCGAGCGCCTTGCCGAGCGGCTCGACGAGTACCGCCGCGCGGGCGCGAGCACCTTCGTCGTCAACCTGTCCGGCAGCGGCCTGCGCCGGCAGTACGAACTGCTCGCCCGCACCCGCGAGCTCCTGCGTGACTGAGTCCGCTGAGTCCGCTGATTCCGGTGGCTCCGCTGAGCCCGCGTAGGGAGGCCGTCAGCGCGTCGCCCACACCAGTACGCCGCCGACGGCGAACAGCAGGAAGACGGCGATGTTGGTCCGCTTGTACGCGACGATGACGGCCGTGAACTCGCGGATCGTCGCGTTGGGCCAGAAGTACGTGGCCGTGGGCGAGCCCACCACCTGCCCCCGGATCCCCATCCGCCGGGCGGTGAGGGCGGCGCGGAAGGCGTGGTAGTTGTTCGTGACGATGACGCACCGGTAGCCGGGGTTCGCCTTCTCCATGATCGCCTTGCTGAACCGCAGGTTCTCCTCCGTCGTCGTCGACTTGTCCTCCCGCTCGATCAGATCCTCGGGAAAGCCGCGGTCCGTGAGATAGGCGGCCATGGCGTGGGACTCCGGCAGGTCCTCGTCGGGCCCCTGCCCGCCCGAGGTGATCACGGAGGGGTAGTTGCCGCGCTTGGTGAGCCGTGCGTGCACCTCCTGGGCCCGGTCGAGGCGGCTGGCCAGCAGCGGCGGAACGGTCGACCCGCCGATCAGACCCGAGCCGAGCACGACCACGTAGTCGGCCCTGCGGCGGACGTAGAGGCGGCCGTAGAGGAACGAGTAGCCGACGAAGCACAGGAACAGGAAGGAGAGGTAGCAGGTCATCCCGAGGGCCGTCGCACCGACGCCGAGCAGCACCGGCGTCTCCGCCACCGCCGCGGTGATCAGCAGGGCGATCACCGCGAGGACCGACACCGCGGCCATCAGCGAGAACAGATTGGTGAGGCTGCGGCCCTCCTTGCGCACCATCTGCAGGCCGTTGAGGAACAGCAGACACGTGAGGAGCAGGATGCCGAGCCCTCCGACCGCGAGGACCGAACCGGCGACGACCGTCCCCGAGGCCGAGCCGGATCCGACCAGCTCGGCGATCCACGCCACGAGGGCACTGAGCGCGGTGAGTCCCAGCAGGACCGCGTTGCTGAACTTCCGGCGCTCACGCAGCACCCGCCAACAGAAGACCAGGAAGAGCAGCGCAGCCGGCGCGTATACCCACACGCGCACAGCGTAGGCGGCCCGGCCCGCGGGCGGCGGCCCTTCCCGTGTCGCGCCACCGCCGCGGGCTCCGAGACCGCGGACCGGATGTCGTAGGTTGTCACGTTTGTCCGTCGTACGGTCTCCGGGAACGTGTGCGCCGGGGCGCACAGGGAACGCGGTGTTACGCGACGGACGGGGCGCGGCCGGGGGCACGGGCACAGGGGCCACGGACGCGCGGGCGGAGGAGGCGGCGATGGCGACGGACGACCGGGCGGACGCGCGGAGCGAGACGATCACGACCTCCGTACCCGCGCGCCTCGACCGGCTCCCGTGGTCGCGCTGGCACTGGACGGTCGTCATCGGGCTCGGCACGGTCTGGATCCTGGACGGCCTGGAGGTGACGGTCGTCGGCAGCATCGCGAGCCGCTTGTCGGAGGAGGGCAGCGGACTGCCCGTCAGCGCGGCGCAGGTGACGGGCATCGCGGCGGCCCTGTACGTGGCGGGCGCCTGCTCGGGCGCGCTGTTCTTCGGCTGGCTGACCGACCGCTACGGCCGCAAGAAGCTCTTCCTGATCACCCTCGCCGTCTATCTGGCGGCCACCGCGCTGACCGCGGTGTCCTTCTCCAGCTGGTGGTTCTTCGCGTTCCGCTTCCTCACCGGCTTCGGCATCGGAGGCGAGTACGCGGCCATCAACTCCGCCGTCGACGAGCTGATCCCGTCCCGCTACCGGGGCCGCGTCGACCTCGTCATCAACGGCAGCTTCTGGCTGGGCGCGGTGGGCGGCGCCCTCCTCTCCGTGCTCGCGCTCGACACCGGCCTCTTCGCGATGAACGTCGGCTGGCGGCTGACGTTCGCCCTCGGCGTCGTCCTCGGCCTGGTCATCCTGCTGGTGCGGCGGAACGTCCCGGAGAGCCCGCGCTGGCTGCTCCTGCACGGCCGCGGCGAGGAAGCGGAACGCCTCGTCGCCGACGTGGAGAAGCGCATCACGGCCGAGAAGGGCCGCCCGCTCCCGGAACCGGCGGGCGAGATCACCGTCCATCCGCAGGCCGCCATCGGCTTCGGCGCCATCGCCCGCACCGTGCTCTCGACCTACCGCAAGCGCGCCACCCTCAGCTTCTCGCTGTTCATCGGCCAGGCCTTCCTCTACAACGCGATCACCTTCGGCTTCGGCGCCATCCTCACCACGTTCTACGACGTGCCGAGCGGCTCGACGGGCTACTACTTCGCGGTCATGGCGGTCGGCAACTTCCTCGGGCCGCTCCTCCTCGGCCCCCTCTTCGACACGCTCGGCCGACGGATCATGATCTCCAGTACGTACGTGCTCTCCGGCCTGCTGCTCTCCGTCACCGCCTGGCTCTTCGACGGCGAGCACCTCACCGCGAAGACCCTCACGGCCTGCTGGTGCGTGGTCCTCTTCTTCGCGTCCGCCGGGGCCAGTTCGGCGTATCTGACCGCGAGCGAGATCTTCCCGATGGAGACCCGGGCCATGGCCATCGCGTTCTTCTACGCCATCGGCACGGCGGCGGGCGGCATCAGCGGCCCCCTGCTCTTCGCCGAGCTGACCGAGACGGGCGTCGTCGCGGACACGACGCTCGCCTTCCAGGTCGGAGCCGCCCTGATGACCCTGGCCGGCCTCGTGGCCGCCGCTCTCGCCGTCAACGCCGAGCGCCGCTCCCTCGAGGACATCGCGGCCCCGCTGTCGACAGCGGCCCCCACGGGCGCCCGAAGCTGACCGGCGCGAAGCCGGGTGGATGGCGCAGGGCCACGCGGGGCAGGCCTCTGGCGGGCGACGCCCGCCCCCTGACCCGTTCCCGCCCCCGATCCGCCCCCGCACCCTTCCCGGAGAGTGACCGTGCGCACCTTGACCTTCGTCATCGGTACGGGCCGCAGCGGCTCGACCGCGCTGTCCCGCATCCTCAACTCGCACCCGGCCGTCCTCAGCCTCAACGAGTACATGGCCTCCGTGGGCGGCGCGGCCTTCCCCGAAGGCAAGGTCACCGGCGAGGAGTTCTGGCAGGCGCTGTTCCGGCCCGCCCCGCACTTCGAGCGGATGATCCTCAGCGGGGTGCCGCTGCCGGAGTTCCTCTACCCGCGCCGCCCCGGCAGGTACGCGGCGGAGACTACCGGCATCCCCGCGCTCTCCCTCATGGTCCTGCCCCACCTCACCGACGACCCGGACGGGCTCCTCGACGAACTCGGCGCGGCGGTCGTCCCCTGGCCCGAGCGCACCGCCGCCGAACACCACGAGGCGCTGTTCGACCTGCTCCGCGCACGGTTCGGCCGCACGGCCGTCGTGGAGCGCTCCGGCTACTCGACCGGATGGGCGCCGATGCTGCGCGCCGCCTTCCCGCACGCGCGGTTCGTGCACATGTTCCGCGACGGACCGGACTGCGCCCTGTCCATGAGCCGCCACATCGGGTACCGCGCGATCTCCCTGCAGCGCGAGATCAAGGAGCGAGCCGGCGTCGAGGGCTTCGCCGACCTGACCGACGCCCACGTACGCGCGCTGCCCGCGGACCTCTCGCCGCTGCTCGGGGAGCGCTTCGACGCCGCTCTCGTACGCGACCGGCACATCCCCCTGCGGACGTTCGGCAGCCTCTGGTCGGAACTGGTCACCGAGGGAACGGAGTTCCTGAACCGGCTTCCCGTCGGCCAGGGCACGACGCTCGCCTACGAGGACCTCCTCGACGCTCCCCGGGAACAGCTGGCCCGTCTGGCCGCGTTCGTCGGCGTCGACCCGCTGCCGCAGTGGCTGGATGACGCCTGCGCCCTGCTCGACCACAGCCGACGGGGCTCGGCCCGGCAGCTGACGGACGCGGAACTCGACGAGCTCAGGGAGACCTGCGCCCCCGGCGCACGTGTCCTGGGGAGGCCCAAGGCCGGTGACTGAGACGCGCGATCGCCTTTTGTAGGGCGGTTCTCGGACAGCGCTGGAAGATCCCGTTGCCCCGCTGCCGCCCCCGTGTGACGGTCGGCTGGCACGTCCAGCCGACCGGAAGAGGAGCAAGAGAGATGACCATGCAGCGGACCCGTCTGATACCCGCCGTCGCGACCCTGGTCGTCGGCGGCCTGTTGGCCGCCGGCACCGCCTCCGTCGCGACCGCGGCGGACACCACGACGGCGCGGAGCACGGCCACGGCACCCAGCGTCCCGTTCGGCTCGCTGCCGCCCGAGGAGCAGGAGCAGCTGCGGCAGATCGCCGCGGCCATCTGGCCCGACCAGGCCGCGGGCTGGGACATGAACACGGACGTCGCCGACGTGCTCTCCCAGGCCACCGGCGAAATCCTCCGCTGCTCCGAAGCGTTCGCGCTCGTCCCCAGACCCCCGGCGTTCCTCCCGGGCCTGAGCTACCTGCGCAACTACTGGAAGCAGCTGCGCGACTATTTCCTCGTCGTCAAGGAGAACCGCACGTACCGCATCTGTGTCGTGAACGTCGCCCGGAACTACCGTACGGCCATGGAGATGGCGTCCATGGGCATCTGACCCGACCCCGCCCACCAGGGCGGACATGCTTCAAGTTCTACAACTCAGGGGTTATTGATGACGGATCGTACGGAGTCGGTCGAATCGATGGAGCAGCTCGCCACGGTGTGGCGGGCCATGGTGCTCGACCGCGACACAGAGGCGGATGTGCGGGACCTGCCGGGCATCGCCGTCCGCTGGGCCGACAGCCAGTTCTCGTTCTGGAACTGCCTCACGCTGACCGAGGCCGACGCGGACAGCGCACTCCTCGGGCAGCGCCTGAGCGAGGCGGCGGACATCATGCGGGCGAAGGAACGCCCCGGATTCCTGTGGCTCTTCGAGGACCTGCTCGACGACGAGGCGCGCGCGGGCTTCCGGGCGGCGGCCGAGAAGGCGGGCCTCGAGTACGCCTTCCCCGGCACCGGCATGGCCGGAGACTTCCTCCCCGTCCCGGATCCGTCCCACCCCGACCTGACGTTCGTACGGGTGACCACGGACGAACAGCTGGAGGCGTACGCGGATCTGAATTCCCGCGCCTACGGATTCCCGCTGGAGGACGGCCGCGCGGGGCTCGTCGGGTCCGCGCTGTGGAAGAGCGACGTGCACGCCTACCTGGGCGTACGGGACGGGGTCGCGGTGACGTGCGCCGCGACGGTGGCGGCGAACGGACGCCTCTTCGTCGTGCTCGTCGCCACGGACCCGGCGTGGGAGCGCCGGGGCTACGGCGAGGCGGTGACCCGCAAGGCCCTGCACGAGGGCGCCCGGGCCACCGGCCTCACCCGTGCCACCCTGCACGCGACCGAGGCGGGGGCGCCCGTGTACCCCCGGATCGGCTTCAGGCCCAACTCGCCGATCCACTTCTACGGCCTGCGGGGCTGACCTGTCGGCCGCCCCGCCCGCCCGCTCAGCCGGCCGCTCGCTTGACGAGTTCGGCGATCCGCTCCTCGTCGGCGGCGGTCAGCTGGGTGAGGGCGAAGGCGGTCGGCCACATGGCGCCCTCGTCGAGGTGCGCGGCGTCGTTGAAGCCGAGCGTGGCGTAGCGCGCCTTGAACTTCGCCGCGCTCTGGAAGAAGCAGACGACCTTGCCGTCCCTGGCGTAGGCGGGCATGCCGTACCAGGTCTTCGGGGCGAGCTCCGGCGCGGCGGCCTTGACGATGGCGTGGATCTTCTCGGCCATGGCCCGGTCCGGCTCCTCCATCTCCGCGATCTTGGCGAGGACGTCGGCCTCGCCGTCCGCCTTGGTCCCGCGGCGCTTCGCCTTCACCTCCTTGGCGCGCTCCTTCATGGCCGCGCGCTCCTCGTCGGTGAACGCCACGGCCGTCTCGTCCTGCGCGGGGCTGCTGTCGGCGGCCTTCTCGGTGCTCTTCGTCATCGCGGCATTCCCTGTCTGTGCGGCTCCCTGCTGGTGTTCTCCATGCTAGGGAGGCCGCCGGGAAGACGGCTTCTCGAATCCTGACCGGCTAGCCCTTGGCGCAGAACTCCGCCTCGAAGACGTCCTCGTAGGGCTTGCCGTCCTCCAGCCAGTCCCCGTTGAGGTGGAAGGTCAGGGTGTGCTTGCCGTCGGCCGTGGTCGCCGTGCTGGTCAGCGAGCCCCAGACGATGCCGTCGTGGCCGTAGACCTTCACCCCGCAGGACAGGGTGCGGACGATCAGGCCCATGCCGTAGTCGAAGAAGGTGCCCGTCTTGACCGTGTCGAGGAGTTCCCGCTGCTGCGCGGCCGGCAGCAGCTCACCCTTGATCAGCGCGCTGTAGTAGCGGTTGAGGTCGCCCGTGGTGCTGATGATCTCGCCGGTCGCGCCCGACCACGCCGGGTTGTACTCCGTGGCGTCGTAGATCTCCGGCCCGGGGTTCGCCGCGTACAGCTTGGAGTAACCGATGGCGTGGGGGGCGGGCATCTTCGGGTCGGTGCCGGGGAACGTGGTCTCGCGCAGCTTCAGACGCTTGACGATGCGCCGCTCGGCCTCGCGCGCGTAGGTGTTGCCCGTGACCTTCTCGATGATCATGCCCGCGAGCACGAAGTTGGTGTTGGAGTAGTTCCAGCCGGTGCCGGGCTCGAAGTCGGGCTTGTGCTTGAGGGCGAGGCCGATGATCCGCTGCGGCGTCCAGGTCTCGTAGCGGTGGGCGAGGAAGCCGGGCCCGTTGATGTACTCCCGCCACTCCGGGGTGGACACCATGTCGTGCACGCCGCTGGTGTGGTTCAGGAGCTGGCGCACCGTCACCTTGGTGCCGTCGTAGCCGTTGCCCTTGAGCACGCCCGGCAGCCAGCGCTCGACGGAGTCGTCCAGGCTGAGCCTGCCCTCGGCCTCCAGCTGCAGCAGGACCACGGAGACGAAGGACTTGGTGTTGCTGCCCGCGCGCAGGTGGTCGGCGGCGGTGCGCTTGCGCTTGGTCGCGGTGTCGGCGTACCCGGCGGATCCGAACCACTTGCCGCGCTTCCCGCTCACCTCGGCGGCCACGCCCGGCATCCCCGCCCGCTCCAGCGCGTCCAGGGCGCGCTGGGTGGCGTCGTGCTTTCCGGTCTCCTCGGCCGCGCTGCCGGTGCCGGTGGCACAGGTGAAGGCCACCGCGGCGCTGATCGCGACCGCCGCGCCCCGCAGGAAGGCCCGGTTCTTCCACGTCGCACGCTTGGACATGCGTATCCCCCCAAGTGGTCGACCCACGTGGTCAACGATGATCATTTGACGGAGGAAGTGTACGGGTGGGCGATGACGCGCGGCCGTCGGCCCGGGCCGCCCCCGGCCCGTGCCCGGCGGGCAAGCAGGTTGCCCCGATGCGCACTTGGCCGAGCGGCCCGTAGAGTCCGCGCGGACGACACGACGGCGGGAGGAACCGGTGAACCAGCCGCAGAACGACGCCCTGCTCATCCTCAGGCGCCGGGACACCGTCCTGCTGGCCCGACGGCACCGCACCGGGTACGCCGACGGCCTGCTCAACCTCCCCTCCGGCAAGGTCGAGCCGGGCGAGGACCCCCGCGAGGCGATCGTGCGCGAGGCCCGCGAGGAAATCGGCGTCCGCCTCGACCACGGCGCCGTGCGGCTCGCCCACGTCATGTACTTCCGCAGCCCCGAGCGCAGCGATCGCGTCGGCTGGTTCTTCACCCTCGACCACGATTTCACCGGTACGCCCGTCAACGCCGAACCCCACAAGTGCAGCGAGATCCTCTGGGCCCCCGTCGATCCGCTGCCCGCGGACACCGTCCGGTACAACGCGCTCGCCATCCAGCACCACCTGAAGGGCGAGCCGCACTCGATCCACACGGACGACTGGCGGGAGACGTTTCCACTGGCGTGACGCCGAGGGGCAGGTCATGCTGGCCCCGAGGAGGTGCACACGCATGGGCATCGAGGATTTCGGCGGCGGCCAGACCGCGCAGTCCGACGTCTTGGTGGTGACCACCAATGACGTTCCCGGATATCACGTGCAACAGGTCATCGGCGAGGTCTTCGGTCTGACAGTGCGCTCCCGGCACCTGGGCTCGCAGATCGGCGCGGGACTGAAGTCCCTGGTCGGCGGCGAGCTGAAGGGGCTGACGAAAACCTTGGTCGAGACGCGGAACCAGGCGATGGAACGTCTTGTGGAGCAGGCCAGGTCGCGGGGCGCGAACGCGGTCCTCATGATGCGCTTCGACGTGACCGAGGCAGCCGACGTGGGCACCGAGGTGTGCGCGTACGGAACCGCCGTCGTCATCGCTCCGAAGGGATAGCGCCCGACGGCGGCCCCGGCCCCAGGGCCCCGCGCGCCGGTCACCGCGGGGCAGGGCCCTCCCCGACATCGTCCTGGCCGTACCTCTCCTTCATCTTCTTCACCCGCCGTTTGAACGTCTCCTGCGAGATGAAGAGTTTGTCCGCCACGGAGTTCGCGGACACCAAGTGCTCGCCCTCGAACATGATCTCGTACAGCGCGCGGTCGAAGTCGTCGGTCAGCACGTCGCCCTTGGGATTCCACTTCTCGGTGTCGCCCCGCTTCTTCCCCTCGTTCTTCCTCAGCAGCTCCCGCCATCCGCTGCGGAACCGCGCGGGCATGGCCGCCTCGATCGCCCCGTCCGCCCCCGGGACCTCCTTCAGCGGGTGAGCGAGTTTGCGTGTGCTCTCCCCGGTCTTTCCGAGCTGAAGGTTCATGGTCGTCACGGAGACGTTCAGCAGGACCCGGATGGGAGTCTTGAGGCCGGGGTCCGCCTGCGTCAGTTCACGGATCTTCCGGCGCAGAGCGTCGGGGAAGATCGTTCCGAACGTTCCTCTCTGCTCGCTGCGCCGCTCCACCGCCTGCCAGAACTCCGGCCCGGCCGCCACCCGCAGCTGGGGCACGATGGCCTCGTCGAACCACGCCTGCCACCGCTCCTGCTGCTCCTGGGAGCGCTTCGCCCTGTTGTCGGGGGCGGACTCGAGCCCGGCCGTCTCGTCCGTCTCCTTGGTGTCCCGGAGGCTGAGTTGGTGGAAGTGGGTCTCCAGGTGCTTCCCGGCCGCGGCAGGGTCCTCGACCTCGCTGTCGGAAGGGGTGTCGAGGCCCGCCTTGAGGTTCGCACGGCGGGGGAAGAGCCGTCCGGTTCTGCCGTCCGCCGTCGTGTACTTCTTGAGCCGCTTGCGCTGTTCCGTACCGCCCTCCGCGCCGACGGTGGGTTCGTGGACCCCCTCGTCGTGGAAGGCGGGCGCGGGCGTGGCGCCGCTGGGCGCCGCGGCGTACATCGGGCCGTGGCGCAGCTGCTCCTTGAGGTGGCCGTCCACCGCCTCGGTCCTCGACGCGTCCTGCCCGGGGAAGTGCTCCACAGCGCTGGTGGTGGCGTTGATGAAGTAGTGGTTTCCCCTGTCGTTGTAGCGGATGTCCAGGCCCATCTCGTTCTTGAAGTAGTTCTGCAGGCCGAGACAGGCCTGACACGGCCGCTTCCGGCCGCGGATCAGCACGTCGCTCTCGGCGTTCTCGCCGGTGATGTCCGCGTTGTTGAGCAGCATCAACAGCTTCTGCTCGGCGTGCTGCACACCGTCCGACCCGCTGTTGTAGACCAGGTACGCGTACCCCGCCGCCTCGCCGGAGAGGGCCTTGGCCAGGTACTGCCGGTACGCGGGATCCTCCGCGCGGTCATGGGAGACGTCGATCTTGCGGACGTGCCGTACGCCCCGCAGCGCCCGCAGCGTGCGGTTGTCCCGCAGGTACGGCGCGACCTGCGCGTCAGGTCCGCCGTCCACGTCCATCGGCGTGCCCGGCTGTTCCTCTTCCTGTCCCTGTTCCTGCCCGTGACCCTGTCCCGCCGGGCGGAGGCCCTCGCTGATCTTCAAGCGAGCCTGTTGGTCGCGGTACACACGATCGGGGTCTTCCCCCTTCGACGACGCCCCGGCGGACCGCTCGCCCTCGGTCCTGCGGCGTTTGCTGCTCGCGGGGCCGCTCGCCCGCGCCGGGCGCTTGCCCAGCGCCGCCTCCCCCTCCGATTCCCGCTCCGAGTCCTCCGTGTCGTCGTCGGCGTGGAAG
The DNA here is from genome assembly GCF_008704795.1 of Streptomyces spectabilis. Lineage (NCBI taxonomy): Bacteria > Bacillati > Actinomycetota > Actinomycetes > Kitasatosporales > Streptomycetaceae > Streptomyces > Streptomyces spectabilis. The sequence continues at coordinate 574,775 of NZ_CP023690.1, read as the reverse complement.
TCGGTGGTCAGGACCTGCCGCAGTCGGTCGCCCGGCGCGTCCTGGACGTCCGTCTTGTCATCGCCGTTCTTGTCGTTGTCGTTCAACAGCCACTGGTGGAGCAGGTCCAGGGAGGAGTCCTGATTGGCGGTGATGACCAAGTGGCCGTTGTACAGCATGACTTGGACTTCCTGGTTCGGCTCGCTCACCTTCTGCATGCCCGCCGTCTTCTGTCCCCCTGACCGGCTCCGCCGCTGCTCCTGGCGCTCGATGGCGTTGTACAGCGCACGCGCGATGTGCCGGAGGCTCTGTTCGTCCGGCTGGTGTTTGTAGGAACGCGAGTACCGGACGACGATCTCGTCGCGGACCCGCCCCCACGACCTGTTCGGCTGCTCACAGGTGTGCTTCCTGCCGATCTCGTTGATGGCCTTCGCGCGCTGCTCCCACGAGGGCGCGCCGCCGGCCGCCGGTGCCTTTCCCTTGCCCTTCACGCGGGCCACGACCAGGGCGCCGCCGCCGGCCGCTCGTCCCGGGGCGGGAGTGGCCGGGACTCCGGCGGCGGGCCGGGGCAGGGCGCGTTGCTCGGCGGCCGTCCGGCCCGGCTGTCCGGCGCGGGAGTCCCGTGGTCCCGGCGAGGTGGCTGGCTCCACGGTCCGCGACCGGTCGTTCCGCGCGGCACGCTGAGCGCCCACGGAGGGTGCCGTTCTCGCGCCTGCGGCGAAGGCGGCACCGGCGTTCTCCGCCCCCTCCCCGGACGGCCGGCCCGGATCGGCGGCGACGGCCCCGGGGCCGTGAGCGTGCCGCTCCTCGCCGACCAGGCGCGCTACCACGTGGTTGCCCACGAGGCCGTTCAGCGCCACGGCCCGCCCCGGGGTCATGGGTCCTTGGCCGACACCCGCCGTCGGTGCGCTCGCGGCCCGGGGCGGAGCCTGCCCCTTGCCCGTGGCCTTCTGTCCGTTGCCTTCTTCCTGCCGCCGCATGACGTGTCCCGTCCGGTCGACCTCGGGCCCACACCCGTACGGAATGCGCCCCTTCGCGAGGCGAGAAGGCCGCCGCTTTCCGGCCTTGACCGCCTTCGCCAGGCCGTTCTATACAGCCGTGTGCGGGGCTGGAAGGGCCATCAGGGCATGCCTGAGGGCAGACGGTCGTCCGGAGTGGCACTCGGCCGGCCTTGCCCGGTCACCGTGCCGAAGCGCGCCACCGCGGCAGCGCCTCCGCAGGAGAGGACCTAGCCGGGATCTGTGACGCGATATAGCGTTAGTCCATAGCGATAGTTCATAGCGTTAGTTCTCCATTCGCGCGCGACCGCCTGCGCCGCGTGCCGCGCCGAGACGTTCGACAGGACCAGGACGGAAGCATGTCGGGAGAGATCTCACCCACGGGGAAGCCCTCCGGGCCCGGCTCGGCCCCCGAGCTGCGAGCCTCGCACGCGGACCGGGAGCGGGCGGTGGACGTGCTGCGCATCGCGGCCGGGGACGGCCTGCTGACCGCGGAGGAGTTGGACGAGCGCCTGGAGGCCGCTCTGTCGGCGCGGACGCGGAGCGAACTGGCCGTGCTCACCGCCGACCTGCCGCCCGCACCCTCCGCACCCGGCGCGACCGGGGTGGAGGCCAAGGACGTGGTCCGGATCGAACAGGTCCACAGCGGCGCGGTCGAGCGCAAAGGACGCTGGGTGGTGCCGCGGAGGCTGGAGCTCGACGTGACGTACTGCGACGTGACGCTCGACTTCAGTGGAGCGGTGATCACGCACGACACCTTGCGGATAGATGTGGGCATGACGGGGAAGACCCTGACGCTCGTCACCGGGCCGGGAGTCGTGGTCGATACCGATGGTCTGCAACTGGTGCACAGCAGGGTCAAGTACCTGCGGACTCCGCCGGATCACGCCCCCGACGCACCGGTCACTCTGCGCGTGGAGCTGGTCGGTCAGAAGGCCCACGGGCGCGTGGTGGTGCGACCTCCGCGCCGGACGTTCGGACAGTGGCTGCTGCGCAGGCCGACGGCCCTTTCCGCGTAACCGGTGACGAATTGGCCGAGACGCCGCGCGCGGCGTCGGCAGAGCGGGAGGTCCTGCCAGGAAGAAGGGACCTCCCGCTCGCCCTCGGCTCACGAACTCATGCCGAGCGGCCGAACTCGTCCACTGTGCTGGTGCACTCAGGGAAGCCGCTTACGAGCTCGGGCACTGCTTCCACGCGAGTCGGTACACGCTGCTGACCTTGGCATCCGTCGAGTCCATGGTCATGAAGCTGGTCTTGTCGGGATCGGAGGCTCCGATGAGAACCCGCAACTCGGTGTTGACGTTGAGGTTCCGCTTGGCGCCGCACGGCGCCCAGTCCAGGTCCTCCCACGGCTTCGTGTCGGTCGCTTGCCAGTTGTCGGCGTACGGGCCGCGCCAACGGTGGGATTCGGACTTGGTCTCGGGTGAGCCCTGGAAGTAGTACGACGCCTTCTCCATGCCGCTGACGCCGGACTGCAGCGAGGCGTACCCGCGGTAGTCGACGCTCGCGATCGCGTAGGTGTAGTCCACCGGGGCGTGCACGATCAGGCTGAGCTGGCAGTTCTTACGGAAGTCGACGGGATCGGACTGCTCTCCCGCACGGGCGAGGTAGTCGCTGTAGGTGACGGTGAACGCCGAGTTGTCCGGCGCGGCAGCCACGGCGACCGTCCCGGCGGGGCAGCCTGATCCATTGACTGTGGCTACCTCGACCCGGATTCTCTCGGCGGGTGACGGGGGAGTCGTGGGGACGTCTGGGGACGTACTGGGTGGAGCCAGAGCCATGGCGAACAACGCTGTCAGCGCGCCGCTCGCGAGAAGTCCACCGGCCATGGTTTTCCTATCGCGTTGATGGGGCCTGAATCCTGAAAGTGGATCGAGCGGTTTCAGGAGAGGGGGCATGTGCCCACGAGGAATCAGGTGGGGCATGCCAAGCGGGCGGGCATGGGGGACGAGCGGGCCGCCCGCTGACTGAGGGCCTCAGGCGACACGAATGGTACGAACCAAGAGTGCGGCTGCCTAGGGCATGTTCGGCCATGTGTTCCGCTGGGGGCACTCTGACCGAGCGGTCGGGGTGGCGTGTGCTGCGGCTCGGTGGCTCTGCCCCGAGCCGAGCACGGAATCCGCAAGGGCGATTCCGGCCAGGGGCAGGGCCCCGGCCGCCGGGGGCTGTCCCTGGCAGGGGGACGCGCGACTCCTGCGCCTTGCCAACCGATCCGGAGTAGTCGTACGCGATTCGAGGGGCAGCGGCTCGGTTCGGGCGTCGTGGGCGTCGCGCGGTGCTTAGAGTGCGCGGGTGATGGCCGACCGGAACGCGCTGTTCGGCGCACGCGGGGAATTCACCGAGTCCACTGAGTCCACCGAGCCCAGCAAGCCCAGCGAGCCCACCCTGCCCACCGACCTCACCGACCTCACCGGGTTCACTGGGTTCACTGGGTTCACAGCCGAACCGCTCACCGCCAATTGCCGCCGCCTCGCCGACCTGGCCCAGCACGCGTGCGTGGGAATGAGCCCGTTCAACTCCTACTTCAAGCGCGCACGCGTCGTGGAGCTCTGCCGGTGGGTGCTGCCCCGCTTCGACCGGGTGCACTTCCACCTCCCCGACGTTCCCTCGCAGTACACCCTCACCGCCACGGGGATACCGGCGGACAAAGCCCGGAAGCGGGCGCACGAGAACGGGCTGAAGATGCGCAACCGCATCCGCGACGGTCTCCTCCACACCACCGGCCACGAGGACGCCGGGCCGTACCTGCTCGACTGGGAGCACCTGCGGACGAAAGAGGCCTTCCAGCGCCTGCACCGGGAGGCCCAGCGCTGGTTCACCGCCGACCTCGCCTTCCGGGACATGTGCCTGAGCGCCTCCCGCAGCGTCCTCGCCCACCGCATGCCCGCCGAGCCGAGAGAGGCTCAGGTCCACGAGGCGGTGCGGTACTTCCTCGCCGACATTCCCCTGCTCATCGACACCCCGCAGATCACGGGGGCGCAGACCTCGGTGTACGTCTACCACCGCGCGACACCGTTCGTCGAAGCCCTCTTCGAGCACCGCTTGCCGTGGTCTCCCAGCCCGAATCAGGGGTACGTCGTCCTGCGCCCCACGGACGGCGGTGAGGGATGAACCTTCGGCAGTCGTGTTGATCGACTGTCTGGACGAGTCCAAGAGGCGGGCGCGCAACCGCCTGGGGTTCGCGGTCCCGCTCACGACCTCGCGGTAGCGGGCGAGGCCGACCGTGCTGGTCTCGCTGAACCTGCCCGGGGAGGCAGTGGCGCACCTGGCGGCGCGGGCCGCGCTGCTGGACGGCACTTACCGGGAGGGAGGTCGCCGCCCGGGTCCCGGACAACGCGCAGATCGTGTTCGACGACCATGGCCGTTCGCACTTCGCCGCCCTGGAGCCGGAGCCCGAACCGGCCTCCCTGCTGGAGCTGCGGGCCGCGGTGAACGCCATGGTGCCGAGAGTGGACCTGCCCGAGGTGCTGCTGGAGGTGTTCCCCTGGACCGGCGCCGACCAGGCGTTCACCTCGGTGACCGGCGGCGCGGACGCGCTGAAGTACGGCAGGTCGTCCCACGCCGACCAGACGTACGCGACTCGCTGTACGGGCTGGACGTCCGCTACGACCGCGCCGGCGGCAAGCGCCCGGAGATGCTCGTCACCGACACCGCGAGCTACAGCGACATCGTGTGCGGCCTTCTCGCCCTGGCCGGGTCGACCTGGTCCGGATCGAGCAGCACGGGGATGACATCCTGCGGATCATCGGCTCCATCCACACCTGAGCCGTCCGCGCCTACGACGTCATCCGGATGCTGTCCCGCGACGGTCGCCCCACCTCGCTTGGCGACGCGATCGCGCACTACGGGCGGATCGCGAGAACCCTGCACATCCTGCGCTCGGCCGACGAGCCCGGATACCGCCGCCAGATCAAGGTGCAGGCCAACCTCCAGGAAGGCCGCCACGCGTTCGCCCGGAAGATCTTCCACGGCCGGGCAGGGCAGCTCCACCAGCGCTACCAGGACGGCATGGAGGACCGGATCGGCGCGCTGGGCCTGGTCCTCAACGCACTCGTACTGTTCAACACCCGCTCATGGACGACGCCGTCACCCAGCTCCGGGCCGGGCGCTAGGGCCAGGCTGCACGGAACGGATGGGGTGTCAGCGCGGTACGCCGAGGCCGTCGAGGACGATGCCCACGGCCCGGTCGAGTGCCTCGCCTTCGCTGAGGTCCGTGGCGTATGCGAGGGCGCGCAGGAGGAGGGAGACGTCGTCGCCGGTGACGTCGGGGCGCGCGGCGCCGGCGGCCTGGGCGCGGTGGAGTGCGCCGTCGAGGGCCGCGCGGAAGGCGTCGGCCGCCTCGGTGACCGGCCGGGACAGGCCCTGGCCGTCGTCGTCGTGCGGGGGCAACAGATCCATCAGGGTCATCTTCACCGGCCCGGCCGCCGCGAGGGACCTCATCAGGGAGGCGAAGGCCTTCCCGGGGTCCTGAGGTTCGGCGAGCGCCAGCGCCTGGGCGGTCAGCTTCTCCAGGTAGCGGCACGCGGTGGCCTCGATGAGGTCCTGCTTGGTGGCGAAATTGCGGAAGACGGTGGCGATGCTGACCCCGGCCCGCTGCGCGATCTCATCGGTGGAGGCGGCGGCCCCCTTCTCGGCGAACACATGCTCGGCGGCCAGCAGGACCTTCTCCCTGTTGGCGGCTCCGTCGCGGCGCATAGCCCGACCCCTCTTACAAACGTAGTGGACACTACGTATGATGCGTAGTGAAGACTTCGCTTAAGGGTAGGGGGTCTCGCCCCGCTGCGCCAAACGCGCGGGACACCCATGTCCGGCGATCGCCATGAACAGGACGGGCTGATGAACGCACAGCTCTCCCCGACGAAAGACGCCCACTCTTCGCAGAAAAACACCAAGGAGCACCAACCATGTCCGTAACGGACGAGAACACCACTGTCGTGATCGTGGGTTCGGGTGTCGCCGGGCTCGCCCTCGGCAACTTCCTCCTGCGCAGCGGGATCGACTGCGTGGTACTGGAGCGGCACAGCCGCGAGTACGTCGAGCGGCGCCAGCGCGCGGGGGTCATCGACCCCAGGGCCGCGCGCATGTTCCGGGAGTGGGGCCTGGCGGACCGGGTCCTCGACGGCGCCCCCTTCGCGCCGGTGCTGAACTTCCGCGTCGATGGCGAGACGCGGCCCTTCCGGTACGTGACCGACGACCACGTCGACGGACGCTTCTGCCCCCAGCAGGTCCTCGTGCGCCATCTCATCGACGTCTTCGTCAGCGACGGCGGCGACCTCCGCTTCGAAGCCGAGGACGTCGAACCGGAGGACCTCACCGGCCCCCGGCCGCGCGTGCGCTACCGCGAAAGGACGGGCGTGACGCGGGCCATCGCCTGCGACTTCATCGCCGGCTGCGACGGAGACCACGGCGTCAGCCGGGCGAGCATCCCCGGCAACGTACTCACCCGCCAGTCCCACGAGTACGGGTACGCCTGGCTGACCGTACTGGCCGACGCCTCCGCCAACCACCAGTCCATGATGGCGATCCACGACCGGGGATTCGCCGGTCAGTTCGCCCGCGGACCCCGGGCCAGCCGCTTCTACCTCCAGTGCCCGCTGGACACCGCCGTCGAGGAGTGGGCGGACGACCGGATCTGGGAAGAGATCGAGGCGCGCTTCGGCGAACCGGTCACCGCGAAGGGACCGATCACCAGCAAGACGCTGGTGCCGCTGCGCAGCGTGGTCTACGCCCCGATGAGCTACGGCCGCCTGTACCTGCTCGGTGACGCCGCGCACATCGTGCCGCCCATGAGCGCCAAGGGCATGAACCTGGCCCTGCACGACGCCGACGTGTTCGCCACGGCCGTCCTGAAGCAGGTCAAGGAGCAGGACCCGGGCCCGCTGGAGGCGTACTCCGCCACCTGCCTGAAGCACGTGTGGAACTACCAGGCGTACGCCGCGTGGTTCACCGACCTCATGCACGACGCGGGAGACGTCTCCTATCACGGCGAGTTCCGGCGCAGCCTCGCACGCGCCGAGTTCGAACGCCTCTACGACTCCGAGACCGCCAACCGGCTCTTCGGCGAGTTCCTCACCGGCCTGAACTGATGAACAGGACGAGCATCCCCCGGCAGTCTCTGAGAGCCCTCACACCGAAGCGTCGACTCAGGGCTGTGCGCGGGCGCGGTCGTGCGTAAACCCCCGATCGGCCGTGGTGCGGTGCGCGCCCGGGTCGCAGGCGGCTCACTAGGGGCGCGTGACTCCGCATCGCGCCTCAGCTCTCTCCGCCCGGCACCCGCCAGCCGTCGACGCCCGGACGGCGGTCGGGTAGGCATGAGGGGGTCGCGCCGATCGGAGCGATCGCCGCACACGGTGAACGAGCGGTTCACGCCGTGCACGAGCAGAACGACCAGTGGGGGGACCACATGGCCATCATCGTCACCTTCGAAATTCCCGGTGTCGGGCAGGAGCTCTACGACGCCGTCATCAGCCGCCTCACCGACGGCGGCGAGTTCACGTCGCTCGCAGACATTCCCGCACCCGGACTGATCTCCCACGTGGCCGGTCCGGTCGAGGGCGGCTGGCGGGTCGTCGACGTATGGGAGTCCGAGGAGGCGCTCGAGAGCTTCTCGAAGATCCTCCAGCCGATCCTCGCCGACCTGGGCCACGCCGACGGCGAGCCGCAGATCATCCCGGCGCACAACGTCGTCACCCGCTGACCGCACCCCTGGCTCCACCACGGCCCGGCGCACCCGCGCCGGGCTGTTCGCGTGGCGGGTCGTCCGGCCAGCCGGGGCCGCGGTCGCGGGCCGATTGTCAGTGCCACCTCCTACGGTTTGAGCAGTGGGGCCCGCCGGAATGGCCGTGGGTCCGCTTCGGGGAGGGGTCTGCCATGTCTGGGTCCGCCATGTCCGGTGCGCCGGAGTCGACGACGTATCTGGAGCTGTCGCAGGACGGCGGGGGCGCGCACAAGTTCTATGAGGTGACGGTCGCCGGCCTGCTGGTGACGGTGCGGTACGGACGGATCGGCGCCGCAGGGCAGATGCAGAGCACGACGTTCGCCACGGCGGAGAAGGCACGCGCGGCCGCCGCGAAGAAGGTGGGGGAGAAGGTCCGCAAGGGGTACGCCCCCGCGATCCCCGGACAGCGCGCGCCCCGTCCGGTGACTCGGCGTCAGGTGACCTCGGCGCCGTCCACCGCGCGGTCCGTGGCCCCCGTCCTCTGGCGGTTCCGCACCGGTTCCTCGGCGTTCGGCATCCACGTCGACGGCGAGCACTGCTGGGTCGGCAATCAGTCGGGTGAGGTGTACACCCTGGACCACGACGGCGGCGTCCTGGCCCGGTTCAGCCTGCCGGACGGCGTCAAGTGCCTGGTCGCCGACGACTTCTGGATCTACGCGGGCTGCGACGACGGCCGGGTCTACGACCTCTCGTCGAAGCTGCCGTTCGCCGCCTACGACATCGCGGCGGACGTCGACATCTTCTGGCTCGACATCCACGAGGGCCTGCTGAACGTGTCGGACCGCGACGGGCGGCTCACGGTCATCGACCACGAGGACGAACACCAGTGGGCCCGCCGCAGCCGGGGCGAGCACGCCTGGATGGTCCGCGCCGACGACCGGGCCGTCTACCACGGGCACTCCCGGGGCGTCACCGCCTACGCGCCCGACGGTGGCGGCGAGTTGTGGCACACCTCCACCCGCGGCGGAGTCCTGTTCGGCTGGCAGGAGGCCGAGGCTGTCTACGCGGGCACCGCACACCGCGCCGTCCAGCGGCTTTCGAAGACCACCGGCGCGATCGAGGCCACGTACGCCTGCGACAGCGCGGTGTACTCGTGCGCGGCCTCGCCCGGCGGCCGGTTCGTCTTCGCCGGTGACGCGGCGTCGTCCGTGTACTGCTTCGACCAGGACGGCACCCGTCTGTGGAAGCTCGGCACGGGCGGCGGTTCGGCCCTTTCGATGCAGTACCACGACGAGCGGCTGTACTTGGTGACCACGGACGGCTCGCTGGTCTGCGTGGACGCGAGCGACGCGGCCATCTCCGCGGCGGAGCAGGGCACGGTGCCGGTCGCGCGGGACGTCAAGCTCGCCGCCGCGGTGCCCACGTACGCGCCGGACACGGCCGTGGCCGCGGTGACCACCGTCGCCCACGCCCCCGCCGGAGCCATCGTCGTCGAGTGTGTCCAGGAGGGCGGCCGCCTGCGCGTGCACGTCGTGTCCGAGGGCTACGACTCCTCCTGGAGGGTCCAGTTCCCCCGTGCGATACGGGAGCCTGGAGTGCGCTATGCCGTGGACGCCCTGCACCCGGCGGCGGGCGGGTTCTACCGGGTGCGGGGGGAGATCCGGCGGCTGCTGTGACCCGGCGGGGGCGCGGCCGGGCCGGTCAGTCGGCGGGCTTGCCCGGCTCGTCGTGGGTCGAGCAGTGGATGCCGCCTCCGCCGGAGGCGATGGTGTCGATGCGGACAGGCACGATGTCCCGCTTGGGGAAGTGGTCCTGAAGGATGCCGCGAGCGCGGTCGTCGGCCTTCCGGTCGCCGAACTTCGGCATGAACACGGAGTCGTTGGCGATGTAGAAGTTGGCGTACGTCGACACGAAGTCGTCACCCTCACCCGTGATCTTGTCGAGGTCGGGCTGCGGCAGGTCGATGATCTCGAAGCGCCGCCCTCGGGCGTCGGTCGCCTTGCTGAGCACCGACCGCGCCTGGTCGGCGGAGCGGGACCAGGAGTCCGGGGGCGTGCCGGGGAACGCCTGGTCCAGGAGGACGACACCGGGCGCGGTGAACCGTACGAGGCTGTCCACGTGCGCGTCCGTGATGTCCTCGCCGCGCACGCCTGCCAGCCAGATCACCTTCTTCAGGCCGAGGGTTTCGAGCAGCTCGGCCTCGATCCGGTCGCGGGACTTGCCGCGGTTGCGGTTGTCGTTGACGATCGAGCTCTCGGTGATGAGCAGGGTGCCCTCGCCGTCGGTCTCGAAGGAACCGCCCTCGGAGACGAGCGGTGCCTTGACGCGGGGGATGTCGTACTCACGCAGGAGCGCGCGCCCCACCTGGCCGTCGTTGGTGTGCTCCTGCTTGTTGCCCCAGCCGTTGAAGTTGAAGTCGACGCCGACGGTTTCGCCGTCCTCCTCGACGAAGACCGGGACGGTGTCGCGGGCCCACAGGTCGTCCACGGCGAGCGGGATCACCTCGACCTGTGAGCCGCACGCCCGCTGCGCCGCCTTCAACTGGTCGGGCCGGGCCATCATCACGACGGCCTCGTACTCCCCGACGGCCCGCGCGATGCGGGCGATGTCCTCGCGTACGTAGGGCAGGTCCTCCTCCCAGACGGAGGCCAGTGCGGGCCACGACATGAACGTGCGCGTGTGGCTCTCCCACTCCGCGCCGAAGCGGCGCCCACCGTCCGTGGCCTTGGCCCGCTTGGTGCCAGTGCCGGTGTCCGATCCGGTCCGGGTGGACTTGTCGGAGCCGCATGCCGTGGTGGCGCCGAGCCCCAGCGCGCCGCCGATCGCGGCGAAGGCGCGCAGGGCCGCCCGGCGGGAGGGGGAGAGGTGGGACACGGTGCGCTCCGATTCATGGACGGACGAGCTGTCCAGTGGTGGGGGACAGGCGGCTACGCCCTCCACTGTGGTCCTGACTGGATTTTCAGTCAAATTGCTGGGATGGTGTGTCCTAGTTTATGGAGGTTTCTTGTGTATCGCATTGATGCTTGCGGAGGGGCTCGGTGCTCGACGTTCCCAATCTACTGAAAAGTAAGTCAGGGAGATGGTCACCGGCAGAGGCGAGGGTGCGCCCGGGCCTGAGCGGTGGTGGCAGCCCGCGGATCAAGCGGGGACAGGTGTCCGGATAGGGTTCATGGTCATGGCGTCACGCAGTACTCAGATCCTGGAAGCGGCCGCGCGGGTGATTGCCCGGCGCGGTGTCCGAGGGCTCCGCGTGGAGGAGCTCGCGGCCGAGGCGGGGGTCTCCACCGGCCTGATCTACTACCACTTCAAGGACCGCACGGGCATCCTGCGGCACACGCTGGAGTTCATCAACGAGCGGGCCGAGCGGTACACCGCCGCGCGCGGCGAGAGCGGAGAGCCGCTCAGTCCGCGAGAGGAACTGGACGAGGCGCTCCTCCTCGAGTTCCAGGACTCGCCGGAAGTGCGGGAGAACAGCACCGCCTGGGGTGAGTTGCGGGCGAGCGCCGTCTTCGACGCGGCCCTGCGCGAGGACCTGGCCCGCGCGACCCTGGTCTGGGTGCAGGACGTGGCCGGACTGCTCGGACGGGTGCGCCCGATGGCACCGGCGGCCACCCTCGCCGCCGCCGCGGAACGCCTCACCGCCCTCCTGGAGGGTCTGAGCATGCGCTGGCTGAGCGGCGGCCTGTCCCTCGACCACGCGCGCGGCCTCGTCCGTGAGGCCGTCGACGCGGAGCTGGCCCGGCTGGACCGGTCGTGACGAAAGCGTAGGCGCTGAGCTGGGGCGAGGCTCAAGGGATTCCGCGCATGGGATGGCTGTCTACTACTGATTCCGTAGCTTGATAAGAGCGTTGCGCCGGATATCGTTGGCATTCGATCTGTGTCGAAAGCCGGCGCTCAGAAAGAGGCGACGTGACCGACGAACAACTGCCGTCCGCACTCCCGGAGACGGCCCGCACCCGCCACCGTCGCCTGCGCGAGCAAGGCAGCCGCGAGCGCGCCCGGCTCGACGCCGTCCTGGAGGCCGGATTCCTCTGTCATCTGGGCGTCGTCATCGACGGCACCCCGATGGTCGTGCCGACCGTCTACGGCAGTGACGGTCGGCATCTCTACTTCCACGGCTCCGTCGCCAGCCGCAGTCTGGTCGCCTCGCCCGAGGCGGCGGTGTGCGTGACCGTCACGCACGTGGACGGTCTGGTGCTCGCCCGCTCGGTGTTCGAGCACGGCGTCAACTACCGCAGCGCGATGATCTACGGAGTCCCGCGCCTCGTCACGGACCCGGAGGAGAAGCTGGCGGGCCTGTGGCGCCTGACCGAGCAGGCGGCACCGGGACAGTGGGACTACGCCCGGCAGCCGAACCGCAAGGAACTGGCGGCGACCGCGCTGCTCGCGCTCTCCCTCGAAGAGGCGTCGGTCAAGATACGCACCGGCGCGCCCGAGGACGGGGACGGGCCCGACGCCGCCCTCGGCATCTGGGCGGGAGTGCTGCCGCTGAACTCCACATGGGGCGAACCGGAGGCCGACCCCCTCCTGCCCACGGGCATCGCGCCGCCCGCGCACATCGCGGCTCGCGGCAACACCCCTGCCGATTAGCGGGGTGTGCTCATGGCCCACAGCTCTACGTGGAGTGCGGCGCCCGGCCGGAGGGGGTCGGCAGTGCGCGCGGGCTCGCCCGTCACAGTTCGTGGGCCGCGGGGATCACGACGTGGACATACGCCGCCGCGTTCAGGATCTCCTGCGCGTCGTCGACCGGGGGCTCGATCTTCTCCATGATCCACTTCTTGACGAGCTTGCCGTCGGCCCCGGTGGACTCGACCTCGCGGTCCCAGCCCCGGGTGAAGACCGCGCCCGCCCCGCCGAGGTCGATGTCGGTGACGTAGGGCCCGGGGGCGAAGTCGATGAGGGGAAGGCCGAGCAGGTCGGCGGCGGCGTTGTGGCCCGCTGTCTTGCCCAGCGGGACAGCGTACTGGCAGCTCTGCACGGTGACGTGCTCGGCGTCGAGCCGCGCGGCGGCCGTGTCGCCCGCCGCGAACACGGCGCCGGAGACCCGCAGTTGGGCGTCGACCTCCAGGCGGCCGAACCGGTCCCGGGAACCCTCGATCTGCGCGGTGAGCGGGCTCGCCCGCAGTCCGGCCGTCCAGATGACCGCGTCCGCCTCGGTCCACGTGCCGTCCGCCAACTGCGCGGAGCCCTCCTTCACCGCGGTCACGGTGGTGCCGAGGCGCCGCTCCACGCCCAGTCGGTCGAGGGCGGCCTCGATCGCCGGGCGAGGCCCTTCGCCGAGTTCCGGGCCGACGACGGGGTTCCGGTCCACCAGGATGACCCGGCCGCGCGCGGCCAGTTCCGTGGACACCTCCAGGCCGGTGAACCCGGCGCCGACGACCACCGCCGTGAAGTCGGTACGGTCGCGCAGGTGTTCCTTGAGGGCGACGGCACCGGCCAAGGTGTCGACGTCGAAGACGAGGTCCGCCCCGGGCACCTCCGGGCGGATCAGCTGACTGCCCGTCGCGAGGACCAGACGGTCGTACGTGAGCACATCGCCGTCGCTGGTGACGACTTGACGGCCCGTGGTGTCGATCTCCGCCACCGTGGCCTGGACGTGTTCGGCCCCGACCGGCTCCAGGACCCGCTTCAGGGGCACCACCGCGCGCTCCGGCTCGGCCTCGTACAGACGCGGTCGCAGCACCATGTCCGTGTGGGGCGACACGAGTGTGATCCGTATGTCGGCGTCGCCGCGCACCCGGGCTGCCGAGGCGGCGCTCCACACGCCCGCGAAGCCACCGCCGACGATCACGATGTGGTTCATTCTCTCTCCTTGGTCGGGTTCCCTCGATGGGTCCGCCAGAGAGACAACGCGGAAGCGTCAGTTGTGACAGGACGCGCGGAAGTTGCTCAGGATGGGCCGCCGAGCAGGCCGAAGGTCGGCCGGTGGCGCCCGCCCTTCGCACCGGCCTGCGCTGCGCGACGCGACGGCCTCACGGGCCGCGGGGGCGTCCTGACGCGATCCGCACCCCAAAGCGAGCAGCGGAATTACTGAAATGCGGGCAGGCTAATATCTCCGCTCCGCAGGTTTGCCTGCGGATTCGGCGGGGGAAATGGTGTGGTTGCGGCGATGGGAGTCGGGCGCTCTTTTGCGGTGTGCTGAAGTGAGCGTTATCGATAAAATCCTGCCGCGTCAATGGTACTGCCAAGGATGTCCGCCTGTGCCGGGCGTTCTGCCCGAAAGGGCAATGCCCGTCGCCTTCGGCGCCCAGGCGCAGGAGCCGGCCCCGGCAGTACGGGGCCACCGGGGCCGGCCGCCGCTCACATGGCCTGCCTCAGCAGATCGAGCAGGTCGTGCAGGTGCGGAAACAGGACTCCTCACCGGAGATGGCGCCCGCGGCACTGTCGGACGCGATGTCCTGTATGGCGGTCTCGGTCAGGTCGATGTCGAAGAGGTCCTGCGTCATGTTCTCAGACATGGGAATTCCTTCCTGTGGAACCTGTCGAATCGCCGCCATTCGACGGCAGAATCGGAATCTAGGTACGGATAGAGGACGGAGTCAAGGGGTTCCGGGAGGGGTGTGCCGGGGTTAGTGTGGCGACATTCCCGCGGGAGGTGGAATCAGGAATTCCGCAGTCCGTTTCATGGTGCATCGAGTAAGGGGGCGTGGCAGAGATGCGGCGTGGCCACAGCGTGGAACCGGTGTTTCGCTGCGCGGACGGAGTGCTTCTGCGGACTCCGCTCCTGGCCCGGCCGAGGGTCCGCGCGACCTGGTGGGACGGTGCGGCGGCCCGGTCGGACGAGACCGGCGAGACCGGGGCGGAGCCCGCTGAACTCCGTGCCCGCCTCGTGGAGTTGCTCGCCGACGAGCGGTTCCGCGAGGCCGTAGAGGTCTCCAGCCCTTCACTCGCCCGCACCGTCGACGCCGTGCTCGCGGACGCGCCCGTATCCGCGTCGGATCTGCGCAAGGCCCATCGGGCCGTGACGCGCTACCTGCTCAGGGCCGCGTCGCGCCCCACCCCCTTCGGCCTGCTCGCGGGCGTTCTGTGGGGATCCTTCGGCGAGGCCACGAAGGGGGAGCTGACCGGCGCGGGGCACAGGGCGGCACGGCCCGACGCCGGTTGGCTGGCCGGGCTGATCGCCGAGTGGGAACGCGACCCGGCCGTGCACCAGGGCCTGAGCGTGGTGGTGAACGGGCTGTGCTTCGTGCGCGGCGGCCGTCTCGTCCTGCCGTTCGCCCCGGCGGGCCCGGACGCCGCGGGACCCGGCTCCGACACCCCGTCCAGCGAGAACCGCCCCAGGTCCCGCACGCTCCGCTACACCCCCGTCGTGCGCGCCGTGGCCGAGGCCGCGGCCCTCCCCATCCCCTGCGGCGAACTGATCCGGCAGGTCGAGACGCTCTTCCCCGGCGCGCCCGAAGGCGCCGTGGCCGGTCTCGTCGCCCAGCTGATCGGGGCGGAGGTGCTCCTGACAGAGCTGCGCCCGCCGCTGGACGCTCCCGATCCGCTGGCACACGTCGAGGCGCTGCTCCCGGCCGCCGCCCCCGCCGCCCAGTGGATCGCCGAACTGCGTGCGTCGCTGGACGACTATCGCCGTACGCCGCTGGGGGAGGGAAGGGAGGCCTGGCGCACAGCACTTGAGCGGGCGGCCGCAGGCCCCGCCTCGACCCCGGAGCGCCCGGCCGCGCACGCCGTCCAAGTCGACCTGCGCCTGGAGGGCACCGCCGTGCTCTCGCACTCGGTGGCCGCGGAACTGGAGCGCGCCGCCGCCGCGCTGTGGCGCCTCTCGCCGCCGAGTCCTGGCCGACTGACCGCGTACCACCAGGACTTCGTGGAACGGTACGGCCTCGGGCGCTATGTGCCCGTCAAGGAGGTCCTCGACCCCGACATCGGCCTCGGCGCCCCGGCCGGATACCGGCTGCCCCCGAGCCACCGCCCCGAGCCGGGGCCCGTGCCCCTCGGAGCCGTACGCCAGCGCCTGCTCCTCGGACTCGCCGCCGAGGCGCAGGCGCGCGGGGCGCGTGAGGTCGTCCTGGACGAGAGCTGGCTGCGCAGGTTCGAGGAGGCCGACCGCGACGAGGCCGCCGACACCGTGCGCCCGCCGTCGCTCGAACTCGTCGTGCAGATCGCGGCGGAGTCGGCCGCCGCCGTGGACCGGGGCGACTTCACCCTCGTCGTCGTGGGCGCGGCCACCACGTCCGGGGGCCACATGGGCCGCTTCGCACACCTCTTTCCGCCCGCGCGGACCGAGGAGATCCGGCACACGGTGCGGGCCGCGCGCGCGACCACCGGACGGCTGCCCGTCCAGGTCCACCACCAGGCGTCGCACCACCGGCACGCCAACGTGGCCCAGGTGCCGACCTGGCTGGACGGGCGCCTGGTCGTCGGCGCTCACCCCGGCCCCGCCGCGCCGGGCGTCACCGACCTCACGCTCGACTCCATCGCCGTCTGCGCCGACTCCGAAGGCTTCCGGATCGTGTCCACGGAACTCGGGCGCGAGGTGACTCCGTCGGCGCTCCACGTGCTCAACCGCGAACTGACCGCGCCCAACGCGGTGCGCTTCCTCATCGAGGCCGCCGCGTTCGGCCGCAGGCAGTGGCGGCTGTGGGAGTGGGGCGCCGCGGAGGACCTGCCGTTCCTGCCCGCCGTGCGCACCGGTCGCACCGTGCTCAGCCCGGCCCGCTGGCGGCTCGAGGCGACCGGTCTGCCCCTCGGCGAGTGGCGCGCCCTGTGGCGCGTGCCCGACCACGTCCAGCTCACCCTCGGCGACCACCGCATCCCCCTCAACCTCACCGTCCCCGCGCACCAGGAGATCCTCCGCCGTGAATGCGAGCGCACGGGCGCGGCCGTGGTCCACGAACTGGCCCTGGGCCAGGACACCGACAGCGGCTGGCTGCACGGGCCCGGCGGCGCCCACGAGGCGGAGGCCGTGGTGACGCTGACCCCCTGCGGACCGCAGCCGGACGAGGCAACCACCCGCGCCACACGACCGGTGGCGCGGCGCGGCACCGGCGAGATCCCACCCGGCGGCCCCTGGCTGTACGCGACGCTCTACACCTCCGCCGAGCGCCAGGACGAGCTCCTGACCGGCCCGTTGCGCGACTTCCTCACCGAGCTGGGCTCCCCGCCCGCCGGACCCGGGGGCGTCGACCGCTGGTTCTTCATCCGGTACGCCGATCCGGACCCGCACCTGCGGCTGCGCCTGCACGGCGACCCGGCCCTGCTCAACGGAGTCGTCCTGCCCCGACTGCACGACCTGGCCGGTCAGTTGGCCGCCGGCGGGCTCGCCCGGGGCCTGCGCCTGGACAGCTACGCCCCCGAGACCGAGCGCTACGGCGGCCCGGCGCTGCTCACCGCGGCCGAGGAGGTGTTCCACGCTGACAGCCGCCTGGTCCTGGAGCGGCTCGCGGCCCCCACCGACGACCGCGTCCTGACCACCGCGCACGACGTGACCGAGCTGGTACGGGCCTTCCACCGGGGCTACGGCGGCGACTGGCGGCGCTGGCTCACCGCTACGTACCCCAAACGCGAGCAGCACCACAAGGCGTTCGCGGCTCGCAGACGGGCGGCGCTCGCCAGGATCACACCGAGCGGCCCGCCGGACCCGGTGGCACAGCCGCACCTCGTGGCACTTGAGCGCTTCGGACGGCTCGTCCGGGCACAGGAGGAACAGGGTGCGCTGAGCGTCTCTCCGGACGCGGTGCTCGCCTCCCTCGTCCACATGCACTGCAACCGGCGCCTTGGAACGGACCGCACGGCCGAGGCGCAGACCCTGGCGGTGGCCCGCGGCGCGGTCCAGGCGCACCTCGACCGGGAAAGGGCCGGAGCATGACCGAGCACCTCGTCGCGCGGCTCGCGGACCGCCTGGCCGACCCGGCCGCGCTCGCCGCGCGGGTGACCGCCGCCGAAACCCCCGGCCTCGCCGAGACCCGCTCCCTGTGGCACGCCCAGTCCCTCGCGGACGGCCACGCAGGAGTGGCACTGCTCTTCGCGGCGCTCGCCCACGGCGATCCCGGCCACGCCAGGGTCGCGCACGCCCATCTGTCGGCGGCGGTCACGAAAGTGAGCAGGCCCGCCCGGGAGGGACTGTACGCGGGGCTGCCCGCGGTCGCCTTCGCCGCACGGACCGCCGTCACCCGGCCCGGCGAGTACGGCGGGCTCCTCACCAAGCTGGACGGCCAGGTCGCCCTGCTGGCGCGCCGACTGGTCGCGGAGGACGCGCCCCGCGTGGCGGCGGGGACGGCCGGGGCCAGGATGGCCGGGTACGACGTGGTCGCCGGGCTCTCCGGCATCGGCCGGCTGCTCCTGGCGGCCGGGCCCGAGCACCGGGACACCACAGAGCTGGTCCTCGCCCACCTCGTCGCGCTCACACGGCCGGTCACCGGACCGGGCGGAAGGACCGTGCCCGGCTGGTGGACCGGCGACCCGATCCTGTTCAGCGAGCCGGACGGGATCCCCGGCGGGCACTTCAACGCGGGCCTCGCGCACGGCGTCCCCGGCCCGCTCGCGCTGCTGTCCCTCGCCCACCGCGCGGGCGTGTGCGTACCGGGCCAGGAGCAGGCCATCCGTACCGTCGCCGAGTGGCTGCTCGCCCGCCGCAGCCCCGACGGCGTCGGCTGGCCCAACGTCGTCCCCCTGGAAGCCGAGCTCGCGGCCGCCTCCGGGACGAGGCCCGGCCTCGCCGAGGCCCGCACCGGCTGGTGCTACGGCACGCCCGGCGTCGCCCGGGCCCTCCAACTGGCCGCCCTGGCCCTGAAGGAACCGGACTGGAACCGGCAGGCGGTGGCCGCGGTGGCCGCGACCTGCGACCGGCCGGGCGGCGCCCGCGCCTCCGGCGACCCCACGCTCTGCCACGGCCTGGCGGGGCTCACCACGATCGTGACCCTGATGGCCCGCGAGCCCGGGGGAGCGGAACTGGCGCCACGGATACCGGAGCTGACCGAGGCCCTGGCCCGCGCGGCCGATCCGGCCCACCCCTTCCTCTGGCCCGCCGCCGCGCCCGGCGGCTCCGCCGTGGTCCACCGCCCCGGCTTCCTCGACGGGGCGGCGGGCACCGCGCTCGCCCTGCGCTACGCGACGGCGCCGGACGCGCCTCTCGGCGAACTTCCTTGGCAGGCGGCGCTGTTGCTGTGCTGAGCCGCTCCTGGACATGAGGGTCGCGTGACCGAACCCGTCCCGGCGCCTGCGGCTACTTCCACGGATCGCTGAACGAGCGACCGGGCACGGGCTTGGCGATGAGCGCCACCGGGATGAAGAAGTTGACCTGGCCGATCGCGAACATCAACGTGGCCAGCGCCTTGGGCTCGTAGTGCTCGGCCGCCTCGGCGTACAGCTCGTCCGAGACCCGCTCACCGTGCGCGGACGGCTGGAGCACCGCCTCGGTGAGGGCCAGCGCCGCCCGCTCGGCAGCGCTGAAGTACGGCGAGTCCTGCCAGGAGGCCACCGACGTGATCCGCTCCTCCGACTCCCCGGCCTTGCGCAGGAATCCGGTGTGCAGAACGGTCAGGTAGGTGCTGCCCGCGATCTGGCCCGCGCGCAGCTGCACCAGGCTGATCGTGGAACGCGGCACCGAACCGTTGCCGGTGACCTTGAACAGCGCGGCCGACACCGCCGCAAGCTCGGGGACCAGCTCCGCGGGGTCGTCGGTCATCCGCGGGGCCATCGGGATCTCCGCCGTGATCGATCGTGCTTCCATCGCCATCTCCTGAGGTGTTCGTAGGGCCGCTGCTGGCCTGCTGAGGACCGTGCATCGCGCGGTCACTGCCATGACGGATGGCGACGGAGGAATGTGACCGGGGGAGGCGGCCTTTTGTTTTCGATTCCGTGATCCGGGGTTCCGACGTCGGCCCGTCGCCCGGGCGCGGGTACGTCAAGAACCCCATGGGGAACAGGACGTGATGAGAGGTGAACTGCTGCTGTGGGGTGTCGTCGCGCTCGCCAGCAAGGCCCCGGTGGCCATGGCACCCCTGGCTTTGGTCTTCCTGAGCAGACAGAGCGCGGGCGGCTACACCCTCGGTGCGACCCTGGCCTCCACGTACGTCGTGGGGGAAGTGGCGGGCGCGGCCGTGCTCGGGCCCCGACTGGGCCGCGGCGGGATGAGGCGGCAGCTGTCAGCAGGGCTCGCGGTGGGAGCGCTCGCCTTCTGCGCCACGGCCTTCGCGGGGTCCGCCCCCGCTCCGGTGCTCATCGGGCTCGCCCTCCTGGCCGGTGCGGCACCGGCCGCCTGCCCCGGCGGCATCCGCGCCCTGCTCACCCGGCTCGTGGCCGACGGCGCCGTGCCCCGCGCCTTGGCCGCCGAGACGACGTTGACGCAGCTCACCTGGGCGGCGGCGCCCGCGCTCGTGGTCTTCCTGGCGCTCCAGGTGCACACCGGAGCCCCCTTGACGCTGGGCGCCCTGCTCGCGGCCACCGCCTCGTACCTCCTGCTCAGACTGCCGGAATCGCAGGATCCGGCCCCTGCCGGACCTGCCGCGCCGCCGCTGGCCCGGACCCTGCTCTCCGCCTGGCCCGTCTATCTCACCGGCGCGGCCTCCATGGCGATGCTGGCCACCGCCGAACTGGTCCTGCCCGCCCTCCTGGAGGAGCGGCGGATCGCGGTGGGGTGGTCGGGACCGCTGCTCGCCGGATTCGCACTGGCCGGCGCCGCCGGTGCCCTCTGCCACGGCCTGCGCGCCTGGCCCGGCTCCGTACGGGCACAGAGCCTGCTGCTCCTGGCCTGCACGGCGGGGTGCCTCTTCCTGATCACCGTCCTGCCCGCCACGCCGGGCATCGCCGTCGGCCTGCTCCTGGCGGGCTTCTTCCAGTCCGGCGTGATGATCACCCGCAATCTGAGCCTCCGCGGACACCTGCCGCCGCATGCCCACGCCGCCGCGTACTCCGTCCTGTACGCGGTCGGAGCCGTGGGCTACAGCCTCGCCGCCGTCCTGTCCGCCGTGGCGCTCGACCTGGCGAGCGCGTCGGCCGCGATCCGCTGCGGGGTCGTCGTCACCCTGCTGCTCACGGCCGTCAGCGCGCTGGCCGAGCGACGGCCCGTACGCCGACCCCGCGGCACGACGAGGTAGCGCTCCGCCCGCACCGCTTGAGTCTCCCGTCGGGGGAGACCTCAAGCTGGGGACATGCACAGCGACACCTTCTACTCCATCGGAGAGCTGGCGCGCCGCACCGGCCTGACGGTGAAGGCGATCCGGTTTTACTCCGACAAGGGCATCGTCCCTCCGGACGGCCGCAGCCCGGCGGGCTACCGGCTGTACGGCCCGGACGCGCTCGCCCGCCTCGGTCTCGTCCGGACGCTGCGCGAGCTGGGGCTCGACCTCGCGACCGTACGCAAGGTGCTGGACCGGGAGGCGACCCTCTCCGAAGTCGCCGATGCGCACGCCGACGCCCTGGACGTACAGATCCGGTCCCTGCGCGTGCGCCGGGCGGTCCTGCGCGCCGTCGCCCAGCGCGGCCCCACCCCCATGGAGATGGACCTCATGCACCGACTCGCCACGCTCTCCCGGGCCGAACAGCGCCGCCTGGTGGCCGAATTCATCGACGCCGTCTTCGCGGACGGCGAGCCCAACCCCGAGTTCGCGGGCCTGATGCGGTCCGTCATGCCGGAGCTGCCCGACGACCCGTCCCCCGAGCAGGTCGCAGCCTGGGCCGAACTCGCGGAACTGTGCCGGAGCACGGAATTCCGCTCCGCGGTACGACGCGTCGCCGAGGACCAGGCCCAGGAGCCCTCCCCGGAAGCGGTCGGCGACCTGCACGACGGCCTCAACCGGGCGATGCGCGAACGCATCGAGGAGGCCACGGCCATCGGCGTCCTCCCGGCCTCCGTCTCGGCCGCGGCGCTCGCCGACTCGCTGAGCGACCTCTACGGCTACGCGTTCGCGCGCGCCGGTGACGGCGATCTGCGCCGCTGGCTCCTCGCCCGCCTCCATCTGACCGCTGATCCGCACGTCGAGCGGTACTGGCGGCTCCTGGCGACGGTCAACGGCTGGCCCGCATCGCCGACGCTGGCTCCCGTGTACACCTGGTTCACCACGGCCCTGCCGGAGGCCTGCGCCGTGGAGGCGACGTCTTGAGCCACGTGGGGAGTTCCCTGAAGTACGACACGCTCCAGGCCCTCGGCGTGGGACTCGTCGTCCTCGGGGGCAGGGGAGCGGTCCGCCAGCTCGTCGACCATGACAGCGTCGGACTGCTGAGCCGACTGCCGGGCAGGTTCGCGGTCGGTGTCGGCGTCTACGTCGTCGCCGTACTCGTCGGCGCGGTGGTCGCGGGACGGGCCGCGGGCGGCTGAGGGAGGCCCCGTGACGCTCCCCGCCCGCGCCGACGCGGGCCGCCTCCGGTGGGGAGGCGGCCCGCTGTGCATGCCAGGGGGGCGGCCTGGGGCCGCGTACGGGTACTAGCCGCTAGCAGGCCTTGACATAACCCACGGGAGCCCAGTTGCCGTTGGCTCCGTAGGGCGCGGGCCTGGTGTGGGAGAGGAACCGCTTGTTGTAGTCGTACCAGCTGCCTTGCCGGCCCGGGGTCTGGTTGTTGTACCAGGAGCCGCCGCTGCGCCAGGCGCTGGGCTTCTTGTAGAGCACGTTGCACCGGTACCACTCGCGTTCCTGGCCGGTGTAGTTCCTGCCCGAGTAGCCGCACAGCCGCTTCTCGGTGCAGGTGTGGCGGGCGGTGTCGGCGGTGCCCTCGGCCCGGCTGCCGTTCAGCTCCCGCACGTACTTCTCGCCGGGCAGCGGCACGAGGAGCCTGCCGTCCGCGTAGCTGATCTCGTTGGCGGCGGTCTGCTTCCCGCCGTCCTTCGCCAGGAGGGCGTCGATCGTGTTCTGCAGCTCGGTGGCCTCGGACGCGGACAGGCCGGAGTCCATGGCCTGGCCCTGGAAGGCGGGCTGACCGGCCTGGGCCGCGGGGGCGGCCAGTGCCACGCCGCCGCCGAGGGCGATCGAGACGGTCAAGAGAGTAAGGCTCTTGCGAAGATTCATCTGCTGGCTTTCTGTGTAGACGCTTCGGTCTGTGATGCCGCGCCCCCGGTACGCCCTGCCTCATCGCGGAAGCAGGGCGTACGCAAGCAAGGAGGGGCCCGCGGATGATCCGCATAAGGGGCTCTGCCACCCCCCTTGCCGGGACACGGCGCTGAGGCCGTGCACCAGGGATTCCAGCGCCCCCAGCTTTGTCCGGCAGCCCGCTTTCGAGCTACGGGACAAAAGAGCGTTGCCGCTGGGGCGGCGGGGGCTCGCGTGGGACCCGCGCGTGCCGTGCCGACGTCGACGAGACCGCCTTCGACGCCGACCGGGGGCCTTACCGGAACCAGTCCCGTGCCACAGGGGTGTGATGGGATCGGAGAGACCTCCGACGACCTGCTGGGAGCCTGATCCTGATGTCCGTACACCCGTCCCTGACGCGCGCACTGGCCCAGGCCTTGGCCGACGTCTTGTGGTTCGTCGACGGTTGTACGGAGGATCAGATGGATCCGGACGACGCGGTCAGGTCCTTGAGGGCGTCGCGCACTTGGTGAGCGAGTTGTCCCGCGAACCGCGGGACGAGTGGGCCGATCTGCTGAAGGAGATGGCCGAGTCGGAGGCGGACCCGGCCCGGCGTGCCTTCCTGGAAGGCTTCCCGGACGGCTTCGGGCTCGTGGACGAAGGCGTGGACTGACGTCACCTGGCACGGCGGGTTCCGCCGTCACGCGCGCGGGGCGGCGGAACCCGGAGCGGCCGCGCTAGTGGGGAAGGCTCTGCCAGAACGTCGTCATCATGTGTCGGTCCACCGTGGGGAGGTCCACGCCGAGGCGCTCCAGGGTGCGCAGCGTACGGCTGTTGTCGCTCGTGTCGAGCGGAGTGGTGCGGCCGGAGCGTACGGCGGCGGCGTCCTGGTCGAGGAACTGCCGGAACACGCTCAGGTAGGGGAGGAACGGCAGTTCACGCCCGGTCTCGCCCGCCTCGTGCAGGCGGTGCAGGAAGCGGTCGAGGGACACCGGTTCCGAGCGGGTGCCGTACAGGTCGTCGTACACCTCCATGAACGCCCGCGGATGCGTCGTCCGCGCGTGGTGCAGGTGATGCACGGCACCGGCGGAGTCGTCGAAGGCGAGCGCGACCAGCGCGCGGGCCGTCACGTCCACGGGCAACAGATCCGCCCCGACCGCCGCGTCCCGCGGGTAGCAGCCCAGCTCGGCGCAGGTGACGAGGAGACGGCAGAACATGTCGTCCTGGTTCACGACGCCCCGACCGGCGTCCGCCCACACCCGGCCGAGCCGGTACACACGCGCTGCGGCCCCGCGGTCGGCGGCGTCCTGGACCATGCGGTCGGCCACCCACTTGCTCGCCGTGTAGCCGTCGGCCGCCGCGTGCCGCACCCCCGTGGTGGGGAAGTCCTCGGTGATCCGCCGCGCGGTCCCGGCGCGCCCGAAGACCCCGATCGTCGACACGTGGTGGAGACGCTTGGGCGTCCCCTCGGCCATGAGCCGCAGCAGGCTCCCGGTGCCACCGACGTTCGCGGCCTTGAGGCGGTCGTACGGCGACAGATGGTGGACGTACGCGCCCGCGTGGACGATCGTGTCGACGCCGTCCCGCAGCCGTCGCCACACCGCCGGGTCAAGCCCGAGGCCGTCATCGGCCAGGTCCCCGCACACCACGTGCACGCGCCGCCCACCGCTGCCGACGGAGATGCCGTACGACCGCAGCACGTCGTCGAGGCGCGCCCGTCCGGCCTGCGGCGACGCCGCGCGCACGAGGCAGTGGACGTCGGCGTCGGTCCGCTGAAGGAACTCCCGGAGCAGGAAGGCGCCCACGAACCCGGTGGCGCCGGTGAGCAGGACACGGCCGGGCCGGGCCCCGAACCGCACACC
Organism: Streptomyces spectabilis; assembly: GCF_008704795.1. NCBI lineage: Bacteria > Bacillati > Actinomycetota > Actinomycetes > Kitasatosporales > Streptomycetaceae > Streptomyces > Streptomyces spectabilis. The sequence continues at coordinate 550,333 of NZ_CP023690.1, read as the reverse complement.
GGCCGGGAAGCGGAGGGAAGGCGCCAGCCGTGCCTCGCTCTCGGGCACCGGGGCGTCGACCGGCGCCGCTGCGCCCGTCTCCAGCGTCGTCAGGAGGGCGTCGAGCCCGCCGGGCGTGGGCGCGGCCAAGAAGTCCCGCACCGGTACCCGCACACCCGACTCGTTCTCCACCCGGGCCAGCAGCCGCACGGTCAGGAGCGAGTGCCCGCCGAGGTCGAAGAAGTTGTCGTCGAGCCCGACGCGAGCGGTGGCTTCCAGGACCTGCGCGAACAGCGCGCACACCTGCTCCTCGCGCGGTGTGCCCGGAGCCCGGTACGGCGTCGCCGAGGTGAAGTCGACCTCGGGCAGTGCCGTGACGTCGAGCTTGCCGTTGGGCGACAGGGGCAGCCGCGGCAGCAGGACGAACGCCGCGGGCACCATGTACTCCGGCAGCCTCCGCGCCACGAACTCCCGCAGGTCCGAGGTGGTGAGGTCACCCGTGGCCGGCGCGGGGACGGCGTAGGCGATCAACTGCTCGCCGCAGGTGCCGGTGCGGGCGGTCACCGCGGCCCGGGCCACGCCCGGGTGAGCGGTCACCGCCGCCTCCACCTCGCCCGGCTCGATCCGGAAGCCACGGATCTTGACCTGCGCGTCGGCGCGACCGACGTACTCCAGGTCACCGGCCTCGTCCCAGCGGGCCAGGTCTCCCGTGCGGTACACGCGCGCCCCCGCCGGACCGTAGGGGTCGGCCACGAACCGCTCCGCGGTCGGGCCGGGACGGTCGTGGTAGCCGCGCCCCACACCGGCACCGCCGATGTACAGCTCACCCACCGCGCCCCGCGCCATGGGGGCGAGCCCCGGGCCGAGGACGTACGCCCGCAGGTTCCCCAGCGGACGGCCGATCGGCACGCCCCCGGCGTAATCGGTCCCGGCCTCCAGGACGTGAGCCGTGGTGTAGAAGGTCTCGCTGGGGCCGTAGGCGTTGACGACGCGGGCCTCGGGCCAGTGCGCCCGGACCCGCTCCACCAGCGTCGATGTCAACGCCTCACCGGCGAACACCAACGCCTTCGGCTGCATCCGGTCACCGAGGCGGTCCACCAGCTCCGTGAACGCGGAGGGCACCGAGCTGACGACGTCCACCTCCCACGCATCGCGCTCGGTCAGCGCGAGGACGTCACGGACGAGTTCGACGCCGCCGCCGGTGGTGAGGGTCGAGAACAGCTCGAACGCGGCGACGTCGAAGCCGATCGAGGTGCTGGCGAGCATCCGCCGACCGCGCGCCACACCCACGTGCCGGACCAGGTCGGCCAGGGCGTTGACGAGGTTGGCGTGGGTGATGCCCACGCCCTTCGGCAGACCCGTCGAGCCCGAGGTGTACACCTGGTAGGCCAGGTGGTCCGGGCGCAGGGGGTGGACGCGGTCGCCGTCGTCAAGGTCGGCGCCGGAGTGCGCGGAGACGTCGGCGCGGTCGAGGCGCAGCAGCGGCGCGTCCTGCCCGGGGAGCACGTCGGCCGTCGAGGTGTCGGTCAGGACCAACCGCGGCCCCGCGGTGTCGAGGACGTGCGTCAGACGCGCGCTCGGGTGACTCGGGTCGACCGGCACATAGGCGGCACCGGCCTTGATGACGGCGAGCAGCGCGACCACGAGCTCCGGCGTGCGCGGCAGGGCCACGGCCACGGTGTCGTCGGGCCCGATGCCCCGGCTCACCAGGGCACGGGCGAGCCGGTTGGCGCGTTCATTCAGCCGCGCGTAGGTCAGCCGCTCGCCGTCGCACAGCACCGCGACGGCGTCCGGGGTGCGGGCCACCTGTTCCTGGAACAGACCGGTCACGGTCCGGCCGCGCACCTCGGTCGTGGTGTCGTTGAACCGGTTGAGGACCAGGTCGCGCTCGTCCGCGTCCAGGATCTCAAGGGCCGTGAGCGGTGTGTGCGGATCGTCGGCGAACTGCTGGAGGACGCGCCCGAGCCGGGCCCCGATCCGCTCGACCTCCTCGGCGGTGAACACGCCCTTGTGGTACTGCACCCCCAGGCCCAGGCGCATCTTCGCGTCAGTGGACCCGGCGATCGCCAGCGGGTAGTGGGTGCCGCTGAGCACGCGCATGCCGGTGACGGCGACGCCCGCCGAGGTGTGGGCGTCGGTGAGACCCTCGCGGTCGACGGGGAAGGACTCCAGGAGCACCATCGAGTCGTACAAGGTGCCCAGGCCCACGGCCTCGTGGATCTCGCTCAGGCTGTGATGATGGTGGTCCATCAGTACGGTCTGGTGCTCCTGCAGCCGCCTCAGCACCTCCGCGAGCGTCTCCTGGGCGGAGTAACGCACGCGCACCGGAAGGACGTTGATGAAGAGTCCGACCATGTTCTCCGACTCGATGAGCTGAGGCGGCCGACCGACCACCGTGGTGCCGAAGACCACGTCCTCACGTCCGGTCAGATGGCCGAGGATCACACCCCAGACGCCTTGGAGCAGGGTGTTGAGGGTGATGCCCAACTCGGTGGCGCGGCGGTGCAGAGCGTGCGACGTCGCCGCGGCGACGGGAATCTCCAACCCGCCCAGACCGTCGCTCTGCTCCTGCGCTTCGGTGGCGGCGAGCCTGGTCGGCTCCGTGACCCCCTCCAGCTCTCGGGCCCAGGCCGCCGCGGCCGCCGCGTGATCCTGCCTGGCGAGCCACGCCAGGAAGTCGCGGTAGGGACGTACACGCGGCAGCGCGGAGGTGTCGCCCTCGGCCTGGTAGAGGAGGATCAGGTCGCGCATCAGGTGCGAGAGCGACCAGCCGTCGAACAGGACGTGGTTGACGGTCAGGACCAACTCGCTGTGCTCGGCGTCCATCCGGACGAGGGTCATGCGCAGCATCGGTGGACGGACGGGGTCGAAGTGCGCGGCGTGGTCGGCCGCAAGCAGCGCCTCGAGGTCGGCGGCGCGCCGTTCCTCGCCGAGGCCTCGCAGGTCGGCGACCTGCCAGGGCAGTTCCACGTGGTCCAGGACGAGCTGCACCTGCTCGCCCGCGCTGTCGGTGACGAACGCGGTCGTCAGGTTCGGGTAGCGGCCGAGCAGCGCCTGACCCGCGGCGCGCATGCGTTCGGGGACCACGGCGCCGGACAGGTGCAGGACGAACTGGACCTGGTAGGCGTCGAAGGACGACCCGGCCACCGCACTGTGGAAGAGGATGCCGGACTGCGCCGGGGTGAGCGGCCATACGTCGACGAGGCCGGGGTGGCTCTCCTCCCAGGCCTCCAGATCGCGCTGGTCGACGGTCACCAGGGGCACGTCCGAGGGGGTGAGGCCGCCCGCGCCCGGCCGGGCGGCGTGGCGGGCCAGGCCCTTCAGGGCGGTGGCCCACAGGTCCGTCAGCTCCCGCACCTCTTCGCGGGTGAACAGACCGGCCGGGTAGTCGAGCTTGGCGACGAGCTGCGGGCCCTGTGCGCTGTCCAGGACGTAGGAGTTGACCTCGATCGGGGCCAGGGCGGGCATGTCCGCGTCCAGCTCCGGAGCCAGCCCTTCCGCGTCCGCCGCGATCGTCCAGCCCGTGTCCCGTTCGCCGCCCGGCGCGACGGTGAGCCGCCCGAGCGGCACGTCCGGAGAGGCCGCCGCGGCACGCAGCACGGCGACCAGCCGGTCGGACAGGTTCCGGATGTCGTCCGCGGTGTACGCGGCGGTGTTGGCGTCCACGCACACGTACAGGTCACTGGCGGGCCGCCCGTCGAAATGCAGGGTGCATCGCAGCTCGTCGACCGGGCCCATCGGTGAACCCGGCAGCATGTGTGCCGTCGTGCCCGCGAAGTCCAGCTCCCGGACGAAGGTGAGGATGTTGAGGGTGGTGCCGAAGGGGCTGAACAGCGAAGTCGGGTTCGCCGATGGGTGCGTGTCGCGGCGGGCGTCGTTGATCTGGTGCGCGCTGTGCCGCCGCACGCTCCTCGTCTCCTCGGACACCCCGCGTGCGAGGTCCGCGAACGTGCAGGACAGCGGTATGTCGAAGCGCAGCGGCACGAGACTCCCCTGCGAGCCCCATAAGTCCTTCGTGACATCCGTGCGGCCGGAGGCCGACAGGGTGACGGTGAAGTCCTGTCGCCCGCCCAGGTGGCGGAGGCAGACACCCGCCGCCGTCGTCATGAACGTGGCCAGGGACACTCCGACGCTGCCCGCGGTCGCCCGCCAGGCGTCGACCTCCGCGCGTGGCACCGTAACCACGTGGCGGATGAGGGACGGAGCGGCCGCAGTGCGCCTGCCCGGCAGGCGCAGCGGCCCGGGCGCGCCGCTGAGGTAGTCCCGCCAGAAGGCCGAGTCCTCCGCTAATCGCGTTGACTCGCGACGGCGTGCTTCCTCACGGGTGATACGAGTGATACAGCCGATACGGGCGCTTCCGGCGGGCAGTTCCGGTCCGCCGACCGGTGCGTCCGGCGGCGGAGCCCCGCCCACCAGAGCCCGATAGCACGCGGCGACGCGCTCGGGCAGCAGCCGTAGAAGGGTGTAGTCGTCGGCCACCAGATGATGAGCGCTCAGAAACAGCACCCGTCGTACGTCCGACAGCCTGATCACGCCTGCTCGGAACAGTTCCCCGTGCTCCGGGTCGAAGGGCCGCCGCTCGCTCTCGGCGGCGAGTGCGTCGGCCGCCTTCTCCGGATCGTCCGCCTCGCTCACGTCGAGCACGGCCGGCTCCCACGAGTCCGCGCTCTCCTCCCGGACGACCTGCCGCAGTTCGCCGTCGACAGTCCGGAAGTCGACTCGTGCGGCCGTGTACGCGCGGTAGGTCTCGCGCACCGCCGCGATCAGCGCCTCTTCGTCGACCGCCCCATCGAGAAGCCAGCGCGAGCCGTTGTTGTTCGGTATGTCCGGGGCCAGTTCCTTCGCCCGCCAGAATCCTTCTTGAGCAGCTGGAACACCTAATGAACCCAACGAGACCATCCCCCTGGTCACCTGTGGTGGCCCACGTGAGATACGGGGCCTACGGAGGGCCGCTCCGGCCCGCAGCCGTCTCCGAGCGCGCCCGTCGTGCAGTTAAGGGAAGGCGGCCGGACGGTGTCCAGGCGGAAAGGACCGGTGACAGGGGGACGGCCGCGAACGGTATACGACCGGAGCACCCCGTCAGGCAGAGGCACGGCGAAGCGCGTCCATGATGGCCGCTCTGCCCGCGACGGCGGGCGGCGCCAGGGGTGTCCTGGCACCGAGACACGGGGTGGCCCCGCGGCGCTCAGCCAGTGCGGGCCGCACCCGGCGCGGGCTTGCCGAACATGGCGCACAGCGTCGCGGACTGCAGCGCCCTGGACGCCGTGGCCAGGGCGGGGAAGGCGTCCGGGAACTCGGCGAACGCCTCCGTGGAGATGAGGACGCTCGCCGTGCGCTTGCCGGTGGGGTCGGTGAGGTGGGTGCTGAGGTAGCCCGGGATGCCACCGTCGTGGGACCACACCGTGCCGCACTCGGTGGTGAGGGTCTCGATGCCGAGGCCGTAGCCGGGCCCCTTCGGCCGGTCGGGGAAGATCGGCACGGTGGTGCGCAGCTGCGCCAGTTGCGCGGCGGGCAGGAGCCTGCCGGACATCAGCGCGGTGGAGAAGCGGTCCCAGTCGCGGGCGGTGGACACCACCGCCCCGGCCGCCCCGCCCCACGAAGGACTGTTGGCGGAGACATCCACATGCCCCGCGCGGGGGACCCCGGCGTAGTCCCGGAACTCGGTCGGCACACCCGGTGGCATGTGCGTCGCGTCGGGTTCGTAGCCGCGGGCGTGCGGGCCGCGCCAGGTGGAGTCCTCGGCGTAGTACGTGTGCTTCAGACCGAGCGGCCGGGCGATCCGGTCGCGGACCAGCTCGGCCAGGCTGTTGCCAGTGGCATTTTCCAGGACGGCACCCACGGCGGCGTAGTTCGTGTTGCTGTACGACCACTTGGCGCCGGGGGCGAAGAGGGGATCGTGGCGTACGCCCACGGCGAGGAGTCGCTCCGAGGTCCACCGCCGTTGGTCCTTGCCCAGGATGGACGGCAGGAGCGCGGGGTCCTCGGTGTAGTCGGCCAGGCCGCTGGTGTGGTTGAGCAGCATCCGCAGCGTGATCGCGTGGCCGCCCGGCACCTGGCCCGGCAGCCACTTGTCCACCGGGTCGGTCAGCGCGAGCTTGCCCTCGGCGGTCAGTTGCAGGACGAGGGTGGCCATCATGGTCTTGGTGTTGGAGCCCATCCGGAACTCATCGCTCAGCCGAAGCCGGTGCTCGGACCGGGCCCACGGCGCCTGTTCGGCGACCTCGACCGGCTTGCCGCGTCCGTCGTCCACCCGCACCATCACGCCGGGCGCCCCGGCGGCCACCACCTTCCGCGCCAACTGCGCCAGCCGGTCGCGCTGCTGTGCCCTGGAGCCACTGTCAGTGGCGGGCCCGTGGTGGGCCGACACGGCGGCTTCTTGAGTAGGTGATTGCGCGACCGCCTGCCCCGGTCCGGCCCCCAACCCGACCACGGTCAGGACGGACACCGCAGCCACGAGGCCCAGACGGCTTCCGCGGTGAACGAGTCGTTCAGCAGCGCCGGTTCGAGAGCGCGTACGCGCGGGAATGAAATGCGACCTGGTCGTCATGCCGGTCACCCTCGCGCACGGACGCCGGACGGGTCACTGGAGCACGCCACCTACTTGACGGTGGGGATTGCCCCCGTGCGAAGGCGGGCCGCCGGGCTCATCAGCACGCTGCCGGGGCGGCGAAAGGGGGGCCCTGCAGAAGGAGCCGCCCGGCGGAGTCGCCACCGAGCCGGCCGACCATGCGCTCGGACGCTCCCGCGGCGGACTGAGTGCGGCATCAACCGACTCAAGAGACACCGGGCCGTCGCCACGAGGTACGACGAACTTGCCGTCCGCTACGAGGCCACCGTCCACATCGCGGTCATCAACGAATGGCTGTGACCGGGTTTTCGGGGGACTCAACACCGACCGCGCACCTGCCGTCCATGAGGCGGCGCAATGCGAGACCGCTCAGCGGGCCGGGCGGTAGAGTCCGCCTGTGCGTTGATCTTCCGAGCGGTGACCAAGCGTCGCCGCAGACGGTGCGGGCGACCCTGATGAGCGGGGCCGCCCGGCTGGCATATCCAGCACCACAACAGTGGAGATCACGCAATGACTGCTCATGAGCCCCTCGCCTACGATGCGTTTGTCGAACTCGCCGCCGCTGATTCAGCTGTCGTCGGCCTTGTCCTCAAAGGATCCCGGGCCCACGAGGGCATGACCACTGAGTACTCCGACCACGACCTGTACGTCGTCCTCGCCGATGGTGCGAAGACGGACCTCACCCGGTTCACAGGACACCGCACCCCAGAACTCGACCTCGTCGTCCTCTCCCTCGTCGAGTTCCGCGCCGCGGGAATGCCCGGCTTCGAGCGGTACGCCCTTGCCCGCGCCAAGGTCGTGTTCGACCGGCTCGACGGAGTCATCGCCCAGATCCTGACCAGCAAGGCGCGGCTCGGCGCCGGTGAAGCCTTCCGGGCGGCGAGCGAGTGGCTCGATGCCTACGCCAACTCCCTCTACCGCTCGGTCAAGAACGACCGCGACGGACATGCCCTCGCGGCCCGACTCGACGCCGCCGACAGCATCCGGTTCCTGCTGGAGCTGCTCTTCGCCCTGGACCGGCGTCCCCGCCCCTACAACAAGTATCTGGAATGGGAGCTTGCCCGATTCCCGCTGCCCGGCTGGGACACCGGGTTGCTGCTCGACGCTGCGGACCACATCTCAGGCGCGGGCGACGTGACCACACAGCGTCGTCTCTTCGCCCAGGTCGAGGCGGCGGCCCGGCGGGCCGGGCACGGACCGGTGCTGGACGCATGGGGTGAAGACCTGTACCTGATGCGACCCCAGTAGAGGCGACCGCGGCAGCCCCAGCACCGCCACGCCTACCGCCCGAGGTTTTCGCGACGTGCCCGAGGGGCTCTGTCTCTCGGGCCTTCCTCCCGGGCTGGTGGTCCGGTCATGGGTTCTGGGGCGGCCGTGGCCTGCCCGGTCATCTGCTGCGTTTCGCGTGGCGGCCGTGTTGAGTCGTGGTGTGGCCGCTCCTTCGGGCGCGGGGTCCGGCGACGGATCCGGACTTACCGCGCGCCCTGAGGACTTCAAGTGCTACGGGGGCGACGGAGATCAGCACGATGCCGACGATGATGCCTTCGACGTGCTCCTTGATGAAGGCGATCTGGCCGAGCCAGTAGCCCGCGGCGGTGACGCCCGCGCCCCAGGCCGCGCCGCCGACGACGTTGTACGTCAGGAAGGTGCGGTACGTCATCGACCCCGCGCCCGCGACCATGGGCGCGAACGTCCGGACGATGGGCACGAAGCGGGCGAGCACGATGGCCTTCGGTCCGTGTTTGTCCATGAACTCGTGGGCGCTGTCGAGGTTCTCGCGCTTGAAGAGCCTGGAGTGAGGCCGGTTGAAGAGCTTCGGTCCGACGAACTTGCCGATGAGGTAGCCGACTTGGTCGCCGAGGATCGCGGCGGCCACGATCAGGGTGCAGACCAGCCACAGCGGCTGGGTGATGCGGGTGCCGTCCGCGACGAGCAGCCCTGCGGTGAACAGGAGTGAGTCACCGGGCAGGAACGCGAACAGCCCGGATTCGGCGAAGACGATGACCAGGATGCCGGCCAGGCCGAACTGTGCGATCAAGTGGTCCGCGGACAGCCACTCGGGCCCCAGCGCAAGCGTGTTCAAGGTTGCGGACTCTCCTCGGTCTGGCGGTGTATCGCGCGGCGACTCTAGCTGCTGGATCAAGTTACGAGACGTTTGTACCATTGTTTTGCCGCTCGCAATGCACCTGATGGCATCGGCTCACGGCGGGCCGGGCGAGGGCTTGATGCCGACGTATGGCATGGCTGCCTAGGTGCCACATCAGGGGATCTAGAGGAGAGGCGCGTCCTGGCGGCCGACTGCAAGCCGGGGGAGTGCCCTGTGGGTGAGTACTCCGGAAGCTGGCCCGTGCGGGGCATGGGCGATCCTTGCGCCTGCATAGGCTGTACGTATGTACTAGAATGAGTCGATGGTGGCGCGACCCTTGCTCCCGATTCAGTGCGGGCCTCGTCGCCCCAGGCGCGGAAGGCGTGCGGAATAGGACGTGATCTGGCCTATAGCGACCATATGCTCCGTTCACGTCACATCAAGGCAAATGAGGAGTTGTCGCCATGAATGCGGAGAAGGAGCCAAGCGCAGGCGGAGGGGCGGCGCTGTCCGGGAAGGTCGCGCTGGTCGCGGGGGCGACCCGCGGCGGAGGCCGGGCGATGGCCGTCGAACTGGGCCGGGCCGGGGCCACCGTCTATGTCACCGGCCGCACCGCCCGTGGCGCGGTGAGCGAGACGGGGCGTCCGGCCGAGACGGTCGAGCAGACCGCTGACCTGGTCACCGCGGCCGGAGGTGAGGGAATCGCCGTCATGGTCGACCACCTCCAGGACGCACAGGTGCGGGAGTTGGTGGCCCGGATCGAGCGCGACCACGGGCGCCTCGACATCCTCGTCAACGTGATCTGGGGCGGCGACCATCTCGTCGAGTACGGCAAGAAGGTCAGGATGTGGGAACACGACCTCGACAAGGGGCGGCGCATGCTGCGCCTGGGCGTCGAGTCCCACTTCGTCACCAGCCACTACGCCCTGCCGCTGATGATCCGGCGGCCCGGCGGCCTGGTCGTGGAGATCACGGACGGGACCGAGGAGCTCAACCACGCTCACTACCGCGAGCCCTTCTTCTTCGACCTGGCCAAGTACGCGCCGTTCCGGATGGTCAAGGCGCTGGCCCAGGAAGGCGAGGAGTACGGCTGCACGGCGCTCGCGCTCGCTCCGGGCTTCATGCGCACCGAGGCGGTCCTGGAGAAGTTCGGTGTCACCGAGGAGAACTGGCGCGACGCCTGCGCCACCAGCCCGGACTTCGCAATGTCCGAGACCCCCGCCTTCGTCGCACGGGTCCTGGCCGCGCTGGCCACCGACCCCGACGTGGCCCGCTTCAACGGCCGCTCCGTGTCCGCGGGCGGCCTGGCCCGGGAGTACGGCATCACCGACGTGGACGGCTCGGCCCCCGACCCGGCCCGCTACTTCGCCGAGGTCATGCGGACCGGGCAGCACCCCGACCCCGCCGACTACCGTTGACCCTCCGTGCTCTTTTTCGGCCTGCTCGGTGCCGCCCTCGTCCACGGAGACCGCCACCGACCTGCGTAAGCGCACCATCAGGAAGCGATCACCATGACCAGCACCACGCGCGGCAACGGACACATCGTCGTCACGGGTGCCCGCGAGAACAACCTCAAGGACATCACCGTACGCGTCCCGGTGGGCAAGCTGACGGTGGTGACCGGCGTCTCGGGTTCGGGTAAGTCGTCGATCGTCTTCGACACGATCGCCGTGGAGTCGCAGCGCCAGCTCAACGAGATCTACCCGTCGTTCATCCGCAACCGGCTGCCCCGCCACGAGCGGCCCAGGTTCGAGCGGATCGAGAACCTCACACCGGCGGTCGTCGTGGACCAGAAGCCCGTCGGCGGCGGGTCGCGCTCCACGGTGGGCACCATGACCGAGGCCAACGCCGTGCTGCGCGTGCTCTTCTCGCGTTACGGCAAGCCGAGTGCGGGGCCGTCGAGCGCGTACTCCTTCAACGACCCGCAGGGCATGTGCCCCTCCTGCGAAGGGCTGGGCCGCACGACCCAGGTGGACGTCGAAAAGCTGATCGACTTCAGCAAGTCCCTGAACCAGGGCGCCATCCAGCACCCGTCGTTCGCCGTCGGCAAGTCGTACTGGCAGATGTACGCCGAGATCGGTCTCTTCGACCCGGACAAACCCGTCGGCGCGTACTCCAAGAAGGACAGGGAACTGCTGCTGCACGGCAGCGGCTTCAAGTCCACGCGCACGACCCACAGCGGCAACGTCCTCGTCAGCGAGTACGAGGGGCTCGTGGACCGCTTCACACGACGCTTCATCAAGCCCGGCCTGAACTCGCTCAAGGACCGCCAGCGCGAGGCCGCCGAGCGCGTCGTCGCCGACCAGGTCTGCCCGGACTGCGGCGGCTCCCGGCTCAACGCGGCGGCACGCGCCACGAAGGTCGGCAGGCACACCCTCGCCGACTACTGCGCGATGGAGGTCACCGACCTCGTCGCCGTCCTGGAGCGCATCAAGGGACCGGCGGCCACCGCGGTCGTCCCGGCCGCCCTCGCCGTCCTCCACCGCATCGAAGCGATCGGCCTGGGCTATCTGTCCCTGGACCGCGCAACGCCCACGCTCTCCGGCGGCGAGGGGCAGCGCCTGAAGACGGTGCGTCAGCTCGGCAGCAGCCTCAGCGGCATGACGTACATCTTCGACGAACCGAGCGTCGGCCTGCACCCGCTGGACGTCGCCCGGCTCAACACGCTCCTGTGCGCGCTGCGCGACAAGGGCAACACCGTCCTGGTCGTCGAGCACGACCGCGACGTCATCGCGATCGCCGACCACATCATCGACGTAGGGCCCGGCGCCGGCACGCACGGCGGCGAGATCGTCTTCGAAGGCACAGTCAAGCAGCTCAAGACCAGCGGCACCCTCACAGGCCGATGCTTCAAGCGCTCGCCCGACATCAAGGGCGACCACCGCAAGCCCACCGGCCGCCTGAGCGTCCGAGGCGCCCGTCTGCACAACCTCAAGAACGTCACCGTCGACTTCCCCCTCGGCGTGCTCACCGCCGTGACCGGCGTGGCCGGATCGGGCAAGAGCACACTCATCTCGGGGGTGTTCGCCACCGAGCACCCCGAGGCGATCGTCATCGACCAGTCGGCCATCGGCATCTCGCCCCGCTCGACACCCGCCACCTACACCGACGTCTGGGACCGCATCCGTACGCAGTTCGCCAAGGACTTCAAGGTCGACCCCGGGCTCTTCAGCTTCAACTCGGCGGGCGGCTGCCCCGAGTGCAAGGGCCGCGGCACCATCACCATGGACCTGGCCTTCATGGACCCGGTGACCACCGTCTGCGAGCTGTGCGACGGCACCCGGTACCGCGCCGAGGTCCTCGACTACAAGATCGCGGGCAAGAACGTCGTCGACGTCCTCGGCATGACCGTCGAAGAAGCCCCGGACCACTTCACCGACCCCGCCGTCCTGGACCGCCTCGCACCCCTGGAGGAGGTGGGCCTGGGCTACCTCACCCTCGGCCGCCCCCTCACCGAACTCTCCGGCGGCGAACGCCAGCGCATCAAACTCGCCAACCGCCTGCACGAGAAGAGCCGCGTCTACGTCTTCGACGAGCCCTCCACCGGCCTGCACATGGCCGACCTCGACCACCTGCTCGCCCTCCTGGACCGGCTCGTCGACGACGGCAACACCGTGATCGTCGTGGAACACGACCTCGACGTCATCAAGCACGCCGACTGGATCATCGACATCGGCCCCGACGCGGGCAAACACGGCGGCGAGATCGTCTTCACCGGCACCCCCACCGAGATGGCCCGCTCCGCACGCACCCACACCGCGGAGCACCTGCGCGCCTCCCTGCCGAAGGAGGACAAGCGCCCGCAGCGGAAGGCGTGAACCACTGCCTTCTGCGGCGGCCCGGTGGAAGGTCAGATGTTGGCCCAGTCGCGTAGCTGGCGGGCGATGCGGGCGACGCCGAGCGTTCCGGTGGCCGCGTCGCGTACGAGTGCGGCGGCCGCCTTGGGCGGGTAGTCGAGTCGGCGTTCGTTGAGCATGAGGTAGGCCTCGGTGGCGTGCCAGGCGAAGGCTTCGTTGGAGTGTTCCAGGCAGGGCAGTTTGACTAGGGTCTGGAGGAGGGCTGCGGCCTTGAGGAAGAGTGATCCGTAGATGTCGTGTTCCAGCGCCCGGGCGTTGACCCGTGCGGTGGCGGCGTAGAGGGGCCCGTAGTCGTCGACCTGCGGGTCCCCGTCCAGGAGTTCCGCGGCGTGCAGCAGGAAGGTGACGTCGAGCGGGTGTGGCGGTTCCGGCTGGCTCACGCGGGGTGCCCTTGCTCCTGCTTCTCCGGGGCCCGGCGCGCCCGCCGCTCGACCGCGGCCGCGGCGGCGATGGCTGCTCGCTGTGCCGGGTCGGGGAAGCACAGGGTTCCTCGCCTTGGGGTCCGATTTGGCCCTCACGGTACCAGTGGTACCAGATGCTGTGAGGGCTTGCGCCGCCGGGGCTCGCCCCGCACCGGGCCGTCGTGCCCCCTCGCCGTGTGGACCCGTCGGCGGCAGACACGGGCGATGCGGGCGCTCGGCCGCCGGGCCTTCGACCGTACGGCCTGAGCAACGCGCGCCACCCTCTGCGTCCCACCTGCCGGGCGGTGGTGGGCATGACGCGGTTATGGCCGTGACGGCTGTGCCGGGAAGGACGACGGAGAAGCGGGCTTCGGCATGGCAGGCGGAGATGCTCAGTGAGTCCGTATGGCGTACTCGTGCGGGGCGGGGCGTGGAACGTCTACCTGATTCAGAGTCTGGTTGATCTGGAGGGGCCGGTGGACGCGGGGCGGCTGCGCGGGCGCTGGCCGGGCTGCTCGATGCGGACCCGCGTGCGGGGTTCGACCTGGCGGCGGGCCCCTCGCTGCGGCTGGCTCTGGTCCAACTGGCATCGCGGTGGTTCCAACTGGTGCTCACCCACCACCACGCGGTGCTCGACGGCTGGTCCACCACGCTGTACCTGCGGGAGCTGTTCACCCTGTACGCGGGAATCAACGACCTCACCGTGCTGGACGAGGCCGTGCCGTACGCGGACTTCGTCGCACGGGCGGCCGGTGCCAGCCGCTCGGCAGCGCCCGATCAGGTCAAGGGGCGCTCCCTGCTCGGCCGGAGGCGGGTGCCCGCGTCGGCCGGTCTGCCGCGCGAGCTGAGCCTGGAAGTGCCGCCGGAGGTCACCGCCCGGCTGAGCGAGCAGGCCCGTCCCCACGCGGTGACCCCCGCCACGCTCATTCAGGGCTTGTGGGCGCTGATGGTGGGCGAGGAACTGGGAGAGGACACGGTGGCCTTCGGGGCGGGTGCGGCGGGACGTCCGCCCGGCCTGCCCGGATACGACCGGGGCGTCGGCCTGCTGGGCGACACCGTCACCACCCGGGTTTCGTGGCGGCCCGACGAGCCGTTCGCCCGGGTGCTGCGCCGGCTCCAGGAGCAGGCGGTGGGCTCCTGGGAGGCCCCGGACCGCTTTCGGCCCACTTGCCGGGCCGGGTTCGACACATGGATGGTCGTGGCCAACTACCCCCGCTTCACCCGCCTCGTGGAAGAGTTCGCCGATGGCGCGCTGCGGGTGGCGGGGGCGGTGTGCCGGGAGTTCAACCATCATCCGCTGAGCCTGATGGCCGTGCCGGGGGACCGGCTCGCCCTGCACCTGGCCCACGCGCCCGAAGTCATCGAGCCGGCTCGCGCGGATGAGCTGGCCCACCGGCTGGCGCTGCTGTGCGCGCGGGCTGCGGACGGACTCGACCAGCCGGTACGGCGCCTGGCGCAATGACCCCTCCCTCACCTTCACCCGGGCCGCGCGGAACGCCGACGGCTTCTGGAGGTCTTCGTCCGTGGCTAGAACGGCGCCCTGTGGCACAGCTGGCAGAAGATCCCAACGGCGGCTGAGGCAAACTGGACCGACCACGACGGGGCCATGAACAGCCACCCGGTCCTGGGCCGCGACGCGACGGCCGCTGCGGCACCTTCCACGCCAGCTTCAACAGCCAGCCCTACAACACCTGGCAGACCGACCCTCGACTTGGAACAGCGCCTGAGCACCCTCCGACCGGGCCCTGCCTTCCCATGCCCCCTCGTCGCCGTCCCGCCGTGTGAAGGACCACAGGCTTTCATCGGCTCGACGCAGGGCAGGCCGGTCCGTCCACGGGCAGCTGCCCTCGGCGGGAGAGCGCTGAGTTCGAGGGAGTTACCGCCCTCGGACGGTGTAGGTCAGGTGCGTCACCCTTGGGGAGGTCTCCGCGCGGACCGGCTCCAGGGCCACGCGGCCCGCGTCCACGCCCTCGAACAGGCGGATTCCGGAGCCGAAGAGCACGGGTGACAGCGCGATCGAGAACTCGTCCACCAGGCCCGCGTTCACGTACTCCAGGATCGTCGCGCCGCCGCCCGCGATGCGGACGTCGCGGTCGCCGGCGGCCTCGCGGGCCTGGTCGAGCGCGGTCTCGATGCCGTCGTTGACGAAGTGGAAGGTGGTCCCGCCGGGCCGCTCCCAGGGGTCACGCTTCTCGTGCGTCACGACGAACACCGGCGTGTGGAACGGCGCCTCCTCCGGCCACATCTTCTCGCCGGCGTCGAACATGCGCTTACCCATCACACTCGCGCCCGTACGCTCGAACGTCTCCCGCACGATGTCGTTGTCGCGCCCTTCCTCGCCGCCCCCGCCGAGCTTCAGGTTCTCCCGGAAGAACCGCAGCGGGAAGACCCACTGCTGCAGTTCCATCCACTGCTGCCCCATCAAGTCCTCGGAGGACTCGGGCGCGATGAACCCGTCCAGCGACATCGACACGCTGAAGAACACCTTCCCAGCCATCAGCCCTCCGCTCCCTTCCGAACGATCTCGGTGACGTAGGCAGCCAGGTTGTTCAGGGTCTGCTGGCCGGCCTCGATGGCGTGGTACTTCTCGACCGCCTCGTCGCGCAGTTCCTTGGTGGGGAACAGCGTGTGCATCTCGATCCGGGTCGCTGTGCCGTCGGGCTCGAACGTCAGGACCGACTCGAAGGCGTTCGGGTCGTCGCGGGTCTCACCGTGGAGCATCGCGATCCGTTCCGGCGGGACGAGCTCGGTCCAGGTGATCCACTCTTGGTAGTCCGTGCCGTCCGGTCCGTGCATCACGAAGTCCCACGCTCCGCCGACGCGGAACTCGAACGCCCGCGTGGTGGTGGTGAACCCCTCCGGCCCCCACCATCCCGACAGGTGCCGGACGTCGGTGAACGCCTCGAACACCAGCTCCCGCGGGGCGTCGATGATCCGGGAGATGACGATCTCACGGTCGGCTGTCGCCGACTGCGCCGACGTTCCTCGTTCTGTCGTGCTCATCAGCTACTCCGCTTTCCTCGTCTGCTTCAGGTCCTGCACGTAGGCGTCCAGTCGGTCGAAGCTCTCGTTCCAGAACTGCTCGAAACCGCCGGTCCACTCGTGGACGGGCCGCAGCCCGCTGGCGTCAAGGCCGTACAGGCGCTGCTTGCCCGCCTTGCGGTCGCGCACCAGCCCGACCTTCCGGAGCACCCGCAGGTGTTTGGACGCCCCCGGCTGGGTCATCTCCAACTCCTGGGCCAGCTCGGTCACCGACCGCTCACCCGCCCGCAGCAGTACCAGGATCTCCCGGCGCTGCGGCTCGGCGATCGCGTTGAAGACATCCGACGTCGTCGCTGCTCGTGCCATGAGGCAATCATATGCCGATATCGGCATGCGTCAAGCGATGAGGAATCAGACGAGTCATGTCCGATGGCGATCATGACCTTTGTCGGCGGCTGCGGAACCTGAGCGATGACAGGTCCCTGGGATCGGCGCGACTGACCTGGCCCAGGCGGAAACCGTCACGCCGGTCACGCTTTGCGTTCGCAGGAATGAGGGGATGAGGCAGGCCGCCGGGACTCACCCGGCGACGCCTGGGGGCGGCCTTCTTGCAGACGGCCGACCGGCACGCTTAGTCGGGCGGGGGTCGGCCTTTGCGTGCCGCACCACCGGTCTGCTGGCGCGGAGCCTTGGGGGAGCAGTGGTCCGGCGCCACTGTGGTTGGCGCGCGCCCTGGTCGGAGGTGTCTCGTGACACCAGCCACCCTTGTTTCCATCCCGGTGGGGAGTTGATCGCGCAGCGGGGAGCGGGTGACTGTGCCCATGACGGTTGCCTCGCCGCCGACGAGATGGAACGTGCCTGGCCGGTCGTCTGGCGTTTCGACGCGTTCATCCCAGCCAACGAGGTTCGGACCGAGTCGGGCGCGGCGCTGTGACCTGGCAGCAGATCCGGCCGAGTTCGATGCCGTCGCTGTCTGCGTCACCATCGGTGAGTGCTAGACACCTCGGTCCGCCCCCAGCCGACGGACGGGCCGCTGCTGCACAGGCCTCGGTGTGGGGTGTGCCCCTCTGGCCGACGGCTCACCGCTACTTGTGACCCTCCAGTGACGCCCAGCCGAACCAGGCGACTACAGCCCGTTCCATCGCGAGGAGGATGACGGTCTCCCGTACGCCGACGCGCAGTTGATCGTCGAACCGCGCGTCGGCGCGGGGTGCATGCGGCAGATGAGCGCGGGGTACGCCGGTGAGCTTCCGGGTGGCTGTGGAAGGCTCCGGCGCGCCGGATTGTGGCCCGCTCGGACAGGGAAGGAGAGCAAGTGACCTCAGGTCCGCCAGCCCCCGCGCGGTCCCGGCGCCCGCCGTTACGGGTGCTTCGACCGCCCTCGACAAGAGGGAAGTGAGCGCCATGCGTGCCTGCCGGCGTGCCCCGCGCCGTGCCGCCCGAGCCGAGTACCACCTGCCGTGCCAGGACGACTCCGCCGGTCTGGCCCGTACCTTGACCCGTACGTTCCTCGCCCGTGCACGAGAAGACGCTCCACCCCGGGCAGAGGTCGACGACGCGGTGCTCGTGGTCTCCGAGCTGGTGGCCAACGCCACGCGCCACGGACGCAGCTGCTGCCGACTCCGACTGACGCTGGGCCAGGGGGACCAGCTCACCGTCGAAGTCCACGACGACAACCCTCGATACCCCCGCCTGCGCGCCGTTTCTGTTTCTGCGGAACACGGCCGCGGCATCGCACTGGTTCGGGCACTCTCCCGCCGCCTGTCCGTATCGGCCGATTCCCACGGCGGCAAGACAGTGCGCGCGGTCCTGCCCGCCGCAGCCTGAGATTCGCCTGCGCCGGTCCCGCCCGCCCAGCCATACGGAGTCCGGCCTTGAGGCGGGCCGGACGAGGCGGTCGTGCGGCGGCGCAGCGGCCATCACCGGCTGCGGGCTGGGAGCGTGCGGCTCCGGGCCGACGTACGGGGACCGTGTACTCCGTCCTCGCTGCATGAGGGAGCCCCGCCGGTGTCTTGGGCGGGGCTCCCTCAGAACCGTGGTTCAGCTCTGGAAACGGTCGCGCGCGTCGTCGGCGGCGTCCTTGAGCTGCTCCTGCTCCTGCTCCTGGCCCTGCTGCCCGCGCTGTCGCGCGCGGTCATCGGCCTGCTGCCGACGCTGCGAGGCCTCGTCCTGAGCACCGGCCCTGGCCTTCTGCGCCTGGTCCTTGAGCTGTTCGGCCTTGTCCTGGAACTGGTCCTTGATGCCCATGACGGGCTCCTCTCCAACTGGGGACTCATCCAGGCTGAAGCAGTGCATCACTGATCGCATGTCGAATGGATACGCAGCGTCACCGTGGGTGCGACGCCTGCGCCGACGCTCATTCCACGCTCTGCGGGTCTCTGTCATGGAGGGCCGTGTGGTCTGGCCGGGGAACGGGGGAGTGTTCGGTAGCGGCATGAACCTGCGAAGCGTTGTACGCGCGGGCCTTGCCGCCATGCCATGCGCCCATGCACCGCGACAACTTCGCAACCCCCGACGTACGAGCTGCCCGTTACCCGTACCAACGGCTTCATGGCCGCCACACCGCCGCGTCGCTCCGGCCGCGCCGCCCATTGCATCGCGTGGTCCGCCGTCGCCCTCGCACCGCACCCCGCCGTCCCGTCGCTCCGGTCGGCGCCCGCTCGCCGGGCCGACGCCGCCGCGCTTCCGCGCCCACATCACCCCACGCTCAGCCGTCGGCCGTCGTCGCACCAGCAGACTGGTGGGCGCGCATCCAGGAGGCCGTGGGCACCCTCGCCGCACTGGGTTCCCTCGCCGTGCTCGGCTTCACCTGGCTGTCGCTCCAACAGGTCGACAATGAGCAAGCACTCATCCGAAACGAGCACGCCCTCACCCGCGAAGGGCAAGTCACTGACCGCTACAACGCCGCCGTAGGCAACATCGGCGACGACTCCCTGGAGGTACGCCTGGGCGGCATCTACGCCCTGTAGCGCATCATGGAGGACTCCTCCCGCGACCAGCCCGCCATCGTCAGCGTCCTGTCCACCTACGTCCGTAGCCACGCCAAGAGGCCGAGAACGGGGACAGGCGCCTTCAAAGGCCTTGCCAGCGATATCAAGGCAGCCCTCACCGCACTCGACAAACGGGAACCCGTCCATGACAGCGCCCCCACGGACCTACGCGGTGCGAATCTGCAAGGGGCGAACTTGCAGGGGGTTCACCTGGGCGATGCCGACCTGCGGGGCGCGAACCTGCGAGGGGCGAACCTCAGCGGTGCGGAACTGGCCAACGCGGATCTGCGCGGCGCATACCTGCGAGACGCGGACCTGTTCGGCGGGACCTTGGTCGGCGCGGACCTGCGCGACGCGGATCTGCACGGTACGAACCTGGTCGCTGCGAACCTGCGCGGCGCGAAGCGGTAGTGCACTACTTCGCTTGGGCCAGCGGCTCGTCGCCAGCGCGTGGGGACACGAGTTGGCGCGGTGGCGACTACTGCGGGGGCGACTCCGGAGCGCCGCCACCGCGCGGTGCGAGGGGCCGCGGGGTGGCGATGCGGTGCCTGTCAACGACTCCGTTTGGTAACGGTCTTGCACGCAGGTTGGGCGCGTGTCTGGCGGGCAATTACGTTCGTCGGTGGGTTCGGCAGAGAGCCCGCCTACCGCTCCCCGCCTCAGCGGCCGGGGAGCGGGACACTCGCGGCCGAGGACGCGGCCGCGGGGGTCTCCTTCTCATGGTTGTCGATCTCGGTGATGAGGGTCTCGACGCGGCCCTTGATCTGGTCGCGGATCGGTCGTACGGCCCCAACTCCCTTGCCCGCCGGATCTTCCAGGGCCCAGTCGAGGTACTTCTTGCCGGGGAAGACCGGGCAGGCGTCGCCGCAGCCCATGGTGACGACGACGTCGGCGGCCCGGACGGCCTCGTCGGTCAGCGGCTTGGGGAACGCTCGGCTGGGCTCGACTCCGGCCTCGGTCAGCACCTGGGCCACGAAGGGCTCGACGGCGGCGGCCGGCGTCGTGCCGGCGGAGGAGACCCGCACGAGGCCGCATGCGCGGTGGGCGAGCAGGGCGGCGGCCAGCTGGGAGCGGCCGGCGTTGTGGCTGCAGACGAACAGAACCCGCGGCACCTCGCTCCGCGGCCGCTTGCGGAGGTGGTCCAGGGCGTCGAGGCGCTCGGCCGTCCACCGCTCGGCCAGCACGAGCAGATGCGTGGAGACGCGCGCGGTGACGGCGAGTCGGCCGTAGGAGTCGGCGATCAGCGCCTGGACGGTCTCGACGGAGAAGCGGCCCGTGTGCCGGGCGGCCAGGCGGGCGGCACCGGCGGCGAGGCGGGCATCGGGCAGGGCGGGCGGTACGGGTGCGGTCATGGGCCTCTCCGACGGGCTCCACTGTTCAGCCTTGACTGGTATCAGTCTCGAATGATGTGAAAGTATCAGCTCATGCTGACGTCAGTCGACACTGAACTGATGCGGGTGCTCGCCGATCCGCTCAGGCTGAAGATCGTGACCCTGCTCGCCCACGAAACGCTGTGCACCACGCACCTGGTCGCCGAGACCGGTGCGAAGCAGACCAACCTGTCCAACCACATGAAGGTGCTGCGCGAGGCGGGCGTGGTGGACACCGAGCCGTGCGGCCGGTTCGTCTACTACAAGCTCAAGCCCGAGGTCCTCGACGCCCTGGCCGCCTCCTTCTCCGGCCTGGCGACGGCCGCGCGCGAGACGATCGAGACCGGCCGGAAGCGGGCCTGCTGATGACGAGCACCGAACGGACGGGTACGACCACGCCCGCGCCCGCGGACCCGGCCGAGTCGGGCGTCGTCGCCGAGCTCTCCACCCTTGACCGCTATCTGGCGGTGTGGATCCTTGCCGCCATGGCCCTCGGCCTGGGCCTGGGACGGCTGATCCCCGGCTTGAACGACGCGCTGGCCAAGGTCGAACTCGGCGGAGTCTCCCTGCCGATCGCGCTCGGCCTGCTGGTCATGATGTACCCGGTGCTCGCCAAGGTCCGCTACGACCGACTCGACGCGGTCACCAGCGACCGCAAGCTGATGGCCTCCTCGCTGGCCGTCAACTGGCTGATCGGCCCGGCCGTCATGTTCGCGCTGGCCTGGCTCTTCCTGCCGGACCTGCCCGAGTACCGCACCGGCCTGGTCATCGTCGGCCTGGCCCGCTGCATCGCCATGGTCATCATCTGGAACGACCTGGCCTGCGGCGACCGTGAAGCCGCCGCCGTGCTGGTGGCGCTGAACTCGCTCTTCCAGGTGGTCGCCTTCGGCCTGCTGGGCTGGTTCTACCTTGACCTGCTGCCCGGCTGGCTGAACCTGGGCGAGAGCGAGCACCTCGACATCTCCATGTGGAAGATCGCCCTCAACGTCGTCATCTTCCTCGGCGTCCCGCTGATCGCCGGATTCCTGACCCGCCGGATCGGCGAGCGCAAGCTCGGCCGCGAACGCTACGAGGCCGGCTTCCTGCCGAAAATCGGGCCGTGGGCGCTGTACGGGCTGCTGTTCACCATCGTGATCCTGTTCGCCCTGCAAGGGAAGACGATCACTTCCCAGCCGCTGGACGTGGCCCGGATCGCGGTGCCGCTCCTGGTGTACTTCGCGGTGATGTGGTTCGGCACCTTCGCCTTGGGTAAGGCGATCGGCCTGGCCTACGACCGCACCGCCACGCTCGCCTTCACCGCCGCGGGCAACAACTTCGAACTGGCCATCGCCGTCGCCATCGCCACCTTCGGCGTCACGTCCGGCCAGGCCCTGTCCGGCGTCGTCGGTCCACTGATCGAGGTGCCGGTCCTGGTCGCGCTCGTCCACGTGTCGCTGGCCTGGCGACGGAAGTTCACGCCCGCCGCCTGACGGGGGCGGAGGGCTGGACGCCGGGGGGGGCAGCACGCTCAGACCGTCACCAGACTGGCGGTGTCGACCCAGCGGGCAAGCACGCTGAAGGCGGACAGTTGTTCCAGGGCCTCGTGCTCAGGCAGTTCGGGCAAGCCGTCCTCGTGGCTGTTGGGATTGCGGATTCCCGCGTAGCACCCTTCGGCGAAGGCCATGGCGCCGCGGTGGACACTGCGGAAGGTGTCGCTGCCGTCGTCGGCCATGAGGCGCAATCGCGGTTCGCCGGGCTTGGGGTCACTGAGCGAGAAGATGTTCTGGAAGAGCTTGGTCTCGCTCACGTCCCGTCGGCCGACCTTGTTCTGCGCCTCCGCGTTCACCTTCCTGGCGGCGGTCGTCACCGCCTCCCGGAAGTGGCCACTGCCCCACAGGGCCCGCGCGCCGTCCCAGGCCCACGGGTGCATCACTCCGGCACTGAGCTGGGGCGCGTCGTCGCCGAGTCCCGCCCGCACCTCGGCGTCGCGCAGCAGCACCGCGTCGGCCCGCTGGGCCGCCTCGATGTGCTGGCACCAGCGGTTGATCGCCTTGCTGTGATCGTCAGCGACTTCGGTACGCCAGCGGGGCAGCACCCGGTCCAGGATCTGCTCGACGACCTGGGCACTGGCGACGATGTCCTCGGTCGCCCCACGCGTGGACAGATGACTGGAAACGATGAACGCGTCCGGAGGACCGGGCTTCGGGTGCAGCTCGGTCAGCTTGAGGAAGTCCGCGAGCTCCTTGCGAGCCCAGTCGACAGCGATGGCCATCTGCCCATCCTCCCCGCTGCCACTGACAACCCCCGCCCTCCGCGGTGAAGTTCGCACGTATTGGGAGGCCCGTGTCGAGGGCACCGTCGACAGCTTGCCCATCGCGGCGTGAACGAGTTCCGCACGGAGGCGAACATCGAGGCGATGACGCGTTGAATCAAGGGCGGGCCCTTGCCGCTGTCGTACGGGGAGGGTGCTCTGGAACCCGCCATGCCCGTCGGCGGCGGCGCCTCGAGCAACGCGCTGGTGTAGCGAGCCAGGGCGGGGGTGACTCGTGGTGGCAGGGTTGGGAAAACAGCCCTTGAGGTTCGTTGCGGCCGTGGCTGCGACGGGCCGCGGACGTCTGGAGGCTCCCGGGCGGGGCAGGCGTGCAGAAGGAGCCCGTCTGTACCCTGCGTCGTGGAAGGACCTCTCATGACGTTGTCGTGCGAGCGACGGTCTCCCGTCGGCCGGGCAGCCGACGAGGAGATCGCGCGACTGAACGAGGAGAACCGTCAGCTGCGTCAGGCCGTGGACTCCCACGCGGTCATCGACCAGGCCATCGGTGTCCTCATCGCCCTGCACCGCCTGACGCCTGCCGCCGGCTGGGAGGTGCTGCGCGAGACCTCCCAGCACCTGAACATCAAACTGCGCACCATCGCCGAACTCGTCGTCCACGCCCCTTCAGGTCGGCCGCTGCCCGGACACGTACGCCACGAACTTGCCGCCGCCGTACGACGCCAGGACCGCGGAGCGGCGTGACATCAGAGGTGTGCACGGTTGCGCAGCGCCGAGGTGTGTTCGGGCCAGGTCACGCGGTCCGTTCGCGGGTGTGGTGGGTCAGATACCGCGTTCGATCATGTCGATGAGGTGCTGTCCCGCGTCACGGGCCTGGGTGGGGTGAAGGCCGCGCAGGGGGCCGTCGATGACGAGGACGGCGAGGCCGTGCACGGCTGACCAGGCGAGGAACTCGGCGCCGGGGCGCCGGTCTTCGGGCAGCTGTCCGGTCTCCACGAGCTCGTCGAGGGCGGTACCCAGAAGGTCGAAGGGGGATTTGCCGCCGGCCCCTGCGGCGTCGGCGTCCGAGGCGTGGGTCATGTCGCCGGGAACGTGGAAGGCGATGCGGAACAGGCCGGGTTCCTCCTGGGCGAAGCGCAGGTAGCCGGTGCCGACCGCGCGGAAGCGGGCCCGGGCGGTGGCCTTTTCGTCCAGGCCGTCCGCCACGGCGGCCAGTTCGGCCTCTATGGCGTGGGCGACCTGTGCCATGGCGGCCTGGGAGACGGCGTGCAGGAGCGCCCCGCGGTCGGTGAAGTGGCGGTAGGCGGCGTTGGGTGCGACGCCCGCCTGGCGGGTGGCGGCGCGCAGCACCACGGCCTCCGGTCCGCCCTCACGGGCCAGTTCGACGCCGGCCTTGATGAGGGCGTTGCGCAGGTCGCCATGGCGATAGGTGGTGCGCTTGGGCTTGTTGTCGTCCGATGTCATCACCGACTCCAATGTGGACAGCATCCACTTCGTTCGCTTAGGCTGCTGCAAGATCGACCGGGGGGGGCGCGGAACGTCGCGACTCTCATATGTGGACATCGTACACAAGGGTGCTCGTGCGCCCTCAGTCAAGGGGAGTCACCTCATGCGCAAGCTCATCGTGTCCGCTTTCGTCTCGCTCGACGGCGTCGTGGAAGCTCCCGGCGGCGAGCCCGGTTACCGCAACTCGGGGTGGACCTTCAAGGACATCGAGTTCCTCCCCGAGGCCTTCGAGATCAAGGGCCGGGAGCAGCAGGAAGCCGCCGCCATGATGATGGGCCGGGTCAGCTACGAGGCGTTCAGCCCGGTGTGGCCCGCCATGGAGGACTTCGCGGACTACAAGGTGATGCCGAAATACGTCGTCTCCACCACCCTCACCCAGGACGACCTGGTGGAGAACTGGGGCGAGACCACGATCCTGCGCACGCTCGACGATGTCGCCGCGCTCAAGGAGACCGACGGCGGCCCCATCATCATCCACGGCAGCGCCACCCTGAACCGGAGCCTTTCGGACGCCGGTCTGATCGACCGCTACCACCTGCTCGTCTTCCCGCTCCTGCTGGGCGCGGGCAAGCGCCTGTTCAGCGACACGGACAAGGACACCCAGAAGCTCAAGCTGATCGAGCACGAGGCGTACGCCAACGGGCTGCAGATGAACGTCTTCGACGTCGTCCGCTGAGTCGAGGGTCCGCCGTACGGTGGCCGCGCTGGCCGGCTAGCCCGCTGTGCCGCCCGCGCATGGTGGCTGAGTCCACCGACCGCGGGACCGGTCCGGTGGGCCTGGCCGGGGCAGGCCGATGGCCCGCTGTCACAGGGTCTCTGCGGCCGTCCCCAGTCCGAGCGCCACCAGGACGCCGCCTGTGGTGCGCTCCATGGCCGTGTTCACCCGGGGGCGGCGCAGCCAGTTCAGGAGACGGGCGGCGAAGACCGAGACCAGGACCAGCCAGCCCGCCGCGATGGCGGCGTCGACGACGCCGAAGAGCAGTGTCATGGGCAGCGCAGAGCGGCTGTCGGGGAGGAACTGGGGGACCACCGCGACGAAGAAGATCCCGACCTTGGGGTTGAGGAGGCAGCTCAGCAGCCCCTGCCGGAACGCGAGGAAAGCGGTCGGAGCGGGTGCCGGGGCACCGCCGTCCCCGTCCTTCGCCGCGGCCGCGGCACCGCGCCGGTGGGCCCACAGGGCTTGGGCACCCAGGAAGACCAGGTACGCCGCGCCCGCCAGGCGTACGACGGCGAACGCGGCATCCCACCGTTGCAGGGCGGCCGCCAGACCCACCGCCGCGGCGACGGCCCAGGCCAGGGAGCCGACAGCCGCGCCGAACGCGGTGGCGATGCCGGGCAGGCGCCCGCCGCGCACGCAGTTGCGCAGGACCAGCAGGGTGTCCGGGCCCGGTACGACCGTCACCAGCAAGGCGAAGAGGGCGAAACCCGCAAGGGCTGTGAGCATGGCTTCTTCCTGTCCTACACGGATTCCGTCAGTACGGGCTGCGTCGCGGCGTGCGGGGCGGCGAGTGACTCACGGGCGAGTAGGGCGATCTCGGCAGCGACGGCCTGCGGCTCGGCGGCCACGGAGACGTGGGCGACGCCGTCCAGGCTCGGGTGGGAGCCGACGCGCACCGCCTTGCGCGCATGGCGCAGCAGGTCGAGATCGTTGATGTCGTTGCCGAAGGCGTTGTAGTCGTCCAGGCCCAGCGAGCTGAGGGCCTGCCACTTCGTCGTCGTACCGGGCGCGATGTCGATGATCGCTTCGTCGAGGTGGTGGTTGACCGTCAGCCCGAGCGCGCGGATGGCCTCGGCGAGTGCCGTCATGTCGGACGCGCCGACGACGAGGAACTTCACCACCTCGGGCAGTTCCGTGAGCGTCAGGCGACGGGCGAGTCCGCCCTGGTCCACGCGGCCCAGGATCGGGTGGTCGACGGGCCCGGTGTAGGCGTAGTCCCAGGGGCCGTCGGCGAGGTACCGCGCGTCGTAGCGCTCGACCTCTCGCAGCAGGGAACCGAGTTCGGAGGGCGTGAAGGCCGCCCGGGCGCGGACCTGGCCGCCGACCGACACGAGGCTTCCGTTGCCGCCGATCAACGTGGCGGAGGAGAAGGCTCCGTCGAGCACCGGCAGGAGGTCGCGGACCGGCCGTGCGGAAGCGAAGACCAGGTGGTGGCCGCTGGCTTCACAGGTACCTATCGCCGTGAGGATCCGGCTGTCGATGGTCCGCCCGTCGAAGCAGAGCGTGCCGTCGATGTCGAACACCGTGGTACCGGTGGGAGAGTTGATCATCAACGGATCATATCCAGGTGGCCGGCGATGAGTCGGCCCCGATCGAGCAGGTGCGTGTGGAGCGCGCCGCCGCCAGGCCGACGTCGCCGCGACTTCGCGCCGGGCCCGCGCGGACTGCCCGTCAGGCGCCAGGCGTAGGTGTGTACGAGGTCCCCGGATCCGCCCGCAGCAGGGGCGCCGAGCAGCGGTGCACCACTCCTGCGTCCGGACACTGAGCTGGGCGGTCGGTGGTCGCAGCCTGTACCTCCGGCGCTCCGTTCTTCACCTACAACTCCGACCGAAGCGCGGTCATCGTCCACGGAATCCATGTCGGGAGTTCGGGCTCCCTCTTCTTCGGCGAGAAATGGAGCCTCATCGCCAGCAGCCAGGGCGTCAGCGTCGTGACCTCGACGCCTCAGGTGGCCGCGGGGCTCGCGGCCTCGGCCCGGTCGGTGCGGGAGCGTTGATGGTGGATTCCGGCCTCACATCCGGGATCTCAACACGTCGACCTCACAGCCCGGCGCGGACGGATCGAAGCCGTGCTCGGCCAGCCAGCGAATCGCCAGCAGGCTTCGCAGCGACCACCACGCGCGGATCACATCGAGGTCGACGTCGACGCCATAGCCTGCGACGACGTCGCCGAGGTGCTCCTCGTGCCCGAGCGTCAAGGTGGCGAGGTCGAAGAGGGCGTCACCCTGGCTCGCCTCGGACCAGTCGATAATGCCGGTGATCTCGTCGCCGTCGGTGAACACGTGGGCGATCTGCAGGTCGCCGTGCGTGAACACCGGAGTCCACGGCCGGAGTGCGGCCTCGGCGATCTGGCGGTTGCGGGTGACCAGTTCGGCGGGCAGGACGCCGTTCGTCACGAGCCACTCGCATTCGCCGTCGAGTTCGGCGGCCAAGTCGTCGATGCTCCGGCCGGGCCGAGGCGGCAGCGGTGCCTCGTGCAACTTCCGGATGGCGGCACCCGCCGTGGCCCACGCCGTCGGCGACGCGGTCGACGGCTCGCCGAGGCGGCCGAGCACCGCCCCCGGGACCGCGGCGATCGCGAGCACGGACGGCTTGCGCCACAGGACCGCCGGGGTCGGAACCGGCGCCAGGGCCATCGCCTCGACCTCGATGTCGAGGCGCGCCGGATCCGCGTCTACCTTCAGGAACACGTCGCCGACGCGCAGGGTCGCGCGCTCGGAATGGGCGACCACGACCTCGACCTCATCCATGGCGACCAGTATCCTGATGGTGACCTTCGACGTCGCCGGGTTTTTCGCGGGCGGTCGCGTAGCTGCCCGCGCCCCGCCGTCGCCGTCCGGAAGGCGTCCCGTCCGCCGTCCCGGCAGACGTCCCGCAGGCCCCGTCGCGCACGCACACGACCCCCGCAGCGCCGCCCGGCGACCTCACGCCTCGGGCACCACCACCAGGACCACCTTGCCCCGCGGATGGCCCCTTTCCAGATGGCGGATGGCGTCCGGGGCCTGAGGAAGGGGATAGGTGCTGTCGACGACCGGAGTGATGTCGCCGCTTTCGATCAGGGCCGTGAGGGTCAGCAGGTCCGCGCGGCGCACGACGGCCCACAGACCGAGGAGGTCGTGTCGTGCGAAGCGGGTCAGCAGGGCCATCCGCAGCTGGGTGCCGGTGTCGCCGAGCCAACGGTTTCCGCCTTCGCCGCCGATGCGGACGAGGGTGCCGGTCGGGGTGAGGGCGCGGCGCAGCAGGGGCAGAGGGCGATTGCCCGCGGCGTCGAGGATGACGTCGTAGCGGCGGTGCCTTTCGGTGATCTCCTGGCAGGTGTAGTCGAGGACGGTCGTGGCGCCCAGAGAGCGCACGTACTTGGCCGCGCGGCCCCCGCAGACACCGGCGACCTCCGCGCCGTGGGCGACGCCGAGTTGGACGGCGTAGCTGCCCACGCCGCCGGACGCGCCGATGACCAGGACCTTCTGGCCCGCCCGCAGACCCGCCTTGGTGTGCAGGGCCTGGAGGGCGGTGACGCCGGAGACCGGGACGGCGGCTGCCTGCCGGAAGGTGACATTCTTGGGCTTCGGGGCGATCCGCTCGGGCTTGGCGAGCGCGTACTCGGCGAAGGAGCCGTCGAGGTGCCCGTAGACGGCGTCGCCGGGCTCGAAGCCCGCCACCTTCGGGCCGACCGCTTCGACGCGTCCGGCACCGTCCCACCCCCGTACGGGATTCCTGGGCCTGCGCAGTCCGAAGACGGGGCGGACCATCAAGGGCAGCCCGGTCATCACATGGCGCACGTCGGGGCCGACGCCGGCGGCGTGCACGCGTACCAGCACTTCGCCTTCGGCGGGGGAGGGGCGGTCGATGTCCCGTACGCGCAGCGTGTCGGCGGAGCCGTAGACGTCCTGCACGATGGCCTTCACGGTGGTTTCCCTCCGTCGAAGTGAGCCCGTACGGGCCCTGGCGGATCGGCGGCGGTGCACGCGCAGGGAACGACGCCGCAGCGCGGGCGAGGCACGGTCGCGCCCCTCCAGCCCCTCCTCGGAGGCGCCCGCGTCACGGCTCCCCAAGCATCCCGCGAACCGGTGCCCCTGCCTAGGCCGGGGGGAAGCGAGCGGCCCGGAGTCCGCCGCTGTCGCGGTGGCCCCACGAGTCGCCAACTGCCCGTACATGCACAGGAGTTCATAACGCCACCGGAAGCGCGCATCGGTCAGTGCAGGAACCGGCCACCCACCCATTGACATGATCATGGAGCATGACGAGCCTGGCGTTCGCGCACAAACGTGCCGGACAACTGCAAGGGGGGCTCATGAGACGAAGAACCCGTGCGAGATCGATCCTGGCCGCCGGTGCCCTGCTCGTCGGCGGCCTGGCCGCCGCGCCGCACGCCCAGGCGAGCGGCCCGGCCGGGGCGACGGCCGACGACGACGCGGCAGCCGTGAAGGTCTACCAGGCCGAGGTCACCAAGAAGCAGATTCCGATCGTGCTCAAGGTGGGCCAGGACGCGCACGAACTCGCCGCGCAGGTGCCCGAGCGCGGCACCGGCCGCGTCGAGCTCTACCTGACCGAGGCCCAGGCGAAGACGATCGAACGCCAGGGCGTCGACCTCGAAGAGCACAAGATCTCCGAAGCCACCGAGAAGCGGCTCGCGGCCGCGGGTGACGGCGTCTACCGGCCCTACAGCGGCAAGGGCGGCCTCCAGGAGGAGATCGTCAAGACCGCGCAGGCCCACCCCGGCCTCACCAAGGTCGTCTCCATCGGCAAGACCCTCCAGGGCAAGGACATCCTCGCGCTCAAGCTCTCCAAGGGCGCGGCGAAGTCCAAGGACGGCTCCAAGCCCGCCACGCTGTACATGTCCAACCAGCACGCGCGCGAGTGGATCACCCCCGAGATGACCCGCCGCCTGATGCACCACTACCTCGACAACTACGGCAAGGACCGGCGCGTCACCAAGCTCGTGAACTCCACCGAGCTGTGGTTCGTGCTCTCCGCCAACCCCGACGGCTACGACTTCACGCACGCCGCCGACGGCGAACGCCAGTGGCGCAAGAACCTGCGCGACGTCGACGGCGACGGCAAGACAGCCGCTGGTGACGGCGTCGACCTCAACCGCAACTTCGCCTACAAGTGGGGCTACGACAACGAGGGTTCGTCGCCGAACGCGTCCTCGGAGACCTACCGGGGCACTGGTCCGATGTCCGAGCCCGAGACGAAGGCGATCGACCGCTTCCAGAAGCGCATCGGCTTCAAGTACGGGATCAACTACCACTCGGCCGCCGAACTGATCCTCTACGGAGTGGGCTGGCAGGTGGCGACCCCCACGCCCGACGACGTGCTGTACAAGGCCCTGGCGGGCACCCCGGAGAAGCCCGCGGTGCCCGGCTATCACCCGCAGGTCTCCTCCGAGCTGTACACCACCAACGGCGAGGCCGACGGGCACGGCGGCAACGTCAACGGCATCGCGATGTTCACCCCGGAGATGTCGACCTGCCAGACCGCGTCGGGCATCGACCCCAACGACGCCTGGAGGCCCCAGGACTGCGCGTCCGTCTTCACCTTCCCCGACGACGAGAAGCTGATCCAGCAGGAGTTCGCGAAGAACGTGCCCTTCGCGCTCGCCGTCGCCGAGACCGCGCTGCACCCGGACCGGCCGGTCTCCGTCACCGGGGCCGAGGCCCCCGACTTCACCCCCGACTCCTTCACCACCTCCTACGCGCGCCACGGCGACCAGGAAGTAGCCGTCACCGCCCGCAAGTCGGTACGCGACAAGGAGCTGCGCTACCGCGTAGACGGCGGCCGCACACAGCGCGAGGAGCTCTCGCGGTGGAAGGGCGGCGAGACCTTCGGCGGCGAGGACAACCTGTACTTCGACCAGTACCGCGCCGAGGTCGAGGGCGCGGACGTGGGGGACGAGGTCGAGGTGTGGTTCAGCGGCCGCACCAAGAAGGGCCGTACGAACAGCGAGCACTTCACCTACACCGTCGCCGAACGGCCCAAGGCGAACACCCTCGTCGTCGCCGAGGAGGGCGCGAGCGCCGCGCAGACCCAGAAGTACGTCGACGCCGTCAAGGCGAGCGGCCGCACGGCCGCCGTCTGGGACGTCGCCAAGCAGGGCACCCCGCACCCGCTGGGCGTCCTGTCGCACTTCCGCACGGTCGTGCACTACACCGGCGACCCGGTGCCCGGCGCACCCACCCAGCTCGCCCTGCGCGCCTACCTCAACGAGGGCGGCAAGCTGGTCG
This sequence comes from Streptomyces spectabilis, assembly GCF_008704795.1. Taxonomy (NCBI): domain Bacteria; kingdom Bacillati; phylum Actinomycetota; class Actinomycetes; order Kitasatosporales; family Streptomycetaceae; genus Streptomyces; species Streptomyces spectabilis. The sequence goes on along the minus strand of NZ_CP023690.1, from coordinate 519,405 downwards.
AGTCCGGCGAGCGCGCGGGCGGCAACGTCGACCTCGGTGACGCGCTCACCGACGACTTCGCACAGTACTACCTCGGTGCCTACGAACGCCTGCCCGCGACCGGAGCCCAGCGGTTCACCGGCAGCGGCGCCCTCGCCGGAGCCGAAGGCCCGGTCGCGGCCGCCGACGGCAACCCGCTGGACAAGGCGGGCCGCTTCACCGTCACCTCCGACAGCCTGCCCGCGCAGCAGTTCCCGCAGTTCAAGAGCGCGGCAGCGGGGAACTATCCCGGCCTGACCAACCCGTACGCCCCGTACGCGGGCCAGGGTATGGCGTCCGCGACCCACGCCGACCGGGACTACAAGCGCCTGACCCGCACCATCGACCTCACCGGCGTCACGGCCGCCGACCAGCCGGAGCTGCGCCTGGCCCTGAACTGGAACCTGGAGTCCGGCTACGACCACGGCCTCCTCGAAGCCCACACCCCCGGCGCCGACGACTGGACCACCCTCGCGGACCGCAACGGCGCCTCGTCCACCGCCGTGCCCACCCAGTGCACGGCGGGCTTCTTCATCACCGCCCACCCGTTCCTGCGCCACTACCTCACCCGCGGCGCCTCCAGCTGCACGGCCAGCGGCAGCAGCGGCAACTGGAACAGCTTCACGGGCTCGTCCGGCGGCTGGAAGCAGGTCTCCTTCGACCTCAGCGCCTACGCGGGCAAGAAGGTCGAGGTCTCCCTCAGCTCGGTCACCGACCCCTCCGACGGCGGCCGCGGCCTCTTCGCCGACAACGCCCAACTCGTCGTCGGCGGCACCGCGACCGAGACCGAGGGATTCGAGACCTCGCTCGGCACCTGGTCCGTCGCCCCGCCGCCGGCCGGCAGCGCCAACATCACCGGCGACTGGACCCGCACCGGCGAGCTCTACCGGCCCTACGCGGCGGTCACCGCACGCGACAGCGTCCTGCTCGGCTTCGGGTTCGAGCACGTCACCGAAGCCACCGACAGGGCCGCCCTCATGCGAGCCGCCCTGAAACACCTGCGCGACTAGGCGACTAGGCGACGCACAGCTCGTCGCATGACATCGGCCTCCGGGACCCGCTGCGGTCCCGGAGGCCGACTGCGTCGTGCGCGGATGGACCGCGTCCCGTTCCTGGCGGAAATCCGGAGGAAATAACGGAAGAACAAGGTCACTTACTAGTACGTCTACTAGTACGACGACGCCGATGACGACGCGGTGGGCCGCGGCCCACCGCAGTGAGGGGACGGGAGCCGATGAGCCTTCGTCAGTTCGAGTACGCCTTGGCCGTTGCCGAGGAGGGCTCGGTGACGGCGGCGGCGGAGCTGCTGCGTGTGGCTCAACCGTCGGTGTCCCAGCAGATCCGGGGCCTGGAACGGGAGCTCGGCGTGACGCTGTTCACCCGCACGCCGTCCGGCCTCGTGCCCACCGTGGTCGGCCGCGCGTTCCTGCGCGACGCGGAGGTCGCGGTGAGCGCGGCACGGCGGGCGCGGGCGACGGCGCGGTCCGGTGCCGACGAGCTGGTGGGGGAGCTGGCGGTCGCGGCGCAGATGGGCCTGGGCACGCGGCAGCTGCCGGGCGCGCTGAGCGCGCTGCGCCTGCGCTTCCCGCGCCTTGAGATCACCGTCTTCGAGGAACCGAACCCCGCCGACCTTGAGCGCCTCGCGCGCGGAGGCGTGCTGGACCTCGCCCTGATGGCCGGGCGGTGCGAAGAGGGCCTGTACGACGGCCACCACCTCGGCGACGAGGAGTTCGTCGTGGTCCTGGCCGCCGGGCACCCGCGGCTGGCCGCGGACCGGGTCGAACTGCGGGACCTTCAGCGGGAGCCGTGGGTGAGGTTCGACCACAACAGCGCGCTCGACGGCGTGCTGCGGGAGGTGCTGCGGGACAACGACCTGGCCCCGACCACGGTCGCCCGCGTCTCCCAGACGGCGACGGCCGTGCGCTGGGCCGCGCACGGGCTCGGGGTGACGCTCGTCCCCGCCTCCGCGGTACCGCCCGGCCACGAGCACCTCGCGCGCCCGGTGTCCCCGGTCGTGTCCCAGCCCGTCTTCGCCGCGGTCCGCCCCGGCGCGGGTCCGGCGGAGATGACCCTCCTTGACCTCCTGCGACAGGAGACGTGGCACAAGTCCACGTTCTTCTCGCCGGTGTCCTGACGGCCGGAAGGGGCAACGGGGAGTGCGCCCCCTCAGCGGTAGGCGCCGAGGAAGGCGGTGACGCCCGCGGTGGCGTAGCGGTCGAGCTCGTCCTGGGTGTGCCGCGGGCCGCCGTGGAACATGGCTTTGTTCACGGGGATCCAGAGCAGGAGCCCGGAGAAGTGGTGGGCGGCGAGGTGCGGGTCGTCGATCCGGAGCAGCCCCTCGTCGGCCAGGTGCTGGAAGGTGGTGGCGAGGGTGGCGAGGACGCGCTCGAAGCCCTGCTCGTACCAGGCGGCGCCGAGCTCGGGAAAGGTGTCGGAGTTGGCGATGATCAGCCGCCGCAGCTGAAGCACCTGGGGCTGGGTCAGGGCGGTCAGGAACTGCCGGGCGAGCCGGGTGAGGTTCTCTTCGAGCCGGTCGGCGTCGGCCGGGATGTCGGCCACCAGGTCGATCATGGCGTCGGTCCGGTCGGTGGTGGCCATGACGATCTCGGCGAACAGCTTCTCCTTGTCGGCGAAGTGCTTGTAGACCGTCTGCTTGGACACGGCCGCCAGCTTCGCGATGTCGTCCATGCTCGTGCCCGCATAGCCCTTCTCCACGAACACCCGCGTCGCGGCGTCCATGATCGCCCCGCGCTTGCGGGCCGACCGGCTCTGCTCGTTCGCTTCCATCCCGACTCCCGTCTTCAGTCCGAGCCCCGTGAGGCCGAGTCTCGTCAGTACTGGACAGTCTAGTTCTGGTCTGGCTACTGTAGCGCTCGCACCGCAACGAGTACTGAACCGTCTAGTTCCAGTCGGGGGATCGCGCCATGACGCACACGATCGAGGCTCCGCTCGCCGCCGCTCCTGCCGCCGCCACCTCGGTGCCGGCCCGCATCCTCCTGGCCGGAGGGGTGGTGGCGGGTCCGCTGTTCCTGGGCGCGGGTCTGATCCAGGGGCTCTCGCGCGACGGCTTCGACTTCACCCGCAACGCGATCAGTCAGCTGAGCCTCGGCGGCACCGGCTGGATCCAGGTGACCAGCTTCTCGCTGACCGGGGCGCTGCTCGTCGTCGGTGCCGTCGGTATGCGCCGCGCGCTGCGCGGCGAGCCCGGCGGGGTGTGGGCGCCCCGGCTGATCGCCGTCTTCGGTGCGTCGTTCCTGCTCTCGGCGGTCTTCGCCGCCGACCCGGGCGCCGGATTTCCTGCCGGAGCCCCCGACGCCCGCACCACCTCGATGAGCTGGCACGGCACCCTGCACATGCTCAGCGGCATGGTGGGCCATCTCGCCCTGTGCGCGGCCTTCTTCGTTCTGGCCCGTCACTTCGCCGCGGGCGGGCATCGGGGGTGGGCCGTCGGCAGCCGCCTCGTCCCCTTCGCCGTCCTCGCCGGCTTCGCGGGCTCCTCCGCCACCGTCGCGGCCTTCACCATCGGTGCGGGCCTGGGGCTGCTGGGACTTGCCGCAGTCACCGCGCGCCTGCTCAAGGCGTAGCCGCCCGCCCGCCACACGATTCACACTCACCAACCAGAGACAGGACACCGCAATGAACCAGACGCCCAAGGGCCCGGCGAGCTACTTCCCCTCCATCGAGAAGAAGTACGGCCGCCCGATCGCGGACTGGCAGGACCTCATCCGCACCTCGCCCCTCACCAAGCACATGGAGCTCGTCACCTGGCTCAAGACCGAGCACGGACTCGGCCACGGACACGCGAACGCCCTCGTCGCCCACACGCTCGCGGAAGGCGGCGGCAAGTAGGCCGTGGCCGGTGACGCCGCCGTGACGGGGTGGGGGGAAGGTCGTGTCGAGCCGCTGGGTAAAGTACAGCCGACTTTACTCACCATTTACTCTCACATGACCGATATCGGTAGGAGTCAGAGCATGCCCCACCCCATACGTCCGGGTCGCACCGCGGTGCTGGCCGCCGCCTCGCTGTTCGCGATCCCCGCCCTCGCCGGCTGCGGCGGCGGGTCCGACGACGCGGACAAGGGTGAGCGGACGGCCACCGCCACCCCGTCCGCCGGGGGAGCCACCGGGGGAGCCGTCGGGGGAACCGGTGAGGGGAAGTCCGCGCTGCCCGCGGCCCTCTCCGGCCAGCGCCTGTCCTGGAGTTCCTGCCCCGCGCCGTCCGCCGCCCAGGGCACCGCCAAGGCGCCCGGCAAGGGCTGGGAGTGCGCCACCATGAAGGCGCCCCTCGACTACGCCAAGCCCAAGGGCGAGACCGTCGGCGTGGCCCTCATCCGCAAGAAGGCCACCGACGCCGACCGGCGCATCGGCTCCCTCGTCTACAACTTCGGCGGCCCGGGTGCCTCCGGCGTCGCCACCCTCCCGCAGGCCGCCGAGGACTACACCAAGCTCAACGCCTCCTACGACCTGGTCAGCTTCGACCCGCGCGGCGTCGGCAACACCACGACCGTCAAGTGCCTGGACGACAAGACCCTGGACACAGACCCGGGCAGCGGGGACGCGCTCAAGGACATCAAGCGGCACACGCGGGCCTGCGTGAAGAACTCCGCCAAGGTGCTCCCGCACGTCGGCACCGCCACCACCGCGCGCGACATGGACCTGATGCGCCAGGTGCTCGGCGACAAGAAGCTGAACTACTTCGGCATCTCGTACGGCACCGAACTCGGCGGCGTCTACGCGCACCTGTTCCCCAAGAACGTCGGCCGTACCGTCTTCGACGCCGTCGTCGACCCGACCCGGGACCCGGTGCGGTCGGGCCTCGCCCAGGCCAAGGCCTTCCAGAAGGCCCTGGAGTCCGCCATGGCCTACTGCGCCGAGGAGTACGCCGAGAACTGCCCCACCGGCAAGACCGCCGCCGAGGGCAACCGGCGCATCAACGCCATGCTGGCCGAGCTCGACAAGAAGCCCGCGCCCACCGAAAGCGACCGCAAGCTCACCAAGGACCTCGCCCTGACCGCCATCGGGGCCACCCTGTACGAGGGCGAGGAGGGCTGGGACATCCTGGCGCCGAGCCTGGCCGAGGTGATGGGGGACGACGGTACCGGCACCAGCCTGCTGATGATCGCCGACCTCTACAACGGCCGTGACGACAAGGGCCGTTACAGCAACATGCACGCCGCGAACGGCGCGATCACCTGCGCCGACACCCGCAGCCGCCACAGCCGGGCCGACGTGGACGCCGAGCGGCCCGCCTTCGAGAAGGCCTCGCCGGTCTTCGGCCCGTCCATGGTGGAGGGCCTGCTCGGCTGTTCGCAGTGGCCGGTGCGCGGCACGGCGGACAAGCCCGAGGTGTCCGCGCCCGGCGCCGCCCCGATCGTGGTCGTCGGCAACACCGGCGACCCGGCCACTCCCGTCGAGGGCGCCCGGCGCATGGCACGCCAGCTCGGCAAGGGCGTGGGCGTCAACCTGACCGTCGACGGCGAGGGCCACGGCACCTACGGCGACAACCGCTGCGCCACCAAGGCGATCGACACGTTCCTGATCAACGGCAAGGCTCCGGCCGACGGCACCGTCTGCAAGTAGCCACGACGGGCACGCCTCGCGGCGCGCCTGACAGGCGACTTGACGCCCCTCTCGTCCGCGACCCGCGATCCGCGACCCGCGACCCCGCGCTCCGGATGAGAGGGGCGTCCGGCGGTTCCTCCCCGCCGTCCGGTGCGCCCGCGCATACTGGACGCGGCGGCAGCGGTGTGACGCACGGGGCAGGAAGAGGGCGAAGTGCTTGCGGCACCTACGTTGAACTCCATTCTGACGCGGCGCGGCGATGGTTCCAGGGCCTCGTCGTCCCCGGCCTCCGCCGCCTGCCGGTACAGTGCCGAAGCCTTGACGTGGTCACCCTGCGCGGCCCGAGCGGCCGCCGCGAGCCGCAGGGCGGGCACCGGGCCTGCTTCCTCTTCCTCCGCGAGGCGTTCCATGACGACGGCCGTCCAGGACGAGCGCGCCGAGAGCTGCCGGGCGATCACGGCCACGGGCCTCGGGTCGTCCCGCAGCGGCGGCAGCCGGCAGACGTCGAGCGCGGCATCGATCCGGCCGCGGTCGACGAGTTCCCGCAGCAGCCGACACCCGGATTCGACGTCGTTCCCGGCCAGGCCTTCGAGACCGCAGGCGTACGCCTCGTCCTCACGCCCGTCGCGGAACAGCAGCTCGACGAGGTGCGGGCGCAGCGGTGACGCGCCCCGCGCCACACCCCGCCGCAGCAGCCGGATGCAGTGTTCCCGATGCCCCTTGCCCGACAGGTGCCAGACGAACTGGCGGAGGCGCTCGACGTCCCCGTCCTCGGCCAAGGGCCCGGCGACGGCGACACCCGCCTCGACATGACTGACGTCGACGCGTGCGCGAGCCGCGGCGAGGAGATCGGTGGGGGACTCCGCTCGGTCCGCGCCGCGCCGGAACAGGGCGGCGGCCGCGTCGGCGCAGCCTGCCCGGCGCAGATGGTCCCCGGCAGCGAGGAACGCCTTCGGCCCACCGGCCTCCCCGGCCCGGGTGAAGAAGGGCACAGCCGCCTCCGCGTGCCCCGCCCTGACCAGGACTCCGGCCGCCAGCCACCAGGAGCGCACGTCACCGCCCTCGGCGCGCCGCTCCAGCCACGCGACTGCCTCCGCGACGCGCTCCTCGGCCTCCAGTAGATGAACCGCCCACCGCAGCGCGTCGACGTCACCCGCGTCCGCGGCCGTCCGGTACGCCGGGATCGCGAGGTCCGTCCAGCCCGCCTCGCGCGCCTCGTGCCCGCGCCAGCGCAGCAGGTCGAGCCGCGAGCCCTCACGCTCGTACGTACTCGGCGCGCCCCGAGGCTCGTCAGCTGTCACGCGCGCCCCCCGCCTCGGCCGACTCCGGCGGGGCCCATCGTCCCCCTGCGCGGTACGCACCATGCCGTCGAGCGCCCGCGCGGCGCAGCCGCATATGAGCGCAGCCCCGCGCCCCTTCGGGGTACGGCCGCCGAGCCCGCTCAGCGGGCGGCGCGCAGGGAGGCGTCCAGAAGGCTCATGAGCTGCGCGACACGGCTCTTGCCGACCGGCGCGAGAGGGTAGCGGCCGAGCACGTCGACCAGAACCGGTGTCGCACGCCGCTCCGCCAGCTCGATCTGCTGGAGGCCCACGGCGGGATCGTCGCCCGCCTTCAACTCGGCGACGCGCGCGGCACACGCGGCAGCCCGCAGGATGTGGCCCACCTGTGTGGCCTTCGCCAGCGGATGCAGGTACGCGGCGGCAGCCGCGTCACCGGCGGCACGCGCGGCGAGACACGCGGCCTCGGTGGCCGCCTCCTTCGCCGCGCGGTGCGCGTCCAGGGAGGTGACGCGCTGCGCCTTGGTCCTGCGCGCGCCGTTCGCGAACTCCCACGCGGCATCGAGGGCCGCGCGGGGCCGGGAGTCGCCGGGGTTGGCGTCCTCGTACACGGGGAGGACGTCCTGCGCGCTCTCCGCCGCGAAGCGCGCCACGACGCGCAGCTCATCCATGGTCAACTCGAAGTCGCCGGAGGCGTTCGTCACGACGGAGATCCTGCCAGAGGCGGTCGGGCGGTCGGTTCGGCGGGTGATCGTGCAGCCGGGGCGGCGCGCTCCGTGAGCATAGTGAAGCAATACACTGTGCCTTGCTTCACCACACTCGATCCGGAGGCCGAAGCCGTGCTGCCCTCCGTCGCCCTGACGACGCCCCAGGCCTTGGCCGGCGAATTCCTCACCCGCCCCCAGGCCGCCTCCGTGCTCCGCCTGTCGCCGAACACGGTCGGCAAGCTGCTGGCCAGCGGATTCCTCCCGGACCTCGCGGCGGCCCGGGTCCACGCCCTGGCCCGCGCCCCGCAGCTCGGCGTGACCCGCGGGGAACTGCCGGTGCTGCGCACCGGGCCCGCGGGTCCGCCGCCGCACGTGGACGACGAGCGGGACTTCATCGGCGACGCCCCGCACCTGACGGACGAGCAGTTCCTCGAGGCCTCCCGCCAGTGGTGGCGGTGCGAGCCGGACAAGGTCACGGCCGCCGGAGTCCTGGCCGTGGCGGTGGCCGGCTGGGTGACCGGGGTCCTGGCCGTCCGCGGCCGCGGCGGCACCCGGCACGGAGGGCGGGACGTACGGCACTCGTTCGAAGCGAGTGTCGCCGGGCGCGTCACGGCACTCGACGACCCCGAGAGCCACCGCGTCCTGACCGGTGACCCCGCCCTGGCCGCCCTGACCCGTACGCTGCTGGGCGCGCGGGTCCAGGAGGCGAGGTCGGGCGGCCCGATCGCCTACCTCAAAGCACCCCCGCACCCCCACGGAGAGATGGCATGAGCGACTTCGACGCGATCGACGCGCTGCTCGCCTCGGCGGCCGAACCCGCCCCGCTGCCGCCCGCCGAGCAACGCCGCGCGCTGCGCGAGGCGCTGGGCCTGTCCCGTGCGCAGGTGGCCCGCGCGCTCGCCGTGAGCCCGTCCACGGTCGGCGGCTGGGAGGCGGGCCGCGACCCCAGCGGCGAGGTCCGCGGAAAGTACGCGTACTTCCTGGGCCAGGCCGAGGACAAGGTCCAGGCCCGGCGGAGCACCGCCGAACACGCCGAACCGGCTGCGGAGGCGGAGGCCGCGCCTGCCTCGCCACCGTCGACCGCGACGGTCGACGACACCGACGACACCGACGACACCGAAGGCACCGAGCCCCAGCCATGCGTGCTGTGCGGTCAGCCCGCCCATGACCAGGTCGAGGGCTATCCGCAGCACCTGGACGCCGCCCAGTGCGGAGCCGGGGCCGCCGTCCCCGGCGGCCCGGCGGAAACAGCCGACGCCCCCGGCGCCGCGACACGCACCGTCCGCAGCCCCGGCCGAGGCGTCAAGGTCGTCCCCGTCGGCCGCCGCGCCCAGTCCGCCGCCCACTCCCCGGATCTGATCGGCACGGCCGTCGCCGAGACCCTCGCGCAGCACCGCGGTGACGTCGAGGCGGCGACCGCGGCCCTGATCAAGCGGGCCATCCCCGACGCGATGGCCCTCCTGGACCACACCCGTACCGGCGGCCGCTACGACATCGTGGCCCACCCCTGGATGCCGGACATCCTGCGCAAGCAGAGCGCCCGCGGCGCGGACCACATCTGGGAGGCGCGCCCCAAGTGGACCCGCCCCGAACTCCCCGCCGGGCAGCACGAGGTGACCGCCCTCGACATCAATGGCGCGTACCTGTCCGCCCTCAAGACCCACTTGCCGATCGGCCAGCTCGAACACTCCACGGGCACCCTCCACGACCGGCGCCGGGCGGGAGTCCACCTGATCACCCCGCCCGCCTGGGACCACGATCACGTACTCCCCAACCCGCTCGGCAACCGCGACGAGCCGGGCCCCTTGTGGGTGACCGAACCGACCCTTCGCCTGCTGCTGCGCCTGTCAGGGCCCAAGTACGGCCTGTGCGACCCGCCCGAGATCCACGAGTCGTTCACCTCCGGCGCCACGGAGGGGCTTCTGGAGAAGTTCCGCATCGCTCTGAAGGACGCCCGGGACCGGGCGATCACTGAGGACGACGAGGTGACGCTGGAGTACGTGAAGGCCATGTACTCCAAGTTCGTCTCGACGCTGGGGGAGTCGAACTACAACCGCGAGCTGTACCGGTCCGACTGGATGCACCTCATCCGCTCCCAGGCCTTCGCCAACCTCTGGATGAAAACCTACAAGGCCTACGACGAGGGCCTGATGGTGGTCCGCGCGATGGGCACCGACGAACTCCATGTCATCGGCGACTGGCGCGCCGTCTTCGACGAGGGCCGGGGCGTGGCGCAGGTGAAGGTCAAGGACACCTACAGCCTCGGCGAGGACGCGGCCCCGGCCGCGCCCTGACCCCGGACGAGACGAGGGGTGCCGCGCCACGCACCGGCCCGGCCGCAACCGATGCGTACTACCGGGCCTGCCCGGGCGTCTCGCGGCTGCCGGGGTTCTGGCCGGGCGGGGCCTTGGCGTCGTCCGCCTCGGCGGCCCTGGCCGCCTCCTTCTCGGCTCGCTCCTTCTCCGCGAGGGCCTTCTTGGCCTCCTCGTCCTGCCGGGCCTCGCCCCGACCTTCACGCTTGCTCATGACCAGTCCTTTCGTACGGGAATGCGTACGGGAAGACGACAGCGCTCAACCGCGCCCTCTCTGCCATGTGCCCACATCCACCCCGCCCAGGCCAGCGCAGAGGGCCGTCTGGTGGGGGGCGTCAACGGTCGCCCGGTCCCTGGCTGCGCCACGGAACGGGCGGCGAACGCCCTAGTCGTTCCCACCGACCGCCAACCGGTAGTGCTCGTCGACGATCGCCACGAAGCGCTTCTTGCGCTTGGAGCGCGTTGCCTCCGCTATGCGCCACCAGCCCCGGTGGACCGTGCTCCAATATGTGCGGCCGACTTCTCCTCTGAAGAACGTTCCCAGGCTGATCGCCAGCTCGGCCTCACTGAGTTCCTTGAGCACGTACTGGGTCTGCCACCAGGTGACGATGAGGTTGGCGAACATGACCTGGCGCGCTTGGTCGTCGGGCAGGTCGTTGCTCGGGCTGCCCCAACATGCCCGCAGGGCAGGGTCGTTGAGGCTGAGCATCAGCAGTTCGCGGTGCGAGGCGCGGATACTTCCGTCCTGGGAGATCCTCGTCTGACGGGACTGGTAGACCAGCGACACCAGCACACCGGCGAGCGCGGCAGCGGAGATGATCAGCGATATCAGAGCCATGCGGGGACATTCCCCCGACGGCACGTCCCCTAAGGGCCAGGGCCGGCCTTGTCCCTCATCCGGCGACCCCTGTACGGGAGCCCGGGGCGATGTCCGGATCTTTGTGGCTTCTGCCAATACGGTGGCCTGCTGGAATTCGTAGAGACTTCCAAGCGGAAGCCGCGGGGTGCGTCCCGGAGACGGGAGTTGTGGCCGCGGGCATGTCGAAACGCAGGGGAGCGCGGCGCGATGAACGTGCAGCTGTACGACGAGATCGGTGAGGCGTTCGAGGGCTTCAAGGCCCTGCCGCTGGCGCGGTACGGGGAGGTGCCCAGCTTCCTGGGCATGGTCGGGGACGTGCGCGGCAAGTCGGTGCTCGACCTGGCGTCCGGTACCGGCTTCTACAGCAGGGAGGTCAAGCGGCGCGGTGCCACGGAGGTGTTCGGCGTCGACATCTCCAGCGAAATGGTCTCCGTCGCGCGGGCGTTCGAGGAGCGCGATCCACTGGGGGTGCGCTACGAGGTGGGCGACGTGTCCGAACTCCGCCCCCTGGAGCGGCGCTTCGACCTCGCCCTGGGAGTGCAGCTGCTCCACTACGCGGAAGACACCGCCGCCATGGAGCGGATGTGCCGCAACGTGCACCGGAACCTGAAGCCCGGCGGCGCTTTCTACGTCTTCGCCCAGAACCCCGACTACCGCTTCGACGGGCCGTCCTTGGCCAAGTACGGCTTCCTCTGCGAGCCGACCGGCGAGGAGATCGAGACCGGACCACGCGTCCGGATCACGGCGTTGCTCGACCCGCCGATCTCGTTCGTCGGCACCTGCCCGCGCCGCGAGGTCTACGAACACTGCCTGCGGACGGCCGGGTTCACCGAGGTGACCTGGGTGCCGCTGGAGGTGTCGGAGGAAGGCGTGCGCGAGTTCGGGTCGGACTTCTGGGCGGACTGCCACGCCAACCCGCCACTGGAGATGCTGCGCTGCCGCGCCTGAAGTGGAATGAAGTCGGCGCTCGGCATGCGGGTCGCCGAGGTGCTGCTCGCCGAGGAGGCGGCCCGGGCCCATCGACTCCTGGGAGTGGGCGGCCTGCGGGGTCGGCTGGTGCTGGGCTTCTCCTGAGCGCCGGTTGTTCCTGCTCCCGGCAGGGCGCGCCGGGAGCAGGAACGTGAACGGCTGGGCCCAGCGAGTCACCGGCCCACTGGGCTGACTCAGCCCGGGCAGGATCCGGCGCAGAGTGAACCGATCGTGTAGGTCCCGGCGAGGTTGCCCCGGTTGCCGGCCGTCGTACTGCCGATGCGGTTCACGTAGTTGGCGTTGTGGTAGTAGTGGAACCGGCTGTTGGTGCGGTTGTAGACGGAGCGGGTGTTCGTGCCGTCCCTCATCCATGAACACATGGGTCGGGTGTTGGTGTTACTCGCGGACCACTGGCACTTCTGCCCGTTGCCGTCCTTCTCGGAGTAGAAACAGATGTAGCCCGCCGGGCAGTTGTCGTAGCCGGCGGGTGATGTCGCGTCGGCTTGCGCCGTGGGTGCGAGGGCGAGTGTGGCACCGGCTAAGGCGGTGGTCATGGCCAGCGCGAACCCCGTACGACGATTCACTGGTCCTCCTCTGACGCCTGCCCGCACCATGCGGTCCCAGGGCGCCATGGAGGAGTCTGGACGGCAAGGGGATCCGCCGACTACTAGCGATTCGGCCCTCGTCCGGCTCATATCCGACCCATTCGAGATGTTTCCTGACGGACGTCCTCATTCCGCTCGGATGTCTCATCCCAGACGTGCGGGGCCGCGGAGGCGTTACGGATATCGGCCGGCGGACTTCGCGCCCTTGCGGACGGCTTCGGTTCGGCGGCGGAGTTCGGGCGAATCCTCGACACCGTGCTCCGTGGAGTCCATGATCAGGCCGCCCGCGGCGAAACCTGCTGAGTCGTCGCGGACCGGTGTGGGGATGGGGCGGTCGAGCGCGCCGACAACGCCCGCGCCGCAGGAACGACACCACCGTCTCGGAGCGACAAGGAGAATGCAGTGGACCGTATCGGAATCATCGGTGTGGGCGAGATCGGCCGGGCCATCGTGACCGGGCTGAGCGACGGAGTCGAGAAGCCGCCGCAGATCTGCCTCTCGCCCCGCGGAGCCCGTACCGCCGCCGAACTCGCCGAGCGGTACCCGAACGTGCGGGTGTGCGCCGACAACCAGGAGGTGGCGGACCGCGCCGACACCGTGATCCTCGCCGTCCGCCCCCATGGCCACGCCGAGGCCCTCGCAGGACTGCGGATCGGCGACGGCAAGGTCGTCATCAGCGTCATAGCGGGCGTCAGCATCAGCGAGCTGCGCCGGACCCTCGGCACCGGTGCCCCCATGGTGCGCGCCATCCCCCTGCCCGCCGCCCGCGAACGCCGCTCCGTCACCGTCACCCATCCTTCCCACCCGGCCGTGGAAAGCCTCTTCGACGCCCTGGGCGGGGTGCTGCCGGTCGCGGACGAAGCGGCATTCGACGTCTACTCCACGCTGACGGGCACCCTGACCGTCCATTACTGGTATCTGGCCACACTCGCCGACTGGGCTTCCCGGCAAGGCATTCCTCCCGAGGACGCGGACCGGTACATCCGCAGCCTCTTCCAGGGCGTCGGGCGTGCGCTGCACGACGAGAACCGGTCACTGCACCAGCTCGCGGGCGACCATGAGACGCCGAACGGAAGCAATGAGCGCATTCGCACCACGTGGTTCGACACCAGTAACGCCGAAGCCCTGTCCAAGGCACTCGACGCACTTCTCGCACATCTCAGGTAGCCACGTCGGCGGCGCCCTTGATGCCGAGCGATCGGACAAGCACGTTCGGTGAGATCGCGACGTGAGATCACGGCGTGAGATCGCGATGCGAGATCGAGATGTGGGATCACCATGAATGAGAGATCCGCGTATCGCGGCGGACCTCGACTGATCGGCGTGTCTCCCCGCACGGGAAGGCGGCGATTGTTGACGACTGGACGCCTGAGCGATTCCGCAGGACCGGCGTTGTCCCGGGATTGGGAGTATCTCGGGGTCACTTCATCAGGATTGCCGCTAGCGGTATCCGCATTCCTCTGAGATGATCCCCAAATGGATTGGGGGGTCGAGAAGTTGTATCCGGACGAACACGCCGTACGTCACCGTGTGAAACTCAGGCAAGCGCGTCGGCCGACCGGCGTGAGCGTCAGCGGATAAGCGACCTCGAGAAGCTCGGTGGCCGACGGGCCACCCCTCATCGGCGAACCCCTTTACGGAAGGCACAACCATGGCACAGCGCGTTGAAATCAAGCTGATTGACGACCTGGACGGCAAGACGGCCGACGAGACCGTGACGTTCGGCCTGGACGGCAAGGTGTATGAGATCGACCTCAGCACCAAGAACGCCGACAAGCTGCGCGGTCTCCTGGAGCCGTATCTGAAAGGCGGGCGCAAGACCGGTGGCGGCCGCGGCGTGAAGCAGCCCGTGGCCAAGGGCAAGAGCGCAGGCCAGGACACGGCCAAGATGCGCGCCTGGGCGAAGGAGAACGGCTTCGAGGTCAACGACCGCGGCCGCGTCCCGGCGAACATCCGCGAGGCCTATGAGAAGGCCGCCGCCTGACACAGGCCGGCCGCTCGGAGGGCATCGGCCGGTCGCTCGGTGAACACGCACCGTGCGGCCGCCGCGCACGGGGGAGCGCGAGCCCTGGACACGCGTAGCGGGCCGGGGCCCGAGCGGTCCCGCCGTACGCCTCCCCGCCGTACACCTCAAAGAGCCCGCCGCGCTCGCTCGGGAGCGCACTTGAGCTCGTAAGGCCGCCGGAATCCAGTACGGCGAGCTCCGTCCAGGGGCAGGCCCTCGATCTGCGCAGCGGCCGCCCCGCCCCAAGCCCGGACCGCTTCGATCCGGCCGCGCCGCGCCGCGTACCCCCGCACTCCGGCAGCTCCCGCCCGACCCCAGGCCCGCCGTCCGACCGGACGTTCCCGCGCGGGAGAGCGCGTATCGGTTGGATGACCGATGTGCGGGGGACGGCGGCGCGGCCATAGTCCTCAGGAGATCGTTCGCGGGCGCTCGCAGCGCGCCCGGTACTCGAAAGGACCCTCTGTGGACACGTATGCGGACCTGGTGTTTCTCGACGGCCAGGTGGTCACGGTCGATGCGGAGTTCTCCATCGCCTCGGCCCTGGCAGTGACCGGCGGGGTCATCAGCGCCGTCGGCGGACGGGACGACGTCGCGCCGCTCATCGGACCCGACACCCGCGTCGTCGACCTGCGAGGGGCGACGCTGCTTCCCGGAATCAACGATTCCCATCTGCACGGATGCGCCTTCGGCATGGCGACGCCGCCGCTCTCCCTCGACCTCGGCCACCCCGCCGTGTCCTCCCTCGCGGACGCCGCCGAAGCGGTACGAGAGGCCGTCGGACGCACCCCCGCCGGGCAGTGGATCACCGGACACGGCTGGGACCCCGGCTACCTCGACGAGTGCGTCGCCGCCCCCTCGCGGACGCCCTCACGGCACGACCTCGACGCCGTGAGCCCCGACCACCCCGTCGTCCTGTACTCCTTCTCCGGCCACGCCACCTGGGTCAACTCCAAGGCCCTCGAACTCATCGGGATCGACCGGGACACCGTCGCCCCGCCCGGCGGAGCCATCGTCACGGGCGCGGACGGAGAGCCGACAGGGCTGCTCCACGAGGGCGCCCAGGCCCTGATCCAGAACGCCCTTCCGCCGCTCAGCCGCCAGGAGCGGACCGACGCGATCCGGTCCACCCTCGCCACCCTCGCCGAGATCGGCATCACCAGCTACACCGAACCGGGGCTCGGCCCCGGCGGCGACGGCATCATGCGCGGCGCGCTCGGCGCCCAGACCCTCGACGTCTACCGGCAGCTGCTGGCCGACGGCGAACTGACCGCCCGCGTCGGCGTCCTGCTGCTGCCCACCGGGATGGCGAGCACCGCCGAGGAGTTCGCCCGCACCCTCACCGCCATCGGCGAGGTGGGCGACGCCGACCCGCGCCGCCTCGCGATCCACGGAGTCAAGGTCTTCGCCGACGGCGTCGTCCCGAACAAGACGTCCTGGATGCACGAGCCTTACGTCGGCGGCGGCTGCGGCTCCCTGTGCGTCAGCGGCGCCACCGACACCGAGCGGACCGCCGAGATCGACGCCATCATCCGCCACGCCCACGTCGCCGGGCACCAGCTGGGCATCCACGTCACCGGCGACCGGGCCTGCGACACCGTCGCGGACGCCTTCGCCGCCGCCATGGCCGAACACCCTCGGTCCGACGCCCGCCACTACGTCATCCACGGCGACTTCCTCACCGCCCACAGCATGAAGGTGCTCGCCGCGCACGACTTCGGCGTCAACATGAACCCCACCATCAAGTGGACCGTCGCCGACATGGAGGAGGACTTCGTCGGCGCCGAGCGAGCCGCCTACGCGTGGCCCTACCGCGACGCCATCGACGCCGGTGTGCGCGTCGCGAGCGGGTCGGACGCCCCCGTCACGCACCCGGACTGGCGCCAGGGCGTCGCCACCATGGTGCTGCGCGAATCGAAGGCCGCGGGCCGGGTCAGCGGCCCCGAGCAGCGCATCGGCCTGGCCGACGCGATCCGTACGTACACGATCAACGCGGCCTGGCAGGACTTCGCCGACGACTGGAAGGGGTCCCTGGAGCCGGGCAAGGTCGCCGACCTGTGCGTGCTCGACGGGGATCTGCTCACCGCCGACCCCCACGACATCCCCGCGATGCCGGTCGTCCTCACCGTCGTGGACGGGCGGGTCGTGCACGACACCCTGCGCGTTTGACGTATTCCAGGCACATGATCATCCTTGGGGGATGGCAGCGCAGCGGAGCACGGCGGACATCCTGGACGCGGCGGTCCACGTCCGCGAGGCCGCCAGGAGCGCTGCGAACGGCGCGAGCGGCCTCGGCCCGGTCCTGAGCGCGCTGTCAGAGGTGATGGAGTACGACCACGCCTCGCTGACCAGGTGGGATCCGCTGCTGCGGCGCCACACCACCCTGGCCGGGAGCTACCCGGACGACGCCACGGCCTACATCGAGAACCGCCTCCACCGCGACCCGGTGTTTCCCGTGCTCCGCAGTCCGGAGCGGGGCGGCCTCTGGCTCAGGGACGTCCCCGGGCAGCTCCTGGCCGCGTCCCCCGGCTTCCAGGACGTACTGTCCCCCCTCGGCATCGAGGACGGCGTCGCCCAGTGCCTGTTCGCCGCCGACGGCCGGTACGTCGGCATGCTGAACGTCAGCACCCGTCGGCCGCGGCGCGCGCCCGACCCGGCGCGCGCCGTGGTCACCCTGCTCACCGAGTCCCTCGCCGCGGCCGTCGCCCGCCAGGCGGACCCGCCGCCCGAGCGGGCCCCCGCGGCCGCCGCGCGGCCCGGGGGACTCTCGCCCCGCGAGCTCCAGGTCCTCGCCGAACTGACCACGGGCGGCACCAACCGCGAGATCGCCGAGCGGCTCCACATCACGCCGCGCACCGTGGGCACCCACATCGAGCACATCCTGGCCAAGCTGGACCTCCCCAACCGCGCGGCCGCCGCCGCCCGTGCCGCGGCCTGGGGAATCGCCCCCTCCCGCTGACACGGGCCCGACGGCGCGCGACACGGGCCCCGGTCAGGAAGCCGGGACCGGACCACCGGGACGGAAGCGCTCCACCCCGACGATGTGCCGGACCTTGGTGGGGCGCACGATCACCGCGACCCGCTGCTCCCCGGGCATGAGCCACTCGAAGCGCTCGCTGCCCAGGTACTTGTGGGCGAGGCGGTCCATGAGGCCGTGTGCCTCGTCGCCCTCGACGAAGCGGTCCACCACGCCGCTGATCTGCACGCGGTCGAAGGGATCGGCGGCATCCGCGTGCGAGAGGTAGACACGGGGGTCGCGGCGCAGGTTCTCCTCCTTCACCCTGCCCACCGAGGTGTTGAACATCAGCTCGTTCTCGCCCACCAGGTCCACCCACATCGGACTGACCTGCGGTGCTCCATCGGCGAACACGGTGCCGACGTACCAGATGAGGGGAGCGCGCAGCCGGGCGCGCACGGAGTCGTTGAACGTCGCAGTCATCGGGGGAGGCTACCAATCATGATCGACTGAACTGCTCGGCGGGGCCACTCGGGCGCCACCGTCGCGGATGCGGGCCTTCGGCCAGGCGATGGTGTTTTTGGTCGGGTCGGTGGTCCAGGAAGAGAGGTCCCCGGTGGCGACGGCCGCGATCACCTCTTGCGGTTCTTCGCCGTCCCTGCAGTACGCGCCGAAGCCGGCCGCGAGCCACACGGTGTCCCGGTACGCCTTTGCCCTGATGCCGTGGCACGGTTTGGTGCCGGTCTCATAGACCGTCTTCCGGGCGGACCAGACGTCGTCAGAGGCGTGGCGATGCTGTGCCTCCAGGCCGCGGCGAGTGAAGCGGAGGGACACCTGCCGGCCGTCGGACAGTTCGAGGACGGTGTGGTCGTCGTCGTCCTCGACGACCCGTGAATCAGGCTTGTCCTCGGGTTCGCGGTGGGACTTCGTGTGCTTCGCGCTGCTGCCGGACGGTCCCTTGTCCGATTGCTCGGCGCAGCCGCCGACGGCTGCGCCGAGCATCAGCACCGCTACCGCCCACGCCGCTGCGCTCTTCGTTCTCATGCCGTGTCAGCTCCCCTGTACGCCGTCCCGCGATGCCCGGGCCGGTGGGTGGCACGAACTCGGCGATGCTAGTCGGTGGGCGGCCCGCCCCGCTCGGCCCCCGGCACGGTGCGGCCCCGGCGGTTCCGTCACTCGTCGAGGACGGCGGCGACCGCGCCCGGGCCCGGGCCGCTGCCTCCCGCGCCTCCAACTCCCCGATCAACGAGCCCATCAGCGTCGCCTCCTCCACCCGCACGGTAGAGACCCGGCCACGCCGCCATCACCCACAACCACGATCTCCCAGCTCAAACCATCGGGGCCGCCCCCGGAAGAGAGCTACACCCCGCGGCGAACATGGCGCGCGGAGAGGGGGGCGCACCTGAGTACGCCTACTCATGACAGCCGTGGCGAGTCCGGTCTCGTCGGTGATGGCGTCGGCCGTAGGGCAGGTGCGCCAGGGCGGCTCTGTTCGTCAGTGTCATATGGCTTAAAATGATCGTTAACTGGTTCGGAGTTGAACCGGATGTTTGCCTGCGGCGCGTGGGGGAGCGGTATCTGACGGTCCGCAGAAACGTTCAGCTTCGTGGTGGGCAGTGAGCGGCGCGGCGGAGGGAGGGAGCGGTTCCTCTAGCACATGCTCGGCATCCAAGGCTTCTTTCACGACGAAGGCGGGGATGCGGAGCCTCTGGTTCACGGTGCTTGCCACCACCACGCGATCTTGCGATTAGCATGACCATGCGCAGCCGTCGGAGGGCCGCGGCCCGAAGCGGGCCTCCTTCGCGACGGCACCGATGTGAGGGCGGGCCGACAGCCTGCATCCCCGTGCCGAGACCGAGGGGTCACGGAATGACTTTGTCCGCTGATGGGCGTCCGTCCGGCATAGCCGGCACTCCGCGAGCCGCGTCCTCGCTGCCGCTGCTCCTGCTCGGGGCGGCCGCCGTGGCGGGAGCCGCGGCGGCGGGGCTCGCGCCGTCGGCCGCCCGCGGCTGGGTGGCCGCCGTGGCCGTGGTCGGCTGGCTGCTCCTGGCCGTCGTCGTCTGGACGGGCCGCGCGGGCGCGGCCCGGCTGCGGGCGCACGCCGCGCAGTTGGAGAGCCAGCTCACCGGCGCGCAGACGCAGTTGGGCGCCCGGGGCGCCGAGGTGATCCACATGGCGCAGGTGACCCTGCCGACCGTGGCACGGGCCCTGCAGGAGGGCGCCGGACCGCAGGACGCCCTGCACCAGATCCGGCCCCCCGCCGAACCGGCGTACCGCGAGCTCCTGAACGTCTGCGTGACCGTCCTCTCCGACGCGGAGCGGCGTGCCGCCACCGCGGCGGCGGCACAGCACCACACGGCCGGTGACCTGACCCGGGTGACCGACGACGTACGGCTCCTCGCCGGTGAGACCCTCCCGGCGGTCGTCGCCGCGCTGCGCGGCGGCGCCTCGGTGGACCGGGCCCTCGCGAGCGTGACCTGGCCCGCCGACCCCACCCTGCGCGACCTGACCGAGGCCGCCGTGCGGGAACTCGCCCTGAGCGAGCGGCGCGCCGCCGCCGCCCAGACCGCGAGCGCGAAGGCGCTGAGCCGGGTGCAGGCCAAGTCCGTGAGCATGCTCGCCGATCTGCGCGAGATGCAGGACCGCCACGGCGAGGACGTCTTCGGCGATCTGCTCAGGCTCGACCACAGCACGTCGCAGCTCGGCCTGATGACCGACCGGCTCGCGCTCCTGATGGGCGGCCGCTCCAGCCGCGCCTGGAACAAGCCGATCGTCATGGAGAGCATCCTGCGCGGCGCCGTCGGACGCATCGCCGCCTATCAGCGGGTACGCCTGCACAGCTCCACCAAGGCGGCCGTCGTCGGCTTCGCCGCCGAAGGCGTCATGCACCTGCTGGCCGAACTGATGGACAACGCCGCGAACTTCTCGCCGCCCACCGACGAAGTCCACGTCTACGTGGAGGAGTCGCGCACCGGCGTCGTCGTCACGATCGAGGACAGCGGCCTGCGCATGTCCGAGGCGGCGCTGCGCCGCGCCAAGGAGTCGGTGTCCGGGCAGGCCGCCGACCTCGCGCTCCTCCAGGGCACCCGGCTCGGGCTCGCCGTCGTCGGCCGACTGGCCGTCAAGTACGGCGTCAGCGTGAACTTCCGCCCCTCCTCGCGCGGCGGCACCGGCGTCGTCATCCTGCTGCCCCCGCAGCTCCTCGCACAGCAGCCCCAGCCGGACAGCGCCCGTACGGCGGCGGTTCCCGCCGTGGAGGCCCCCGCCGCCCCGGAGCCCGACCAGACCGTCGTGCCGGAGGCCATCGAGGCGAGCCGCACCGGTTCCCTGCCGTCCCCGGTCGCCCCGGCTGCCCCGACTCCTCCGGAGCAGGCCACCGCCGACGGCACGGCGGACGGACCCGAAGCGTCCGGCGCCGCGCAGGCCACCCCCGGCGGCCTGCCCGTGCGGCGCCCCGGCCGCACGATGGCCGCCGCGCACGCCGCGACCGAACGGCGCACCGCCGCTGAACGGCAGGCCGGCCACGACGCCGAGCCGACCGGCACCGAAGGCGCGCCGCAGGACGAACGGCAGCGCTCCCCGCAGAGCATCGGGGACCGGTTCGGCGCGTTCCACCGCGCCCGCCGGGCCGCCACCGACACGGGCGAAAACCCGCGGCCGCCGCGGGCCGAGTAGCCGCCCGCCCCCTCGCGGACCGGCCCGCCCCGCAGGACCGCGAGGACCGTTCCTCGACCCCCGCCCCGCACACCGAAAGGGAGGCACGGGCGTTCGCACCTCCCGGTGACGGCCCCGACACACGATGACGACCACCGACAACAGCCTGAACTGGCTCCTGGAGAGCCTGCTCGACGGCACCCCCGGCACCCGGCACGCCCTCGTCCTCTCCCGGGACGGCCTGAAGCTGTGCTGGAGCCCCGGCCTGACCCTGGACCAGGCGGACCAGCTCTCCGCGATCTGCTCCGGCATGCAGGCGCTCGCCCAGGGCGCGTCGATGGAGTTCGGGGACGGCACGGGCGGCGTACGGCACTCCATGACGGAGTTCCACGGCGGCCTGCTGTTCGTCGTGGACGCGGGCCTGGGCGCGCACCTCGCCGTGATCGCCGACGAGGACGCCGACCCCGGCGTGGTGGGCAACCAGATGAGCCAGCTCGTGGCGCAGATCGGGGAGCACCTGAGCGCCGAGCCGCGCGGCCAGGGCCACACGAACGCCGCGTCATGAGCCGGCGGCCCGTCGACGTGGGCGACCCGGATCGTCTGTACACCATCACCGGAGGTCGCAGCCGTGCCGACGGCGGCGCCTTCGACCTGGTGACCCTGATCGTGTCCGAGTGCGAGCCGTCCACAGGCCAGCAGTCGGAGCACGTACGCATCCTGGAGCTGTGCCGTCACCCGACGGCCGTCGTCGAGATCGCCGCCGAACTGTCGCTGCCCATCACGGTCGTCCGCATCCTGCTGGAGGACCTCCAGGCCACCGGCCGCATCACTGCCCGACACCCGCGCGTGGCGGCGTCCGCCGCGCTGCCCGATTCCGCTCTTCTCACGGAGGTGCTCCATGGGCTCCGCAACCTCTGAGCTGCCGCCCGAGGCACGGACACCGCTGCGCGACACGGCCGAGTCCGGCCTGAAGATCGTCGTGGTGGGCGGCTTCGGGGTCGGCAAGACGACCCTGGTCCGCTCGGTCAGCGAGATCCGCCCGCTCAACACCGAGGAGGTGATGACGCGGGCGGGGGAGGATGTCGACCCCGTGCCGACGGAGTCGGCCAAGACCACCACCACCGTGGCCTTCGACTTCGGCCGCATCAGCCTCAACGACCGGCTCGTGCTCTATCTGTTCGGCGCGCCGGGCCAGAAGCGCTTCTGGTTCCTGTGGGACCGCCTCTTCTCCGGCACGCTCGGGGCGGTGGTGCTCGTCGACACCCGCAGGATGGACGACTCCTGGTACGCCATCGACCGGCTCGAACACCACGGCACGCCCTTCGTCGTCGCCGTGAACCGCTTCGACGGCGAGCACGCCTATCACTCCTTGGACGAGATCCGCACCGCCCTCGCGCTGCCCGCGCACGTCCCCCTCATCGACTGCGACGCCCGGGTCCGCTCCTCCGGCAAGGACGTGCTCATCACCCTCGTCGACCACCTCCACCACCTGGCACGGGAACGGGAACTGACAGCATGACCGAAGCCACCGGACCGGCGGCGCCCGGCACCCCGCCCGGCTGCCCCGCACACGGCGACGCGGTGCCCCTCAGCGGCCTGGAGTACCAGCAGACCCCCTTCGAGCTCTACCGCGACCTGCGCGGCCGGTACGGCTCCGTCGCCCCCGTCCTCCTCGACGGCGACGTGCCCGCCTGGCTCGTGCTCGGCTACTCCGAGGTCAGCTACGTCACCGCGCACGACGAGCTGTTCGCACGCGACTCGCGGCGCTGGAACCAGTGGGACCGGATACCCGCCGACTGGCCGCTGATGCCCTTCGTCGGCTACCAGCCGTCCGTCCTGTTCACCGAAGGCGCGGAGCACCGGCAGCGCGCCGGTGTGATCACCGAAGCCCTGGAGGGCGTCGACCAGTTCGAGCTGGGCCGCGAGTGCGTGCACATCGCCGACCAGCTCATCGCCTCCTTCTCCGGCCGCGGCGCCGCCGAGCTGATGAGCGCCTACACGCACCCGCTGGCCATGCGCGCCGCCGTGCACATGGTCGGCATGCCGCCGGGCACCGCCGACACCGAGGGCCTCGTCGAGGACCTGCGGATGTCCCTCGACACCGCCGAGGGCGACGATCCGGTCGCCGCGTACGGGCGGGTCGGCGAGCGCGTGCACCAGCTGGTCAAGGAGCGGCGCGAGCGGCCCGCCGCCGACGTCACCTCGCGGATGCTGGAGCACCCGGCCGGGCTCACCGACGAGGAGATCGTCCAGGACCTGATCTCGATCATCGCCGCCGCCCAGCAGCCCACCGCCAACTGGATCTGCAACACGCTGCGGCTGCTCCTGACCGACGAGCGGTTCGCCCTGAACGTCTCCGGGGGCCGCCTCAGCGTCGGCCAGGCCCTGAACGAGGTGCTCTGGCTCGACACCCCCACGCAGAATTTCATCGGCCGCTGGGCGGTGCGCGACACCCAGCTGGGCGGCCGTCAGATCCGCGCCGGGGACTGCCTGGTGCTCGGCCTCGCCGCGGCCAACTCCGACCCGCAGCTGTGGCCCGGCGCCCACGTCGGCTCGGAGAACTCCGCGCACCTGTCCTTCAGCAACGGCGAACACCGCTGCCCCTACCCGGCTCCGCTGCTCGCCGACGTCATCGCCCGTACCGCCGTGGAGACGCTTCTGGAGCGGCTGCCGGACCTGGTCCTGGGCGTCGATCCGGCCGCTCTCACCTGGCGTCCTTCGGTGTGGATGCGCGGACTGACGGCCCTGCCCGTCCAGTTCACGCCGGTGGCCCAGTAGCGTCGGCGTTCCGCCCGCCGGGGCGGAACGCCGTGACCGGTACGGGCGTCGTTCAGCGCCCCACCGGCGTGAAGACCACCGGCAGCGTCTGCGGCCCCCGGGTGAAGACACCGCGCTCCTCGGGGGCGAAGCCGTCCGCGAACCGCAGGTCGGGCAGCGCGTCGAGCAGGTCGTTGACGCCGGTCTCGACCTCCGCGCGGGCCAGCAGCGCGCCCACGCAGAAGTGCCGGCCGAGGGCGAAGGCCAGGTGGTCGGCCGCCGCGGAGAAGGCGGTCGTGGTGGTGAGGTCGTCACGGAAGAGGTCGAAGCGGTCCGGGTCGCGGTAGCGCGCGCCGTCGCGGTTGGCCGAGCCGATCAGGCAGGTGATCGTGGCCCCGGCCGGGACGGTGCCACCGGCGAGCTCCACCTCCGCCGCGGTCTGCCGCATGATCATGTGGACCGGCGGGGTCCAGCGGAGCGTCTCGACGAACGCCCGGTCGATCAGGGACCGGTCGGCGCGCACCGCGGCCAGCTGCTCGGGGTGGGCCAGGAGGTTCGCGAAGATGCTCGCGATCGCCTTGTCCGTGGTCTCGCCGCCCGCCGCGAGGAGGAGGCTGCAGAACGCCTTGATGTCCTCGTCGCTCATGCGCACGCCGTCGACCTCCGCGGCGCACAGCCGGGACAACAGGTCGTCCCCGGGCTCCGCGCGGCGCCGCTGGATGATGGGCAGCATGTACTCGGTGAACTCCACGCGGGTGCGCTCGCCCGCGGCCGTGACCTCGGGGTCGCCCGCGAGGTTGCCGAGGAAGGCGATCACGTTCGTGTACCAGCCGTGGAACCGCGCGTGGTCCGCCTTGTCCAGGCCCAGCATGTCCGCGATGACGTGCACGGGGAAGCGGGTCGCGTACTCCGCCACGAGGTCCGCCGAACCCCGGTCCCGGAAGGCGTCCACGAGCTCGCGGGAGTTGCGGCGGATCACCGGCAGGAACGTCTCCTGGAGTTCACTGCCCCGGAAGGCCGGGGCGACGAGAGCCCGGCGCACCGCGTGCTCGCGCCCGCTGAGCTGGAGGATCGTCCGCCCGTGCACGGGCTCCAGCTGCCAGTCGTAGTTGTCGGTGGTGAACACCGACTCCTTGTCCTTGAAGACCCGGGCCACGTCCTCGTAGCGCGAGACGACGTAGCTCTTGGTGGGCTCGTGCCACAGGAGCGGGGCGTGCTCCCGCAGCGCGCGGTAGACGGGGTAGGGGTCGGCGGCGAACTCGGCCGAGAGGATGTCCGGTATGGACTGAGCAGTGGACACGGGGCTCCTTAGGGGAACAACTGCGTGGCGGGGCCACCCTATTGATCAAGAAAAGGAACCGACAGGGCCCGTGGGCCTGGATTTCCCGGGAGCGGTCCTCTGCCGAAGCTCACTGCGCGGGGGAGACCTTGCGGACCGCGGTGTCGTCGGGGTCGAGGCGTCGCCCGTCCGCGGCCAGCACTTCCAGAGGGCGCAGCCGCTCTCCCCGGCGCCGGTCGAGCAGCTCCGAGTGCGGCTCCCCGGGGGCGAAGAAGTTCTCCTCGCCCCACTGCCGCAGCGCCACGATGACGGGGAAGAGGGACTTGCCCTTCGGAGTCAGTACGTACTCGCGGTAGGCGCTGCCGTCCGAGGCCGGGACGGATTCCAGGACGCCGCCGGCGACCAGGGTGCGCAGCCGCGCGGTGAGGATGTTCTTCGCCACCCCGAGGCTGCGCTGGAACTCCCCGAAGCGCCGGCTTCCGTCGAAGGCGTCCCGCACGATCAGCAGGGACCACCAGTCGCCGATCGCGTCCACGGACCGGGCGACGGGACATTCGCTGTCGTCGAAGCGCGTCCTGGTCACCATGGCGTCCCTCGCTCTCATGTGTGCTCAAGCGCTCTGCGCTCTGCGTTCTTGCGCTGGTTGCAACATGCTACCAAAAAGGCTTACCGTCGCCATCGTCATTGGTAGCAAGATGAAACCAGAGTGCGGAGGGGTCCGGATGCCCGGAAACAGTGAGTCAGTGCCGGTCGGGGCGGGGCCCGTCAGGGAGGGAGCGGCCAGGGAAGGAGCCACCGAAGAGGGCGCCGTCGGAGCGGGCGCCGCGTTCGTCCTGTCGCGCGGCGTCGTCATCCTGTTCGCCGTCGCCTGCGGAGCGGCCGTCGCCAACGTCTACTTCTCCCAGCCGCTCCTGGTGACGATGGGCCACGACCTCGGCATGAGCCCGGCCCTCGTCGGCAGCGTCGTCACCCTCACACACGTCGGATACGGCCTGGGCCTCTTCTTCCTCGTACCGCTCGGCGACATGGTGGACCGCAGAAAGCTCATCGCCGTCCAGTTGCTGCTCCTGATGCTCGCCCTGGTGGCGGTGGCCGCCGCCCCCACGGCGGCGATCCTGCTCGGAGGCATGGCCGCGACGGGGCTCCTCGCGGTCGTCACCCAGACGCTGGTGGCCTTCGCGGCCTCACTGGCGCCCGCGGCCGGGCGCGGCCGGGTCGTCGGACTCGTCACCAGCGGCGTGGTCACCGGAATCCTGCTCGCCCGCACCGCCTCCGGCCTCATCGCCGACCTCGCGGGCTGGCGCGCCGTCTACGCCGCCTCGGCAACGCTCACCGGGCTGCTCGCCCTGGTCCTGCACCGAGTCCTGCCGCGCCACAGCGCCGCCGCGCCGACCGCCCTGCGCTACGGAGAACTCCTGCGCTCCACGGTCACCCTGTTCGCCCGCGAACGACTGCTGCGGCTCCGGGCCCTGTACTGCCTGCTGGTCTTCGCGTCCTTCAGCACCCTGTGGAGCAGCGTCGCGCTGCCGCTCAGCGAGGCCCCGTACTTCATGTCCCACAGCGCGATCGGGGCGCTGGGCCTCATCGGTGTCGCCGGGGCCCTGGCCGCGACCGTGGCGGGCCGTCTGAACGACCGCGGCCGCTCCCAGCAGACCACCGGCATCGCCCTGGCCCTGCTCGCCGTCTCGTGGCTGCCCCTGGCCCTCACCCGCAGCTCGCTCTGGGCCCTGGTCGTCGGGGTGATCCTCCTGGACCTCGCCGTGCAGGCGGTCCACGTCACCAACCAGACCCTGATCTACGCCCTCCACCCCGACGCGGGCAGCCGGTTGATCGGCGGATACATGGTCTTCTACTCGATAGGCAGCGCCACGGGCGCCCTCGCCGCGACCTCCCTCTACACGGCTGTCGGGTGGGGCGCCGTCTGCGCACTGGGCGCCGCGTTCAGCTGCCTCGGCCTGCTGCTGTGGGCCTTCACCCGCACGCGGGGCCCGCGGGTCAGCCCTGCGCGGGAGGCCTCCGGCTGACCGTGCCCCGGTCGACCGTCGGCGCCGGAGTGGCCCTGCGGGCGTGCAGGACGTGGCCGTCCAGCGGTAGCGGCCGGTGTCCGATCAGGGAGAGGCCCGCGCTGGTGAGGAGTTCGGCGTAGTGGTGGGCGGTGCGTTCGCGCCCCCCGACGTTGCACCGCATGTGGAGGTCCCAGGCGGTGGCCAGGGAAGGGGAGTCGTCGATGGGCAGGAGGCGTTCCACGATGAGCAGGTCGGCGTCGGCGGGCATGGCACGGGCGCAGTGGCGCAGGATGTCCCGGCACCGATCGTCGTCCCAGTCGTGCAGCACGCGACAGAGGAGGTAGACGTCCGCGCCCGCCGGTACGTCCGCGAAGTCCCCCGCCACGTAGCGGCACCGGGCCGTGCCGAGGCGACGGCGGGCGGCCTCGACGACATGCGGGCGTTCGAGCAGTACGGCGTCGAGGTTCGGGTGGGCGTCGAGGACGCGGCTGAGCAGTTCGCCGTTGCCACCGGCGATGTCGACCACCGTGGCTCCGCCCGGAGCGCGGGCCGCGTCGGCGAGCACCGGGTGGGCGGGAAGCGGCTCGAACATGCGCCAGTTCGCGGCCATGGACCGGTCGAAGAGCTCGGCGAGGTGGGGATCGGCGGCGAAGTGGTCGAAGTGGTTGGCGCCGAAGAGGTGCTCGAAGGCGACCTGCCCGGTGCGCACCGTGTGCGCGAGGGCGGCGAAGGACTGATAGAACGGCCCGCCGTACATGAGGGCCAGGGGCCGCATCGAGCCCGAACCCTCCGCGCGCAGCAGCGCGCCGAGGGAGGTGAGCCGGAAGCTGTCGGGCGCGTCCTGGGTGACGACACCGAAGGTGGCGAGATAGCGCAGGAGCACCGCCAGACTGTCGGGGTCGGCGTCCACCCTGCTCGCCAGTGCCCCGGCGTCCACGGCGTGATCGGTGTCCATCGCGTCGGCCACCCGCAACTGGGCGAGCGCGGTCAGCGCCTGCGTCGTCCAGGCACCGGTCAGCAGCCGCAACATCGTCTCGGCGGGCTGTCGGCTGCGGAACTCGGCCAGGTGTGCCGCGAGTTGGCAGCGGTGGTCGCCAGGGGCGTACAGCTCGATGCGCCGGTAGCCGGCCTCGGACGCGGCGGGCGTGGCGAAGTAGAACACCGTGCCGTTCTCGTGCGGGTTGTAGCCGCCGCCGTCCGGCAGCGCCCCGTGCAGGGCGAAGGACGAGCGCAGACCGCGAAGGACCAGCGGGTCCGGGGCCAGCACCTCGAAGGCGACGTGCGCCTCGTCGTGCCGGGCGAGTTCGAGCGCCGCGACCTCCTCCAGGTCGGAGCCCGGCGGTACGGTCAGGGCGAACACCTCGACCGTGCGGCGCTGCCCGTCACGGCCGAGCACCACCGGGCGGAGGATGCGGACATCGAGGTCGTCCGCTGTACGACGGTGACGCAGTGCCAGGCGTTCCCGTACCACCACGCTCGGCTGGGGCGGCGCCTGGGCGACCAGGCCGCACTCGGCCAACGTGGCCTCCAGCGCCCGCGCGTGGGCGGGGAAGACGAGCAGAGCCGCGTGCGCGAAGCGACAGCGCCGCACCAGCGAGCGCAGCTCCGCGACGTCGAGCCCGGGCAACAGGAGCGGCAGGAGGGACTCGCTGTCCTGCTGGGTGACAAAGTCGACGGTCGCGCGCAGGCGCGACGTGTCGTCCGACAACGCCGTGATCAACGGGGCGTCCTCATTCCGGAACGTTTCGGTGGGGAGGTCTCACACGCCGACGTAGCGCTCGGCGAACCAGTCCTGCTGGCTACGCGAGGTGCGTAGTGAGGCCATGCGGGAGCGCCGCATGGAGTTGAGGAAGTGCGCGTCGCCGTCCCCGCCGGACGCGCCGTGCAACAGCTCGACCATCCAGTGCGAGAACTCCTGCGCACGCCAGATGTGGTCGAGGCAGCGGGCCGAGTAGCTCTCGACCCCGATGGAATCCCCGCGGGTGAGGTCGTCGATCAGGGCGCGGGCGAGCAACTCGGCCTCCAGGACCGCGAGGTTCGCTCCCTTGGCGGCGGACGGGCTGATCAGGCTCGCCGCGTCACCCGCCAGGAACAGCGCGCCGTGCCGGAGCGGTTCGAGCACGTCCGACTCCAGGTCCACGACGGTGCGCTGCACGATGCGGCCGCGGCGCAGCGGCCCGTACTCCTTGGCCCGCATCCGCAGGTCCAGCTCGTCCCAGATCCGCTCCTGCGACCAGGCGTCGGCCGGGGTGCCGCGCTCGCACTGCACGTAGTAGCGCGTGATCTCGGAGGTGCGTGCCATGTGCCCGGCGAAGCCCCGCTCGTGCACCGCGTAGCCGACGGCGTCGAGGCTGGGCGGTGCCTCGGCGAGCAGGCCCAGCCACGTGACGCGGTGGTCGCGGTGGAAGCGGCGGACCGCGTGGCCCGGCAGCGAACGCCGCCCTGCCCCGTGCCGGCCGTCGCACCCGGCGACGTACCGCGCACGCCACCGACCGGGCCTGCCCTCCGCCGTCCGCACGCTCACCGACGGGTCGTCGCCGTCCGCGTCAAGGACGGCCGTGGCCTCGGTGCCGAAACGGATCCGTCCCCCGGCCGCCTGGTAGTACGTCAGCAGATCGGCCACCAGGTCCTGTTGGGGGTAGACCGTGTGTGGTTCCCCCTGCCCGAGCGTGCTGTAGTCGAGGCGGAACCGGCCGTCCTCGGTACGGAACTCGCACGTGCTGTGGGTGTGCCCGCGTCGGAGCAGGCCGTCGGCCAACCCGTGCCGCTCAAGGATCCGTACGGTGTTGGCCGCGAGGAACCCGGCCCGGGCCCGCGCCCGGAGGCTGTCGCGGTCGGCCCGCTCCAGCACGACGCAGTCGATGCCGCGCGCAAGCAGGAGGTTGGCGAGGACCAGACCGGCCGGCCCCGCCCCGAGCACCACCACGTCGGCCACGCCGTCGACGGCGGGCAACTGCTGACCTTCTGTCACGGAGCAGATCTTATGCATGGAAATCTGCTCCTCTGACCAAGGACTCACCCGGTCGTGGCACTACGTGGGTTGGGCACGGTTCGCGGGTGGCGCCCCCTGCACGAGGCTGCGGCGGCGGTGGCGTCGGCCATCCGGGCAGCTTCGGCGGCGAGTTCCTGATCGGCCGTCACCAGCCGAACCCGGTG
This sequence comes from Streptomyces spectabilis, assembly GCF_008704795.1. NCBI lineage: Bacteria > Bacillati > Actinomycetota > Actinomycetes > Kitasatosporales > Streptomycetaceae > Streptomyces > Streptomyces spectabilis. The sequence continues at coordinate 489,286 of NZ_CP023690.1, read as the reverse complement.
GGGGAGAATCCTCAGGTGAACTTGGATTCCTCCCGTGACCGCGCGCTGGGGCGCGGTGTCTTCGCGCTGATTCCCCAGGCCGACTCCGTGACCGCGACGGACCGGGCCGAGGCCGCGCTCGCCGCGCTGCGCACGGTGCCGGTGCACGTGGGCGTGCTCCAGGCCGCTGTGGTGCTCCTTGAGGAGGCCGAGCGCATGGACCAGGACGCGGCGCGCGCCGCGACGACCGCCACCACGGTGGGGCTCCTGAAGGCGGCGATCGCGCAGGCCGCGGACGACAGCTGAGGGCGACCGCCGCCCTTGCCGTACGCCTTAGGCAGTGGTCAGTTGGTCGACGAAGGCGCGAACGGTCGCGGCGAACTCGTCGGGTACGTCGCCGTGCACCACATGCCCGGCGGGAAGCTCGACCAGCTCGGCCCGACCGGCTCGGCGGGCGATCATTTCCCGGGCGTGATCCCGCGTCAGTACGACGCTGTCCGCTCCCCGGATCAGCAGGGTCGGGCAGCTCACCGATTCCCAGTCGCTCCAGTAAGCACCGGTGAGGGCTTTGTGAGACCGCACCGTGTCGTCGATGTCGAACGAATACCCCCAGCCGTCGTCGGATTGACGGAAGGCGCACTCGAGATAGGGCGCCACCGAGCCGAGCCCCGTCATCAGCGCCTGACGTGACGGTTGTCGGAGAGGCAGCCAAGTGGTCATCGACCAGTCGGCGTCGACGACGGCGCCGACGTCCTCGACGATCAGCGAGGTGACCCGGTCGGCGTGCCGGGCGGCGTATTGATAGGCGTTCACGCCGCCCATGGAGTGGCCGAGAACCGCCACTGGACCGATTCCCAGGTGGCGGTGGAAGGCCGCGATGTCAGCGACGTAGTCCGCCCGTTGATAGCTCTGAGCGCGGTCGGACTCGCCGTGCCCGCGCTGGTCCAGAGCGATGACCCGCCACTGCGGAGCCAGCGCCTCGGCCAGCGGGGCGAAGGTGGAGGCCTCGTTGTAATGCCCGTGAAATGCCAGCAGCGGGCGCCCCGGACCACCGAAGTCCAGGAACGACAACTGCCGCTGATCAGCTGTGAAGAATTCACGCATAACGCGCATGCTAGCGCCGACGTTGACGTCGAGATCGGCGAATTTCGAGCAGCCCTCCCTGGGAATGGGGCCATTCGGCCACCCGCCGCGGTGTGCGGTACCGGACGCTCTACATCCGGTTGGCGTACGGAGGAACGACGTCACGCTGACGGTCTCGCCCCTCGCGCCGGACCGCCCGGTACGCCGTACCGAACGCATGCCCCCGCGTACGCCGGGCGCCCGGGTGAAGTCGACCGCCAGCGCCTGGACGGTGCCACGTACAGCGGGTGCGTAGCGGCGGTACGCAGCACGCCGACGCCCTGTGAACGCCGCCGAGGGCGCATCGCGCAGGGAGGCGCCGTGAACGCGTCGATCCGGCAGGGGGAAGAACTACGCCCCGTCCAGGCGCCGACCGCCTTCTCGCGGCTGCCGCGGCCGCCGGTCAGCACCGAGGGGGCGGGGTGCTTCGGGAAGGCCCCGAATCCCACGGTGTCGCGCAGGGGGGTCGGGTACTCGCTCGCCAGCCTGGCGGCCCGCCGGGCGACAAGCGACTACTAGGAGAGCGCGATGACCGCTGCCTCGTCCGCCGGTTACCCGGAATCCGGCCCGTCACAGGCCACGGTTCCCGTGGCTCGTCGCACCGCGCTGGAGACCAAACCTGCCTTCAGGACAACGGAGTTGTTCGTCTACGCGGCTTCCGTCATCGCCGTCCTCATCGCTTCGGCGGTAGTGGGCGACGGGGACGGGGGCAGCGACCGCTTCGCGGCGGATCAGGCGTGGCTGTACGTCACCTTGCTGACCATCGGATATCTGGTCAGCCGGGGCCTGGCCAAGTCCGGTGCGCGGGACTCGCTTGCCCGGGACTCGCTGGACAGCACTCTTCACCAGACGCCCCACCAGTCCCGCCCGCATGGCTAGACCCCTCCAGTGCCACTGCGCATGCGGTCGCCGCCCCCGGCTTCAGCGATGAGGCCGGGGGCGGCGCGCCGTGGGGGAGCCGCGGTTGAGGGGCGGTCGGTGTCGTACCCCTTCGAGGCCGCCGGTGTCTCCCCGTGGATGGGGGTCAGTCGGCGTCGAGGAAGTCGCGGGTGAGCTCGACCAGCCCCGTGGGGTCGGCGAACCAGTCCATGTGGCCTTCGCCGTCGAGCTCCACGAGGCGGGCGCCGGGGATCGCGGCGGCCAGTTGCCGTGATCCCTCCATGGGGATCATGGCGTCCCCTCCCAGGCCGACGACCAGCGTGGGCGCCGTGATGCGGGGGAGGAGTCCGCGGATGTCCACGCGCGCGCCGAGGTCGATCTGGCGGCCGATGCCGGGCGGCGGCCACGCGTCCGCGAGGGAGTGGGCGAGTCCTTCGTGCCCGAACCGGTCGAGGGTGGCGGGGCTGAAGCCGGTGAGGGTGGAGAACCGCTTGAACAGCTCGCGGTCGGTGTCGAGGAGCCTGCGCCAGGTCTCGAAGTAGAAGCCGTCCCGCGGGCCGCCGGAGTGGGCCCAGCCTCCGACCAGGACGAGGCGCCGCACCAGGCCGGGGGCGGTGGCTGCGACTGCCGCGGCGGCGACGGCTCCCAAGGAGAAGCCGAGCAGGTCGACCGGGCCCTGGACCGCGTCGCGCGTCGCCGCGGCGACCTGGTCGGAGATCAGCTCGACGGTCAGCTCCGACCCGTCGTCGACGGTCTCTCCGCTGCCGCTGAAGTTGGGGCGCACCACCGTGCGGTCCCCGCTGAACTGGCCCACCACGTTGCCGAAGACCTTCTCGGCGTCGCCTCCGGTGCCGTGGACGAGGACCAACCCGGGGCCTTCGCCGTCGACTTCGTACTGGACTCGGGTGCCGTGTGCCGAGGTGTAGGGCATGATACTCACCGCTCATATGGCTAGTGCTCGTTTGATGAGTGCTAAGATAATGAGCGCTTGCCTGAGTGTCAATTAAGTCAGTGCTAAGCTAATTTGCTCCTGGAACTTGGAGGGCTCATGGCTGACGCGGTGGACGCGGTGATCGAGCAGTGGGGCAGGGAGCGTCCCGACATCGACTTCTGGCCCGTCGGCATCGTCGGCCGCCTCATGCGCATCTCCCGCATGTGGGACAAGGAGATCAAGGACTTCCTCGCCGGCCATGATCTCGAACCGGGGGAGTTCGACGTGCTGTCCACGCTCCGGCGCTCGGGCGCTCCGTACGAGCTGACCGCCGGTGCGTTCCTCAAGACGTCGCTGGTCACCACGGGCGCCATCACGCTGCGCGTCGACCGTATGCAGGGCAAGGGCCTCGTGGTCCGCACCCGCGCCGAAGGCGACCGGCGCTCCGTGAAGATCCGCCTCACCGACCACGGCCTCGACGTCATCGACCGGGTCCTGCCCCTGCACATCGCCAACGAGGCCCGCCTGCTGCGGGCCCTGGGCCCCCAGGAGCGCGCACAGCTGGCGGCGGGCATGAGCGCCATGCTGGAGTCCTACGGCGACACCCCGGCCTCGTCCCGCCCCGACTGATCGCGCCCTTCGTCGCTCCCCGGTGCGCGCCGCCACCGGGGTGCGGCGGGCCTTCGCCGTTCCCGCCCGATCACGGTCCTCGCGCCGCTACGCTCCGGTCTTCACACCGTCCTCGGGGGGACCCATGCGCCGCTCAACCGTCCTCATCCCAGCCGGCGTCCTCGCCGTCGCGGGAGGCCTCACCGGTCTCGTCCTCTGGCTCAACCAGCCCTCGTACGACGACCGGGTCAACGACTGTGTCGCCGCCCTGAAGGACCGGCCGCAGGGGGACGAGGCCGAGCCGGAGGCGTGCGAGGAGGCGAAGGGCGGGCACTGACCCGCGCGTACCCGGGTACCCGCGGGTCAGCCGACCGGGTCTTACATCAGGTGGCGGCCGAAGAAGCGGTTTCCGTCGTCCGCTTCGAACCACGGGGTTCCGGTGTGCCCGCCCAGATTGGCGTGCAGCGTCTTCTCCTTGGTGCCGAAGGCGTCGAACAGGTCAAGGGCCCGCTGGCGGGGGTTCCCTTCGTCGTCCCACTGAAGCAGGAACAGCAGCGGAATGGTGACCTGCCGGGCCTCCTCGCGCTGGGCGTGGGGCACGTAACCCCCGGCGAAGAAGCCGGCGGCCGCGATGCGCGGCTCGACCGCCGCGAGGCGGATGCCGAGGGCGGTCCACCCGGAGTACCCGACCGGGCCGCCGATCTCGGGCAGCGCGAGGAGGGCGTCCAGGGCGGTCCGCCATTCCGGGGCCGCGTTCTCGACCAGCGGGGCGACGAGGGACTCAAAGATCTCGTCGACCGGCTCACCCGCCCGCAACGCCCGGCGGAGGTCCGCGCGAGCCTGCTCGTCGGCGGCGGAACGGGGCCGGTCGCCGCACCCGGCGGCGTCGATGGTGGCCACCGCGAAGCCGTACGCCGCGCAGTACCGAGCCCGGGCCACCAGCCGGGGTTGCGCCTTGGGCAGGCCGTTGTTGTGGGCCATCAGGATCAGCGGAGCCGGCGCGGACTCAGGAGTCCACAGGGTGCCGGGGATCTCGCCGAGGGTGAATTCGCGTGCGAGCACGCCGTCGTCGAGACGCTGCTCGGAAGTGAAGTGCAGGGGCATGGTCGGGCCTTTCGGGAATGCGCTGGACGGCGCTCCCGGACGACCTATCGCCCGACCGTGACCCCGGAGGGGAGCACCCATGTCGATACTGCGTTCACGGGTACCACCTCCTCGTTCTCTCGCACGGCCTCCGGAAAGCTAGCAGTGGCCGTCGTGGTCCGCCAACGGGTTTTCGGGGCACTCTCGCTCTGAGCGGTCGGCAGGCACAGGGAGGACCCATGGGCGGGCACGATCCGCACATCCACGTCGAGGTGAAGGTGGTCCACGCCGCTGGCGCCGAACGCAACGTGATCGCTTCCACGTTCGGCCTCGTCGGTGACCTGCCGAGCCACGTGGCCACGGGGTGCGGTCTGCGAGTGCCGTACGCGATGACCTCTCCGCGTCCGGATCGCGTCACCTGCCTGGCCTGCCGCGAGCACGCGCGGCAGGAGCACCTGCGCTTCGCCGAAGAGGTCGAGCGCTTGAGCCGCATGCCCGGATCGACGATCAGCCCGGCCCAGGGGAAGCTGGTCGCGCACAGGCATCGCGGCCTTGCGCAGGCGTTCGCGTCCGAAACGGAGAGCTGAATCCGTAGCGGTCACCGGCCGTACGCCCGCCTCCGCGCTTCCGTCGCTGAGACCGTCAGCGGAGTCCCGCGACGAGGGTCGCCACGACGCGGCGCGCGTCGTAGCGGGGGTCGCTGTCGGCGCCGATGCAGAGGTTTCCGATGCCGCGCATGAGTTGGTAGGCGTCGAGGTCGGAGCGGATCTCGCCGGAGGCCGCGGCCGCGCCGAGGAGTTCGGCGCACACCGGCACGAGGCGGTCGAGGAAGTAGGTGTGCAGCGCCTCGAAGCCGGAGCTGTCCCCCCGCATCGCGGCGGCCAGGCCGTGCTTGGTGACCAGGAAGTCGACGAAGAGGTCGACCCACTGCCCCAGGGCGGCATGCGGTGTCGGGCCGGCCGCCAGCAGGGTCGGCCCGGCCTCGGCACAGGCGTCGACCTGGTGGCGGTAGACGGCGATGACGAGGTCCGCCCGGGTGGGGAAGTGGCGGTAGATCGTGCCCGTGCCCACCCCGGCCTCGGCCGCGATGTCGCGTACCGGCGCGTCCACACCCGAGGTGACGAAGACCGCCGCGGCCGCGTCGAGGAGGGTCTGCTGATTGCGTCGGGCGTCCTTGCGCATGGGCCTGGCCGCGCTTGCCGCGCCCTCGCCGTTGTCGTTGCCTTTGCCTTTGCCGTCGTCCACCGTGACATCCTTCCTGGTATTGCAAAGCGGAACGTCGTTCCGTATCGTATTCGGAACGAGGTTCCGTTTCATTCATGATGGCAGACCGCGGGGTGGCCGACCAGACGGCTGCTCCGTGCCCTCCGCGGGCCCGACCCGGCCTGCCCGGCGCCACTGGCCGCTCGTCCCGCCGCGCCACGACTGCGAAGCACCGAACGGAAGGCACTTCCATGTCCGACTCGAACACCACGAACGCCCGGAAGACCGCGGGCGCGCCCGCACTGGTCATATCCGCGAAGCCCGTCGTGCTGCCCGCGCCGGGCCGCGGCGAGGACCTGCAGGTCAGCGTGTCCGCCCCCGCGACCGGCGGGGATCTGCCGGTCATCGTCTTCTCCCACGGCTTCGGCTGGTCGATGGACGGCTACGCCCCGCTGGCGGACTTCTGGGCCGCGCACGGCTTCGTGGTCGTCCGGCCCACCCACCTCGACTCAAGGACGCTCGGGCTGTCCGCCGACGATCCCCGTACGCCGCGCGTCTGGCGCTTCCGTGTCGAAGACCTCAAGCGCGTCCTGGACGGACTCGACCTGCTGGAAGCCGCAGTGCCCGGCCTCACCGGGCGCCTCGACCGCGACCGCGTCGCCGTGGCGGGACACTCCTGGGGCGCGCAGACGGCGAGCACGCTCCTCGGCGCACGAGTCCTCGACTCCGACGGCGTACCCGGGGAGGACCTGTCCGACCCCCGCGTCAAGGCGGGTGTGCTGCTCGCGCTGACCGGCCTCGGCGACAGCCTCACGCCGTTCGCCATCGAGCACCTCCCCTTCATGAAGCCGTCCTTCGACACCATGACCGCGCCGGCCCTCATCGTCGCCGGGGACAACGACCGGTCCCACTTGTCCACGCGCGGACCGGACTGGTTCACCGACCCCTACACCTACAGCCCGGGGAACAAGAGCCTGCTCACGCTGTTCGAGGCCGAGCACTCGCTCGGGGGCATCCCCGGATACGAGGTCGCCGAGACGACGGATGAGAGTCCCGCCCGCGTCGCCCTGATCCAGCGTCTCAGCACGGCCTTTCTGCGCAGCGCCCTCTACCCCGAGGACACCGGTTGGAAGGCGGCGGCCGCCGCGCTGGAAGAAGACCCCGGGCCGCTGGGGACGCTGCAGAGCAAGTAGCCGGGACCGGTCGCGGGAGCGGGCGCCGCTCAGCGGCCTTCCAGGTCGGCCATCAGGCGTTCCGCCAGTGGTATGGGGATGCCGTGTCGGTCGGCCGCTCGGAGCAGGGCCCCGCCGATCGCGTCGAGTTCCAGCGGGCGGCCCGCTTCCGCGTCGCGCTGCATCGACGACTTGCTGCCGGGCGGGAAGGCGTCGTAGCGGGCCAGGATCCCGGTGGCGTCCGTCGGCGCGCCGCAGGCCCTGCTGACAGCGGTGGTCTCCTCGACCAGGGCCTCCAGCTCCGCGCGGCGCGCGGACCGGATGTCGCCGATCGGCAGGCCGTAGCGGGTGGTGAGGAGGGCGAAGGGGGCAAGGAACGCCAGCTTGGCCCAGAGCACGGCGTTCTCGTCCGGGACGACGCGGGTGTCCGCCCCGGCGGAGGTGAGCAACGCGGCGAGCGGGACGTGGGGCTCGTGCCGGACGGCCAGGTCGATCTCCAGGAACGGACTGCCGTGTTCGATGACGCCCGGGGCGGTGCGGGTGGACTCGACGCGGATCACGGCCGGTGTCACCCGTTCCGCGCCGAAGTGCTTCCGCAGGGTGTCCAGATGCTCGACGCCGTTCAGCAGCGGCAGTACGTAACCCTCATCGAGGAGATGGGGCGGGACGCGGTCGAGCGCCGCGTCGAGCGCGGTCTGCTTGACCGTCACCAGACACAGGTCGACGGGTTCACGCAGCAGCATGTCCGCCTCGACGGCGGCGGTGAAGTCACCGAACTGCGCGCTGTGCACGCGGATGCCGTCGCGGCGCAGGGTGCGTGCGGTCTCCTCGGCGGCGACGCAGATCACGCGGTGCCCGGCGCGGGAGAGCAGCGCGGCGAGGAGGCCGCCGATCCCTCCGGGGCCGAGCACTGCCACCGTCGAGCGGGGCGGGACGGGACGGGAACCGCCGCTGAGCGGCGGTGCGGTGTGGGGCATGGGGGTCCTCTCGATTCACGGGTCGGCACCTGTCCCGCCGCTTCGGCCTCGTCCGGACCTGGCGGGAGGGGCGGGACAGGTTGCCGCCCCGGGCCCGAGAAGATCATCGAGGGGAGGCAAGAGGCTAGTCAATCCTCGAGTCTTCTTGGCCTGACCCAAGGTAAACCTTGGGTCAGGCGGGCCTACCGCTGCCGTGTGCCCGTGCCCGTGCTGTGCGAGGGCCGTCGGTCGGCTCAGTACCAGATGACGGAGCGGGCCTTGTCGTTCATCGCGTCCCCGACGTACGGGGCCGACCCCTTATAGGTCTTCTCCGTGCCTTGGTAGTGCGGGTCCTCAAAGAGCTGCATCCAGCAGTTGCCCGCGGGGATCAGCGAGCTGATCGACCTCTCCCAGCCGCCGGTGAGGGTGTCCAGGAACCAGTCCCCGGCCTGGTTGTCCGCGCAGCCGCTGTCCGCTGTCAACGTCCACGACTCACCGCCGTAGTTCCAGTCCTTGTAGACGATCCCGATGATCACCGAGGAGGCCGCCGCCCGGGCGCGCGGTCGGGCCGCGGAACCGTTCAGCTCGGCGACGAAGCCCTTGTCCGAGGCGGCGGCCTTCGGTGACGCGGGCGCGTCGGTGACCCGGCCGTGCGTGGCCGCGCCGATGGCCTCGCGGAAGGGCGTACCCGCTCAACGCCCGGTCAACGGCCCAGCTCAGCGAGGTGTCGACAGCCCGGGGCTCGCACAACCATCCGCCCGCCTCGCAGGTCAAAGGCGCGACAACGAACAGCAACACCCCATGGGGGAATCTTGAAGAAGTTCTCGGCGGTGATGGCCACGAGCCTCGTGGCCTGCGCTGCCACACTGGTCGCCGTGCCCGCGGCGCACGCGGGTGACGGTGGCTCCCGCAGCCGTACGGAGACCCTGTTGGAGGGCGGCAAGGTCTACGCCCTCTATGAGCACATGTCCGCGCGCTTCCACCCGAAGGACGTCACGCTCAAGATCCACGCGCCGGACGACACCAAGGTCCTCGCAAGCCTCCGCCTCGACGGCACCGAGACCTGCCCGGACACGGGCGACTGCTACGAGGACACCTTCCGGTCCGGGCCGGTCACCCTGCCCGCCATGGGCGCCTATGTGATCGACGTCGTGGCGAGGGAAGGGCAGCCGAACGAGGTCGTCCAGCGGTCGACCGGCTTCCTCAACTACGGTCTGAACCCGAGGCTGACCCTCAGCAGCAACCACCCGCGGATCTCCTACGACCACTCTTCGCTGGAGATCTCCGGATCCCTGGTGGCCGAGGACCCCAACACCCACGAGGTGAAGCCGTTCGCCGGGGTGGGCATGTACTACCGCGCCCGGGAGTCCCGCGGCGAGGGCTGGGTGTGGACGGACGCGACGGGCCGGTTCACGTCCGACGCGTACTTCAACGAGCGCAGCACCGACACCACGTACGAGTACATGTTCGACCAGCAGCACGAGTCGCTCAAGCTGCCCTTCCACCAGCAGGCGCTGAACCTCAAGGTGGACGCTCCCAGCGGCACGGTCACCGCACCGTACGGCAGTGACATTCCGGTCCGCGGCAAGCTCACCCGCATCGCGGACGACGGCACCGAGAAGCCCCTGGCCGCCGAGGTGAACATCGGCACCGATGCCACCGTGCAGAGCGGGGAGAACGGCACCTTCTCCACGCGGTACACGGTTAAGCAGGGCGGGCAGGTGAGCATCCGGCCGACCGCCTGGAACTGGTTCACGGCGCCGACCCCGCACACCTTCACGCTGGCCGCGCCCCCTCGGACGAGCGCACTGTCGAACGTCGAGGCCGAGGTGAGCAAGTACCGCAAGGTCACCTTCACCGGCAAGCTCGGAGTCACCCGGGGGTCGTATCCGAAGGGGGCCACGACGAAGGTCTCCATCGACCACCGCCCGGAGGGCGGGACCTGGTCGAGCACCGGCACCTTCGACGCCGCGTACGGTGCCTCCTTCACGGCGTCCTCGCCGAAGAAGGCCGACGCGGGCGGCCACTGGCGGCTCCGCCTCGTCAACGCCGACGTGAACGGTTCGAGCAGCAAGCTGGGACGCACGTACACGCGGGTGTGGAACGACGGCGTCACGCCCGAAGGCGTGCGCAAGGGGGCGACGGTCACGGCCAAGGGCGGCCTGATGCGGAAGTCGGGATCCACCTGGCGGCCGTACGGCGGGCAGAAGATCCGCGTCTGGTTCAAGGCCGCGACGAGCGGTTCCGCGTGGAAGGAGCTGGGCAGCACCAAGACGCTCGGCGACGGCACGTTCAGCAGGAAGTTCACCGCGCGGCAGGACGGTACCTGGCAGATGCGCTACACCGACACGGACGCCTCCCACTACGCGGACCACGGCCGTGAGGACTACGTCGACGTCCGCTAGCGAGCACTGAGGCCCGCACCCGAGGCGGCCCCACCGGAAGCCATCCGGTGCGGGCCGCCTTTGTCGTCGGCGCGTACGTGGCTCGCGCTGTGGCCCGATACCGCAGTCTCCCGCGAGCCGTCAATTGTCATTCCCCGGATTTAACCGTTCCTGTACCCGCTCTTCCTTCGGTTAACTCGCCTATGTGTACCAGGCGTTTCGTGATGCCGGTCACGGTTGAACTTGATTCGCGTCCCACGTAGTGTGATCATCGCCGCCGAGAACGGGGGAAGTGCAGGCTGGTCGAGCGATCCGTAACGGGCGCTTGAGTAACAGAACTTGGGGGATGTGCGGAGCCGTCACCATCGTGTGCAACGGCCGCTTACGGGGGATTTTGCCGCTCTGGCATGAAGTAAATGACCGCTGCCTGTTGTCTGTTCAGGCGCGGCTTGCTGTGTGTTTGGACAGGTGTGTCCCCGTCCGCGTCCCTCTCCGCGCATGCCGAGAGGTGCAGTGTGAGCAATCCATTCGAAGACGACGACGCCCAGTACCGGGTCCTGGTGAACAACGAGGGCCAGTACTCGCTCTGGCCTGCGGAGATCGAGGTCCCTGCGGGCTGGGAAGCACGGTTCGGGCCGGACGCCCGGCAGGCCTGCCTCGCCTATGTCGAGGGGAACTGGGCCGATATGCGCCCGCTGAGCCTGGCCCGGGAGACGGAATCCGCGGGTTCTTGAACACGGCGTGACGCGGCGCGGCAGTAGCGGTTCCCGCCACTGCCGTCGCCGCCGTCACCCGTAACTTAATCAATTGTTCAATGATGAGTTGAGCTTTCATGCGCCCTCTCTATAGGGCGTACGCATTGCCGCGTCTGCACAGCAATTGGGCCCGTGCCGGTACGAGCGGGCTCCAAGGGAATTACGGGGGAGCTAGTCATGTCTGGCCTGGACCGTTCGCCGCTTTCACGCGCGCAGCGCGGCGTGTGGCTCGCGCAGCAACTGGATTCGGTGAGCAGCGCGTACAACGTCGCCCAATACACGGATATCCGCGGGCCGTTGACGCCCACGTTGCTGCTGCGGGCCGCACGGCAGGCGATCGCGGAGACCGAGGCGCTCGGCGTCCGGTTCCAGGAGAGCGGCGCCACCGCCGTACAGATCAGGCGCGAGCGCCCCGACGACTGGGAGCTGCCCTACGTCGACCTCAGCGGCGAACTGCTGCCGCGCGAGGCCGCCGAGCGGTGGATGCGCGAGTCCGTGGAGCGCGCGGTCGACCTGGTGGCGGGGCCGCTGTTCACGGTCGCCGTGCTCCGCCTCTCCCCGGAGTGGCACCTGCTCTACCTCCAGGGGAACCACCTCGTCACCGACGGCTACTCCGGCGCCCTCATCAGCGGCCGCGCGGCCGAGATCTACACGGCCCTCGCCCGAGCGGAGGAGCCGAAGGAGCGCACCTTCGGGACGCTGCCCGAACTCCTCGCCCAGGACGCGGACTACCGCACATCGGCGGCCTACGACGACGACCGCGCCTACTGGGCGGAGCGGCTGCGTGACCTGCCCGCGCCCAGCGCCCTGTCCGGCCGCCCCGTCGCCCCCGCGGGCAGCGCGACGCGCCGCGTCGGACGCATCGGCACCGCGGCCGCGGACACCGTGCGGCAGGCCGCGCGCACGGCCCGCAGCGCCCTGCCCGCCCTGGTCATCGCCGCCACCGCCGGATATCTGCACCGGATGACGGGGGAGCGGGACGTGGTGCTCGGCCTGCCCGTGACCGCGCGCACCAACGCCGCCCTGCGCGCCACGCCCGGCATGGTCTCCAACGTCGTACCGCTGCGCCTCGCCGTCGACCCCGGCGCCACCTGGACCGACCTCGTACGGCAGGCGTCCGCCGAGACCAAGCGCGCGCTGCGCCACCAGCGCTACCTCATCCAGGAGATGCGCGCCGACCTCGGCACCACCGACGCCCTGTTCGCGACGCAGGTCAACATCCTGCCGTTCAGCGGCGGACTGCGCTTCGGCGACGCCGTCGGCGCCCAGACCTATCTCGCCGGGCCCGCCGAGGACCTCTCGTTCGTCCTCCAGGACCACGGCGGCGACGGCATCATCCTCGAAGTCGAGGCCAACGCCGCCTCGTACACGGCCGCCGAGGCCACCGGACACCAGCAGCGCCTGCTCTCCTTCCTGTGCGCGGCCGCCGCGGACCCCGGCGCCACGGTCGGCCGCACCGAACTGCTCACACCGGCCGAGCGCCGCCACGTCCTGACCGGCGGCGTCAGCACCCCGCACCGCGAGGACCCGACGGCCACCACCCTCACCGAGCGCTTCACCGCACAGGTCCGTCGCACCCCCGACGCGACCGCCGTGACCGGCGGCGGCGAGCGCCTGACCTACCGCGCCCTCGACGAGCGCGCCAACCAGCTGGCGCATCGGCTCATCGCGCTCGGCGTACGCGACGAGACCCCCGTCGTCGTGCTCCAGGAGCGCACCGTCGACCTCGTCGTCTCCCTGCTCGCCGTCGTCAAGGCGGGCGGCGCCTACGTCCCCTTCGACCTCCGCCACCCCGACCAGCGACTGCGCGCCATGACGCGGGACACCGGCGCGCCCCTGGTGCTGTGCGACCGCACGACCCTGGAGCGGGCCCGCGCGCTCGGTGTGCCCGCCGTCGCCGTCGACGACCCCGCCAGCCGGGCCGGGCAGCCCGGCGGCGACCCCGACGTCGTCTGCCGCCCCGCCCAACTGGCGTACGTGATGTACACCTCGGGCTCGACCGGCGCCGCGAAGGGCGTCGCCGTCACGCACGAGGACGTCCTCGGGCTCGCCCTGGACAGCGTCTGGCGCGGCGGCGCGCAGCAGCGGGTGCTCTTCCACTCGCCCGCGGCCTTCGACGCCGCGACGTACGAGCTGTGGGTGCCGCTCCTCGGCGGCGGCGAAGTCGTCGTCGCGCCGCCCGGCGAACTGGACCTCCCCACCCTGGGCGCCACCCTCGCCCGGCACCGCGTCACCTCGCTGTGGCTGACGGCCGGGCTGCTCCGGCTCGTCGCCGAGGAGGACCCCGGCTGCCTCAAGGGACTCACCGAGCTGTGGGCGGGCGGCGACGTCGTGCCCGCGGCGACCGTGCGCCGGGTGCGCGAGGCCTGCCCGGACGTCACCGTTGTCGACGGCTACGGACCGACCGAGGCCACCACCTTCGTCACGTACCACCGGTTGCCCCCGCAGGCCGGCGTGCCCGACCTCATGCCCATCGGCCGCCCTCTCCAGGGCATGCGCGCTTACGTCCTCGACGAGGGCCTGCGGCCGGTGCCGCCGGGCAGCGTCGGCGAGCTGTACGCCGGTGGCATCGGCCTCGCGCGCGGCTACGTCCGGCAGGCAGGCCCGACCGCCGAGCGCTTCGTCGCCGACCCCTTCGCCGCCGACGGCTCGCGCATGTACCGCGTCGGCGACCTGGTCCGCTGGAACGCCGACGGCGACCTGGAGTTCGTCGGACGCGCCGACGACCAGGTGAAGATCCGGGGCTTTCGCATCGAACCGGGCGAGATCGAGGCCGCGCTCGCCGCGCACCCGCGCGTCGCGCACGTCGCCGTGGACGTCCGCACCGGCCCGCGCGGCGACAAGCGCATCGTCGCCTACCTGGTCGCCGAGGAGGCCGGGGACTGCCTCGACATCGAGGACCTGCGCGCGCACGCCGCCCGCGACCTACCCTCGTACATGGTGCCCGCCGCGTTCGTCACCCTGGACGCGCTGCCGCTGACCAACAACGGCAAGGTCGACCGCAAGGCGCTGCCCGAGCCCGTCCTCACGGCCGCCGCCGAGACCGGACGCGCCCCGGCGACCCCGGTCGAGACGGCGCTGTGCGCGCTGTACGCGGACGTGCTCGGCGTCGCGTCCGTCGGCGCCGACGAAGGCTTCTTCGAGCTCGGCGGCGACAGCATCATGGCGATCCAGCTCGCCAGCAGGGCGCGCCGCGCGGGCCTGGTGTTCACGCCGCGCGACGTCTTCACGCACCGCACCGTCGCCGCCCTCGCCCTCGTCTGCGGGACCGAAGAGGCGGCCCCCACCGAGCGCGACCCGGACGCGGGCACCGGCCCCGTGCCCGCCACGCCCATCGTCGAGTGGCTGCGCGAACGCGGCGGCCCCCTCGACGCGTTCCACCAGTCGACCGTCCTCGGCGTCCCGGCGGGCCTCGACGAGCAGGCCCTCGTCCGCGCCGTGCAGCATCTGCTCGACCGGCACGACGGGCTGCGCCTGCGGCTCACCGTCGAGGACGGCGCCTGGCAGCTGGCCGTCACCCCGCGCGGCACGGTGTCCGCCAAGGAGTGCGTCACGCGCGTCGACGCCGCGCACCTGGACGGCGACGCCTTGCGCGCGTTCGTCGACGAACAGCGCGAGCAGGCCGCGCGCCGCCTCGCGCCCCGAGACGGCGCACTCGTCGAAGCGGTGTGGTGCGACCGCGGCCTGGACGAGCCGGGCCGCCTCGTGCTCGTCGTGCACCACCTGAGCGTCGACGGCGTCTCCTGGCGCATCCTGGTGCCCGAACTCGCCGCCGCCTACGAGGCCGAGGCGCGGGGCGAGGCCCCGGACCACGGCCCGCTGACCACCCCGCTCAAGGAGTGGGCCGAGCAGGCCGTACGCCTCGCACACGCACCGGAGCACACCGCCGGACTCGCCCTGTGGCAGGACATCCTCGGCACGGACGAGCAGCCGCTCGGCCGCCGCCCCCTGGACCGGGCCCGCGACACCGTGGCCACCGAGGCCCGCCTGACCCGCACTCTGCCCGCCGAGCTGACGGGCCCGCTGCTCACCTCCGTGCCCGCCGCCTTCCACGCGGGCGCCACCGACGTGCTCCTCGCGGGCCTCGCGCTCGCCGTCACCGACTGGCGGCGCGCCACCGGCCGCGCCACCGAGCCGGTCCGCGTCGACGTCGAGGGGCACGGCCGCGAGACGGAGTCCTTCGGGGCCGACCTGACCGGCACCGTCGGCTGGTTCACCTCCCTGTACCCGGTCCGCCTCGACGCGCCCGGCGACCTCGCGGGCGTGTGGACCGGGGGCGCGGCCACCGGCGACCTCATCAAGTCCGTCAAGGAGCACCTGCGCGCCCTGCCCCACCACGGCCTGGGGTACGGCCTGCTGCGCTACCTCAACGCCGACACCGCCGCCGTGCTCGGCGCGCGGCCGCACCCGCAGATCGGCTTCAACTACCTCGGCCGTACGTCCGGCCTCGGCACCGACGACGCCGGCGACCTCGCCTGGACCCTCGACACCGACGGGCTCCACGGCGGCGCCGACCCGCGGATGCCGCTCGCACACGCCCTGGAGATCGAGGTCATCGCCCAGGAGACGGGCGACGGCGACGAGCTGAGCGTGGTCTGGCGCTGGCCCGCGGACCTCTTCGACGAGCGGGAGATCGCCGCGCTCGCGGACACCTGGCAGCGGGCCCTGGGAACCCTCGTACGCCATGCGCAGACCCCCGGTGCGGGCGGGCACACGCCGTCCGACCTGGACCTCATCGCCCTGACGCAGACCGACATCGACGCCCTGGAGGCGGAGTTCACCCCCGCCTACGGCGGCGTCGAGGACATCCTGCCCGTCACGCCCTTCCAGGAAGGGCTCCTGTTCCACGCGCTGTACGACACGGCGGCCGCCGACGTGTACACCGCGCAGTTCGCCTTCGAACTCACCGGTGAGCTCGACCCGGCCGCCGCCGGGGCGCTGCGCGCCGCCGCCCACGAACTGGTGCGCCGCCACCCGGCGCTGCGCAGCGCGTTCCGGCAGCGCGGCGGCGACGGCGCCTGGACCCAGGTCGTGGCCCGCGACGTGCCCCTGGACTGGCGGGAGACCGACCTCAGCGGCCTGGACCCGGCGGCGCGGCGCGACCGGCTCGACGAGATCCTCGCCGAGGACCGGGCCGGGCGCTTCGACGTCTCCACGCCGTGCCTCGTCCGCTTCGGCCTGCTGCGGCTCGCCGCCGACCGGCACGTCCTCGTCCTCATGAACCACCACGTGGTCCTCGACGGCTGGTCCACGGCGCTCCTGATGGGCGAGCTGTTCACGCTGTACACCCAGGGCGCCCGCACGCTGCCCGCCGTGCGGCCCTTCCGCGACCACCTCGCCTGGATCACCCGCCAGGACCACGACGAGACGCTGCGCGCCTGGACGGACGCGCTCGCCGGGGTCGACGAACCCACCCTCCTCGCCGCCCCCGCGGGCGCCGCCCCGCCGCGGCGCCCCGAGCGGGTCTCCGTCGACGTCTCCGCCGAGCTCACCCAGCTCCTCCTGACCGCCGCGCGCGGCCGCGGCCTGACCCTGAACACCCTGGTGCAGGGAGCCTGGGGCATCCTGCTCGGCGCGCTCACCGGACGCGACGACGTGGTCTTCGGCGCCACCGTCTCCGGCCGCCCCGCCGATCTGCCGGGCGCCGAGGACGTCGTGGGCCTGCTCATCAACACCGTGCCGGTCCGGGTGCGCCCGGCACCCGGCGCCACCGCCGCGGAACTGTTCGGCGCGGTGCAGGCCGAGCAGTCGGCGCTCACCCCGCACCACCACGTCGCCCTCACGGACCTGCACGCCGCGACCGGCCTCGGCGCCCTCTTCGACACCTGCCTGGTCTTCGAGAACTACCCGGTGGACATGGCGGCGCTGCGGCTGCCCGACGGCGGGATCGGCGTCACCGGCGTCACCGTCCGCGACGGCGCGCACTACCCGCTGCGCCTCGTCGTGCTGCCCGGCCACCACGACGGCGGGCCGCTGCGCATCGCCCTCGACCACCGCCCCGACGTGCTCGGCCGCGCGGAGACCGAACGCATCGGCCTTCGCCTGCACCGGCTCCTCGACGCCCTCGCCGCGGACCTCGACACCCCGCTCGCCCGCCTCGACCTGCTCGCCCCCGAGGAGCGCGCCCAGGTCCTGACCGAGTGGAACGCGACCGCGCACCCGGTGCCCGACACCACCCTGCCCGCCCTCGTGGAGGAGCAGGCCGCCCGCACCCCCGGCGCGGCCGCCCTCCACCACTCCGGCACCACCTGGACGTACGCCGAACTCAACGCGCGCGCCAACCGGCTGGCCCACCACCTGCGCGAGCGCGGAGCACGCCCGGAGACCAAGGTCGGCATCGCCCTGGAGCGCTCGCCCGAACTCGTCCTCGCGCTGCTCGCCGTCGTCAAGACCGGCGCCGCCTACGTGCCGCTCGACCCGGACCACCCCGCCTCGCGCACCGAGCAGATCCTCACCGACGCCGCGCCCGACCTTGTCCTGACGACCACCGCGCTCGCACCCCGCCTGCCCGACGGCGTCCCGGCCCTCGCCCTGGACAGCGACGACACCCAGGCGCGCCTGCGGTCCTGCCCGGCCACCGACCCGGGCACGGAGCGGCCCACCGGCCGCACCCCCGCGTACGTCATCTACACCTCCGGTTCCACCGGCCGCCCCAAGGGCGTGGTCGTGGAGCACGCCGCGATCGTCAACCGCCTGCTGTGGATGCAGCACCAGTACGGCCTCGACGCCACCGACCGGGTGCTCCAGAAGACCCCGTCGAGCTTCGACGTGTCGGTGTGGGAGTTCTTCTGGCCGCTGATCAGCGGGGCCGCGATCGTCGTCGCGCCGCCCGGAGCGCACCGTGAACCCGCGCTCCTCGCCCGACTGATCCAGGACACCGGCGTCACCACCGCCCACTTCGTGCCGTCGATGCTGCGTGCCTTCACCGACGAGCCCGCCGCCCGGGACTGCGCGGGTCTTCGCCGTGTCTTCAGCAGCGGCGAGGCCCTGCCCGCCGACCTCGTCGAGGACTTCCAGCGGATCTGCGACGCCCCGCTGCACAACCTGTACGGGCCTACCGAGGCCGCCGTCGACGTCACCCACTGGACCTGCCCGCGGCAGGACGTGCCGCGCACCGTGCCCATCGGCCGCCCCGTGTGGAACACCCGGATCCGGGTCCTGGACGCGGCCCTGCGCCCGGTGCCCCCGGGCGTCACCGGCGAGCTGTACCTGGCGGGCGTCCAGCTCGCCCGCGGCTACCTCGACCGGCGCGGCCTGACCGCCGAACGCTTCGTGGCCGACCCCTACGGCCCGCCCGGCACCCGCATGTACCGCACCGGCGACCTCGGCTCCTGGGACGCCGAGGGCAGCGTGCGCTACGCCGGACGCTCCGACCACCAGGTCAAGATCCGCGGCCAGCGCGTCGAACTCGGCGAGATCGAGGCCGCGCTGAGCGCCCACCCGACGGTCGGCCAGGCCGCCGCGGCCGTCGTGGACGGCAGGCTCGTGGCGTACGCGCTGCCCGCAGGCGCCTCCCTGGACACCGAAGCGCTGCGCGCCCACCTCGCCGCCGAACTGCCCGCCCACATGGTGCCCTCGGCGTTCCTCACCCTCGACAGCTGGCCGCTGACGCCCAGCGGCAAGCTCGACCGCAAGGCGCTGCCCCGCCCCGGCTTCGAGGCCTCCGCGAGCAGCCGCGCGCCCCGCACCGAGCGGGAGGCCGCGCTGTGCGCGCTCTTCGCCGACGTGCTCGGCGTGGCGCGGGTCGGCATCGACGACAGCTTCCTCGACCTCGGCGGGCACTCCCTGCTCGCCACCCGGCTCACCAGCCGCATCCGCGCCGAACTCGGCACCGAGGTGCAGATCAAGGACCTGTTCGAACAGCCCACCGTGGCCGGACTCGCGGCCCGGATCGACGGCACGGCGGGGGAGGCGAGGCCGCGGCTCGCCGCCACGGACCGGCCCGCGGCCGTACCCCTGTCGTACGCCCAGCGGCGCCTTTGGTTCCTCAACCGTCTTGAGGACGGCTCCTCCGCCTACCACATGCCGCTCGCCGTGCGCGTGCGCGGCGCCCTCGACCGCGCGGCGCTCACGGCGGCCCTCGCCGACGTCGTGGCGCGGCACGAGAGCCTGCGCACCGTCTTCCCGGAGACCGACGGCGAACCGCACCAGCTGGTGCGCCCCGCCGCTCCCGTCGAGCCGGAGGTCCGCGACTGCCCGCCCGACCGGCTGGACGACGAGCTGGCCGCCGCCATCGCCCGCAAGTTCGACCTCACGGACGAACTCCCGCTGCGAGCGCACCTGTTCAGCGTCGGCGCCGACGAGCACGTCCTGCTGCTCGTCGTGCACCACATCGCCGCCGACGGCTGGTCCATGAGCCCGCTCGCCCGGGACATCTCCCTCGCCTACGCGGCCCGCGCCCAGGGCGGCTCCCCTGCCTGGCAGCCCCTGCCCGTGCAGTACGCCGACTACACCCTGTGGCAGCGCGAGCTGCTCGGCGACGAGGCGGACCCCAAGAGCCCGGCGGCCCGCCAGACCGCGTTCTGGCGCGCGGAACTGGCCGGAGCCCCCGACGAACTCCAGCTGCCCTACGACCGCCCGCGCCCGCGCACCGCCAGCCACCGGGGCGCGACCGTGCCCGTGCGGCTCGGACCCGACACCCACGCCGCCCTGGCGCGGCTCGCCCGCGACGGCGGCGCCAGCCCCTTCATGGCCGTACAGGCCGGGCTCGCCGCACTCCTGTCGCGGTGGGGCGCGGGCACCGACATCGTGCTCGGCACCTCCGTGGCCGGGCGCACCGACGTCGCGCTCGACGACCTCGTCGGCTTCTTCGTGAACACCCTCGTGCTGCGCACCGACGTGTCGGGCGAGCCGACCTTCCGCGAACTCCTGGGCCGGGTCCGCGCTGCCGACCTGGCGGCGTTCGCGCACCAGGACGTCCCGTTCGAGCACCTGGTGGAGCAGCTCAACCCGGCCCGGTCCATGGCACGCCACCCGCTGTTCCAGACCATGCTGACGTTCCAGAACACCACGGCCGCCGACATCGGCATGGCCGGGCTCGACGCGACCGTCGAGCGGGCCGGCGTCGCCTCCGCCAAGTTCGACCTCGCCTTCAGCCTCACCGAGCGGTACGACGGCGACGGCGTCGCACTCGGCATCGAAGGCGAAGTGGAGTACGCCACGGACCTGTTCGACGCCGCCACCGTCGAAGGCCTGGTCGCCTCCTTCGCACGCCTCCTGGAGGCGTGCGCGGCCACCCCGGACCGCCCTGTCAGCGCGGCCCCGGTGCTCGCGCCCGAACAGCACGCCCTGATCGTCGAGGGCTGGAACGACACCGCGCGCGCGAACCCGCCCACCACGCTGCACGCCCTCGTGGAGGCGCAGGCGGGCCGCACCCCGGACGCCGAAGCGGTCCTCGCGGCAGGCGTCACCCTGACCTACCGGGAACTCGACGAGCGGGCCAACCGGCTCGCGCGCCACCTCGTCGCACGGGGCGCGGGCCCCGAGGACTTCGTCGCCCTCGCGCTGCCCCGCACCGTCGAGACCCTCGTCGCCGTGCTCGCCGTGCTCAAGGCGGGCGCCGCGTACGTCCCGGTCGACCCGGCCTACCCCGCCGAACGGATCGCCCACATCCTGGGCGACGCCCGCCCGGCACTCCTCCTCACCACGGCGGACACCGGGCCCGCCACGGCCGAGGTGCCGCGCCTGGTCCTCGACGACCCCGAAACGGCCGCCGCCGTCGCCGCGCATCCCGCGACCCCGCTCACCGACGCCGAACGCCGCGCCCCGCTGCGCGCGGGCCACCCCGCGTACGCCATCTACACCTCAGGCTCGACCGGCACGCCCAAGGGCGTCGTGGTGCCGCACGCCAACGCCGTGAACCTCGCGCTGTGGGCCGTCGAGGAGTTCGGTCCCGAGCGGCTCGCGCGGACGCTGTGCGCCACGTCCCTCAACTTCGACGTCTCCGTCTTCGAGCTGTTCGGGCCGCTGGCCTGCGGCGGCCGCGTCGAGATCGTCCGCGACCTGCTGGCCCTCGGCGAACTGCCGCACTGGGACGGCACGTTGATCAGCGGCGTGCCCTCGGCCTTCGCCGGAGTGCTGAGCGGAGCCCCGGGCAAGGTCACCGCCGACACCGTCGTCCTGGCGGGCGAGGCGCTCTCCGCGCAGGCCATGGCCGACATCCGCGCCGCCGTCCCCGGCTGCCGGATCGCCAACATCTACGGGCCGACCGAGGCCACCGTCTACGCCACGGCCTGGCACGCCGAGGCCGACGCGGACGGCGACGCCGACACCGACGCGGACGGTGACAGGAGCCCGTTGATCGGAGGCGCCCGGAGCCCGCTGATCGGGCGGCCCGTCCGCAACACCCAGGTCTACGTCCTCGACGCGCGCCTTCGGCCGGTGCCGCCGGGCGTCGCGGGCGAGCTGTACCTCGCGGGCGCCGGACTCGCCCGCGGCTATCTGCGCCGCCCCGCACTGACCGCGGAACGCTTCGTGGCGAGCCCGTTCACGCCCGGCACGCGCCTGTACCGCACCGGCGACCTGGTGCGCTGGACCGGCGACGGCCGGCTCGACTACCTCGGCCGCTCCGACCAGCAGGTGAAGATCCGCGGCTTCCGTATCGAACTCGGCGAGGTCGAGTCCGTCCTTGCCGGGCACCCCGCCGTGGCCCACTGCGTCGCCACCGCCGCCGAGGGCCCCGCAGGAGACCTGCGCCTGGTCGCGTACGTGATCCCCGAAGGCACCCCGGACGCCGGACTCGCCGGCGCGCTGCGCGAGCACGCCGGACGCGCCCTGCCCGCCTACATGGTGCCCGCGCACCTGATCACCCTGGACGCGCTGCCGCTCACCCCGAGCGGCAAGCTCGACCGGTCCGCGCTGCCCGCGCCCGACGTCCGCGCGGACGAGCACACCGCCTACCGCGCGCCGCGCGACCACCGCGAGGAGACCCTGGCGGGCATCGTCGCCGAGGTCCTCGGCCTGGAGCGGGTCGGCGTCGACGACGACTTCTTCGTCCTCGGCGGCCACTCCCTGCTCGCCACCCGCGTGATCAGCCGCATCCGCGCCGCCCTCGGCGTGGACCTGCCGCTCGGCGCCCTGTTCGAACACCCCACGGTGGCCCGCCTCGCGCAGGCCGCCGCCACCGCAGCAAGCACCACCACGGAGCAGGGCCGCCCGAGCCGTCCCGTCCTGCGCCGCATGCGCCGTCCCGAGGAGGACGAATGATCCCGCTCTCGTACGCCCAGCGCCGCCTCTGGTTCCTCAACCGCCTCCAGGACGGCACGGCGCTCTACAACATGCCCCTCGCGCTGCGCCTGACGGGCCGCCTCGACCGCGAGGCGCTGCGTGCCGCGCTCACCGACGTCGTCGAACGCCACGAGAGCCTGCGCACCGTCTTCCCCGAACGCGACGGCGAACCGCGCCAGCGCATCCTGCGCATGGACAAGGTGCGCCTCGACATCGTCGAACGGACCTGCGCTGAAGCCGAGTTGGCCGCGGAGCTGACCGCCGCGGCCGGTCACCGCTTCGACCTGGCCACCGACCTGCCGCTGCGCGTGGAGCTGTTCTCCGTCGCCGCGGACAGTCACGTCCTGCTTCTGGTGCTGCACCATGTGGCGGGTGACGGTTGGTCGCTGGCGCCGCTGGCGCGTGATGTGTCGGTGGCGTACGCGGCCCGTGCCGAGGGCCGGGCGCCGGGGTGGGAGCCGTTGCCGGTGCAGTACGCGGACTACGCGCTGTGGCAGCAGGAACTCCTCGGCGACGACAGCGACCCCGACAGCCTGATGGCACGTCAGACCGCCTACTGGCGCGGCGCCCTCGCCGAACTGCCGGACGAGGTGGGCCTGCCGGGCGACCGGACGCGCCCCGCCGTGAGCAGCGAACGCTCCGGCAGCGTCCCCTTCGCCGTGGACGCCGCCGTCCACGCGCGCCTCGCCGGACTCGCGCACGAGTGCGGGGCGAGCGTCTTCATGGTGGTGCAGGCGGCCCTGGCCGCGCTCCTCGCCCGGCTCGGCGCGGGCGAGGACGTGCCGATCGGCTCCCCCGTGGCGGGCCGCACGGAAGAAGCCCTCGAAGACGCGGTCGGCTTCTTCGTGAACACGCTGGTGCTGCGCACCGACGTCTCCGGCGACCCCACCTTCCGCGAACTGCTCGGCCGCGTCCGCGCGTCGGACCTGGCCGCGTTCGCGCACCAGGACGTGCCGTTCGAGCGCCTGGTCGAGGCCCTGAACCCGGCACGGTCGCGGGGGCGCCACCCCCTCTTCCAGGTCATGCTGGCCTTCCAGAACACCGAGCTGCCCGTCGTGGACCTGCCGGGCCTGCGCGTCGCCCCCGAGCACCTCCCGCGCACGGGCGCCAAGTTCGACCTGCACATCGAGGTGGGGGAGAGCCTCACCGCGGGCGCGCCCGGCGGCATCACGGGCTGTGTCGACTACTCCGCCGACCTGTACGACCGCGAGACGGTCCAGGCGTTCGCGGACCGGCTCACCGCCTTCCTGGGCGCGGTGTGCGCCGCGCCGGACCTGCCGCTCGCCCGCCACGACATCGCCACACCGGCGGACCGCCGCGTCCTCGCCGACGTCAACGACACCGCGCGTGAGGTCCCCGCCGCCACCCTGCCGTCCCTCATCGAGGAGCAGGCCGCCCGCACCCCCGACGCCCCCGCCCTCGTCTTCGGCGACACGACCCTCACCTACCGCGAACTCTCCGCGCGCGCCAATCAGCTGGCCCGCCACCTCGTCGGCCTGGGCGCCGGGCCCGAGACGACCGTCGCGCTCGCCCTGCCCCGCTCCTTCGAGCTGATGGTGGCCCTCCTCGCCGTCCTCAAGTCCGGTGCGGCCTATGTGCCCGTCGACCCCGACTACCCGGCCGACCGCATCGCGTACATGCTCGACGACGCGGCCCCCGTCGCCGTCCTCACCCACAGCGACCTGACGGCCCAGCTGCCGGAGACGCCCGCACCTCTGGCGCTCGACGACCCCGGCTTGCGCGCCCTCGTTGCGGAGTACGCCGACCACGACCTGACCGACGCCGAGCGCGCCACCGCCCCGCGGCCCGCCAACGCCGCGTACATGATCTACACCTCGGGCTCCACCGGCCGCCCCAAGGGCGTCGCCGTCCCGCACGACGCGATCGTGAACCGGCTCCTGTGGATGCGCGCCGAGTACGGCGTCAGCGACCGCGACCGCGTCCTGCAGAAGACGCCGTCGAGCTTCGACGTGTCCGTGTGGGAGTTCTTCCTGCCGCTGCTCTCCGGCGCGGTCCTCGTCATGGCCGAGCCCGGCGCCCACCGCGATCCGGCCCGCCTCGCCGCGACCGTCCAGCGCCACGGCGTCACCATGACCCACTTCGTGCCGTCCATGCTGCACGCCTTCGTCGACGAGCCCACCAGCGCCGCGTGCGTCAGCCTGCGCCACGTGGTGTGCAGCGGCGAGGCCCTGCCCGCCGACCTGGCCGCCCGCTTCCACGACGTGCTCGGCGCCGAGCTGCACAACCTGTACGGCCCGACCGAGGCCGCCGTCGACGTCACCTACCACCGCGCGTCCCCCGACGAGACCGGCGGTACGGTCCCGATCGGCCGCCCCGTGTGGAACACCCAGGTGCACGTCCTCGACCGCGCCCTGCGCCCCGTTCCGCCCGGCGTCATTGGGGAGCTGTACCTCGCGGGCGACCAGCTCGCACGCGGCTACGGGCGACGCCAGGGACTGACCGCCGAGCGCTTCGTGGCCTGCCCGTTCGCGGACGGCGCGCGCATGTACCGCACCGGCGATCTCGTCCGCTGGGACCGCCACGGCCGGCTCGTCTTCGTAGGCCGCGCCGACCACCAGGTCAAACTGCGTGGCCTGCGCGTCGAACTCGACGAGATCGCGGCCGTGCTCGCCACCGCGCCCGGCGTGTCCTGGGCGACCGTCGTCGTCCACGAGCGCGCCGCGGGCGACGAACTCCTCGTCGCCTACGTGCACGGAGACGCCCCCGGGGACGAGGCGGCGCTGCGCGCCCACGCGGCCGCCGCACTGCCCGACTACATGGTCCCGTCGGCCGTCATCGCCCTCGACGCCGTGCCCCTGACCCCGAGCGGCAAGCTGGACCGCAAGGCACTGCCCGCCCCCGAGTTCACCGCGGCGAGCACCGGCCGGGCCCCGGCCGACGCCACCGAGGAAGCCCTCTGCGACATCTTCGCTGAACTCCTGGGCACCGACCCGGTCGGCGCCGACGACGACTTCTTCGCGCTCGGCGGCCACTCGCTGCTCGCCACCCGGCTGATCGCCCGCGTCCGCTCCGCCCTGGACGTCGAACTGCCGCTGCGCGCCGTCTTCGACGCCCCGACAGTCGCGGGCCTCGCCGCACACGTACGCCACGCGGCCACCGGCACGCGCCCCGCCGTGCGCGCCGTGACCCCGCGCCCCGAGCGCCTTCCGCTCTCGGTCGGCCAGCGCCGCCTGTGGTTCCTCGACCGCCTGGAGCCCGGAAGCGACGCCTACAACATGCCCCTCGCGCTGCGCCTGACGGGCCGCCTCGACCGCGAGGCGCTGCGCGCCGCGCTCGCCGACGTCGTCGAACGCCACGAGAGCCTGCGCACCGTCTTCGCCGAGACCGACGGCGAACCGCGTCAGGTGATCCTGTCCCCGGACCGCGCGATCGTGCCCTTCGACGTACGCGACTGCACCGAGGACGGCCTGGCGGCGGACCTCGCCGAGGCCGCCCGCCACCGCTTCGACCTCGCCACCGACCTTCCCGTGTACGCCCGCCTCTGCGCGACCGGTCCGGAAAGCCACGTCCTGCTTCTGGTGCTGCACCATGTGGCGGGTGACGGTTGGTCGCTGGCGCCGCTGGCGCGTGATGTGTCGGTGGCGTACGCGGCGCGTGCCGAGGGCCGGGCGCCGGGGTGGGAGCCGTTGCCGGTGCAGTACGCGGACTACGCGCTGTGGCAGCAGGAACTCCTTGGCGACGAGAGCGACCCTGGCAGCCTCCTCGCCCGCCAAGTCGCCCACTGGCGTGATGCGTTGGCGGACCTCCCCGAGGAACTCCCGCTCCCCGCCGACCGGCCGCGCCCCCCGCACCCCAGCTACCGCGCCGAGACCGTGCCCTTCACGGTGGACGCCGACGCGCACGCGCGCCTGGTGGACCTCGCGCGGGCGAGCGGAGCGAGCACCTTCATGGTGGTGCAGGCGGCGCTTGCGGCGCTCCTCGCGCGGTTGGGTGCGGGTGATGATGTGCCGATCGGTTCGCCGGTGGCGGGGCGTGCGGATGAGGCGCTGGAGGATGCGGTCGGTTTCTTCGTGAACACGTTGGTGCTGCGCACCGACCTCTCTGGTGCCCCGACCTTCCGTGAGCTGATTGCCCGGGTGCGGGAGTCGGATCTGGCGGCGTTCGCGCATCAGGACGTGCCGTTCGAGCGTCTGGTGGAGGTCTTGAACCCGCCGCGCTCCCTGGGGCGCCACCCGTTGTTCCAGGTCATGCTGGCGTTCCAGAACACCGAACTGCCCGTCGTGGACCTCCCCGGCCTGCGCGTCGAGGAGGCACCCGGCGCACCTGTCGCCGCGAAGTTCGACCTCATGGTCAACCTCCGGGAGCGGCAGGGCGAGAACGGCGCCGCCGCGGGTCTGGAAGGCACCGTCGACTTCGCCACCGACCTCTTCGACCGGGCGACGGCACAGGGCATCGCCGACCGGCTCGCCGCGTTCCTGACGACCGCCGTACAGCACGCGGACCGCCGCCTCGGCGCCTTCGAACTCCTCACGGACGGCGAGCGCGACGACGCCCTCGCGGCCGGACAGGGCAGTGAGGTGGCTGTTCCGGCGGGGGCGACGCTGGTGTCGCTGCTGCGGGAGCAGGTTGCCGCACACCCTGACGAGATCGCCGTCGTGGACGGTGAAGTCGCGCTCTCGTACGGAGAGTTGTGGGCTGTGGCTGGTGGTTTGGCTGCGCGGTTGGTGGGCTGTGGTGCTGGTCCTGGTGTGGTGGTGGGTGTGGTGGTGCCGCGCTCGGTGGAGTGGGTGGTGGCGCAGGTGGGTGTGGCGTTGTCGGGTGCGGCGTGGTTGCCGTTGGATGCTGGGCTGCCTGCGGAGCGGATCGCTGGAGTGCTGGGCGAGGCCGAGCCCGTCGTGGTCGTCGTGCTGGAGGAGACAGCGGGCCTTGTGCCGTCGGGGCTCGCCCACCTCGTCCTGGACCGTGAACAGGCCGAGCACGTGGATCTGCCCGCTGTGTCCGGTGGGGATGGCGCGTATGTGATCTATACGTCGGGTTCGACGGGTCGTCCCAAGGGTGTGGTGGTGTCGCAGGGTGCTGCGGTGAATCACATGGTGTGGATGCGGGCGGAGTTCGGTGTCGGTGCGGGTGATCGTGTGCTGGCGCGGACGTCGCCGGGTTTTGACGCGGCGGTGTGGGAGTCGTGGTTGCCTCTGGTGTCGGGTGCTGCGGTGGTCGTGGCGTCGGATGAGGTGGCCAGGGAGCCGGAGCGGCTGATCGTGTTGATGCGGGAGCGTGGGGTGACGGTCGCGCAGTTCGTGCCCACCTTGCTCGGGGCTGTCCTTGAGGTGCCGCAGGCACGTGAAGTCACCTCCCTGCGGCGGGTGTTCGCCGGTGGTGAGCCCTTGCGGGCGTCTTTGGCTGCGTCCGCCGTGGACGTGTGGGGTGTACGTCCGGTCAATCTGTACGGTCCGACGGAGACGACGATCCAGGTCACTTTCGGCACGGGCACTGGCGTGGAGGGTGGCACGGTCCCGATCGGCCGTCCGGTGTGGAACACGCGCCTGTACGTCCTGGACGCGCATCTGCGGCTGGTCCCGCAGGGTGTCGTCGGTGAACTGTATGTGTCCGGTGAGGCGTTGGCGCGCGGTTATCTGAAGCGGCCGGGTCTGACGGCGGAGCGTTTCGTGGCCGACCCTTTCGCCGCCGGTGAGCGGATGTATCGCACGGGCGACTTGGTGCGCTGGGGGTCGGACGGGCAGCTCGTGTTCGTCGGCCGTGCTGACGATCAGGTCAAGCTCCGCGGCTTCCGCATCGAACCCGGCGAGATCGAAGCCGCCATCGAGGCCCTGGACGGTGTGTCCCGGGCCGTCGTGACACCGCACTCGACGTCTGCGGGCGAGCAGCACCTCGTCGCCTACGTCATCGGCACCACGGACGCGTCGGCCGGGTTGAGCGCGGCCCTGGCCCGGAAGCTGCCGGCGTACATGGTGCCGTCGCTCTTCGTGGCCCTCCACGCATTCCCCCTGCTGTCCAACGGCAAGGTGAACCGGAAGGCCCTCCCCGCACCCGACTTCGCTCCGTCGGAAGCGGGCCGGGCGCCCACGACACCGCGCGAGGAGCAGCTCCGCGCACTGTTCGCGGACGTACTCGGCCTGGACGAGCAGCACGTCGGCGTGGACGACAACTTCTTCGCCCTGGGCGGACACTCGCTGCTCGCCACCCGGCTCGCCAGCCGGGTCCGTGCCGCCATCGGCGTCGAGATGCCCCTGCGGGCGCTCTTCGAGGCGCCGACCGTGGCCGCGCTCGCCACCGCCCTGGAGCAACAGGCCGCGACGTCCCGCCCCGCCCTGCTCCCCGCCGCGCGGCCCGAGCGGCTCCCGCTCTCGTACGCCCAGCGCCGCCTGTGGTTCCTCAACCGCCTGGAGCCGGGCAGCGGCGCGTACAACATGGCGCTCGCGCTGCGCCTGACGGGCCGCCTCGACCGCGAGGCGCTGCGTGCCGCGCTCGCCGACGTCATGGAGCGCCACGAGAGCCTGCGCACCGTCTTCCCCGAGCGGGACGGCGAACCGGAGCAGCTGGTGCGTGCCACCACCGCAGCGACGGTACCGCTCACCCTCACCGACATCGCCGAGGACGGTCTCGCGGCCGCGCTGCACGCCGCCGTCCAGGAAGGCTTCGACCTCGCGGCGGAGCTGCCGCTGCGGGCCACGCTGTTCCCGGTCGCCGCGGACAGTCACGTCCTGCTTCTGGTGCTGCACCATGTGGCGGGTGACGGTTGGTCGCTGGCGCCGCTGGCGCGTGATGTGTCGGTGGCGTACGCGGCCCGTGCCGAGGGCCGGGTTCCGTCGTGGGAGCCGTTGCCGGTGCAGTACGCGGACTACGCGCTGTGGCAGCGGGAACTCCTCGGCGACGAGGGCGCCCCCGACAGCGTCCTCGCCCGCCAGATCGCCCACTGGGAGACCGCCCTTGCGGGCCTCCCGGAGGAAGTGACCCTGCCCGGCGACCGCGTGCGCCCCAACGTGGGCAGCGACCGGGGCGGCAGCGTGCCCTTCGCACTCCCCGCCGACGTCCACGCGCACCTCACGCGGCTCGCCCAGGACAGCGGCGCCAGCGTCTTCATGGTCCTCCAGGCGGCGCTTGCGGCGCTGCTCGCGCGGTTGGGTGCGGGTGATGATGTGCCGATCGGTTCGCCGGTGGCGGGGCGTGCGGATGAGGCGCTGGAGGATGCGGTCGGTTTCTTCGTGAACACGCTGGTGTTGCGTACCGATGTGTCCGGTGACCCGACCTTCCGTGAGCTGATTGCCCGGGTGCGGGAGTCGGATCTGGCGGCGTTCGCGCATCAGGACGTGCCGTTCGAGCGTCTGGTGGAGGTCCTGAACCCACCGCGCTCCCTGGGGCGCCACCCGCTGTTCCAGGTGATGCTGGCCTTCCAGAACACCGACCTGCCCGCCATGGACCTCCCCGGCCTGCGCGTCACGCCCGAGCAACTGCCGCGCGGCGGCGCCAAGTTCGACCTCTCCGTGGACGTGGGGGAGACCTTCGCCGACGGCGCGCCCGGCGGCCTCACAGGCTCGGTCGACTACTCCGCCGACCTGTACGACCGCGAGACGGCCCAGGCCTTCGCGGACCGGCTCGCCGCCTTCCTGACGGCGGTCTGCACCGCGCCCGATCAGCGCGTCGCCCACCACGACCTCACCACACCCGCCGAGCGCGACCTGCTCCTGCACCAGTGGAACGACACGAGCCGGGACATCCCGGACGGGCTCGTCCACGAACTCTTCCAGGACCAGGTACGCCGCTCCCCGGACTCCGTGGCCGTGGCCTACGAAGGCATCGAGCTGTCGTACGCGACGCTGAACGCCGAGGTGAACCGGCTCGCCCGGCTCCTCGTGGCGCGCGGCGCGGGCCCGGAGCGCTTCGTGGCCATGGCGATGCCGCGCAGCGAGCGGATGCTCGTCACCCTGCTCGCCGTCCTGAAGTCCGGCGCCGCCTATCTGCCCGTCGACCCCGAGTACCCGGCCGACCGCATCGCCTACATGCTCGACGACGCCGACCCGGCGCTCGTCGTCACCGTGTCCGAGGTGGCCGGGCGGCTGCCGCTCGACGGGCGCACCGCGGTCGTCCTCGACGAGCCCGCCCTGCGCGCGGAACTCGCCGAGCACGTCGCCACGGACCTGCGCGACACCGAGCGGACCGCGCCGCTGCGCGCGCACCACCCCGCGTACCTGATCTACACCTCGGGCTCCACGGGCCGCCCCAAGGGCGTCGTCGTGCCGCACGCGGGCCTGCCCAGCCTCGGGTGGTCCAAGGTGGAGTGGTACGCGACCAAGCCCGACAGCCGCGTGTTGCAGTTCTCCTCGCTCAGCTTCGACAGCCACGTTTCCGAGGTGTGGTCCGCGCTGCTCAGCGGCGCCCGCGTGGTCATCGCCCCGCTGGAGCGGATGATGCCGGGCGACCCTCTGGTCGCACTCGTCGCCGAGCAGGGCATCACCCACATCGACCTGCCGCCCGCCGGACTCGCCGTCATGCCCGACGGGTCCCTGCCCGAGGGCGGCACCCTGATCGTCGGCGGCGAGGCCAGCTCACCCGCCCTGGTGCGGCGCTGGTACCGCGACCGCCGCATGATCAACTCATACGGTCCGACCGAGGCGACGGTCTGCGCGTCGATGAGCGACCCGATCGCCGACCCCACGATCCCGCCCATCGGCCGTCCCATCTGGAACAAGCGCGTCTACGTCCTCGACCAGGGCCTGCGCCTCGTCCCGCCGGGCGTCGTCGGCGAACTCTACGTCTCCGGCACCGGGTTGGCGCGCGGCTACCTGAAGCGCGCGGGCCTGACGTCGGAGCGCTTCGTGGCCGACCCGTTCGCCACCGGTGAGCGCATGTACCGCACCGGTGACCTGGTGCGCTGGGGTGCCGACGGACAGCTCGTCTTCCTCGGCCGCGCCGACGACCAGGTCAAGCTGCGCGGCTTCCGCATCGAACTCGGCGAGATCGAGGCCGCCATCGAGGCCGAGCCCGGCATCGGGAAGGCCGTCGTACGCCTGCATCAGGACGAGGCGGGGGACAAGCGGCTCGTCGCCTACGCCGTCGGCACCCCCGACCGCGTCGGTGCCCTGCGCGAGCGGCTCGCCGCGAGGCTGCCCGACTACATGGTGCCGTCCGCGTTCATGGCCCTCGACGCGCTGCCCCTGATGCCCAACGGCAAGGTCAACCGCAAGGCCCTGCCCGAGCCGGAGTTCGCGCCCGCCGAGGCCGGGCGCGCCCCGCGCTCGCCCCGCGAGGAGATTCTGTGCGGCCTGTTCGCCGAGGTCCTCGGCGTGCCGGGGGTCGGCATCGACGACAGCTTCTTCGCGCTCGGCGGCCACTCGCTGCTCGCCACCCGCCTGGCGAGCCGCATCCGCACCGTCTTCGGCACGGAGATGCCGCTGCGGACGCTCTTCGAGGCGCCCACCGTCGCCGCGCTCGCCACCGCCCTCGACGAGCGGCACGAGACCGGGCGCCCCGCCCTGCTCCCGGCCGCACGCCCCGAGCGCCTTCCGCTCTCCTTCGCCCAGCGGCGCCTGTGGTTCCTGGAGGCCTTCACCGGGCCCACGCCCACCTACAACGTGCCGATGGCGCTGCGCCTGACCGGCGCCCTCGACCTCGACGCGCTCCGCGGGGCGCTCGCCGACGTCGTGGCCCGGCACGAGAGCCTGCGGACCTTCTTCCCCGAATCCGGGGGCGGGTCCGGAGCCGAGTCCGGCGGCGACCCGTGCCAGGTCGTGCTGGCGGCGGACGCGACCGCCCTCGACGTGGGCCTGAGGGACGTACCCGACGAGGAGGCGCTCCGTGCGGAGGTCGCCCGAGCGGCCGCGGACACCTTCGACATCACCGCGCGGCCGCCGCTGCGCGCCACCGTGTTCCGGCTCGCGGACGACGAGCACGTCCTGCTGCTCGTCCTGCACCACATCGTCACCGACGGCTGGTCCACGGCCCCGCTCGTCCGCGACCTGACCACCGCCTACGCGGCCCGCCGCGCGGGCGAGAGCCCCGCGTGGCCCGAACTGCCGGTGCAGTACGCCGACTACACGCTGTGGCAGCGCGAGCTGCTCGGCGACGAGCACGACCCCGACAGCCGTGCCGCCCGCCAACTCGCCTACTGGACCGAGGCACTGGCCGCCCTGCCGGAGGAGCTGGCCCTGCCGGCCGACCGGCCGCGGCCCGCACAGTCCACGGGCCGGGGCGGCAGCGTGCCGCTGCGTGTCGATGCCGAGGCGCGCGAGCGCGTGACCGACCTGGCCCGGCAGACGCACACCAGCGTCTTCATGGTGCTCCAGGCCGCGCTCGCCGGATGGCTGACCGCCCTCGGCTGCGGCGACGACATCCCGATCGGCACGCCCGTCGCCGGGCGCACCGACGAAGCCACCCACGACCTGGTGGGCTTCTTCGTGAACACCCTGGTCCTGCGCACCGACGTCACGGGTGACCCGACGTTCCACACCTTGCTGGAACGCGTCCGTGACAGCGACCTGAGCGCGTACGCCCACCAGGACCTGCCCTTCGAGCGCCTCGTGGAGGCCCTCAACCCGGCACGGTCCATGGCCCGGCACCCGCTCTTCCAGGTCATGCTCACCCTCCAGAACACGGAGCTGCCGCACACCGAACTCGACGGCCTCACCGCCCGCCCCGAACCCGTGGCCGCCACCGCCGCCAAGTTCGACCTGTCCCTCACCCTGGGGCAGGACCTGGAAGGCGAGCTCGAGTACTCCGCCGACCTCTTCGACACCGACACGGCGCGGTTCCTCGCCGACTCCTTCGGACGCTTCCTCGCCGGTGCGGTGGCGGACCCCGGGGCCCGCGTGAGCGGCGTGGACCTGCTCGCGGAGGGAGAGCGCGACAGGCTGACCGCGTGGGGCACCGGGGACACTACCGAGGTCCCGGCGGGGGCGACGTTGGTGTCGCTGTTGCGGGAGCGGGTTGTCGCACACCCTGATGAGATCGCTGTGGTGGACGGTGAAGTCGCGCTCTCGTACGGGGAGTTGTGGGCTGTGGCTGGTGGTTTGGCTGCGCGGTTGGTGGCTTGTGGTGCTGGTCCTGGTGTGGTGGTGCCGCGCTCGGTGGAGTGGGTGGTGGCGCAGGTGGGTGTGGCGTTGTCGGGTGCGGCGTGGTTGCCGTTGGATGCTGGGCTGCCTGCGGAGCGGATCGCGGGGGTGCTGGGCGAGGCTGGGCCGGTCGCGGTCGTCGTAGCGGAGGAGACGGACGAGCTGGTGCCCGCCGACCTCACGCGAGTCCTCGTTGGCGAGGGCCGCGCGGCGGCCGCCGAGCTGCCTGTTGTGTCGGGTGGGGATGGCGCGTATGTGATCTATACGTCGGGTTCGACGGGTCGTCCCAAGGGTGTGGTGGTGTCGCAGGGTGCTGCGGTGAATCACATGGTCTGGATGCGGGCGGAGTTCGGTGTCGGTGCGGGTGATCGTGTGCTGGCGCGGACGTCGCCGGGTTTTGACGCGGCGGTGTGGGAGTCGTGGTTGCCTCTGGTGTCGGGTGCTGCGGTGGTCGTGGCCTCGGATGAGGTGGCCAGGGAGCCGGAGCGGCTGACCGTGTTGATGCGGGAGCGTGAGGTGACGGTCGCACAGTTCGTGCCGACCCTGCTGGCCGCCGTCCTGGAGGTCCCGGGAGCGGCGGACGTCACCTCCCTGCGGCGGGTGTTCGCCGGCGGTGAGCCCTTGCGGTCCTCGCTGGCTGCGTCCGCCGTGGACGTGTGGGGCGTGCGCCCGGTCAATCTGTACGGTCCGACGGAGGCGACGATCCAGGTCACCTTCGGCACGGGCACCGGCGTGGAGGGTGGCACGGTCCCGATCGGCCGTCCGGTGTGGAACACGCGCCTGTACGTCCTGGACGCGCATCTGCGGCTGGTCCCGCAGGGCGTCGTCGGCGAACTGTACGTGTCCGGTGAGGCGTTGGCGCGCGGTTATCTGAAGCGGCCGGGTCTGACGGCGGAGCGTTTCGTGGCCGACCCCTTCGCCGCCGGTGAGCGCATGTACCGTACCGGTGACTTGGTGCGCTGGGGGTCGGACGGACAACTCGTCTTCCTCGGCCGTGCCGACGACCAGGTCAAGCTCCGCGGCTTCCGCATCGAACCCGGCGAGATCGAAGCCGTACTCATGCGGCACGAGAGCGCCCGGCAAGCGGCTGTCGTCGTCCGTGAGGACCGACCGGGGGACACGCGCCTGGTGGCGTACGTCGTACCGGAGGCTCACGACGCGACGGACCCGGCCGGGCTGCGCACGCACGCCCTGGGTCTGCTGCCCGACTACATGGTGCCCTCGGCCTTCGTGGCCCTGGACGCCCTGCCGACGACACCCAACGGGAAGCTGGACAAGCGGGCCCTGCCCGCGCCCGTGCTTCCGGCCGGAAGCACGGGCGCGGGGCGTGTCGCGGGCACGCCGCAGGAGCAGGTGCTCTGCTCGCTGTTCGCCGAGGCGCTCGGCGTGCCGCAAGTCGGTCCCGACGACGACTTCTTCGCGCTCGGCGGGCACTCGCTGCTCGCCGTACGCCTGATGAGCACGGTACGGAGGACGTTCGGCACCGAACTCGGGCTGCGGGCGCTGTTCGAGACCCCGACCGCGGCCGGGATCGGCGCGCGGCTCGGCGAAGGAGCCGCCGACAACTCCTTCGACGTGCTTCTCCCGCTGCGCACCACCGGCAGCGCGGAACCCGTCTTCTGCGTGCACCCCGTCCTCGGGCTGAGCTGGAACTACGCGGCACTGCTCGCACACGTGGGCGCGGAGCGTCCGGTGTACGGCCTGCAGGCGCGCGGCATCACGGAGCCGGACGCCCGGCCCGAGTCCATCGAGGAGATGGCCGAGGACTACGTCGCCCGCGTCCGGGCCGTGCAGCCCGAGGGCCCCTACCACCTGCTCGGCTGGTCGCTCGGCGGCACCGTCGCGCACGCCATGGCGCGGCTCCTGGAGAAGGACGGTGAGCAGGTCGCGTTCCTCGCGCTGCTCGACTCCTATCCGGCCGACGACGCCGCCAAGGACCCGGACGTCCTCGACGCGGAGGCCGAGGACGAAGTGCTCGCCGCCCTGCTGCCGGGAGCCGGGAGCGCGGTGCGCGACCTGGCCGAGCGCGGCGCGGAACGCCGGGACCTCCTCGCGCTGCTGCGCGCGGAGCAGGCCCAGCGGCTCCACCTGGACGAGGACACCGTGGCAGCCGTCCTCGACACGGCCGTGCACAGCAGCCGTCTGATCCGCGACCACACGCCCGGCAGCGTGGACTGCGACGTCCTCTTCGTCACCGCCACGCGGGACCGCCCGGCCGACGCGGTCACGGCACGGGAGGCCTGGCAGCCGTACGTGGCGGGCGCGATCGCCGAGCACCGCGTCGACTGCCGACACGCCGACCTGCTCGCGGCCGAGGGGGTCGCCGCGCTCGGCCCGGCCGTCGCCGAGGCCCTCGACGGCGACGCGTGACCTCTCGAAGCGACGCGTAACCCTGCCGCGCGCAGCCCTTCGAGGCGCGCGCGACCCTTCAGAAAGGAAGCACACCGCATGGGACGGCTCCTGGCCGACCGCACTGTCCGATGGCTCATCCTGGGACAGCTCTGCGCGATCCTCGGCGACACGATGCTCTGGCTCGTGGCGGGCATCTGGGTCAAGGAGCTGACCGGCAGCAACTCCGCCGCCGCGTTCACCTTCTTCCTGGTGATCGTAGGGACGCTCTGCGCACCGGTCGGCGGCATGACCGCCGACCGGTACCGCAGACGCCCGCTCCTCATGGGCCTGTACCTCGGCACGGCCGCCGTGGTGGCGTCGCTGCTCCTGGTCCAGGACAGCGGGCAGATCTGGCTCATCTACGTGGTCATGCTGCTCTACGGTCTCTCGTACAGCTTCGTGGACCCGGCGCAGGCGGCCTTCCTGCGCGTGCTCGTGCCCGAGGAGCAGCTCCCCGACGCCAACGCGCTCACGCAGACGGTCAAGCAGGGCCTGCGCCTGATCTCCCCGATCGCGGGCGCCGGCCTGTACGCGGCACTCGGCGCGCACGCCGTGGTGGCCGTCAACATCGCGCTGATGCTGGCCGCCGTCGCCTTCCTGACGGCGGTCCGCCACCAGGAGAGCGCGCCGGAGCGCAGCGGCGACAGCTGGCTGCGGGAGATCACCGAAGGGGTGCGGCACCTCGCGCGGACGGTCGTCCTGCGCCAGCTCACCATCGCCAGCGCGCTCACGATGGTCGCCATGGGCCTGGCCGAGACGGTCGGCCTCGCCGTCGTCGACGACGGCCTCGGCCGGGCCCCGTCGTTCCTCGGCGTGCTGCTCGCCGGGCAGGGCGCCGGTGCCATCGCGGCCGGGCTCACGGCGGCCCGCATCGGGCGGCGCATCGGCGAGGGCATGCTGGTCGCCCTCGGCATGGTGGCCTTCGCCGCCGGGGCGCTCCTCCAGACCGTTCCGGCCGTCGCCGCGGTCGCCACCGGCATGGTCCTGTGCGGCGCGAGCCTGCCCTGGATCGCGGTCGGCCTGACCACGGTCGGCCTGCGCCACACCGCGCCCGAACTGGTCGGCCGGGTCTACTCCGGGTTCAACCTGATGATGACCCTGCCGCAGATGCTGGCCATGGCCTGCGGAGCCGCTCTCATCGCCGTGGTCAACTTCAAGGTGCTGCTCGTGGCGATGGCGGCGGTCGTCCTCGCGGCGGCCGGATACCTCTTCACGCGCCAGGAGCAGCGGTGGAAGGCCCCGACCGCGCCCGTCGACACCGCGCGTGAGCCGGTGCGCGAGGCCGACCCCGTCTGACCGGCGGCCGGGACCGGACGGCGGGCAGCGACAACAGGAGGAGTGACCACGTGCACCAGCGAAGCGGCGAAGTGCGGCGGCGCGCCGGGGAGCGACCCCCGGCGCGCCGCCGCGCGCCGCGCCCGCCCCGCGGCCTGCGCGCCCTGCCCGCCGCCCCCCGGGCCGTGGCCGTGTTCATCGGCGCCGTCATGCTCTACGGCGCGTGCGTGCACGTCGTCGACCTCGTCCTGTGGGGCTTCCGCTCCCGTGCGTGGGCGCCGACGTGGCTCAACGCCTTCTGGAACTCGCTGATCGTCTTCGACTCGCTCTCCGGGGTGCTGCTCCTCAAGGCCCGCCGCGGCGGCCTGTACCTCACCTGCCTGACGATGCTCGCGGACCTGGCGTCCAACCTGTACGCGGTGTACGGCGTGCGGCACAGCGGCCTCGGCGCGGGCTCGGTCGACGTCATCGTGCTGCTGGCCTTCGGCCTCTTCGTCCTCGCCTCGGCGCCCTGGCTGCGCCGCCGACTGCCGACGGGCGCGGCCCGGCGGGCCTCGATTGGTATGGACATGACTAACTCATAGGGCTACTCTCGGACTTGGTCTAGACCGCGTCGGACGTGTGCCCTCCGGTTGCTTCCGCGCTGCCGCCTTGTCCTCGCCGTACGATCCGGCAGTGCTTCCGAGGGGTGCGTCCCCCCCACCCGCACCCTCGGACCACGGGAGCACCGCATGCGCAAGAAGCTCACCTCGTTACTCCTGGGCCTCGGCCTCGCCGGAACCGCCGTTCTCGCCACGGGCGGCGCCGCCCAGGGCCACGGCTACACCGACTCGCCCGTCAGCCGCCAGCAGCTGTGCGGCAACGGCACCGTCCGGAACTGCGGGCAGATCCAGTGGGAGCCGCCGAGCGTGGAGGGCCCCAAGGGATTCCCCGCGCGCGGGCCCGCCGACGGACACATCTGCTCGGGCGGCATCGGGCGCTTCCACGAACTGGACGACCCGCGCGGCGGGAACTGGCCCGCCACCAGCCTGACGGCCGGTCAGAGCCACACCTTCGTCTGGCGGATCACCGCCCGCCACTCCACCACCGACTTCCGCTACTACATCACCAAGGACGGCTGGGACTCCACCAAGCCGCTGACCAGGGCCGACCTTGACCCGCAGCCGTTCCTCACGGTGGCCTTCGGCGGCCGTCAGCCCGGCTCCACCGTCACCCACGCGGGCGTCCTGCCCCAGAAGACCGGCCGGCACCTCATCCTCGGCGTCTGGACCATCGCCGACACGGGCAACGCCTTCTACGCCTGCTCCGACGTGCGCTTCTGACACATCCGTTGGCTGGGGGCGCGCATCGCCACCACCTCCCCACCCGCCCCCGCCGTGGGCCCCGGGCCGGTTGCCGCCCCGGGGCCTTGCCGTTCCCCGTACGGGCAGCCGTACGGGCAGCCGCACCGGTAGTTGTACCGGCTGAGCACGTGACAATTCAGCCATCCGAGACGCTCCGGTCTCCGTCGAGCCCCGGACTCCGGTACGCCTGAGCGGGGCGGTCGCTCCCTCCAAGGGGCCGTCATCGGCCATCTTCCGTATCGAGTGACGGGGTGCGTCAGGGCGGGAAGGCCACATCGGCCATCTTTGCTGGAGCACTTGTTCCGGCGGCGTTCCGACGTGTTCCACTGGGGGGCGACGCGGCGTTTCCGCGTGGCTCCGCAGCCTCACGTACCGCTCACGCCGCTTCGTCCACCGCTCACGCCGATCCGCACCGATCCGGGCCCGACCGGCCTGCTGTCGCCCACGCGCAGATGCGGCTCCCGGCACGCCGAGACGGTCCCGTCCCGGTCCCTCCATCCGCTGTCGCCGCGATGCGGTGCGCCGAGCGACGGGGCATCAGCGCGGTTCCGGACTTCAACCACGGGGGCAACCTTGATCCGCACGTCAGACACATCCGGCGGGCTCCATGAGCACGACGAAGTCGTGGTGACCGGGGGTGCCGGTTTCGTCGGCAGCCATCTGGTCACCAGCCTCAGCCGCCTCGACAAGAAGATCACCGTCGTCGATCACGCGGAACTCCCCGCGCACGTCGCGGCCTTGCCCGGCGTGCGGCACGCCCGCGCCGACCTGCGCGACTACGGCGAGACCCTGCTCGCCCTGCAAGGAGCCGACGTCGTCTTCCACCTGGCGGGCAACGCGAGTGGCACCGTGTCGGTCGAGAAGCCCCGCCACGACTTCCACCTCAACGCCCTGGGCACCTGCAACGTGGGCAACGCCTGCCTCGAACTCGGCGTCCAGCGCCTCGTCTACCTCTCCTCCGCGATCGTCTACGGCACCCCGCGCTCCTCACCGATGGGCGAGGACCACCCCACCCAGCCCTTCCTGCCGTACGGGGCCTCCAAGCTCTCCGGCGAACTCACCCTGCGCAGCCTGCAGCAGTCCGCCGGTCTGCCCGTCGTGATCGGGCGTTCCTTCGTCGTCTACGGACCCGGCGAGGACCCGAGCCGCGCGGGCGGCGAGGTGTCGCAGTTCCTGCGCTGGCACCTCAACGAAATGCCGATCCCCGTCGTCGGGGACATCGACCGCAAGACGCGGGACTTCATCCACGTCGAAGACCTGTGCGGGGCCCTCGTCACCCTCGCGGAGCGGGGCCTGGACGGCGAGACGTACAACCTGGGCAGCGGCACGGAGGTGTCACTGCGCGATCTCGCAGAGGCGGTCGGCAAGGCCACCGGGCGGCCCGCGCTCCTCGACGCCGACGACAGCAGCCTGGAGGACAGCTTCTCCCTCGTCGCCGACGTCTCCCGGCTCGCCGCCCTCGGCTTCAGCCCCGCGATCCCGCTGGCGGACGGTCTGGAATCGCTGGCCGCCGCCCTCGGCCCCTTCCCCGAACTCCCCACGGCGAAGGCGGTGTTCCGCAAGGAGCGGCCGGAGCGCAGGCGCCTGACGGAGGCCGCGGCATGTTAGCGCTCGACGGCGGCACCCGGCTCGTGCCCGAGGGCGCGGTCGCGCCGTGGCCGCACATCGTCGACGCGGACCGCAAGGCCGTACTCGACGCCCTGGACGCGGCCACGCCCTGGCACTGGCCGATGCGGGCGGTGCGGGAACTGGAGGAGGCGTGGGGGGAGTACACCTCCATGCCGTACGTCCTGGCCGCCAACTCCGGTACGGCGGCCCTGCACATGGCGATCGCCGCCGCGGGCGTCGAGCCGGGCGACGAGGTGCTCGTGCCCGCCGACACCTTCCTGGCATCGGCGTCGTGCGTGCTCCAGGCCAACGCGATCCCCGTCTTCGTCGACACGGACATCGACACGTTCGCCCTCGACCCCGCGCTGATCGAGGAGCGGATCACCTCCCGTACGCGCGCGATCATCGCCGTCGACCTGAACGGTCTGCCCGCCGACCACGACGCCCTGGCCGCCGTCGCCGAACGACACGGCCTGACGCTCATCGAGGACGCGGCCCAGGCCCACGGCGCCACCTACCGCGGCCGCCCGGTGGGTTCGCTCGGCGCCATGAGCGGGGCCAGTCTCAACGGCTCGAAGACCCTCTCGGCGCTCGGCGAGGGCGGACTCTTCGCGACCCGGGACGAGGAGCAGTTCAAGCTCGCCCGGCGGGTGCTGATGTTCGGCGAGGAACTGCCGGGCCAGGGGCGGGACTACAACGCCCGCATCATGGGCTGGAACTACCGCATCGACGTGCTCGCCGCGGCCTTCGCCCGCTCCCAGCTCGCCCGGCTGCCGGAGATGACCCGCGCCCGCGAGGCCAACGGCGCGGCGCTCACCGCCGCCCTCGCGGGAGTCCCGGGCATCCGCCCGCCGGTCGTCCCGGCCGACCGCACGCACGTCTACTTCTTCTACCCGCTGCTCGTCATGCCGGAGGAGCTCGGCCTCGACCCGGCCGACGTGCCCGTGGAGGCGTTCCGCGACGCCCTCGAAGAGGCCGTGAACGCCGAGGGCCTCGGCATCATGCGCTGGCAGCCGCGGCCGGTCCCCGCGCAGACCCTCTTCCAGGACCTGCGCGGATACGGCCGGGGCTGCCCGTGGACCTGCGGCCACGCCGCCCCCGGGCACGCGTACCGTCCGGAGGAGTATCCGGTGAGCGAGGAGATCTGCCGCCGCAGACTGGTCCTCGGCCAGAGCTTCAGCTCCCTGGGCCCGCCGAACGACGAGGGGACCATGAGGTTGTTCGCCGACGTCTTCCACAAGGTCCTGGTGGAAGAGCGGGACGCCCTGCTCGCGCTGGCACGGCGCAGGGCGGCCGAAGCCCCGTAGCGGCACAGGACGAGCACAGGAAAGGACCCGCACGCCGATGGGGAAGAAGCCGGACGGGGCACCGCCGGACAGGACGGAGCACCACCCACCCCTGAAAGTCCCGGACAGCCACCTCCACCCAGGCCCCGGCTCCACGGCCCGCCTGAGAGCGATGCGGCTGGCCGTGAGCACGGTCTTCTTCGTCACCGGCGCCGCCTTCGCCACCTGGGCGGCCCGCGTCCCCGCGGTCCAGGACCGGCTCGACCTCTCCGCGGGGGAGCTGGCGGTGGCGCTCGTGGGTCTGAGCGGCGGGGCCTTCGTCGGCCTGCCGCTGGTGGGCGGCCTGGTGGCCCGGTACGGCAGCCGGGCGGTGCTCTGCGCAGGGATGGCCGTCTATCTGGCGGCGCTCGCCGGGCTCGCCTTCGTCCCCGGGCTCGCCCTGCTCACGGCGACGCTCGCGCTGTTCGCCTGCGGCAACACCGCCGTCGACGTGGCGATGAACACCCAGGGCGTCCTGGTCGAACGGGCCTACGGGCGGCCGGTGCTCGGCGGCTTCCACGCGATGTTCAGCCTCGGCGGCATCGTGGGGGCGGGCGCCGGCGGCATCGTGGCGTCGGCGGGCGTGGGCACCGGGCCGCACTTCGCCGTCACCGCGGTGGTGCTGTGCGCGGTGGCGGCCTGGGCGGCGACCGCCCTCGTGCCCGAGGAGCGGCGGGCGGAGCGGACGGCGGAGGACTCCGGCCCGCTCCTGGCGCTGCCGGGCCCCGGCCTGTGGATCCCCGGTCTCGTCGCGTTCTGCGCGCTGATGGGGGAGGGGGTCGTGAACGACTGGGGCGCGGTCTATCTGCACGAGGTGACGGGCGCGTCGGCGGGCCTGGCGGGCGTGGGGTTCGCCGTCTTCTCGGCCGGGATGGTCGTCGGACGGCTCTCCGCCGACCGCGTCCGCTCCCGCGTCGGTACGACCCGCTTCACCCTGGGCTGCGCGGCGGTCGCCGGGGTGGGCGCGCTGATCCCGATCGCCTCGCCCACGGTCCTCGCCGGTTTCCTGGGCTATGGGCTGCTCGGCCTGGGCATGGCCGCCGTCATCCCCGTCGTCTTCAGCCACGCGGCCGACCTCGACCCCGAACGCCCCGGCCCCGCCATCGCCGCCGTCTCCGCGGTCGGCTACTTAGGCTTCCTGGCGGGGCCGCCCGTCATCGGCGCCCTCACCGAATCCACCACCCTGCGCACAGCGATGCTGGTCCTCCCGGCCCTCATGGCCACCATGGCGGTCCTCTCCACCCGTCTGCGAAGGCGCTGACCCCTGACGGTTTCCCCCTTCCGAGTGGCGAACGCGCCTCCCAGGCATATCGGTGGCTGCAGTGACGCAGCACAAATGAGCGTGCTTGCTTGCCTGTTGTCTCGCCGACTCAGCGTGAGACTCCGCCTGGGGGGCCTGTGGAACTGTGGCTGCTGAACAACATGTCCACCACTGCGATCGCCGCCGTCATCGTCGGCGGCATCGTCGTCCTGGCACTGGCGGGCAGCGTACTGACGCACCGGCTGCACCCGGAGCTGGCAGACGGCCAGCACAACGACATGGTCGGAGTCGTCCTCGGCATGTACGGCGCCATCTACGGCATCATTCTCGCGTTCGTCGTGGTGACGCTGTGGACCCAGGCGCAGGAGGCCGACGCGGTGGTGCAGCGCGAGGCTTCGTCCCTGGCCCAGCTCACCTGGGACAGCGAGGTGTTCCCGCCTTCCCGGCGCGACCGCGTCCACGCGGCCGTCGGCGCCTACATCCACAAGGTGGTCGACGTGCAGTGGCCCCTCATGCGCACCGGGAAGCCCCGGTACTCCGTCGCCCAACAGCAGATGCGCGACCTGTTCACCGCGCTCCAGACCTACGAACCGCGTACGGAGAGGGAGAAGGCCTTCTACCGCAAGGCGACCGACGACCTCAACGAGGTGGTCACCCAGCGCCGCGCCCGCATGACCATCGCCGACCAGGAACTGCCCGGACTGCTGAAGACGCTGGTGTACGGCGCCGCCCTGGCATTCATCCCCCTGACCTTCCTCTACGGCATCAACAGCCGCCGCGTCCAACTCCTCTTCGTCGCCTCGGTCGCCGCCCTCATCGGATTCAGCCTGCTGCTCGTCGTAGTCCTCGACCACCCCTTCGCCGGCAGCATCAGCGTCGACACGACGGCGTACAAGGTGGGCCCGCTGTCCCAGTTCTGGTGACCTCGCAGGGAGGGCGGGTGGAGTGTGGCTCCGGGTCAGCCCCGCAGCTCCCGGCGCAGCACCGATGCCTCCGTCGGCTCCAGGCTGGCCGCGGCGAGGTCGGCGAGCCAGTGCTCCACCGCGCGTCCCTCGTCGCGGAGCACCCGCTCCGCGCCGTCGCGGTCGCGGACGACGACCACTTCGCCGGACACCACGATCTCCGCGATGTTGGCCGCCGGGCCATTGGTGATGCGTAGGCCTCGGTAGCCGAGCCCCTGGAGGGGGGCGGCCCCGGGCGGCGCGAGGGGCAGGGTGGCGATCCGGCACATCAGGTCCGCCTCGGC
This sequence comes from Streptomyces spectabilis, assembly GCF_008704795.1. Classification (NCBI taxonomy): domain Bacteria; kingdom Bacillati; phylum Actinomycetota; class Actinomycetes; order Kitasatosporales; family Streptomycetaceae; genus Streptomyces; species Streptomyces spectabilis. Next base: position 445,511 of record NZ_CP023690.1, on the reverse strand, counting down.
TTCCGGCGCGAGGCCGAACACCGGATTCCGCCGTCCGCTGTAGAGGTCGATCTCCACATCCATACCGGTCATTCCCTGGAGGCCGTGCCGGTGGTCCGCCCCGGCTGCGGAAAGCGCCCTCCCGGCTCGGGGAGGGCGCTGGGCCCGCTACCTTATCCGCTGGCGTTGCGAGTTGCACCCGTAGAAGTAGCCGCAAAATACCGTGTACGGACCACGGTTGGCGGTCTCCGGGTTGAAGATGACGTTTCCGCTGTTGTCCGTGTTGCGGGCGGCCGTGCTGCCGGGCTTGTGGCCCCAGAATCCCTCGTTCTGCTTGCGGAACCAGTGGAAGTCGATGAAGCCGGGGCCGGGGGCGATGACAAGCGCGACCAAGTAGCGCGGCTTTTCGGTGTCGGGGAAGCAGTCGAACCGGTGGTGCATTCCGTCGCACAGCGAAGCACGCGTCACTTCGGCACAGGTGATGGCCTTGTACATGTTGCCGCAACCACGGCCCGGCTGGGCGAACGTATTCGTCCGCCAGTTGCTCGCGTAGTTGTAGCAGTTGTTGTTCAGTCGGACAGTCGAGTCGTTGTTCCAGAATCCCGGGTTGAACGCTCCGAGTTCAATGGTGCAGGCGGCTTTCGTGGAGACCTCCGCCGATCCCTCGGCCGAGCCGTCCTCGGCTTCCGGTCCCGCTCCCGTCGACGTGGTCTGGTCGGTGACGGTGACCCTGGCGGGGACCGCCAGTTGCGGAATCACGAAGTCGCGCAGCGAGGCGTCCATGACCTCCGCCGCTTCACCGGAGGCGGCGGGCTCCCCGCTCTCCATCAAGGTGACGAGCCGCTCGCCGATTTCGGCCGCGCGGCCACCGCGGGCCTGGGCGCCGACCGGGAGATACAGCCTCGGCTCGGTGCCGAAGTCGCTGCCCAGCTCGTCGTTCAGAGGTTCGAGCCAGAATCCCCGTACGCCGAGACCGCCCTCGGGGGGCGCCTCACTGAGGAACAGGCTCCGATTGCTGTCCACCTCACGGAGCAGCGCCCGTACTTCGCTCTCGTCGGTGATGTCGGACACCGGATCGGGGCGGCCGGAGAAGATATCGGCCGTGATGCGAAGCATATATGTTCGACCCCCTTGTTTCGCGGCAGCGGATTGCCGGGAAACTCCCCTGTCCCGGGCGGCCGTCCCCCGGGGCTCCGCGGCCCCGGGGAATATCCGATCACTCCGCTGTACCGGTTGCGGTGACAAGAGATATACGCCGCATCACATCGAGCGTCAATAGCAGGAAAGGACGCTGGAATTGATCGCCCGGCAGTTATGACAGCTATGGCAGCGGCGGCGCGTGCAGCGGATCAGTACGTCGAAATCGCTATCGCGACGGGATTTCCGGAAGTGGCGCATTCCGTACCGGCACGGCGCGCACGGATGTCACCGACGCGACCACCGGGACCCGGGCGAGCCGGGGAGCCCGCCCGGGGCGGTCGGTGCGTCCGCACGCCGTGCCGGTCACGTCGCAGACCGCGTCGATCAGCCCTCGACCGTGGTGAGCGGGGCGTCCTGGGCGCCGGTGACCCATGTGGCGCGGAGTGCCTTCTTGTCCACCTTGCCGACCTTGGTCGTGGGCAGCTGGGAGAGCAGCACGGTCTTGCGCGGCGTGTACAGCTCTCCCAGCGCGGCGGTCACGGCCGCGCTCACCGCGTCCGGGTCGACTTCGGCGCCCTCGGCAGTGGCGAGGAAGATCTGCACGGCCTCTCCGTACTCCTCGTCGGGTACGCCAAGGGCCGCCGCATTGCGCACGCCGGGCAGCGTGAGCAGGAAGTCCTCCAGGACCCGGGAGTAGACGTTGTCGCTGGTGCTGCCGGTGACGATGATGTCTTTGGCCCGGTCGACGAGGTAGAGGTACCCCTCGGCGTCGAGGTAGCCCACGTCCCCCGTGCGCAGCCAGCCGTCCCGCATCGCCTCGGCGGTGCGCTGCGGGTCCTCGTAGTAGCCGAGCATCACCGTCTCGCCCCGTACGCACACCTCGCCGACCTGCCCGACGGGCAGCGCCGCGCCGCTGTCCTCGTCCTGGATCTCGATCTCGGTGTCGGATATCGCGCGCCCGCAGCTCCGCCACAGCTCGGGGCGGCGGGCCGCCTCCGACGCGAGGTCCTCCGCGCCGAACGCGGCGATGCCGAGCGCCTCCGACTGCCCGTAGCCCTGGCTGAGCACCGGGCCGAAGACCTCGACGGCCTGTTGCAGCCTGCTGGGGGATGAGGCCGCGCCGCCGACGACGATCCGCCGCAGCGCGGGCAGCGCGCCGGGCACGGCCTCCGGGTGGTCGAGCAGCGCGTACAGCATCGGCGGTACGAACATGGTGGCGGTGATCCGCTCCTCGCGCAGCACCTTCAGCGCCGCGCCCGCTTCGAACTCGGGCAGCACGACGAGCGCGGACCCCGTCACCAGCGCCTGGAGCGAGGTGAGATGGCCACTGCCGTGCGTGAGCAGCGTGGAGACGAGCACCCGGTCCGTGCTCGGGTCCATGGCCGGGAAGAACCCGGGGCCGGAATCCTGCGTCTCGTCCTCCGCGAGGTCGACCAGTACGTCGTAGAGCCGGTGGCTGTGTGCGGCGAGCTTGGGGCGGCCCAGGGTGCCGCCCGTGTAGAGCACGGTGACGGCTTCGTCCGCTCCCGGGTCGGGCACACCCTCGGGGCGCGCCGCCGGGCACTCCGCCGCCAGGGCGAGCAGGTCCGGGCACGGCTGGTCGCAGGGGCCGACGCTGAGCAGCACGGGGGCGTGGACGCTGCGGCCGGCCGCGTCGGCGGCCCGCTGTGCGAAGAGCGGGTCGGTGACCACGACGCGGGCCCGGGACTGCTCGACCAGGGCGGCGAGTTCGCCGGGCCCGGGCTCGGGCGGCAGGAAGACGACGCGGCAGCCGATGAGATGGACCGCGATCTGCACCAGGACGGAGTCCACACGGTTGGCCAGGAACAGACCCACCGCGTCGCCGGGCGCGAGCCCCTGCCCACGCAGTGCGTGCCCCAGCTGGAACAGCCGCTCGCGGGCCTCCTTCCGGGTCAGCCGCTGTGCGCCCTGGACGAGCGCCTCGGCCTCTTCGTCCTTGTGCCAGTGCTCCAGGACGCGGTCCACATACGTGCGTGGGCCGGTTGTTTGCTGCGCGTTAATGATCATGGACACATGCAAACACGCCGCTCGGAAATCGGGTCCTTGCGGGGGGTAACTTCGGCCAAAAACAGGGGGAGTAGCATGCCCTCCGGGCTTGGGGCGAATGGCTACATTTCGCTCCTCTGGCGGCCTGCTCGGCCGGGTTCGGTGCGCTCGGCGCCCCCGTCGCGGGACACCGCCGCTACAGGCCCAGGACCAGGTGTTTAGACTGCGGCGCGGACCAACGTCGCGTCGAACGTGCCGCGACCGAACGGCTCTTTGGGGGAACTCCACGTGCGTATCCGTACGGGGGCGGCTTCCGCTGCCTTGGCCACACTGCTCGCCGTCGGCGCGGCCGTGCCCGCTCGGGCCGCCGACTCCGACGCGCCGCGGAAGCAGAGCGTCGCCACCGCGAAGGCCGGCCGCGCCGCCTCCGGCGTCGGGGCGTTCCAGACCCTCGGCGACAACGTGCACTTCTCGCACACGGTGAAGGGCCACATCAACGCCCACGGCTGGTGGAAGAACCTGAGCGGCCCGGCCCGGGGCGTCAAGGCCAAGGTCACCGTGTGGCTTCAGGTCAAGCGCGGGGGCCAGTGGAAGACCCTGAGCACGGACGTGCGGAACGTCTACTCCGGCGGTGGCAGCGGCAAGCGCGCGGCGGCGGCGTACAAGTGCACGTACAACGTGGGCGTGTACGAGTTCCGCAGCGTCATCGACGTCGACCTGATCGGCTACTCGGACGACAGCTACAGGAAGACCACCGCTACCCAGAAGCTGGGCTGCGGTCTGTGATCCACGGCTGAGACGGTGCCGGAAGAGTAACCTTCCGGCACCGTTCGCCATCTTTCTCCGGGAGTGCCTGCCTGTGTTTCCCCCCACCGTCGTCGTCGGCCTGCATGGGACCCTGCATCGGCATCAGTGGTTCGACCGGGTGGTGACGCGGGACGACGACCCCGAAGGCTCAGTCGAGGAGGAAGTCCTCTCCCTCGCCGTCGACCGGGCCGGTTCCTACGGCTGGCGGACCGTGGGCGGTCTGCTGTACGAGCACGGCGAGGTCACGGCCGAGCACGAGCCCACGGCGTGGGCTCACGAAGAGGTCGGCGGCGACTGGACGCAGGACGGCGCGGTGCACGAGCTCGCGTGGCTGGGGGCGGGAGTCCACACCGACCCTCCGCGACCGGGGATTCCCGTCCGGCCGATCGCCCTGGTGCTGTCCGAGACGCTCGCCCGCGTGGGCGAGGTGACGTTCACGGGCCTGCACGCCCTGCTGCCGCTGCAGGCGACCGAGCGCGACACGGCGTTCCACCAGATCGAGTTGGCCCCGTGGTTCGGCCTGGCCGATCCGGACACCCGCTACGAAGTGGTGGTGACCGTCTCCTGCCGCCCGGGCGAGGGCGGAGCGGACGAACACGACACGGCGGCCCTGTGCGAGGCGGTACAGGAGCGGGCGCAGGAAGCGGCGGAGGTCACCCCGGCGGTGGCGCAGGGAGGATTTCCGGGCCTGGACCTCGCTCTCGGCCGGTCGGTGCACACCGAGGGCATGCGTGAGGTGATCCGGTTCGGCTGCGGCACGCGCGAGTGGTCGCCGGACCTGGCGGTGTGGCTGCTGGAAACAACCGCCGAGGCGCTGCGCGCCACGGGACGACTGGCCCCGACGGTCGTCACGGTGTCCTTGGCGGGCCCGCCCGCGTAGCCCGGCGGCGCGCGGTCGTACGCTGACTGCTCCTACGCGCACCAGCACTTCGCTCGGCGAGGGCAGCGGATGCGGTCGGTGTCTCGTTCTTGCTGTCGTGGGTGGTTGTGGTGGTGGCCACGTCCGTGATCACGTTCGGTCGTCGGGAGCGCACGTCTCCGTGAGATGGGCGGAGAACCCATCCCAGCTGATGATGCGCCCGTGCCGTGCGTAGCGGACCGAGGTGTCGTAGGGCGAGACGATCACTCGGGAGGGCCGTCTTCCGTCTCGGCGGTGCGCCAGCGCAGGTGGCCCGCGGCGTCGAGGTGGTAGCTCTGCACCATGATCTGGCGCAGGGCCTGGACACGTGGGCCGAACGCGCGATCTCCCCCACGCTGGCGGAGGTGTTCCAGGAGCCGGACGGCGTCGTTGCCGGTGGCGCGGACCGCGGCCAGGATGTGGGTGGAGTTGATGCGCTACCTGGTGCGCTCGCGCACCAGGCCAGCCTCCTTGCGGCGGGCCAGGGCGGTCGGCGCGGTCGCCCTCGGTGAGACGGTCGCGTAAGTCGGACAGCACGCTGTGATGGAAGCCGGGGTCGTCCAGCTCCATCGCGAGGGCGTGTGAAGTAGGCCGCCGACGAGGTGCCCCTGGCTGAGGTCCTTTTCCGACGGCCCCTTCCCGAACCGGGCGTGCGGCTTGTCACCGCACCCGGCTCTCCAGTGCCGTTCTTCGTGAGCTGTTGCCCGTGGGACGTCCAGCATGGATGTCCTCGTGGCAGCCACGGCAGACGACCAGGGTCTTGCGACGGCGCGCGGCCATCGTCCTGGCCCATGTCGAACGCTTGGGCCTCCCCTTGACGTTCAGGTCCTTCAGGTGCCGGATGTGGTGCACTTCCACATCCGTCCGCGAACCGCAGAGTTCGCAGACATCGGCGAGGAGCCGTTGCAGCAGCTCCGTCCGGTCACCGTTCCAGACCCTTCGGGGCTGGTCGTCGAGACGGGAGACTTTGATCCTTCGCTTAAGCGAGATCCCACCCCACTCGGCCGCCAACGGCGGTCGTCCGTCGCCGCGTTCGACGGTGACCCGCAGCCCCTTGCGGGGGCCGAGGTCGGTCTGGAGTGCGGCGCGGTAGCGTCGGTAGACCTTCGGGACGGTGGTGCGGTATTTCTGTGCCAGCGTCTTGGTCAGCGACACTTCCATGGCGTACTTCAGCCGTCGGAAGCGGTGGCGGTTGAACGCCAGTTGGTAGTACTCCGCGATGCCACGGAACTCGGCCTGGTACTGGGCGACGATCGAAAAGTCGCTGTCGACCATGCGTCCGGCGATCCTGGCCGGTCGGCCGTGGTGGAGGTAGGGCCTGCACTTCGCGTGGACGACGTCAGCCGGCACCTTCAGCCCGATCTGCCCGTTGATGCTGCGGCGACCGCGCCGGTCGTGCTTGCTGTCGTTGTCCAGGACCACGATCTCGTAGCCCAGGAACCGGGCGGCCTGCGTCCGCCCGTGGGTAATCAAGGTCTTGGCCTCGGACAGTTCCAGCTTGAGCTCGTCACGCAGGAACTGGCCAACCTCCTCCTTGATCTGCTCTGCTTCCCGCTTGGGGCCGGTCAGGCCCAGCGCCCAGTCGTCGGCATAACGGATATATCGCAAGCGCCGGAAGCCGGGGTCATTCACGTCTTTGGAAGGCATGTGCTGCATCTGCTTGCGCAACTGCCGCACCTCCTCGACGCGGTGGTTCCGCCGGGCTGTCTCGATCGCATGCGCTATCCGCGCGTATGCCGGGTTCTCGGCGCGTCGGGCTCCCCGGTTGTAGGCGGGCAGCAGTTTCGCCTCGATGTACTTGTCCAGCCGGTCCAGGTAGATATTGGACAGGATCGGCGAGATCACACCGCCTTGCGGCGAACCGCTCAACGTCGCGTGATAGCGCCACTGTTCCAGATATCCGACCTGGAGCAGCCCGTCGACCAACCGCAGGAAGCGGTTGTCGTGGATCTTCTCGGCCAGGATCGACCGCAGGACCTGGTGGTCGAGCCGATCGAAGCACTGGGCGATGTCTCCCTCGACGAACCATGTGGTGCCGCGCCACCCGGTGTAGATCTCTTGCAGGGCGGTGTGGCAGCCCCGGCCGGGCCGGAATCCGTGGGAGTGATCGGAGAACTGCGGCTCGTAATACGCCTCAAGCAACAGACGCATCACCTCTTGCAACAGCTTGTCCGACCAGGTCGGCAGACCTAGACCGCGCCGACTCTTCGTCGCTCCCTTCTTCTTGATGTAGACACGGCGTGCCGGGGACCAGCGATAACGCTCGGATCGGAGCGCGTCGATGATCGCCTGGATCTTTGCCAAGCACATGCCGTCCACGGTCTCGGCCGTACTGCCCGGTGTCATCGCTCCGTGGTTGCGGTAGATCCGCCCGTAGGCGACCAAGTACAACTCCGGGTTGAACAGACACCGGTAGAGGCGTTCCAGCGGCAGCCGCTTCCTGCCGCGCTCACGAATGATCTCAAGGAGGGCTTCGGCGCTCTGCATTACGCATACCTCACCATCACCGTCGATCTGCTGACACCTGTGCCCCTTGGCCCTGCGGACGGCTTTCCCGTCCTCCTCGGTGGGGCGTGACTCCCACGACTACTACGGGCACTCCGTCGCCATAGGGCTCGCGCCCCGTAGGCGATCCCGTATTCCCCTTGCGCTGGACGTATCGAGCGTGACGTAGGCGGCCTGTCCGTCCCCTCGGGCGGGCTCGCTGCCCGCTGTCCACCGGCCGGAAGGGTTGAGGCGGCTCAAATAGGACCGCCCGATACCGGTGGCTGCGACTACAGGCATCGTGTCGCAGGACGTACGACTTGCGTCCCTGGAGACTCGGCTTCAAGCAGTATGGCCTTCGCCGTATCACGCGGGCCTCGCACAGCAGGGTCTTCGATGCCTTCGCGACCCTCCATGCTTTCCCGCCATGCTGTGGTCCCCTCGCGCTTTCGCGTCCGGGTAAGACGGGTGGCCCCGAGGCCACCTCCTTCCGAGCCTCGGCTCCCTGCGGGAGCGATCCAGCGCCGAGTGAAACGGCGCACACTTGAAGTCGATGCGGTAACGCACCGACCGGGCGGCCTGCCGGTCCGACAGCCCGAGCACGAACTTCAGCACGCAGACGGTGGCCAGTTGGGCGGGCGAGAGGCCCGGACGCCCGTCATACGGATACCAGTCTCATGTGGCGTGGCACAGCTTTCCACGAAGGCGTCTCAGGCTGCGGCGGGTAGGGGAGCGCGCACCGTTCTGCCGTCGTAGACGTCGTCCGGGACGGACAGGCGGCGGGACAGTGTCCGAACGAGTGCGATGCCACGGCCGTGCTCCGCGGATGCCGAGATGGCTCGCAGGCGGAGGTGATGGCCAGGGGGGTGGGATCGCGGTGGGGGACCTTCATGCCGCCGAGCCCGCGGGTGGCACGGGCCGCGCGAGGTCCGTGCCACCTGTGCACACGTCGCTGGCTCCTTATGCGGCCGGGCTGAGTTCGGCGCGGCCGAACAGCAGGGCGTAGCCGGAGGGGAGTTGGTGCAGGATGCGGGTGAGGAGGTCGGGTCCGGCCAGGGTTGCGACGGTGCAGAGGACTGAGCCGGTGTCCCAGCGGGTGGTGGCCAGGGTGGCGCCGGTGCGGCTGGCGAGGTCCTGGACGAAGGCCCAGCCGGTGAGGGGCTGGGTGGCGGGGATCTGCTCGGTGAGGACGCGTGCGGCTTCGAGGGGCAGCCGGGTGGCGAGTTCGACGCGTTCGTCGCCCGTCAGTTGGCGCCCCAGTCCCGCAAGGACCAGACGGACGGCTTCCTCGGCCCTGTCCCGGGTGGGGTAGGCGCCTTCGTAGCGGACCTTCTCCAGCATCTGCTCGTACGTCGTCACGGACAGGGTCCGCAGCGGTGCGTGCCGGTCGGCGATCACGGGAGTGGGTGCCTTTCTGCCGCGCCGCGGTGTGGGTGCCGGTGCGCGGGCGTAGAAGGTGAGTGGTCGGATGGGCGGAGGGTGGTAAGGAGCGGATCGCGGCCTGCGAGGGCGGGGCCGACTCGGGGGGCGGGCGTTTCAGGCTGCGCTCTGCCCGTACCGCTCTGGTGGGGGAGTCCGGCGCTTAGCGGTGGGTTGAGCGGGGCCCCGGCCCAGTCGGCCGGCAGGCGCGTCACCAACTGGGCTCACGTCTCGCCGGTCAGGTGCGGGGCGATCAGGTGAGCGTGACTGAGGTCGCGCGTCGTGCTTCCTGTCGCGTCCTGGACGCGCCGCGCTCCTTCTCGCCCGCGCGGGGAACGCTTCCCCCGGTACGGCCACGGCGGCCGCCGCCCTTCGTGCTCGGGTGGGTGCGGAGGACGGGGATGAGGGGGAGTTCAGGTGCCCGTCCTCCGCCGCGGTGGGGCCCGCGTCACCCGGTTCAGCCGGAGATCTCCTTGTGGCTGGACTCCCCGCCGACGTTGCGGGCGGAGTCCACGCCGATGGTGATCTTGCGGGGCTTGGCGCGCTCGGCGATCGGGATGCGCAGGGTGAGCACCCCGGCGTCGTAGTCGGCCTTGATGCGCTCGGTGTCCAGGGTGTCGGCCAGCACGAGCTGGCGGGAGAAGACGCCGAGCGGACGCTCGGACAGTTCCATCTGGACGGTGTCGGCCTTGGCCACGGGGCGGCGTTCGGCCTTGACGGTCAGCATGTTCCGTTCGACGTCGATGTCGATCGCCTCGGCGCTGACACCGGGGAGGTCGAAGGCCACCACGTACTCGTTGCCCTCGCGGTAGGCGTCCATCGCCATCGCGGAGGGCCGTGACCACGTGCCCGGGCCCATCAGCTGCTGAGCCATCCGGTCCAGCTCACGGAAGGGGTCAGTGCGCATCAACATCGTGAGAACACCTCCAGCAGGTTCGGGCAGTTGCTGCCAATGCGCTGCACTGAAACCGTTGTAGCATGTCATCCAATGGATGACAATTGCAGTGTCGTCTGGAGGATGACAACCCGAGAGAAGTGCCCATGTCAGCAGCCGACCAGCCAGCCCCTTCCCACGCCGACACCCAGAATCCGGCCTCGTTCCTCGCGGCCGCGGTGGCCCTGGAAGCCATGGACAACGCCCTGCGTGCCGCCCAGCGTGAAGCTCCCCCCGCACCCGACGCGCCCGGCACCGAGCCGGAGCAGGCCCTGGCCGCCCTGCTGCTCCTGCGGCAGGTCCGCGAACAGCTCGCCGGATGGGAGACCGGCCTGATCGAAACGGCCCGCGTCGCGGGCGCCAGCTGGGCCGACCTTGCCCACCCCCTCGGCGTTGCCAGCCGCCAGGCCGCCGAACGCCGCTATCTGCGCAACCGCCCCGGCCCCGCCGGAACCACCGGCGAACAACGCGTCCAGGCCACCCGCCAACGCCGCGCCGCCGCACGTACCACCGCCACCTGGGCCCGCCACAACGCGGCCGACCTGCGCCGCATCGCCGGGCAGATCACCGCACTCACCGACCTTCCCGCCGCCGCCCGCCTCCCCATCAGTCAGCTCGACGCGGCCCTCGCCCACGACGACCCGTCCGCACTCATCCGCCCCCTGAACGCGACCCGCCCCCACCTCACCCCGGCCCACCCCGACCTGGCCGCCCGACTCGATGCCCTCACCGACTCCGCCAGGGCTACGGACGCCACCCCTGACTGACCGCCACGCAGCTCAGTGCCGAGGCCACCTCGGGCGCCGCCAGAGCCTCCTGCTCGCCCACGCCAACCTCGGCGACCTGTGATCCCCGGATGTCGCTTCGCAAGTGCGGACGTGGATGGGCGGCCCTTGTGTGCCCAGTGCAACAGTCCGCCTGCTTGCTCTGCAGAAAATCTGTCACCGCCGCAGTAGACATTGAGGTGTCGGGGCGTTACTGTTGTGCTCGTACTCAGGAAGTCGATGTGGGTACGGCAGACATGAACTGCCGTGCAAGCGGGTCAGCAAGGCGCGGCCCGCTAAGGGCTGTGAGCAGTACCCGCAGTAACCAGCAGTGCGACCGAGTAACCGGAAGTAAAGGAGCGAGACGCCATCAGGATCGCCCGGGCGAGGAAGCAGCCGCCCGGGTACCGCAGGCCCCGGATTGGAAGGTGGTCCCCGGTCACGCATCCGCGATCCCCGCACCCCCGCCCTCCCAGGCGGAAGCTGCGGATACAGAAGGTCGGCACAGTGCGCCGATAGATGGTGTTGAAAGCTCGGGGCCCGGGTGCCAGCACGGCACCCGGGCCCCCCGACTGCGTTCCCGAAAGAAGAGGTCTATGCCCCCTAGCAGTTCCCGACCCGTCGACAACCTCGACGATGACGACTACCCCGCCTACACCATGGGCCGGGCCGCCGAAATGCTCGGCGCCACCCCCGCCTTCCTTCGTTCCCTCGGCGAGCACCGCCTGATCACGCCCCTGCGCTCCGAAGGCGGTCACCGTCGCTACTCCCGCTACCAACTGCGCATCGCCGCCCGCGCCCGCGAACTCGTCGACCAGGGCACCCCCATCGAGTCCGCCTGCCGCATCGTCATCCTCGAAGACCAGCTCGAAGAAGCCCAGCGCATCAACCAGCAACTGCGCACACAAGGCCACGAGCCGCAGCCGAAGACCTCATCCTGATCAGGTAACCGATCGCTATGGACCACCAGAGGCGACGGTGGACCTTCCTGACCGACCACGTGCGGGTGCTGAGGGCGATCGCCCGTCACCCGGCTGCGCGATGCCGCGAACTCGCGGCTTCCTGTCAGATCGCTGAGCGCGCAGTCCACCGCACCTTGGCGGACCTCGAAGAAGCCGGATACCTGCGCGAGGCACGGGTTGGCCAGCGCAACCGGTACATCGTCAACCGCTTCGGGCCGTTCCGGCATCCAGCGCAGCCCGGCCTGAACGGCCGTGCCCTCCTGGAACTCGCTGTCTGCCGCGAGCGCGAGTCAGAGCGGGTGCAACTAGCCTTGACCGGGCACGATGCGCAGTCGTGCTTGTCGAACTTGACGCGGACGTAGGGCGTGCTGGACGGCGGGGTCGACCAACAGGTCACCTGTCCCCAGAGCAAGCTGCTGCCGCTACCTCTCCGAATGGGTGGCCACCAAGCTGCGCTGGGACCTGGCAGCAGATCCGGCCGAGCCTGATGCCATCGCGGTGTTCACCACCGGCGAGTGCAAGGACACCCCGGTCCGCTACACCCCTGCCCCTCAGCCGACGGACGAGCCCCGCAGCCGCGCAGGCCGCCGTGCGGGACGCGGAGTTGATCCGCCGGGCCTTGGGTGAGGTGAGCGAGACGAGGCGGTGCGGCAGCCGTGCGGCGCCAGGGACGCAGGAAAGTGTGACCTGCGCGGGGTGTTGCGGCTCCCGCCGTTCTCCCTGATTGTGTGCCACCAGGAAGCATGGACGGAGTCCGTGTCTGCTGACGGCCTCCCTCACGAGCGGTAGCGGCTCGTCCAGGAGTGCGTCGCATAGGCGCTGTGGCCCCGTCGGGCCGATCACTCCCGACGGGGCCACAGCTTGTCGGCCTGGGGTGCGGCTAGGAGATGGTGTAGGTCTTCTTGTCGCTGGGCTGCCAGGCCCAGAAGATCTGGCTCTGCCAGGTGTTGAGGCGCAGGTCGAGACGTTCACCCTTGGGGAGTGTCCCTGCGATGTCGATCTTCGCGTACCCGTACTTCGAGTTTCCGCTGTCCGCCTCGTTGGGAGAGTTCTTCCATGACTCGTGCTCGCCGCTGTATTCGAGCCAGGAGGTAATCCTGTTGACGGGATAGGTGATGGCGTTGATCTCGCCGGTGACGTGGTAGCCACCCTTGCCGTCCCACGTCAGCGTTCCCCGGAACGAAGAGGTGTCGCCGGTGTTGCGTTTCACGTAGAAGTTGACGGCGGTGGACCCCGCGTCGACGCCGTCCGCCGCGCTGGCGCTGGGTGCCGCCACGCCTAAGACGAAGACCGTGCTTAGTGCGGCGGGCGCGATTTTCTTCAGGGTGCTGGTCACAGGCATTTTCGTCCCTCCTGGTCCGGCGGGATTTCCGCCGGGACGATCACCGTATGATCGTCCAGTTGCCTGCAGCAATCACCCGGGAGAGCGACGATCATCAGGCCAGCTTTTGTCCGGGTAGCTAGGTTTGCACCCGGCGGCTGTTGGGGCGGATGGGTAGCCGGCAGGTGAGGGCGCTATCCGGAGTGCGGAGAATTTCCCCCTTATCGCAACTTTGCCCGTGATCATCGGACTCAGCTCTGGAAACGGTCGCGCGCGTCGTCGGCGGCGTCCTTGAGCTGGTCCTGCTCCTGGCCCTGCTGTCCGCGCTGTCGTGCGCGGTCATCGGCCTGCTGTCGGCGCTGCGAGGCCTCGTCCTGAGCACCGGCCCTGGCCTTCTGCGCCTGGTCCTTGAGCTGTTCGGCCTTGTCCTGGAACTGGTCCTTGATGCCCAGGGCGGGCTCCTCTTCAACGGGGACTCATACAGGCTGAAGCAGCACATCACTGGTCGCATATCGAAAGAACGCCCAGCATCACCGTGGGGGGCGACACCTCACCCGCCGCCCAGCTCTGCGCCAGGCACGGTCCTGAGCGGCGCCGGTGTAACAGGCCAGGTGGTGGTGACCCGTGGTGGCAGGGTTGGGAGTACAGCCCCTGCGGTCCGTTGCGGCCGGGGCCGCGACGGGCCGCGGACGTCTGGAGGCCCTCGGACGGGGCAGGCGTAGGGATGAAGTCTGTCCGTGTCTCTGTGTCGTCGAAGGACCTCTCATGACGTTGTCGTGCGAGCGACGGTCTCCCGTCGGCCGGGCAGCCGACGAGGAGATCGCGCGACTGAACGAGGAGAACCGGCAGCTGCGTCAGGCCGTGGACTCCCACGCGGTCATCGACCAGGCCATCGGTGTCCTCATCGCCCTGCACCGCCTGACGCCTGCCGCCGGCTGGGAGGTGCTGCGCGAGACCTCGCAGCACCTGAACATCAAACTGCGCACCATCGCCGAACTCGTCGTCCACGCCCCCTCCGGCCAGCCGCTGCCCGAGCGCGTACGCCACGGACTTGCCGCCGCCATAAGGCGCCAGGACTGCGGAGCAGCCTGAGATCGGTCCGGCCCCAGCAGCGGATGGGTGGCCGGGGCCGGAGACCGCGGACGGTCGCGGACAGTGTCCATCCCGTCAGAGGGGTCTCGTCCCGCTCCAGCCTGGCGTACCCGACGACCAGGTCCTTCTCGACGGGCGACACGCTGGTACGGGCAGTGCCTTCGCACGACACCCCGACGCGATCACCGATGATGCCGCTGGCCCCCTGGCCCTACCTTGGCCCCGCACCTCGGTGAACATCGCGTACGTGCGCAGCGGGCTCGCGGTCCTCCTAGGCTGAGGTGTGGGATCTCAGAACGCGCGTCACCTGCCGACGCTGTGGCCTGCCGCTCTCTGCTCATTGTCATGCCGATGGCCATGCTTCTGCCGTAGGAGCGTGGCCATTTCCGGCCCCGGGGAGCAATGGAACAGTGGTTGGCGCTCAGCATTGACCGACGCAGTCGTCATCACCGCGAAGTCCGCCGGGCGCGGGGTCTGCGGCCTCGCCACCGCAGGCGTCCGTCGTCTCGGTTGACCGCTTGCGCGTCAGTCCGGCAGCCAGTGCAGCTCGCGCGCCAGGGTTTTGGCGACGGCCCGGATGCGGCGGTGTAGTGGTGACTGCTCGCGTGGGAGGACCAGGTGGATCGTCAGGCTGGGTGCGCCTCGCAGTGGTCGCCAGGTGAGTCCGGCCGGTTGTCCCGTGGCCGCGGCTTCTCCGGCCGGGGCGAGGGTGACCCCGTCGCTCAGGTCGCCCTGAGACATGTCGAACGAGACTGCGGGCGTGTGGAATCGGGCGTGAGGTCGGGTGTCTCGGAACAGTGCGGACAGCTGATCGTGGATCACGGGGTTGGCCGCACGGTCCGGGAGTCGCAGCGGATACGCGGCCGCGTCGGCGATCTCGATCTCCGAGTGCTCGGCCAGCGGATGGTGCTGCGCCAGCTGGACCCCGATGCGCGCACGCCGCAGCAGGAACCGGCGCACGCCACGGCCCGGCTGTTCACCGCGGGTGATCCCGGCATCGATGCGACCGTCGGCGACCGCGGGGGAGATCTCCGGTGTCGCCATCTGGACCGCGCCGACCTCGAGGCCGCTGTTGCCGCGCATCAGCCTGTCCACCAGGGCCGGTGCCGTCTCGGCCCCGGTGCTGAGGCTGTATCCGATGCGCAGCGTGCCCAGTTCACCGGCCGCCGCGCTCCGGGCGGTATCCCACGCCCGGTCCAGCGCCGCAAGCGCGGGCGGCGCGGACTCCGCCAAAGCCGCACCGGCCGTGGTCAATGCGACGCTGCGCGTGTTGCGGACCAGCAGCGCCGTACCGAGTTCCGCCTCCAATCGGCGCATCCGGGCGCTGAGTGCGGGCTGTGCGATACCGATCCGTGCGGCCGCGCGGGTGAAGTTCAACTCCTGCGCCAGCACCAGGAAGTACCGCAGGCTCACCGTGTCCGGCGCCACGCGCCCTCCCTGTTGATTGATAACGATCCGTTCTGAGTCTATCCCGTACCGGTCTTTCCCTCGGCCGCACTTCGAGCCCTAACCTGCGCGTATGACGATCCAACTGACGGCCAATACCCGTCGCCGGGATCGATCGATCTGAGCATCAATTCGACGTCGGACGTGTCCGGCCGAACGCAGGAGGTCTCCATGGCTAAGGGCTACTGGGTCAGTGTCTACCCCGCCATTTCCGACCCTGAGGGGCTGACCGACTACAACGAGTTGGCGGGTCTGGCTGTCCGGGCTGGGGCCGGGCGCGTCCTGTCCAATTTCGGTCGAGTCGTCGCCCACGAGGCCGGTATCACCGAACGCGTCGTTCTGATCGAGTTCGACGGCTTTGAACAGGCGGTCACGGCATACGAGAGCGAGGCCTACCAGAAGGCGCTGGTGGCCCTCCCCGACGGCTTCGAGCGCGACTTCCGCATCGTCGAAGGCATCGACTGACCGGCGGGCCCAGCCATCGCTGAGCACCCGTCACCTGATACGCACACGGTGCTGAAAGGCGACTCACGAGACGAGTGCGAAGCCATGCCCCGCGCCCCAGTTCGTCGTCGACGTCCTCGAGGGCCTGATCCCTGTCGGGCGGATCGAAGGAACGACGCGACGTCCGGGCCAGCTGGAATGTCTCGCTGACCTCGTCGACGAAACTGCTGGTGGTGGCCTTGCCCGTCTCCGGGCCGATCCGGACCAACCCAACCCATCAACACCGTCTAGGCGAGGGCTTCGTAGGGGGCGACTTCCACACCGACTATCTATGACCGCCGGTAAGTCACCCGTCCCCAGGGCAAGATCAGCCAGGGCCGGCACGGCCCTTACCCACCCTCCGCGCCACCGTGCAAACTCCGTGACCTGCAACCGCGCGTCCCGGAGCGGAGGGCACGGTCAACGAGTTTGCCCACGGTCATGGCATGCGGCGCTGCCGCTACCGAAACCAGAGCAAGGGGCACTTCCAGCACGTCCTGACCGCCGTCGCCACCAACATCGAGTGCCTCAACGGACTGCCGCCGACCGACGGAGAACCCTCGCCCCGACCGCCGACGGCTCTTCCAGAGCTACCTCAACCAGCACAAGATCCCCCGGTTCACCTCCTGGTGAACCCTCGGCAGCTCCAAGGTCCCCGACAAGGTCAAGCTGAGACGCCTGCGAACCTTATTCTGAAGCCATCAGTTGTTGCCCTGTGAGGCCAGGGGCGCGCCTGCCGGTGACGGCGTTCCATGACGGTCACCGACAGACACATCCCGATTCATCACGACAGATGTGGAACCTCGTGGTTTCGCGTCGACCGCCGTGGCGTCGGGGGGAGCCGCAGCCACGGCGAATCGACGTCAGCGTGGGGCTCATCGAACGCGTGATGCTCACGGGTATACAGCCGGACCGCCGGTCCGTCGGGGTCACGAATGACCAGAACCCAGCCGACGATGCCACGCAGCTCGCCGGAGTTCTCGACACTGAGAGCGTCGAGGTGGTCGACCTACGCCGGCAGGTCAGCCCTTGTCGGGACAGCGTCGTCGAGGTCGGACACGGGCACCTTGTGGTGGTGGGCTCCGTCGAGCCAGGGCTGGTTCATCGTGTTCCTCTCTTGTCGTGGACCTCGCCGATATGGTGCTGCAGATCTCCGGTGTCATCGGGTCGTAGAGGTATGTCAGCGCCCAGGGCAGGGGGGCGTCACCCCCGGCGCTCGATCGGATCTCAGCGACGCGGCTCGATCTTCAGTTCGCCGCTGTTGAACGTGCGGCCCCTGTCGCTGGCGAGAAGGTCGTGCGGGGAGCCCAGGCCGATCGCGCTGGCCTCTTCGAGGCGGGCCAGTTGGGAGGCGGTGAATTCGACGTCCAGGGCGCCCAGGTTGTCCTCCAGCTGCGCGGGGGTGCGGGCGCCGATGATCGGTGCCGTCACGCCCAGGTTCTGCAGGGGCCACGCCAGCCCGACCTGGCCGGGGGTTCTTCCCTGCTCCGCGGCGACCTCCTTTACGACGTCCGCGATGGCGAAATTGCGCTCGGTGAGCGCACCGTTGGCTCTGTTGAACCCCTTGCGGGTCCCGTCGGCGCCACTCTGCGTCGCGGTCAGGTCGTCGCGGCTGTACTTGCCGGTGAGCACCCCGCCGGCCAGGGGTGAGAACGGGACCACCCCCAGGCCCATCTCACGGGCCATGGGGATCAGGTCACGCTCCCCGGTACGTTCGATCAGGTTGTACTCGGTCTGCAGCGCGACCAGTGGTGACCAGCCGCGCAGATCGGCGATCGCCTGCATGCGGGAGACCTGCCAGGCCGGGACGTTGCAGATCCCCACGTACAGGACCTTGCCCTGCCGGACCAGATCGTCCATGGCGCGCAGGAACTCCTCGACCGGCGTCGTGGCATCCCACAC
This sequence comes from Streptomyces spectabilis, assembly GCF_008704795.1. Lineage (NCBI taxonomy): Bacteria > Bacillati > Actinomycetota > Actinomycetes > Kitasatosporales > Streptomycetaceae > Streptomyces > Streptomyces spectabilis. The sequence goes on along the minus strand of NZ_CP023690.1, from coordinate 427,873 downwards.
ATGCAGGTAGAGCAGATCGAGATAGTCCGTGTTCAGCCGACGTAGACTGTCCTCCACCGAACCGAACAGGGCCTTGCGGTGATTTCCCCCGGAATTCGGATCGCCGGGCCGGCGCAGCGTCGAGAACTTCGTCGCCAGCACCAGGCCTTCGCGGCTTCCGCGGGTGAACTCGCCCAGCAGCCGCTCGGAGCTGCCGTTGGTGTAAGTGCTGGCGGTGTCGATGAAGTTGCCACCGCGCTCGACGTAGAGGTCGAACAGCTTGCGCGCCTCGTCCCGCTCGGCGCCCCAGCCCCACTCGGTGCCGAAGGTCGCCGCTCCCAGCGCCAGCGGTGAGACCCGCAGCCCGGATCGGCCCAGCAGCCGGTAGGTGTCCAGGGTGAGCGACATCGTGTCCTCCTGTGCTTGTGCTTCGTTGCCGAAACCAAGCCTGTGACTGCCGCGAGCCCGGGATAAGGGAGAGGAGTTCCTGGGAAAGCCAGTCCTACCCGGGCTGTAGCATCGAAAGCGATGACCAGCACCGCGGACACGACACAGGAGTTAGCCGCGTTCCTGCGGGCCCGGCGCGAGCGCCTGGACCCGCACGACTTCGGTCTGTCTTCGCGTCGGAAGCCCCGGCGGACTCCGGGACTGCGCCGCGAAGAGGTCGCCGAACTGGCCGGGGTGAGCGTCGACTACGTCGTACGGTTGGAACAGGGCCGCGGCCTCCGACCCTCGGTGGACGTGGTGGAAGCGCTGTCTCAAGCGCTGCGCCTGACCCCCGACGAACGCACCTACCTCTTCGACCTGGTCCAGCAGCGCCCCCGCAACTCCTGCAAGCCCGCCACCACTGCGCCGCCGCAGCTGGTCCGGCTGGTCGCTGACCTGTCTCCGTTGCCCGCCATGCTGATGAACCACCGCTACGACATCCTGGCCTGGAACGACGAAATAGCGCGTCTGCTACTGGATTTCGACACTCTGCCGCAGTCGCAGCGCAATGCGATGTGGCTGTGCCTGATGCATCCGGGGATGCGTGACTTCTACGTGGACCGCGAGCGCGTCGTACGGGAAGGTGTCGCCCACCTGCGCGCTGCCTGGGCCGCCCACCCCGAGGACCAGGAGCTGGCCGACCGGATCTCCGAATTCGCCGCCCATGACGAGGAGTTCGCGAGGCTCTGGGGTGAGCGGGACGTCAAGGTCAACGGTCGCGGCCACAAGGTGTTGCGCCATCCTGACGTCGGCATGGTCGCCGTACACTTCGAGGTGCTCATGCCACTTCAAGATCCGGGCCAGCGGTTGGTGATCTACCGCGCTGCGGACGACGAGAGTCAGTCGGCACTGGACCGGCTGCTGCCGTCCTCACCTCGATAGCGAGAGCTGCTCAAGGGCACGCGCGAGCAAGCCCTGCCTGGGCTGGGGGGCGCGAAGTGGCCCAGCAATAGTCGTCCTGCGATAAGCGGTGTTCGTGCTGGCTGCACGACGTGGGCGTGCAGCCAGCACGGTTGCATCCAGGTGGAGCTCCGTATCCCTAGCGTGGTTCGGGGCCGCACATGGCACCCGCGTTCCGCTGTGTATGTGAGGAATTCCCTGGTGGGAGTCCCGCCGAAAGAGTCTGCACCGGGCTGCAGGATGTCTTGATGTGGTCCCGGGACGGGAGCCTGGGGGAGCGGAACTCGATTGCTGGCCTTGCTGTCAGGGACGTAGCCTGAGGTCGCTCGTGGAGCGGTGCGCTTCATTTGTTTACGTCACGAGGTGATGACCTATCTCCCAGGCTTGAGAACCGCTTGCCATGAGGCTTGACCCCCTGCTCTGTACAGCAGCGCGCGGTCGCCTCTCAGCAGCGGTTGCCCTTCGGCCTGGGCGTTGCCGTACCCGAATTCTCCTGTCGCGCGGTAAGCGGGATGGGCATGCCCGGCCTGCCCACTTTCCCCTTTCTGTCCGCCAGAACAGGAACTGCGTTGTGTCCCTTGACGCCCAAGCCCTCCCCTCCCGCTCCGCCCCCACCGGCACCCGTCCCGCCAGTGGTCGTACCGTCATGCTGGTTGTCGTCCTGGTCGCGGAGCTGATGAATGCCCTCGACGGTTCTGTCGTCTACACGGCGCTTCCCTCCATTCAGCACGACACCGGCGCCTCGGGCGCCGCGGTGCAGTGGATCCACGCCGCCTACGCGCTGACCTTCGCCCTCGGGCTGATCACCGGTGGCCAACTGGGCGATCTCTATGGCCGCAAGCGGCTCTTTCTCCTGGGGACCGGCGTCTTCACCGCGGCGTCGCTGGTCTGTGGTCTGGCAGGTACGCCCGCCTTGCTGATCCCTGCTCGCGTCGTCCAGGGTGGCGCCGCGGCGGTCATGGTTCCTCAGGTCCTGGCCACCTTGCACGTCAGCTTCGACGAAGGTTCCCGCGCCAAGGCGTTCAGCCTCTACGGCACCATCATGTCGCTGGGCAGCGTCGCCGGACCGGTCCTGGGCGGGGTGCTCACCAGCGCCGATGTCTTCGGCCTCGGATGGCGTCCGATCTTCCTGATCAATGTGCCCATCGGAGTGGCGACCGTGCTCCTCGGCCTGCGGTACCTGCCAGAATCCCGTGATCTCGCCGCCCGGCGCCTGGACCTTACGGGGACGGTCCTGGCCGGCCTTGGCCTGCTCCTGGTCGCCTACCCGCTCACCGTGGGCGGTGCCCACCAGTGGCCCGCCTGGAGCTTTGTCATGATGGCCGGGGGAACGCTGATCCTGACGGTCTTCGTGGTCCAGCAGCGGGCCAGGACCGTACGAGGCCGCGACCCGCTCGTCGTCATGGCGCTGTTCAAAAGCAGGTCGTTCACCGCGGGTCTGTCCGCGCAGCTCGTCTTCGGGCTGCTGTCCGGTGTGTTCTTCCTGGCGTGGACCCTGTTCCTGCAGGACGGACTCGGGTTCTCCCCCCGGCAGGCGGCGACAGGCTTCGTGGCGGCCTCGGTGGGCGAGATGGCCGGAGCCTGGCTGGCGATGAGCCTGGCCGTCCGGCACGGCAGGCGCGGTTCTGCCCATGCTGCCGGTCGGCCTCGGCCTCGGCATGATCGGAGCAGCCTTGGCCGACATGACACTGCGCCAGGTCGACCACGACCACGCCGGGTCCGCGTCCGGGCTCTTCAACACCTCGACCCAGCTCGGCATCGCGCTGGGCACGGCATTGACCGCCGTGGTGTTCTTCGCGCACTCCCCGGCAGGCAGCCATGGCACCACCGTCACCGTCGCGTTCACCGGAACCCTCCGGTACGTCATCGCCGCGCTGCTGGCGATGTGGGTCCTCATGCGCTGGCTGCCCAAGCGCCACGCCACGCGTGAGAACTAGCCCTCTGGGGCCCGGGCAGCAACGTCCGTGCCCCAGGTGAGCCGCCGACCCCACCCACTACTGTCACCCGCCAACGAGGAACAACCGCCCCCCCCATGATCCGATTGTTGATCGCCGACGGCCTGCGACTGACGCGCGAAGCACTGTCTGTCGTCCTCGCGTCGGAACCCGGCATGCAGGTGGTCGCGCAGGTACCGCGAGGCGACGAGATCGTGCCGAACGCCCTCCGCACCCGCCCAACGGTGGCGCTCCTCGACGCCCACCTCCCCGGCCTGGACGGGATCTCGGCCGCGACGCAGCTCAAAGCCGCCCTGCCCCGCTGCCGCATCGCCATCCTGACCACGCCGGAACGCGCCAGTGCCCTGCGAACTGCCCTGGAGGTAGGGGTCGAAGGGTTCATGAGCAAAGGCGTATCGGTCAACGAACTGACCGACTCCGTCCGCAAGGTCGCACGCGGTGACCGCGTCCTGGACCCGCGGCTGGTCACCGACGCCCTGCACGCCCCCGACAACCCGCTCAGCGAACGCGACACCGACCTTCTCCGTCTGGCCGCGCGCGGACACACACCCCCAGAGATCGCCGAGATCCTGCATCTCTCACCCGGAACGGTCCGCAACAACCTGGCCGCCATCAACCGCAAGGTCGGGGCACGCAACCGCATCGAGGCCATACGCGCATCCTCCGCCCGCGGCTGGATCTGACGTAAACCACCTCCGCCGCCGCGCCTCCCGAGTGCAATCTGCACGAGGAACCATGCGTTTCACCTTCATGGCACCCGTACGACACCCTCTGAAGCCTTTAAAACCCGCTGGTCAGCCCGGTGGCAGCGAAAAGTGTCGGGTCCGGAACCGGTTCGGGGGTCGCCGTGGCCTTGGAAGGATCTGAACCCGGCCCGGCCCTCGCATGAGCCGTTGCCCACCATGATCTGAACGAGAAGGAGACATCATGTCCAGCCGGTGTGATGTGTGCAGCAAGCAGCCCAGCTTCGGCAAGCGCGTGGCCCGTTCCGGGTCCCGCGCCCAGAGCCGGCACGTCCGGGGACGGTCAAGCCGCCGTTTCAACCCCAACATTCAGTCGGTCCGGGCCGTCAAGGACGGGACGCCCCTGCGCATGAACGTGTGCACCTCTTGCATCAAGGCGGGCAAGGTGGACCGTCGCGTCTCCGCGTAAGCATGCGGGAGAAATGGGCGCCCGGGCTCTTCAGTCGTATCCGCGCTGCGGTGCCTGGAGCCCGGCGCCCTCCGCCGAGAAACGAATTCCCTTGTGACGACTGCGGATTGCCGACCGCCCCCGTCGACGGTCCTGACGAGTGGTACACCGTACTCGACGGTGTGTGGGAATGCGCTGGTGCCGCCGAGGACAGCATCCTTTGCGTCGGGTGCCTCGAAGTACGCCTGAAACGCCCTCTTGTGCATACCGACTTCATCTCGGCAGCCCTCAATGACCCGAACTACGGACACCACAGTGCGCGCTTGCTGAGCCGTCTGCGACCCGCATCCGAGGATTGACGCGCGCCTCCGGATCGAACGGCACGGCGCGCCTCCGGATCGAAGGGGGCGGTGAGCGAATGACGTACTCACCGAGGAGAGAGGCTGCACCGCCTCGGGCACAAGCGGAATTTATTCCGTTGCATGGAGGCCCGCTGCCGCTTTAGCCTGTGGTGGTTCCATTACATTTCCGTCGGTGCCCGTTCTGGGGCCCGATGCTGTGTTCCGAGGTGATGACGTATCCCCCAGGCCAAGTAAGTAGCCGCTCGTCTTTTGAGGCGCTCTGCCGGTTGTCCGCGATGGCGGACTGCTGACGCATGCCTCGACGGCGGTGCTCCCTGATGGCCTGGGTTCGTTGCACCCTGCTTTCCCCTGTCGTGCCGAACGGCGTGCGGGGGCATGCCCAGGCTGCCCCCGTCCCCTTTCTCCTTCCGTGTGCGAACAGGAATCTTCACCGTGTCAACCGACACCCAAACCACCGGCCACCCACGCCCCACCGGGGCCGCCCGTGCTGCCACGATCACGCTCGTCGTGATCCTGATCGCCGAGCTGATGAACGCGCTCGACGGTTCGATCGTCCACACCGCTCTGCCCTCCATCCAGGAGGACACCGGCGCCTCCAGCGCCGCGGTGCAGTGGATCCCCGCCGCCTACACCCTCACCTTCGCCCTCGCCCTGATCACCGGCGGGCGCCTAGGTGACCTCTTCGGGCGCAAGCGGGTCTTCATCGCCGGTACGGCCCTGTTCACCGTGGCGTCGCTGCTGTGCGGGATCGCGACCGGCCCGGACCTCCTGGTCGCCGCGCGGGCCCTCCAGGGTGCCGGAGCGGCAGTGATGGTGCCGCAGGTCATGGCCACCATCGCGGTCACCTTCCAGGGCGAGTCACAAGCCAAGGCGTTCGGCATGTACGGCATGATCATGTCGCTCGGCGGCGTCCTCGGGCCCGTCCTGGGCGCCGTCCTGACCGCCGCCGACATCGCCGGTCTCGGCTGGCGGACGATCTTCCTGATCAACCTGCCGATCGGCCTGGCCACCGTGCTGTTCGCCCTCCGGTTCCTCCCGGAGTCCCGTGACCAGCAGGCCAGGCGCCTGGACCCGCTGGGCATGCTGCTCTCCTCCGTGGGTCTCCTGCTGATCGCCTACCCGCTCACCGTGGGCGGCGAGAAGCACTGGCCCCTCTGGAGCTTCCTCATGATCGCCGCAGGCGTGGTAGTGCTGGTCGTGTTCGTGGCCCAGCAGCGCGCCAAGACCTCCAAGGACGGCTCGGCGCTGATGGCGCTGTCGCTCTTCAAGAGCAAGGCATTCGCCGGCGGGCTCGCCGCACAGCTGGTCTTCGGCCTGGTCTCCGGTGTCTTCCTGCTGACGTGGGTGCTGTTCATGCAGTCCGGCCTCGGCCTGACGCCCGGGCAGTTCGCCCCGGCATCCGTCGCCATCTCCACCGGCGGTATGGCCGGTGCCATGCTGGCCTCCAAGTGGGCGGGCCGCCACATGCGGCGCGTGCCGCAGGCCGGAGCGGTGCTGATCGCCTGCACCCTGGTCGGCTACCAGCTGCTGGTCTCCACCCAGCAGACCGAGACGCCGTTCGTGGCCGCCATCGCTCCGATGATCCTCGTCGGGGCCGGTTTCGGCGTGGTCGGCGCGGGGCTTGCCGGTCTCACCCTCGGCCAGGTCGGCCATGAGGACGCGGGCTCGGCGGCGGGGCTGTTCAACACCGCCATGCAGCTCGGCACCGCACTCGGTATCGCGGCGGCCTCTGTGGTGTTCTTCGACCACGCCCCTGCGGGCAGCCACGGCGCCATCGTGACCAGCGCCTTCGCCAGCAGTGTCTGGTACGTCGTCGCCGCTCTCGCGGTGATGTGGGCACTGATGTTCCGGCTGCCCAAGCCGGTCAAGGCCGCCTGACCCACCACCGGGGCCCGCCCTCGCCGGGCGGGCCCCGCTCGCTATCTCCGTACCTTCGCCTGAGGACCCAGCCTGGCAGGCATGGGCCGAGCCGACATTCGGCGCCCGCTACCTGTGGCGCGCCTCCTTCGGCCTTGCGTCCCTACGAGCTGATCGCACACACCGCGGCCTCGCTCGACTCTGCGGCAGCCGGTGGCGCGCTACCGGCGGCCGCAGAGCACGGCACAGCACCTCACGTTCCGTGCATGGCGAAGACTGGCGTCAGCCTGGCCTGGCGGGGCTGGGCCCACCTACGACGACCGACTCCTCGTGCAGGCGTGGCCCCCTCAAGCTGTCGGCGCACGCAGTTCCGTCGTCATTGGCCTGGTCCGGTAGCAACGGATCCGAGCAACACCAGCTCTGGGCGTTCAACCATGTCTGGAAGGCACCGTAGATCTTGAGAGGGCCGTCGCTCCTGTCACGTACTTCCAGGAACTCGTCGAGCAGTTGGAAGAGGGTGGTGGCGGCGGCGTCGGCTTCCGGCGTCAGTGGGTGCACGAAGCCGCCCGGAGCGAGATGACGGATGAGCGCGGGCCAGCCGAGATTGTTGCGCCGATGGTCGCTCTGCGAGCCAGGCGCCGTTGTGGTCGGACATCCCGTTGGCCCCTTCCCGGCCTGAGATGATCAGTAGGACCGTACGAATGAACGCAGAGGTGGGAACATGGTTGGCCTGGTGCTGCTCGGCGTCTTGGTGCTCGGCGTCGGCGGGTGTGCGTGTGTGGTGTGGGCGGAGCGCGGCGGGCCTCGCTGGGCCCGCGGCGTGGCGACCGTGACGCTCGCCGTGAGCGAGTTGGTGCGTCGCTCCGAGAAGAACCGGCGCCGGAGTCGGAACCGGACCGCCAGTGGCGGCGAGTAGGAACGGACGAATCGGCCTGAACTGGGTGGTCAAAGTCGCCTGGCGAACGGTCAAGATCACTTGTCAGAGGTCAGCGGGTGCCGATCCCGCGTCCGCCCATTGCACCGCAGGCGCACTTACGCTCACGAGTGGCTGAGGTCCTTGTGCCGTCTCCATCATCGAGCATATGGCGATCTGCCGTTGGGGCCGCCGAGCCTGCGAGCGATCCTCGTTGTGACTGGGCGCGATAGTTGTCAGTCGGGCAGGGAATCTGTCACTGGCTGAGTTGATTCGGTCTGGCGGTCTACGAGGTCAAGCGGGCGGCGTGACGCGGGACCACGCGCCCATCCACTGTTCGGCACCCCACTCCTCGAACCGTTGCACCTCGGTGAACCCCAACTTTGCCGCGAGGCGCATCGAGAGATTGTTGGCGGTCTGGGTGCAGAGCACCACCGGCTCGCCGGGAAGCGCGTCGGCGAACCAACCGAGCGCCGCCGCGCACGCCTCGGCCGCGTACCCGCGCCCCCATGCCTCTGGCAGGAACAGATAGCCGAGTTCGGCCTCCCCGGCATCCGGACGGACATGACTCCGATGCTCCGGGTCGCGCCGGTTGAGCTCGACGGTGCCGATCATCGCTCCGTCGAGCTCGACCACGAAAAGGCCGGGGCGCCTCTCGGGCGTCTCAGGCAACGTGCGCTCTAACTCATCACGCGGTCGAGGGCCGCCTATGTAGGCGCCCACCTCCGGCGAGGTGAACAGCTCGATGAACACCGTACGGTCCCGGGCCTCGGGCTCGCGAAGCACGAGCCGCTCGGTCTTGATCGGGGCAGGTGGCCAGGCGACGGATCCCAGGTCAGTCATGGCGGGCAAGTTATCGCACGCCAGTCGTTGTGCCATGCGACCTGCGGAAACGCCCACACGCATCATGACAACTGGGGTGATAACTCGAAGTAGATGACAACAAGGTCGACCCATCTGGTGACAAGTGGTGCGACCACTGCACAGCTGAAGCCCAGGTCGGCTGTCCAAGCCGGAGACAGCCATCTCGATCAGTCACATTCGTACACCTCGACAGGCAGCTCGCCGATACGGAGACCGTGGCCATCTAGCTGCGCGTCCAGCGCGACGCTGTACGTGCTGCCCTTGCCCGCGCCGAGCAGCCTCCACCTCAAAGGCTCTCTCGGCCTCAGCATCCGCGGCGCCCGGCCGCAGTCACCTCCTACGCTGCCTCTCGCGCCGAGCGCCGCACGTCTGGCTTCTCGTCAGCAAAAGCGCACCGCGACCGGGCCCGGGCCTGCGGTGATCCACTCGGACGACTGCTCGATGATCGAAGACCGATCACACCCGATCACCGACCATGACGCCCGAGCCACCTTCACCAACCCCCGAACGTCCAGGCGTGCACCTTCTGCCGACCTGAATCAGACCTGGGCATGGACGTGGCCTGATGGGCGGCAAGCACTGCTGTCACGGCCGCCGCGACTGGCGGTAGCCGACGAAACGACGGCGCCTTGGCCCTGCCGGGCAGAGACAAGGGCACCGTCGCAGGACACGCAGGCCTATTGCATTTGCGCTCTGGCCAGGGCTTTGCCCACGTGAGCGTCGGCCAGGGCCGGTGATCCGGAGAAGATGACCATCACGGTCCCCGTCCGGATCGCCGTCTGCTTGACGACGGCGCGCTGCCCGCCCGCTGAGTACGTGAGCAGCCAGCTCCACTGCTCCATGCCGAGGTCGGGTGCGGTGGTCGTCTGAGTGGTCATGCCGATGGCGGTGGCGCCCGCGACGACTCGGTACGTGGGGCGGGAGGCCATCGCGTCGAAGATCTTGCCGACGCCGTCGGAGAGCGTGCGCCCGGCGCCACCGTACAGCTCCTCGCTCACCTCGGAGCTGCTGCTCCCGTTGTACGTGAAGGCGGTCTTCGCCCTGCGAGGAAAGGTGAGGCTCGCGCCTCGCTCGCTCACTGCCGAGCTTGTCGAGCGCGGGGCAGCCGACCACCGTGACGTCGTCGTTGCGCTGGATGAGCTCCGTCCTGCGCCGCGTAGTCCTGGTCTGAGTCCTTCCCGGTCAGGAGCCGCCTGTTGAGCGCGGCTGCGGACAGCGGCGCGGTGGCTGCGGTGTCTTCCCCCCCGGGCGCGGAGCTGGTCTGCGGTGAGGCGTGTGACGACCCGGAGTTGTCGTTGGAGCAGCCCGTCAGGGGGGTGTGGCGAGCGCGGTCGGGACGAGCGCGAGCGTGGTGTGGCAGCGCATGCGAACCCCGTTGGAGCGCAGAGCAGCGGTGGGGCTGACGAGGCCGACACACGGAGCTTTCGGTGGGCAGGGGTTGCGGGCGGCCAGTACCCCAGGTCATCGGCACGGGTTGCGTCAGGCAGGACGGCATGTGTGGCTGTGACGAGCACCAGAACGACGGGTCCGCACTGAGGCTCGTCGAGCCGGACCGGCGGTGTGTGACGTGACCGGCATGGACCAGCTGGTGCACGGCATCCGCCAGCTCTGGCCGCTGGCCCAGCCGATCACCGCCGATGCCGCCACCGGCTGCCACGCGTGTGCACTCCACTACCCTCAGGCCGGTGTCGCCCCGCAGTGGCCCCACGGTCCACCGGTAGCGACCTTGGCATGAGTGGCTGTGCTCAGTCAGCATCTGGACCTGCTCACTGCCCGCGCCTGCCAGGCGGCCCGCGTCGAGCTGTGGTCGGCCCGCAGTTCTTCGATTCAGGCGCGGGTGCCGGGCGGCAAAGGTGAACTCCCGACGCCGTCCGAGGGGCACCCGTGTTGCTCTGCCAGCGGCAGAACAGCGGCCGGACCGGGCTGGATGATCACTACAGTCCAGTCTCATGACGACGATTACGACGCGTACGGTCGCATACCCGGCCGACGGTCTGATGATGATCGGGCACCTCGCGCTCCCGGCCGGTGCCGGGCGCCGGCCCGCGGTGCTGGTCGGACCGGAGGGCACGGGGCTCAGCGACGTCGAGCGGCGCCGGGCCGACGCTCTCGCCGAGCTGGGATATATAGCGCTGGCCTTCGACCTGCACGGCGGGCGCTATTTGAGCGACCCCGAGGAGATGCTGGCCCGTTGCATGCCACTGCTCGCCGATCCCGACCGGATGCGAGGCATCGGCCACGCGGCGCTGGATGTGTTGCGCACCGAACCGCGGACCGACCCCGACCGGATCGCCGCCGTCGGCTACGGCACCGGGGGCGCCATCGGGCTGGAACTGGGACGCGACGGCGTCAACCTGCGCGCGATCGGCACCGTCAACGCACTGACCACGGGCCGACCGGGCGAGGCGGCACGCATTCGCTGCCCGGTGTGGGCCGGGGTCGGGTCGGAAGACCCGATCATGCCGCCCGCACAACGGGAAGCGTTCACCGCTGAGATGCAGGACGCGGGCGTCGACTGGCGCCTCACGGTCTACGGCGGCGCCTTGCACGCCTTCCACCACCCTCCGGTCGACCACCGCACTGTCCCCGGCGTCGGCTACCACCCACAGCACGCGCAGCGAGCCTGGCGCGACGTCGTCGACCTGCTCACCGAGTGCCTGCCCGTGACGCACGACCTGGGGGCATGACCCAGCCACACAGGCTGGCACCAGGCCTGGGCGGCATCGCGCCGACAGTCACTTCCCCTCAAGCCCTCACAGCAGACCCGCATTCGGACAGTCGCGCGGTCGCGGAGACGCATTCCCAACTACCGCAGTAGATACCGGATGTACCGCGACGGAGCCCTGGCCGTGATCGTCGCGACCTGCGGCGGACCGTTCCGGCTTCGAGCGAGATGTACGCGTTTGCTGGGGCGTCACTGTGCTGACCACGCGTAAAGCCGCGTCAGGATCTACTCAGTGCCTCCCTTGCCACGTACCTCGGTTGAACCCCGACTCAGCGGCCTGTTCCAGTAGGGCTCGTACAGAGAGAGTCCGCGTAGCGCATCGCGGTCTCCTCGTCGAGCCCGAAGACCTCCGCGAGATGGAGTGGGTCAGGCCCGTGGGGCAGGGCTTCTTCGAGGCTTCGGTCAACGCGAAGCCGCTCCAACGTGGCGCCTTGCCCTTGCATGAGAGCACTTATCCAGTGGTTGCAGGACCGGCCGGTCGGGTTGGCGGTCTGGTTGTTGATCCGCAGGTGGAGGTTCGCGGTGCTCGGCCACCGGCGACGCCGGTGGCCCAGCCAGTCCGTCAGGGAGCTTCAGGGTGAGTTCGTCGAGAGGCCGGGCGCGTCCGGCGATGGTCGACCGGCGGTTGCCGAGATCGACGTCGTCGAGCACGAAGGCGGCGATCTGGGCGACCCGGGCGGCGTGGACCGCCGCGAGGGCGAGGACGAGCCGCGCCGCAGGCGTCAACGCAGCCGCGACGAAGTGCTTGAACTGCTCGGGGAGGAGAAGTTGCAGCACGGCGTACTCGTTCTGCCCGACCTTGATTCGGCTGGTGGGGTTGCGGAAAATCAGCCCCTGCCGTTTGGCCCAGGTGAACAAGGACCGCTGGGCAGCGAGTTGGTCACGCGGAGGGCGAACCTCCTGGCCACAAGGTTGGGGTCTCTACAGGCCTCAGGAGAACTCACGAGGTGTCGCACAATCCCCGTGATCGTCGCTAGTAACACGTGTCAGCCACGATTGCTGGAGGTATGGGCCATTCCTCCCACCGGGGCGCGCGAGAACGCGCGGGCCCGCTGAATACTCCCTGGAACCACGGACGTGGGTACGTGAAGACGACTGGAAGGGAACTCCAGCATGCGTCGCTCTCTAACCACCCTGGCCATGCTCTCCGCCACGGGCCTGGCGGCCGTCGGCCTGGCCCCCTCGGCCAGCGCGGCACCGAAAGCCGCGCCCAACTGTCCCACGACGTACTTCTGCATCTACAGCGGCAAGGACTACACGGGGTGGCGCTGTATGTGGGCCACTCCCGCCATTCCTGACACGATCGGTTGCGGCTTCATCAGAAGCGGTCTGAACGTCGCGTCCGCGGCCAACAGCACCAGCAATACCAAGACGATCTACACGGGCAAGTCGTACGAGGGCCGCATCGGTTCGGTCAAGAACGGCACGGCCGGAAACCTGGCGGGCAACTACCAGATCAGATCCTTCAGGTAACAGTCCAGGCATGGAGGCTCCCAAACGTGTTGAGCCGCACTGGATCTCAGGTCAGCTCCCCTTGGCGCTTCCTGTGCCAAGGGGAGCTGTGCCTGGTTCGCCCTCGCGTCACTAGGGCCCTGGCAAATCTCGGTGGTCTTGGGCGATTTTGTGCGGCTTGGTGAAGAGGCGGCCGAGGTCCATGAAGCCGTGGAAGTCGTCTTGTTCGCGTGCGCGGCCGTTGTCGAGGACGATCCAGCCTGAACAGACCGCCAGCCCGGCTGTCGTACGTGGGGTCCGCAGCGTGGCTGGGAACGGCGAACCTCATGTACGCGAATCCCTGGCCGCCGGTGTAGGTGACGTAGCCGTGGATGTCCACGGTGCCGCCACAGGACTGAGAAAACCAACGTCACCTGGAGTCCGTGGCGGGGCGGGGGCGCGGGCGCGCAGCTGCCACAGTGCCGCCCCCAGCGTGGCGACACAGGCTACCGACCCGGCAACACCCCAGGCCTGAGACGCTCCGTCCGGGTGCGCGGCCGTCACCCACGCCAATAGCAGGGGAGGTTTAGGTGTTGGCCCAGTCGCGTAGCTGGCGGGCGACGCCGAGCGTTCCGGTGGCCGCGTCGCGTACGAGCGAGACGGCCGCTTTGGGCTGGTACTCCAGCTCGCACGCATGCAGCGCCAGATACGCCTCGGTGGCGTGCCAGGCGAAGGTCTCGTTGGAGTGTTCCAGGCAGGGCAGTTTCACGAGGGTCTGGAGGAGGGCTGCGGCCTTGAGGAAGAGTGATCCGTAGATGTCGTGTTCCAGCGCCCGGGCGTTGACCCGTGCGATGGCGGCGTAGAGCGGCCCGAAGTCGTCGACCTGCGGGTCCCCGTCCAGGAGTTCCGCGGCGTGCAGCAAGAACGTGACGTCGAGCGGGTGCGGCGGTTCCGGCTGGCTCACGCGGCGTGCCCTCGGTCCTGACCCTCGAGCTCCCGGCGCGCCTGTTGCTCGGCCGCGCGCTGCTCGGCATCGGCGTCCACGCTGCTGGGCTCGGCCGCGAAGGCCGCGCCGCTGCGGGCCATGGACTTCTGAAAGCCCTCCAGGAACCGCCGCTCGACCGCGGTCGCGCGGTCGTAGGCGGCCGAGAGGATGTACTCCTGCATGCTGACGCCTGCCGCCTTGGCCGCGGCGGCGATGGCCGCCCGCTGCGCGGGATCGGGGAAGCGCAGGTTCATCGCCTTGGGGTCCGTCATGGCCCTCACGGTACCAGCGGTACCAGATGCTGCCGGGGTCTGTGCCGCATGCCCCACAGCGGGGCGATGCCCAGAGCACGACCACTGGCGCGTGGCTGGACTGCCCGACACCGGGACCTCCGGACGCGCCGCCCCGTTGCCGTCGACCCGGTCCTGGAGGTCCCGTAAAGAAGGGAAGCGGACCAGAGCGAGGGCCGGGGGCGGCCGGCATGGGGCACAGTGCCATCGCGGGGGTGGCAGCACCCAGCACAAGCAATGCCGCTTCTTGCGGCTGACACTGCGCCGCCACCGAACAGCGCTGCCCGCCGCTGACGCCCCTGGGGCAGGCGCCGTCGTGTTTGGGCGTTCAGCCCGGTGGCGCTTCTTCGATGAGATCGAATTCCTGGTCGAGGCGCACCTCCACACCTGCCAGGGGGAATCGGACACTGAGTTCGCCCATAGAGGCGGACGAGAACAGTGTCGGCAGGGTCTTCGGGGTGGTCGGTTTCTTCCCGTGGCTGCACCCGGTCACCAGGCCGGTACCGCCGAGCGGTCGAGGCCCTGCTCAGTAGCTCGCTTCCGGAGTGGTAAGGCCTCGGGAGACGGTGCTCAGAGCGGGATTGCAGGACCTCGTGTTCGCCGTGCTTGATCCACGCGGCGGTGGTGCCGTCGGCCTGGGGCTCCGCTTGACCGTTGGCCCAGGACCAGGAGAGTACGTGATCCGACCCGCGCGTCGCTGCGGAGTGCTGCGGCATGGCGGCACCTGAGGGCCGAGGAGCGCAGGGGGAGCGGCAGCACAGGTCAGCGGGCCTGGGTGACCCCGGGCACGGCCGCGCCCGAGCCACTCCTTGATCATGAGCGGATGACTGCATGGATGCGTTGTCACTGGGATGAAGAGGATGTGTGGTTCTACTTCGAGCTCGATTCGCAGGGGTGGGTCACGCGGCAGGTCGAGTTCCAAGGGCCGGAGCGGGTCCCGGTCGCTTCCCTCGTCGAATGGCAGCAGGCCCGCGATGCCGGTCGCCTGGCCGAGTACGACAGGAGGTTCGGCATCACAGCGCAGTCGCCGGTCTCCGAGTGGGAGGGGCATGATCCGCAGCCCCTGACCCGCCAGGGCTTCGAAGAGGTCTGGGACAGGGCCCGCCAGCAGTTGGCCGGAGATCGGTAGGCGCGACTGCTCGGGCGGGTTGGGACACGCCGCCGCCGTCGGCGAAGACGTGCCCCGGCTGCTCTCCGTGGACGCCGCCCCCGCGTCGCCCGCTGGGCAGCAGCGGGCCGTCCCCCCGGGGTCCCGCGGCCGCACCACGCCTGCGACCTGAGTACGGCCGGCGTAGAGGCGCGCTGCGATGCCATTTCCGTGGCTCAATTTCGCTGCTTGCCGTGATGGCCAGAAAAGAAGGTCTGAGGGTGGCGTTCCAGGGCTACTTTGGCGCTGTCTGGAGGAAGTGCATGGGATTCAGGCCTGGAGCCGTACTGCTGGCCCTTGCGCTCGTATCGCACGGTGCGGCGGTGGTGGCCGAACAGCCACGCGAGCGACCGCTCGATTTTCCAGGGGTGCCTTCCGAGTCGCTTGCTGGAGTCGATCCCGGGGCAGGCGATGCGCGGGACGATGTCGCGCTCCCGCAGCAGGTGAGGTGCTCGGCGGAGCAGGGTGCCTTGTCGGAGCGAAGCTTGCCGCCGGGGCGGCGTCTGCGGGGCCCGCGCCGGGAGCATGCGGCGGGCACCCCGGGCGCCAAGGGCTTGCGTGCCTGGATGCCGTGGGTGTTCACCGCGGAGGCGATGAGGTCCAGCGCCATGCCCCCGGCCTCGCAGAACGCGTGCAGGTTGCTGCCCTGCCCGCCGCGATCGGTCGGGTTCCGCCCGGTCAGCGAGCCTCCTGTTCCGCCCGTACCGAAGCCGCATCCACGGTGGCCGACGTCCAGTTCAACTCGCCTGCGGCGCCGAGGTCGTCCAAGACCTTCCGATGCGGCCGCCGCCACGCCTCCGTTGCCTCGGCCCAGGCGGTGCAGTGGCGATGTGCCCTGGCCGGGGAGGCCCCGTACGTCTCCGGCAGGTGCCGCCAGGCGCAACCCGCTGGTGAGGACGTACACCACAGCCGTGAACACCGCGTCCTGCGGACGGGCGGAGTAGGAAGGCAGCAACGGAGCGACCAGCTCCCGCAGTTCGTCAGGAACCAGCCGGTGCGACAGGTCAACACCCCGGCCCGACATCGTGTGGAATCGAGCGCCATCACCATCACGATCACTGGAAAGCGCTTACGAACGACCCTGGGCACGGCTGATGCCCCGGTCGGCGCAGTCAGCAGTTTCTACCCGTCATCCGCCCGGCCCCGGTTCGGGTTCGCGAAGGGAATACGCATTGTTAGGCGTGGAGATATTACGTAGCCTGGGACTCCCAGAGCAGGACGACTACAGCCTCAGTAGTTCACCTCATTCTTTCGCGGATGGTGCCGACTTCCGGATCGAAATACCGGTTGTCAACAGTTTCAGCACCTTCCGGGCACTGGTGGAGCAGGCTCGGCGCAGAAGCTTGACCGTGAACAGGGTGACCGAGACGCTCGGTCTCTTCCGGCACACCAGAGAAGAACTGACCGACTATCTGAGGCTGGCCGCGGACGAAGGCATCACCGCGGTTTTCTCGGTGGGTCCGCGCGCCACGTATGACACGTGCCCCACGCGATTGACTCAGCACGGAAGTTTCATCGGGTACCGGCTGCGCGGGTTCGACCAGGTCCGGCGCGCGCTCGACGACGTGCTGCGCGGCCTCGAATTGGGCTGCCGGTCGTTCGTCGTGTACGACGAGGGGCTGCTGAAGACGCTCGGGCAGGCCAGGACGGCGGGTCTGCTGCCGGCGGACACCACGTTCAAGGCCTCCGCGCACCTCGGCTACGCCAATCCGATCAGCATCTCGATGCTGGAGGAATTCGGCGCGGACAGCATCAATCCGGTCAGGGACCTCCCGCTGCCCGCCATCGCGGCGGTCCGGCAGCACGTTGCCGTGCCGCTCGACGTGCATACGGACAACCCGCCGTCATCCGGCGGGTTCATCAGGACATACGAGGCGCCCGACATCGTGCGCGTCGCACGGCCGGTATATCTGAAGACGGGCAATTCAGTGGTCGGTGCGCACGGCCAGTTCACCGGAGCCGAGGACGGGGAGCGAATGGCAGATCAGGCCTCCATCACGCTGGAGATAGTGCTGCGGTTCGCGCCCGAATCGAGGCAGAGTCCTGCGGGTTCACCAGCACCGCGAAACGCGGTTTCTGGCCGAGCTGCGAACGAGGAGCCGGCCGGGAGCATCCGATGACGCATCCCGCGCTGGTGGCCACCCTGCTCGACGGCCCGGTCATGCGCAGTGGCAGTGGCTCCTGGCTCGTCGACATCGAGGGAAACCGCTATCTGGACTGTGTCGCGGGGCCTGGCGTGCATCTGCTGGGTCACGGTCATCCGGCGGTGATCTCGGCGATCGAGCGGCAGGCAAGCGAACTCATTCATTCGAGTTTCCAGCTCAATGAACCGGTGATCGAGTTGGCGGAGGAACTCGCCAGACTGGCCGGTGGCTCGTTTCAGCGGGTCTTTTTCGCCAACAGCGGCTCCGAAGCGATCGAGACCGCGGTCAAGCTGGCCAAGAAGTTCCAGGCCGCTCGCGGCAGGTTCGGCCATTCCATCGCCGCGCTGGAGAACGGCTACCACGGGCGGTCCGGCATAGCGCTCGCGCTCACCGGGATGAACATCTACAAGACCGGTCTGCCCGGTTTCAGCCTCTATCCGGGCATCGTGCACCTGCCGGTGCCCCGCCCCGGCGAGGTGGACCTCGACGAGCTGGGACGCCAACTGGACGCGCGGTCCCAGGACGACCTGCTCGCCGTCGTCGCGGAACCGGTCCTTGGAGTGGGCGGGGTGATCGTGCCGCCGGACGGCTTCCTCCGTGCGCTGCGCGAACTGTGCGACGCACGGGGTGCACTGCTGATCTTCGACGAGATCTTCACCGGACTCGGCAGGACAGGCACGACGTTCGCCTTCGAGCGCTCCGGGGTACGGCCGGACATCCTGGTGATCGGCAAGCCGCTCGGCGCCGGCTTACCGGTCGGCGCCGTCCTGACCCCGGACGACCTCGGCTCGTGCTGGGCACCCGTCGACCACTCGACCACCTTCGGTGGGAACGGCGCCCTGGTGGGCGCGGTGGGCAAGGCGGTGCTCGGTGAGTTGACGGCGGGCGGCCTGGCAGACGCATCGGAACGAGCGGGCAACCAGCTGATGGGCGCGCTGCGTTCCGCGGCGCCCACCGACGTCGAGGTGCGCGGGCAGGGGCTGCTCATCGGCCTGGAGTGGCGGTCGCCCGATCAGGCCACGGCGTTCCGGCGCCGGATGATGGCGCGCGGCGTCCTCGTGGGCATCGGCGGCCAGCAACGCTCTGTCGTGCGTCTCACCCCGCCGCTGAACATCACCTCCGACGACCTCAAGCTCCTGGAGAGCACCACGCTCGCCGTGTTCGACGAGATGGTGCGCCGGTGACCGGGGGTGTGGTCGACAGGCGGGCCGCGGCGGCAGCGGCACGGCTGACGGGAGACGAGAAGCGCGCCGCCCTGTACGCGGTGGCAGAGGCGATGGCGGAACGGTTCGACGAGATCGCCGAGACCAACAAGGAGGAGTTCGCACGGGCGGAGCGGGCAGGCTCGGCCACGGGCAAGGCGCTGCGGCGGATGCTGGTGGAACGCCCCCGGTTCCACCGGATCATCGACGGTGTCCGGTGGCTCGCCGAGTGCCCGGATCCGGTGGGAGAGATCTCCGAACTCCGTCCGCAGCCGAACGGCCTCCTGGTCGGCCGGATGCGCGTTCCGCTCGGAGTCATCGCCGCCGTGTACGAGAGCCGTCCCGAGGTGACCCTTGAGGCCTCGGCGATGGCGCTGAAGAGCGGCAACGCCATCGTTCTCCGGGGCGGCAGGGAATCGACGCGGACGAACCAGCTACTCGTACGGATCATTCAGGACTGCCTGAAGGACGTCGGTGTCCCACCGGGCATCACCCGGTACGTCGACGATCCGTCACGGGAGGCACTGTGGGACCTGCTCAGCGGCGACCACCGCATCGACCTGGTCGTGGCCAGGGGCAGCGACGCCTTCATCGCTGAGGTGCGCAGGCGCTCTCCCTGGCCGGTCCTCGCGTCCGGCGGCGGCAACTGCCACATCTACGTCGACGCGTCGGCGGACCTCGACTCGGCGACCCGGATCGTGCTCAACGCGAAACTCTCCGCGCCGACCATGTGCAACGCGGTGGAGACCGTGCTGGTGCACGCCGCGCACGCGCCGGGCTACGTCAGCGGACTGGTCACCGAACTGCACCGGGCCGAGGTCGCCGTGCGCGGCTGCCCCCAGGTGTGCGCGGCCGCCCCCGAAGCCACCCGGGCCGACGACGAGGACTGGTGCACGGAGTACCTCGGTCCGACCGTGGCCATGCGCGTGGTGCCGGACCTGGAAACCGCCGTCGACCACATCAACACGTACGGCACCGGGCACTCGGAGGCGATCGTGACGGCCGACCTGGCGAACGCCCGCGCGTTCCAGTATTCGGTGGACGCGGCCGCCGTCTTCGTCAACGCGTCGACCCGGTTCACCTACGGCTACGAGTTCGGTCTCGGCCCGATGCTGGGCATCTCCACGCAGAAGCTGCACGCACGAGGGCCGATCGGCGTCACCGACCTCACGTCGAGGAAGTTCGTCGTGACGGGTGCCGGTCAGTTGCGGACGGCGCCATGAGCGGGCCGACGGGTGACGGGCCGACGGGTGACGGGCCGATCGCCACGATCCGCGAGCGCCGCCCGCTCGTACACATGATCACCAACCTGGTGTCGATGGCTGCCTGTGCGCAGACCGTGAAGTCGCTGGGCGCCGCGACCATCTTCGCGCACGCGGCCGAGGAGGCGGCGGAGATCGCCGAGACGGCGGACGCGGTCGTCCTCAACGTCGGGACCTCCGTGCCGGGGATGGACCGGACCGCCCTGCGGGTGGCCGAGGCCTGTGCGGCACGGTCGATCCCCGTCGTCCTCGACCCGTTGGGCTCCGGGGCCAGCCGGTTCCGCTCGAACCTCGCCAGGGCGCTGCTCGACACAGGGGCCGTCCGCATGGTGTCCGGCAACGTCGCCGAGCTGGCGGACCTGTGTGGTGTTCCGTCGGTGATACGTGGCGCCGACGCCGTCAGCGCCACGGCACCAGCGGACGAGGTGTGCCAGAAGCTGGCGGAGTCCGCTCAGGTCGTCGCCGCCGTTTCCGGCCGCGTCGACTACGTGGGCGACGGACGGCGGCTGGCCGCGATCGCCAACGGACATCCGGTCATGGGACAGGTGGTCGGCACCGGCAGCGCACGGTCCGCGGTGCTCGGCGCCTTCGCGGCCGTCGCGGGCGAGGACATGTTCACCGCGACGGTCACCGGGGTCTGCGCCTACGGCGTCGCCGGTGAGCTGGCGGCGGCCACCGGCCGAGGGCCCGGATACTTCCTGCCCGAGCTCTGCAATCAGCTGTCCGTCATCGACGACGAGGTGGTCGCGACCCGGTCACAGGTCACCACGTCCGCCCCCAGGGAGACATCGTGAAGTGGGTGGAGTGGCTGCCCGAGCTCACGAGGATCGGTGACGACGGCCTGCGGGACAGATCAGTCGACGTGCTGACCGAGGCCGCGCGGCGTGGTGGCTGGGCCGACCCGAGCCTCATGTGGTACGTCGAGGAGACCGCGTCCGGAGCGCCACCGGTCGTCCGCCCGGAGGTGAGGCTGGTCGATCACCTCCGGCTGGTGGCGGCCGCCGCGGCCGACATGGCGGAGCAGTGCAACCGGATCGTGGGCTCCCGCACCCTGGTGGACCACGTCCTGGCCGGCGGGCTGCTGCACGACGTCGGCCTGTTCGAGCTCTTCGGACCGAAGAGCCCGGCCGAACCGGCGGTGCCGGTGTTGCGTCAACCGCTGCTGCTGCGCCACCCGTACACAGGCGCGCGGCTCGCCGAGGAGATGGGATTGCCGACCGAGGTGGTGCACATCATCGCGACCCACTCCGTGGAGGGGGAGCACACCAAGCGCAGCAAGGAGTCGGCGCTGGTGCACTGGGCGGACTGGGCGACGTACGACGTGATGCGGGAGGCACTGTTCCCGCGCGTGCCGCAAGAACGAGCCTTTTACTACTACCCGGGGGGCGCGTCATGAGGGTGCTCATCGTCTACGACTACGGTGGCCCGCCGCTGCCGTACTTTCTGCCCGTACTGCGGGCGCGGGCCCGTATCGCGGTCTACGTGCCGCGCCCCGAACGCCTCGACCCGGTAGAGCGTGCCCTGCTCACCGCCGGAGCGGAGCGCGTTCTCCTGGACGACGGCACATGGGACCGGCGGGACGAGCAGGAGACCGAACGACGCGTCGTCGTGGCAGCGCAGGACTGGCAGGCCGACGCTCTGGTGTGCTTCAGCGAGCTCTACGCCACGCAGACGGCCGGCGCGGCGGAAAAGCTCGGGCTGCGCGGTCCCGGCGCGGCCGGTGCCGAACGCGCCAGGGACAAACTCCTGATGCGGGACGCCCTCACGGCGGAAGGACTGACGAATGTGCGCTACCGTCCGCTGCGGTCGGAGGAGGACATCGTCGCCCTGATGTCCGAGGTGGGCGGTCCCGTGCTGATCAAGCCACGGCGCGGTATGTCCGCGGCCGGCATCCAGCGCGTCGATCGCGCCGACCAGGCGCAGCAGGTGTTCGCCTCGGCACGGCAGTCGCTGGCCGGCTTCGACGTTCCGGCCGACGCCGAAGGGGCCTTCCTGGTGGAGGAACTGCTCCACGGCGATCCGGACTTGTGGTACCCGGTACCGGGCTTCAGCGACCAGGTCTGTGTCGAAGGCCTGGTGGTGGCCGGTGAGTACGTACCGGTCGCCATCACCGACGTGACCCCGAAAGTGCCTCCGCTCACCCAGAGCGGTCACATCTCACCGACGTCCCTGGACGTGGACGCCCGCCGCCGGGTGATCGACACGGCCGAACGGGCCGTCGCCGCACTGGGCCTCGACACGTGCGGCACGCATGTCGAGCTCAAGCTCATGCCCGACGGCAGCTGTGCCGTCGTGGAGATCGCGGCTCGCTACGCGGGCCGCACGATCATCCCGGAGACGGACTTCGCCCACGGCTGTGACCTGGTCGGCGCCCTCGCGGACGCGTTGCTGCACGGTACGTGCACCACTCGGCGCTTCGACCCCGACTCGGAGCCGTCGCGGGCCGCGGCCACCGTCTATCTCTATGGCAGCGAGTGCCTGGGCACCCATCGGACCCCCGTCCGGTTCGGCGGCTTCGCCGTGCACCCGGCCGAGCTTGTGGACCCGACGGTGCGGATCGCGGGCTACGCCGAGCGGGAGCGTGGCTGGGTCGTCGAGGACCGGGTGCACGAGCAGCCGTACTGGCTCGCGCAGCTCCACCTGCAGAGCACCTCCCTCGTCGAGCTGCGGAACTCGGTGACGCGCGTACGCAGGGACCTGCGACTGGTGCCGGAGGACGAGTGAAGGGTCGGGGTTCCGCGCTGCTCGCGCTGTCGACCACCGTGCTGATCTGGGGCTCGACCTTCGTCGTGAGCGAGCGCGTGCTGGCCGAGACCGGGCCGGCCCAGCTCACCTTCCTGCGGTTCGCCATCGGATCCCTGGTGCTCCTCCCGTTCGGCATCGCCGGTGGGCTGCGGGCGCGTGACCTGTTCAGGTCCGCGTACGTGGTGTGCGGACTCACCGGCGTCGCCCTCTACTACGGACTGCAGAACGCGGGCCTGCTGTTCACCTCACCAGAGAATGCCGCGCTCCTTCAGGCGGCACTACCGGTGCTCACCGCGACGCTGGGTCTGCTGTGGCTGCGCGAACGGCTCCGTACCGGCCGGGCACTGGGACTGGTCCTTGCGGTGCTCGGCGTGCTGCTCGTGGTCGGGCGCGGTGGGCCCCGGTTCGACCTGCTCGGCAACATGATCGTGCTCAGTGGTGTCGCCGCGTACGCGTACTACACCGCCTACGTTCGGCGCTTCTGCACCCATTTCAAGCCGGTCGTACTGGCCTCGGCGTCCAGCCTGTGGGGCCTGGTGTTCCTGACGCCGTGGCTGGGGTGGGAGATCGGTGGGAAGGGGTTCCGGCCGCCCTCCACCGACGGCTGGCTCGCGATCATCTACCTCGGTGTCGTGGCGTCCGGCCTCACCCTGCTCCTGTGGACCTTCGCGCTGCGCAAGGTGCAGGCATCCGTGGCGGGCACGTTCACCGGCGGCATCCCAGCCGTCGGCTACCTGTTCGCGGTGCTGTCCGGGGCGCCGCTGATCTGGTCCCAACTCATGGGAGGGGCAGTGGCGTTGGCGGGTGTGATCCTGAGTGCGACGAGTCGGCCGGATCCGGTGCCGGGCCGAGCGGAGCGTGCGGTGATCCGGCGGGAGCGCGGACGCGTCGATGCCTAGTGTCGCGACTTCTGGTATCGCTTCTGGTATCGCGACTCCTGACCGCAACCACGCCGCGCGTGACCAGTGGCTTTTCGTGTTTCGCCGCACCGAGCACCTTGACCGGCTGGTGGAATCGGCCTGGCTCGCCGGGGTGCACATGACTTGGACCGCGCCCGAGGGGCAAGCCGGGGCCGGTCGGCACCGAACTCGTCCGGCCGATCGGCCGCTGGCTCACACCGGTGAGGTGCGCGGCCCGGCCGGACGGGCCTGGGTTCCCAGGTGGGTCGTCCGACGAGTCATTCCCACCAGAAGAACTCCGTGCGGCGGCCACCCCTGGCCGGGGGAGCGCCGCTTCACCACCGTTCAAGGAGACGTTGATGCACATCGCTGTGATCGGCCTCGGCGAGGCCGGCTCCCGTTACGCGACGGCCGTGGCCGCCGCCGGACACGAGACGACCGGATTCGACCCCGGCCCCGCCGCCACCCCCAGCGGTGTCCACCGCGCGGCGGACCTGGCCGACGCCGTACGCGACGCCGAGCTGGTGCTGCTGCTCACCCCGGCGTCATTGAGTGTCCGCCTGGCGACGCAGGCCCGCCCCGCTCTCGCCCCGGGCACCTGCTGGGCAGACCTCACCGCGGCTTCCCCGGCGACGATGACCGAGGCCGCCGAGGCCTTCGCCGATGCGCCGGTGTCCTTCGCCGATGTCGCGATCCTCGGCACGGTACCGCTCACGGGCGCACGGACGGCCGTGGTCGCCAGCGGCCCCGGTGGCCCCGCCGTCGCCCGGGTGCTACGGGGACTTGGCGCACCCGTCGAGCTGCTGACGTCTCCCGCCGGTGCTGCTGCCACCCGCAAACTGCTGCGCAGCGTGCTGATGAAGCCACTCGCCCTGGTCATCTGTGAGGCGGTGGAAGCCGCTCGCGCGGCGGGCTGCGAAAAGTGGATGCGCGAGCAGATCACGGACCAACTGGGCGCCGACGGACCGGTCATGATCGACCGATTCCTCACCGGCACCCGGCAGCACGCCGAACGCCGGTCGGCCGAGATGCGAGCAACGGTCGGCTATCTGGACTCCCTGGGTGTCCCGAGTGAGATGTCCAGCGCTTCAGAACAGGCACTGCTGCGGCTGATCCGGAGCAGGTCGGCTGTGCCGCTTTCCGTGGATGCCGCTTCGATGCGCATCAGTGAGTCGTCCGGTGTCGATGCGCCCGATCGATAGTGATGAGGGTGGGCTCTGGTCCACCTGGCGTGGTCGCGTACGCAGGGTGACTGTCGACCTCATCCTGACGCCGGTGGCTGCTTCGCCGTCAGGCGGCAGGTGGCTGGCCCGTGGGCGCGGGCGTGAGCGGCGGGCTGGTCCAGCTGCTGGCGGCGCGGCTGAAGCCGTCACGCTGTCACTGCTTGGCCTGGCCCGCGCCAAGTGGCCTGGGTGAGTCAGGGCGGCAGTCTCCCTCTCGGGCTCGAGCACCTGGACCTCGGCTACACCCTGTGGGGCAGTCGTGAGCGGCAGCGAGACGTCCGGCGTCGGTCTGGCCTGGGTCGCACTGCACGCCGCTCGTGAGGCCGCCAGAAAGTGCGGGGGGAGCGAGGCCTGCACTCCGCGGCGGTGCCGGGCCCGGGCCCGGGCCCGGGCCCGTGCAGCTTGCCGGCCGTGAGCCGTCCGGGTTCGCCGCCTTGCTCCAGGGCTTGATCGCCGACTGGGCATCGGATCTTCCGGTTGTCGGCGGCAGTGTGCTCGACCACTGGCCGGACTTCGCGGCCGGAGCCGACCGTCGATGGCTTCAGGCACATGCGCCTGGGCTACGCCCTGCGGGGTCGGGGCAAGGGCACGGGGGAGGCCGTGCTGCGACCTGTAAGGACTGTGGGGGTTCCTTGGTGATGTTGAGCTCTGATACGTTCTCGTGACGCACCAGACACTGGTGGTGACCACGCCAGATGCGGCGGCAGGTGCCGCGGCGGCCAACGAGCTTGAGGGCGACTACAAGGTCCTCGAGGTCGACATGGGCAAGGTGGCTGACGAACTCGAGCTCCCGGAAGGAGCCTGCAGCGATCGTGGCGGGGAGGTCCTCGTCGCACCGCGCAACGCGGTCAACATCACGTACTCGACGGCTCCCGCCCAGGACGCCGCTGACAAGGCCGCAGATGCCGGCGACGCCGCGGCGGATGCGCAGCTCGCACTGGAAGAACTCGCCGAGACGTCCGATTCCTGCAATCTGAACGTGGAGTGGGAAGAGTCGTCGGAGCCCGACGACATGACGCAGTACGACCCCGAGCAGACCCCTGAAGGGGCGTCGGTGAAGGCGGCGGCGGTCCGGCCGTACGCGCAGAAGATCGCCAGTGACTGTTTCCGGCGCAAGACTCTCTCTGCGAAATGGCTCGGAAGGAAGATCTACGCTGCCTTCAACGACAGCTGCTATCAGAACTGGGTGGAGAGGTACGACGGGAACAAGACGTGGAACTTCTATTCCAAGCGTGCCTTGAGTACATGTGACGGCTAGTACTCCAGCCGTAGATCGTGATCTTCATGTCTGATTCGCGGCTTGTCTTCGGTAATGGCTGGCGCGGGCTCGGGCCTGATGACGGCGTCGCCAGGCTGACCAGCTGAGCCGGTGGGCCACATCGTGCACATGGTGGGCGACGAGCATCGTGAACAGTCGCTGGATCTCGTTGCAGGTGAGCGGGATCAGCCCGTCCGGGGCGGGATGGCGGGTGTGTTCGTCGGCGCGCACGACGGCGAGGAAGGCATGGGCGAGCATGGCCAGGGTGACCCAGCGAGACCACGAGGTGAAGCGGCGGAGTTGGTGCTCGTCCAGTCCGGCCAGGCCCTTCCCAGCCTGGAAGGTCTCTTCCACCCGCCATCGTGACCCGGCGACGCGGACGAGTGTGGCCAGGGGCACCGGGGCCGGCGAGAAGCAGCGGTAGTAAGCGTGTTCACCGGTGGTGCGGTTGCGGCGGATCAGCAGCCGGTGACTGCCTGGCCGGGGCTCGGCCAGGTCGATGACGGCCCAGTCGTAGAAGCGGTGCCCCTTGGCGCCGACGCCTGCCGACAGCTTCTGCCAGGCCCGCTTCGGGACCTTCGCGGCCAGGGCGTCCGCGCGGAACTTTCCCGCACCGGTGGTCACTTCGGCTGAGCAGGCGACGGCGAGCACGTAGCCGACTTTGCGCTCTTCCAGGGTGGACCGCAGCTTGGGGTTGCCGCCGTAGACTTCGTCGCCTGCGACCCAGCCCACGCGGTGCCCGGCGTCGAGGAACCGGCCGATCATGCGGGCGGCCAGTTCCGGCTTGGTCGCGAAGACGGTGTCCTCGCCCAGGCCCGCGGCCCGGCAGCGGTCCGGATCGCACGTCCACGAGCGCGGGATGTACAGCTCACGGTCCACCGCCGCGTGCCCGTGCAGTCCCGCGTAGACGAGGTAGACGGCGACCTGGGCGTTTTCGATCCTGCCGGCGGTGCCGGTGTACTGGCGCTGGACGGCGACGGTGTGCGTGCCCTTCTTCACATCGCCGGTCTCGTCGACCACCAGCACCGCATCCTCGTCGTGCAGATGCTCCAGCACGTACTCGCGCACGTCATCACGCACGCGGTCGGCATCCCACCTGGCCCGGCCGAGCAGGTGCTGCATGCCGTCCGGACTCGGCTCCCCGGCCCACTCGGCGATCGACCAGCAGTTCTTGCGCGGCAGCTCCGACAGCAGCCCCTGCACGAAGGCCCTCAACCGGCGCCGGGGCTCAACCCGCGCGAACCGGCCCGCTATCCGACCCATCAGGACCTCGAACTCCTCCTGCCAGCGGGCAGGGTCTACGCCGTGACCCACGGCCACCGCATAATCTTCAGTCTTCACACACCGATGATCAGCGGTGGCCGCGACCTTCCCGCAGTCTGTCCACCAGCAAGAGCGCGTACCACGGCTGGAGTACTAGGAGCGGGTCCGGCACAGTTCCCGACCCATGAGTGTGGTCATGGCCTGCTGGGTGTCCTGGCCGCCGTCACTGGTGACGTACACCACGGCGGTCCGGGTCCCGTCTCGGGTGGCGCCACCCCAGGTGACATAGCCGAGGAGTTCGCCCCGGTGGCCGAAGTAGCTGCCGCCACAGGGCAACGGAATCTCGGCAAGACCGAGTCCATACCTCACGCCCAGCTCGGGCGCGGGCATGGTGGTCGTCATCTCGTCGAGCTGCGCCGGAGCCAGCAGACGGCCGCCGAGCAGCGCGGCATAGAACCGGTTCAGGTCGTGTGCGGTGCTGATGATCGAGCCGGAGCCGACGGCCATACTCGGATTGAGGGTCGTGACGTCGATGCTCCTGTCGGTGCCGAACGCGGCGTAGCCCCGGGCGTTGGGACCCAGGATGAACGGGAAGGTGTCGGGCGTCGTCGTGTCCGTCAGGCTCAGTGGACGGATGATCCGGTCGTGCACCTCCGTTGCCCAACTACGGCCGGTGACCTTATGGATGATCATGGCGGCGATGGTGTAGTTGGTGTTGGAGTACGACCAGCCACGGCCCGGCGGGAAGTCGGGTCGGTTCCGCATCGCCCGCTCCACCAACTCCTCGGCGGTGTAGGTGCGATACCGCTCGGCCCGATAGCCGTTTGCGCTGTTCAACGCGGGAATCTCCGGCTTGACGTCAGGGATGCCGCTGGTGTGCTGCAGCAGCTGCCGTACGGTGATTTGGCTGCCGTCGTTGCCGTTGCCCCGGACCACTCCCGGCAGCCACTGCTCGACGGTGTCTTCCAGGGACATTCGCCCCTCGCCGACGAGTTGCAGCACGACCGTGGCGGTTAAGGTCTTGGTGGCACTGCCGATCCGGAACCTGCCGTCCCGCGGCATCGGCCTCCCTGTGTTCATCGCGGCCGTCCCGGCGTACGCGCTGTCGCGTGCGTCCGGTGACGCCACCTCGGCGTGCACACCGACGGCCCCGGTGTGGTGGATCGCCTCCACCTGCCATTTGAGCGGATCGGCCGGCCGCGGCTTCGCCGCCGCCGTGGGCGCGGTCGATGCGACGAGGACGGCTGTAGCCAGGCTGGTCAGGACGAGCAGGCCTCGCCGACGCCTTCTTAACCCATGCATGGCGACCCCTTCTGTGTTCAGGTTGCGCGCGTTCAGGGACCGCTCAAGCTGTGGCCCGAGACTGCGTCGCCCCCGAATGCGGCGGTCGGCGACCATCCCACCAGCGGAGGGGGGATCGGCCCATCCGGCTTCCCCCCTGACGTACCGATGCGCTGTCGTCAGGGTGGTGTCGGGGGTTACCCCCCGTAAGGATGCTGAGGCTTTCCCCGGCCGGCCCCGACCAGCAAGATCACGATCTACGGCTGGAGTACTAGGGGGCCTGGCGTATCTCGCGGTGCGGGCACGGTGTGTAGCGCAATCCGTACGGGCCCGTTGTGCGGTGGCAGGACTGGGCGCCCAACGCCAGCCAGGATCGTAACGACTGCCGGAGCCGAAGTGCGAGCGTCTCGCTGTGGAAGGCCAGTGTCTCTGCGAGCTTCGACGTATGTGAGAAGCAGCTGATCTTCAAGTACCGCGAGCCTGGCAAGATGAGCAGCTACTGGAAGGGCAAGGCGTCCCACTCCCGTGGTACTCAGCACCAAGTCGCGGTGAAGCTGGGCCAGTACAGCGGCCGCCCGAAGTGGAAGCACTGGATCAACGTCGGCGCAACTGTCTGACCCCTCCGACCTGGCCGGCCCCACGGGGCGGGAGCAGGCTTCGGCGTGCTTCCGCCCCGTGCCCCATCTCTCCCATCGACCCGGATTTGTAAGGCACCCATGCGACGATCAACCATGCTCCCCGCTCTGCTGTGCGTACCCCTTCTCCTTGCGGTGAGTGCCTGCTCCGAAGAAAGCGACCCCCCGGACAGCCAGCCTCCTGCCGCAGTCAGCGAGAAACAGGCGAAGCAGGTTCTGGACCGTGTAGTGGCCCGCGCGCCGAAGCTGAGCGCGGCACAGTTCTGTAAGGAACTCGCCTACCAGGAAAAGGCGTGCGCATACACACGCAAGCAGGCAGACACCTTCTGCCTGAAGCCAGGCCCCAAACCTCGTGTGCTGCGCTCCGTGGTCGTCCGGAACACGGAGGAGTCCGCCGGCGGCAGGGTGTTGGAGATTGAGGGAAAGACCGCAGGCGGGCAGCGGTACATCTCCGAATTCTTCGTCACCGCGCCCGAGGGCACACCGCAGGCGTCGACCGCGGTCTACTGGTCAGGAGCCGGACTCGGCGACTCGCCCCTGGGCAAGGACAACAAGGTTCTGCCACAGTCCGAATGCGGCGCCCGCGGGCGCGGCTGAGCCTCTTCCGTAGCGACAACGGCAGGGAGGCTGAGGCAAGGTCTGATGCGTGTGGCGGGTAGTAGCTCAACGCGCTCCCTACCAGAGGGGGCAGCTACCTTCTCGCCGCAGTTGGACGTCGATTCTGCGGTCCTTGAAGGTCTTGCATCAGGCGCCCCGCACTTTGTGGCTGGCGTGGTTCGTGCCGTCCACAGCGAAGTAGCGCATGGCGGTCAATAGTGGGCCGGAGCCCGGATGCGGTGGCTCGTGCGGCACCGCACTGCAGGAGGGTACGACATGAGGTGGTGTGGCTGGCGAACTCGCATGGCAGCACGATGAGTTGGCCCAGCCGCCGACGGTCGGCGCCTGGAGCTGACCGAGCACGGACGCCGACTGGTGACGCGGGTGACGCGTAAGCACCGCCTCGCGGAGTGCCTGTCGAGATGATCGGCCTGGAGTGGGAGCAGGCCCACGCCGAGGCGTGCTGGTGGGAACGCGTGATGAGCGAAGCCGTCGAGCGCCGCGTCCTGGAACTGCTGAAGTATCCGATGATGTCGCCCCGCGGTATTCCCATCCCCGGCCTGGACGAACTGGGCCACCAGAGCGACATGGGTCCGGTCCCCGAGGAGGACGCGGTCCGCCTCGGTGAGCTGAATCCCGGACCGAACAGCGCCAGTCCGCTCGTCGGGCGCCTCGAGGAGACGGCCCAGACCGCCCCCCCCGACTGATGCACACACTGCGGCACGCCGGGGTCGGGCCCGGTGCGGTGGTCATCGTGACGTCGACACCCGGCGATGTACGGGCCGGCAGCTGAGCGGGGGCCGCCGAACTGCCTGGCGACCGTGTCATGGCGCCTGGTCAGGTCCGGCTGGCGGTCGGCTCGCCTTGCTCCAGGACGCCGTCCCGCGCGGTCGCCGCACACTTGCGAAGGTCGGCGCTTGTCGGCGGCAGAGCGCTACCAAGGGAGGGTTGTCAGCGGCAAGCGGCCGCTATATCGTTTTTCGATAGCATCGATAAACGATATGGTGGGGGAGTTCCTGATGGCAACGCTGCGCAATCCGCTGGAGCCGATGTCGACGGCAGTCAAGGGGGCCGTGGCCTTGATTGCCGCGGTGGTCCTCGTGACGCTGCTGGCCGCCCCCTTCGTGAATGTCACCGTGCTGGGCATCGGGGGCGATTCTGTTTGCGCCACGGACCAGGCCACGACGGTCGGCGCCGGCAAGAACCCCTTCCCGGACGACATCCGACCCGCCCCCGGAGCGGCAGTCACTCTCGATGCTCACCCGCGATACTGCACCGACGACCCCAGCGCACTCCAGGGCCTGCTCAGCGCAGCGCATGTGGTGGGCCCTCTTGTCTACTTCCTCGGTGCCCTTGTGTTGGCCGTCCGGCTGATCCAGGGGGCGGAACGACAGGGGCTCTACACCGTGCAGACCGCTGGACGGTTGCGCGTACTCGGATGGTGGATGCTGGGTGGAAGCGTGTTCGCCGCGGTCACGAGCTCGGTGACCGAGACGAGCATCGCCGCTTCCCTCAGCGGCGACGGTGGCATTCTCGCCGCGTCCGGGCTGTGGATGTGGGACGTCCCCTTCACGGCGATCTTCGCCGGTCTCGGCCTCCTCACCTTCGCCCGGATCATGCGCATCGGCGCCGGTATGCGTGAAGACCTCGCCGGGACTGTCTGACGCCGCAGGAGCGGAGAGAGCTGGCGAGATATCACCTCGGCCGACCGAGGCGGTGAGGCCGGATAGCTGAGCCGAAGCCTCGGCGGTGGGCCGGCAACTGCCTCTGCCTGAAGCCCCGGCATGCGGTCCCGCGATGCAAAGTGGGGCGCGCGATTGAGGATGCCAACGATGTCGAAGTCGACCGGAGCGCGAGCCAGGTCAGGTGCTTCCCCAGGCAGATCGGCAGAAACTCCTCAGGCCATCTCGTCGAGGCAGAGGCGCTCAAGGCATTCGTCGATGCGCCGACCGCCCCGCCCGCATCCGAAATCCGGCTCGCTGGTGGGGATGTCGCCATCGTGACGACGAGTGGCGCGACGTCAACCGAAGAGCATGATGGAACGTTCCGCCGAAGAAGAGCGTGCGCATCTCGCGCGTCTCGACGCTGAGGAGCACGCGGCGCCGTGGCGCCGCAGGTACCACGCCTCAGATCCGGCGAAGGAAGGCAACGACTCCATCACAGACCGGCTAACCGCCATGACCGGGCCGCAGCCAGGCCGTTAGGCAGGCTGTTCACGTAGTAGTGCACGGCAGGCCCCGGGACAGTCACCACGACAGCTCCGGGGCCCGCGCCGTTGCCGGGGTGTTCGGGTTGAGCCGACGCCTGTTGGCATCGGTGTCGCCTTGGCGCGACATGGCACACAGGTTGTGTCCGGCCCGCTCGGACCCCCGCCCGATCACTTCCAGACGCCAGTGTGACGGCAAGCCCCCGGCCGTGAGCGGAGTGCCCACGTCCGTCCGCGGCGCAAAGCAGTCTTGCGGGCGTCCTCGCGGTGCTGGTTGCGTCGGAGACCGCACCGTCCTCGCCCCGGATGGCGGGGTTTCTCGGCGGCATCCGCGAAGGGGACAACCATGGCGAAGGGAACCCGTACCACTACCCGCAGACGCGTCGTGGGGACAGCGGTCGCGCTGTCCGTGGCGGCCTCCCTCCTCAGCGCGGCGTCCTCGTCCGCCACGCCGCCGGGCGGCCAGGCGCCACGCACGGACATCGTCAGTACGGCCGAGGACGGCACGCGGGGCAACAGTCACTCGTACGGGGCCCGCATCAGCTACGACGGCCGGTACGTCGCGTTCGAGACCCTTGCGTCCAACCTGGTGCCCGGCGACACCAACGACACCAGCGATGTGCTCGTCCGCGACCGCCGCACCGGCGCCTTCACCCGTGCCGGCGTGGCGGACGACGGACGCCAGAGCCAGCAACGCGTCTCGCTCAAGGCGCTGAGCGGCGACGGCCGCGTCGTCGGTTTCGACTCCCCCGACCCGGCACTGGCTCCCGGGGAACGGCCGCCCGCCATCAGTCACGCGTACGTCCGTGATGTGCGCAGCCGTCACACCGAGTTCGTCGGCATCGGCCCGGAGGGCCAACTGTTCGAGTGGTCCCATCTCGAAGCCCTCAGCGGGGACGGCCGGTACGCGGCCTTCTTCGGCTACGCCCGCATCCCCAGGCCGCCCTTCTACCTCGCCACGCTCTACGTGCGCGACCGCGAGCGCGGCCTCACGGAGGTCATCAGCGAGGATCTGCATCCCGGGCCGCTCATGAGCGATGTCTCGATCAGTGCGGACGGACGCCACGTGGCCTTCCGGGTGTACGACCACGACAGGTACGGCGTGGCCAGCGCCGTGTACGTGCGCGACCGCCGCACGGGCCGCCTGCACCACATCAACCACACGCCGGGCGACCCCAAACCGGTCAGCGACTGGTACGGCGAGCCGTCCCTGAGCGCGGACGGGCGCTCCATCGCGTACGTCACCAACCGCGACGGCCTGCCCGCCAGACATCCTCGCGCGCTGTGGGAGATCTTCGTGCACGACCTGCGCACCGGACGCACTGTGCTTGCGAGCACGGCCCCCGACGACGGACCGCTCAAAAAGCCCGCCCGGTTGCCGCAGATCAGCCCCGAGGGACGGTACGTGGCCTACCCCACCTCCGCCTGCGCCACCGGCGAGCAAGACTGCAAGGCGGCGTTGTACCTGCGCGACGTACGGCGTGAGGGCCCCGAGGCCACCCGCCGCGTCACCGTCGCCCTGGACGGCGGCTTCCCCTCGCACGGGGCGAGTGGCCCATCCCCGGCATGGGGCGGCTGCCTGGTGGCCTTCACCTCGTCCTCCACGAACCTGGTTCCCGACCACCCGGAACAAGTCGCCGACGTATACGTCCGGCACTTGTGCTGAATGAGCGTTTCGCCTGGCTGATAGCGCTGGATGATGGTTCGCGGAGGCTGTTCCGCTGGCCTCGAGGCAAAGGCGGGCCGGTGATGGCGGGGGAGTCGAAGGTCGTGATCGGAATGTGCTCGGCTCTTCCGGGTCGTCCCCCCTACCCGTACGGCAGCTCGGACCACGAGCGCCGGTCGTCCATCGTCGGGTTGCCGATCGCCAGCAGCTTCGCGTCGCCCGTGAGCAGGTTGTTGGTGCCGTTGCCTTCCCCCCCCCGCGGGCCAGCTGCGGATGGCGACGGCCTGGGTCGCGGGGGGCGGGCCGGTCGGCGAACGGGTGCGGCACTGGAGGCGGGGACAGTGCGCGACTCCTGGGTGAGTGACCGAGTGCTTCACATTCAAGGAGACGTGGCAGCCCGGGAAGGTGTTAGAGCGCGTTTGCGCAGCGCCACGATGAAGAACCAGAGCGAGGACGAAACCAATCGGCCGCAGGCCGAGCCGCTCAGCCTGAAGCCGGGATTCACGGAGGCTCATCTCCCAAAGACTTCGCGAAGGGCGAGGCCGGTCGCGGGGCTTGGGGCAGATGTGAAAGTGCTGGTCGCAGTCCCCAACGAGTGGGTGCGACAAGCACTTTCACAACAGACCCCAGCCCCGCTCTTGGATGGTGCGGATCTTCGGGCGGATCGTGTCGTACGGCAGGCCGGTGGCCTCGGCGAGGTCATGGATCTCCCCGCCATGCCAGGAGCCTTCAGGGGGCACCCTGCGCCCCTCCCCTTACGCACCCTTAGGTAACTACGCACTTTTTTGTGCGTACTTGTGAGATGTCAGGGTCGCGCCGAAGGTGAGGGGAAGGCGGCATCTGATCATGCGAGCACACCAACGGGAGCGCTTGTGGGTAACACGGCAGTCACGGTCATCGGCCTCGGTGAGATGGGACGGGCACTGGCGGACGCTCTGATCACCTCGGGGCACCCCACGACCGTATGGAACCGCAGCGCCGGCAAGGCCGATGACCTGGTGGCTCGCGGTGCATCGCGAGCCGCGACGGTCGAGGACGCGGTGCTTGCCAGCCCGCTGACAGTCGTCTGTCTGCTGGACTACGACGTCACAGACGCGATCCTTCGGCCCGCCGCCGACGCTCTGCGCGGCCGGACTCTGGTCAACCTCACCAATGGCACGCCCGCGCAGGCGCGAGAGGCGGAGTCCTGGGCAGTGGGACATGGTGCGGCCTACCTGGACGGCGGGATCATGGCGATTCCGTCGACGGTCGCAACGTCGCAGGCGTTCGTCCTCTACAGCGGTCAGAAGGCGCACTTCGACGCGCACAAGGAGACGTTGCAGGCGTTGGGGGCAGCCAAGTACGTCGGCGCCGACGCGGGCATCGCCGCACTGTATGACCTGGCGCTTCTCAGCGCGATGAATGTGATGTTCGATGGCTTCTTCCACGCGGTCGCCATGGCCACCTCGCACACGGAAGGCAACGCGGCTGGTTTCACGGAGCTCCTTGTGCCCTGGCTGACGAACATGACCCAAGTGATGCCCGCGTTCGCTGCCGACGTGGACTCGGATGCGGAGCCGGTGCTTGCCCAGGGCCTCGATGTGCTGCTGGCCGGTGTGCGCAATATGGCACAGGCGTCGCGGGACGCGGGAGTGCGCGCCGACTACTTCGAGCGCTCAGCCGCGGCGATGGAGCAGCAGCTCGCCGAGGGGATTACCGCCTTCACCGCTCCTGAGGCGGTGCAACGCCTCAGGACTCTCAACTGAGCGAGACTTCGGTCGTTCCGGGGCGCCTGCCGGGTATACCGGCGGAGCCATGGCGTTGCCGCACCCCTCCTCGACCGGAACGGCACTCCCGTCGCCGCCGTCTCGGTCACCCCCGGCGCCCCGCCGATCCAGCGCGGTCAGGAGTTCGCCGCCGTCCTGGCGCACTCCCTCGCGCAGCACCGGATGCTGTGCGACCTGCTCAGCACCCAGGCGGGCGTCCTGGAGCACAACGTCTCCGCGGACGTGGCCGCCCGCTACAAACGAGCGGCGCTCGACAACGTCGCCGCTCTGGCCGCCCTTGCCCGCGGACACCTCCCCGAACTCGGCGGCCGCACCGACCAGTTCTGTGCCCGGGCCGTCATGGTGAGCGGCGCGGTATGGACCCATGCCCGGCCCTCCGCCGCCATGCAGGACCGAGGAATGGCCAGGACCCAACCCGCCTCGCCGCCGCGTCTGCAGGCCGTCCAACGGCCGTGCGCCGCATGCAGGTTGTTGGTTAGGGTGGCGAGCAGGGGCTGAAGGTGACGCCCCTTGGCCGGGGTGAGGGGCAGGCTGCCGGGTTTCGAGGCCGTACGACCGATGGCCCGGACGGCGGGCCACGTCAGACACGACGGGGGACTGATCGGTGCGTCAACGGCCCCGCCCGGAGGGGGAGGCGCGGCACGAGGTGCTGCCCGTAGCGCTGCGCGCGTGGCTCGGTCTTGTCGCGGTACTCGCCGCGCTGGTGGTCGTCGTGATCGGGGTCATGTACTCCGGCCACAGCAAGCCCGGCAAGGTGGACGCCTGGATCGTCTCGCCGACGGCGGACAGCGTACGGCCGCCGTGGCGGAACGTCGCCCTCGCCACGGACTTCTGGGGGGAGCCCGCAGGAGCGGCACTGCTGGTCGCGGCCGCCGTGACGGGCTGCCTGTTCCTGAGGAGG
The DNA here is from genome assembly GCF_008704795.1 of Streptomyces spectabilis. Taxonomy (NCBI): domain Bacteria; kingdom Bacillati; phylum Actinomycetota; class Actinomycetes; order Kitasatosporales; family Streptomycetaceae; genus Streptomyces; species Streptomyces spectabilis. The sequence goes on along the minus strand of NZ_CP023690.1, from coordinate 391,800 downwards.
CCTCGCGCGGCGGTGCTCGTCGTGGTCGGCGCCGGTGCGGCCGTGGTGACGACGACGCTGGTCAAGTCCCTGGTGGGGCGCACCATCCATGGCGCGGACAACTTGTCCTACCCGAGCGGGCACACCGCCTTCGCCACCGCGCTCGCCTTCGCGGTGGCGCTGCTCGTCACCGGCCTGCTCGGCCTCGACAGAACGGCCGGCACGGTGCTCGTGCTCGGCTCGGCGCTGGCGGCCGGGGCCGCCATGGGGTGGGCGCAGGTCGCCCTCAGCGCCCACTACCCGACCGACGTCCTCGGCGGCTGGTGCACCGCCCTCGTGGTGGTCCCGGCGACCGCGTGGCTGGTCGACCGGATCGCCGACCGGATGGCCGACGCGGGTCAGCGGGAGCACCGCTGACACCACGCCGAGCCACCTCACCTCACGCCAAGCGGCGGAACACGGGCTTCACCGGCCGCCCGGCCAGCCAGGGTGCGGGATCGGCGGCGTCCAGCGCCTTCCGGTACACCGCACAGGCCTGGGCCACCACGTCGACGGTGCGGTCGATGTCGGCGTCGTCGAGCGCGCTGCTCACCACGAACGACGGGGCGAGCACCCCGCCCGCCAGGAGTTGGCGCAGGAACAGGGTGCGGTACGGCTGCGACGGCTGCCGGTGCTCGTCGAGGGTGGCGAAGACCAGGTTGCTGGCCCGGCCCCGGACGACGATGTGGTCGCCGACGCCCATGCTGGCCGCGGCCTCGCGGACACCGGCGGCCAGCCGCTCCCCGAGGGCGTGAAGGCGCGCGGTGATGCCCTCCTCGACATAGGTGGCCTGCACGGCCATCGCGGCCGCCAGGGAGTGCGTTTCCGCACCGTGCGTGGTGGACAGCAGGAACACCCGGTCGTGGGAGTGGCGAAGGCCGCCCCGCTCCATGAGGTCGCGGCGCCCGGCGAGGGCGGAGACGGCGAAGCCGTTGCCCAGTGCCTTGCCGAACGTGGAGAGGTCGGGGACGACGCCGTACAGGCCCTGGGCGCCCGCCTCGGACCAGCGGAAGCCGGTGATCATCTCGTCGAAGACCAGGACGCAGCCGTGCCGGTCGGCCAGCTCGCGCAGGCCCGCGAGGTAGCCGGGCGCCGGTTCGGTGTGGGTGGCGGGTTCGAGGATCAGACAGGCGATCTCGTCCTGGTACCGGGTGAGCAGCTCCTCCGTGGCGGCCAGGTCACCGTAAGGGAACGTCACGGTGAGGTCGGTGGTCGCCGCGGGAACGCCGGTGGACATCGGCGTGGTGCCGATGAACCAGTCGTCGACGGAGAAGAACGGGTGGTCGCCGCAGAGGGCCACCCGCGGGCGGCCGGTGACGGCCCGGGCCAGACGCACCGCCGCGGTGGTGGCGTCGGAGCCGTTCTTCGCGAACTTCACCATCTCCGCGGTCGGCACGGTGGCCAGGAAGCGCTCCGCGGCCTCCACCTCCACGATGGAGGGGCGGACGAAGTTGCTGCCGCGGCCGAGCTCCCGCCGCACCGCTTCGAGCACGCGGGGGTGGGCGTGGCCGAGGCTGACCGACCGCAGCCCCGACCCGTACTCGATGTAGCGGTTGCCGTCGACGTCCCACACGTGGGCACCGCTGCCGTGGCTGATGACCGGGGCGAGACCTTCGGGGTACTGGTCGTCCCCCTTGGCGTAGGTGTGCGCGCCCCCGGGGATCAGGGCGTGCAGCCGCTCGTTCGCCGTCCGCGACCGGGGCAGGGAGAACTCTTCGCTGTCCACGCTGACTTCAGCTCTCCTTCTGCTTCAGGACCTCGGCGAGGCTCGGCGCCTCCCGGTCCCGCCGGGACATCGATGTGGGCGGCAGCGGCCAGGGAACGGCGAGCTCCGGGTCGTCGAAGGCGATCGTCACGTCCTCGGCCGGATCGTGCGGGCGGTCGATCCGGTACGAGGTGTCGGCGGTCTCGGTCAGCGCCTGGAAGCCGTGCGCGCACCCCGCCGGGACGTACAGGGTGGCCTGCGTCTCGCCGGACAGCTCGAAGGAGGCCACGTTGCGGTAGGTCGGCGAGTCGGGCCGCAGGTCCACGACGACGTCGAAGATCTTCCCGTACGAGCACCGCACCAGCTTGGCCTCGCCCGCGCCGGAGCGCAGGTGCAGGCCGCGCAGCACGCCCCGGACCGAGCGGGACACGCTGTCCTGGATGAAGGCGCCCGGGTCGAGGCCCACCGAGCGGACCACGTCGGCGTCGAAGGTGCGACAGAAGAAGCCGCGCTCGTCGGCGTACGGCGTCGGCTCGAACAGGTACGCCCCGGCGATCGCCGGGACTTGGGTCGCCTTCATGGAGTCTCCTGCCGGGTGCGGGCGTGCGGGTGGTCGTTCGTCGGGAACAGGGCGGCCGTCAGGGCGGCGAACTGGTCCTGGAGTTGCCGGGCGGCGAGCCGGTTCCGCTCGGCGAGGGTCTGCCGCAGCTCCGCCGAGCGCTTCTCCAGCGCGCGGAACTGCTCGACGAGCCGGTCGGCGTCGACCTCACGAGCCGGGTGGCAGTACGCGCCGAGGCCCATGCGTGCCATGAGCGCGTCGCTCTTCGCCGCATAGCTGAGGGCGAGCGTCGGCGTGCCGACCTTCAGGGCGCAGACCAGGTTGTGGTACCGGGTCGCCACCACAGCGTCCGCCGCGGCCGTCTCCTTCATCAGGTCGGCGAGGGAGGCCGCCCCGGCGGCGGTGACCAGCGGCGAGTCCACCGCGTCGAGGATCGCGTCGACCACCGCCACGTCGCACGCGTCGCCGGTGAGCAGCCGGACCGGCCTGCCGTCCTGGACAAGCGCGCGGACGAACCGGGTCGTCCCGTCGAGGTAGCGCCGGTGGATCTCCTCGGCCCTGGCGCGGTCGTCGTTGCCGCCGTGGAAGGCCATGACGCCGACGCAGACCGGACCCGGCGGGCCCGGGGGAGCGCTCGGCGGCGCCGTCAGGGCGAAGGCGAGGTCCGGGTGGACCTCGTCGCGCGCGGTGTCCACGCCCATCTCCCGCATCGCGTCACGGGACTGGGTGTCACGGTACGACCGGTACGCGGCCAACCGCGCCGACCAGCGGACCAGGGCCCGGGTCGGCCGGTTGCCGATCGGTCCCGCGCCCACGCCGACCAGCGCGACCCGGGTGCCGAAGAGGCGGCCCGACGCGCAGAGCAGGAACAGCGAGTACGGGAAGCCCCAGGGCCGCAGCGGCAGCGTGGCCTCCAGGACGCCCATGCCCGGCACGATCACCACGTCGTGCCGCCGCACCCAGGCGGCGGTGCGGAAGACGTCGACGACCTTGCCGAGGCCCTTCGCCGCGACCGCGCCCGCGCGGGAGGCGGTCCGGTACTCGCCGCGGTTCCAGTGCAGCCGCGTCGCCGGGATCCGGTACCGGGCCGCGACCACCTCGGGGCCGCCGCACAGCGCGTCCACGACCGCCCCCGGGTGCTCGGTGCGCAGATACCCGAGCACGGCTTCGAGGGACCCGTCGTTGCCGAGGTTGCCGGAGCCGAGCAGGCCGAACACCCCGACGCGCGCCGGAGACCTCATGCCCGCCGCCCCTCGCGCCCGGCCACCAGGTCGTCGACGGAGACGGTGAGCCGGGCCGGGTCGACCGGGGCGCGGTCCTCGACCCGCTCGCCCGCGCCCGGCCGGGCGCGGCTGGTCGCCCACGCGGCCAGATGGCGGTAGCACGCCCGCCGGTCGGCAGCGGTCAACGGCGTCCGCCGGATCGCCGAGACGAAGCCCCAGACGTACTCGGCGAGCAGCCGGGGCGTCGGGTGCAGCAGACCGGCCCGGCGCGGGTCCAGGTTCACGCACCGCGAGCGCTTGGAGGGGTTGGCCCGCTCGGCGCGGGTGGGGTGGTCGCGGCGGAAGTAGAGCAGCTCCGGCACCTGGTGGAAGGGCCCGTGCAGGCCGATCTCGGCGACGAAGGTGCGGTCCGCGTGGTGGTAGCTGTCGTGCGGCTTCACCCTGCGCAGCACGTCGGCCCGCATCACGCCGTAGAAGTCGTCGCCGCCGGGCTCGAACAGCATGCTGCGGAAGCGCTCGGGCGCGCGCGGGGACGCGGTGGCGAGGGTGTACTCGTACGGGACCTTCACCCGGCCGTCCTCGTCGATGACCGCCTGGTCGGCGTGGGCGAGGATCACGTCCGGCCGTTCGTCGAGCGCTTCCACACAGCGCCGCAGCAGGTCACGGGCGTACAGGTCGTCGTGCGAGGCCCACTTGAACAGCTCGCCGTGGCACTCGGTGAACACGTAGTTGTGGTTCGGCGCGGCGCCGATGTTCCGGGGCAGCCGGATGTACCGGATGCGCGGGTCCTTCTCGGCGTACCGGCGGCAGATGTCCTGGGTCCCGTCGGTCGAGGCGTTGTCGGAGATGACCAGCTCGAAGTCCTCGTAGGTCTGGCCGAGCAGGGCGTCGAGCGCCTCGGCGAGGTACTCCTCGCCGTTGTACACGGGCAGGCCGATGCTGAGCCGGGGTTGGGCGGTCATGACGTCCTCACTTCGGGGATGGAATTGCGGTGGTGCTCGCGCAGGGCGGACCGCAGCTGCAGCCACCACGCGGCCGAGCCGCAGACGGTCGCGGCGGCGACGCCCCAGGCCGAGCCGACCGTGCCGCCCACGGCCGCCCCGCCGAGCCCGCCGCCGACGTAGCAGGCGGAGGCGAACAGTTGACAGCGCAGGCTGCGCCGGGCCGCGGCGAGCGCGCGGAGCCCGGCCGCGGCCCCGCTGCCGAGCCCGGCGCCCGCGACGCCGAGCGTGGCCGGCACGATGAGCTCCGACGCGGAGTGCCAGACGCCGCCGAGCACCAGCTCACCGAACCGGTCAGGGACGAGGAGCAGCGCCGCGCCCCAGAGCAGCGCGGCGACGGCCTGCCCGCCGCCGAGCAGGAGACAGAACAGGCGCAGCCGGTGCGGGGCCTGCCGGAGCACCCGTGCCGCCTCCGCGACGGTGACCAGCGAAAGACCCATCAGGACGGCCAGGAACGGGCCGAGCAGGAGCTCGGCCCCCCGGACCACGCCCACCGCGCTGACGCCGACGATCGCGCCGAGCCCGTACGCCCGCAGCTGGCTGGCGCCGCTGACGCCGACGTTCTCGACCAGATAGCGGGAGCCGAGGTCGCGCTGCTCGCGCATCCACTGGGGCGCGCCGGTCAGCCGGGGGCGGATGCCGGACTGGAGGCAGCCGTATCCGGCGGCCACCGCGGCGGCCGCGCCCCAGGCGAGCACGAAGGCGCCCACGCTGCCCACGCGGGCCGCGAGGACCATGGCGGGGACGAGCGCGACGCACCCCAGGACGTCGTTGACGAACGCCTTGCGGCCGGTGCCCGCGGCGAAGAACGAGAACCGCCAGGCGTCCTGAAGGAGCAGCCCCGGCAGCACGACGCCGAGGCAGGCGAACGCGGGCCCCACCCGGCCGCCGACGCCGAGCCCGACCACCAGGCACACCGCGCCGACGGCGGCACCGACGCCGAGGGCGGTGCCCGACGAACGGGCCGTCGCGGCGCGCCAGGACGCGGTCGGCACGCCGCTGAAGCGCACCACGAGCGGGTCGGTGGCCAGGCCGCGGGAGACGCTGAGCACCACGCCGTAGGTCACCCAGGCCAGACTGAACACGCCGAACGCGGTCAGCCCGAGGGAACGTGCCACATAGATGCCCACCGCGAAGTTGTTCATGCTGCAGACCGCCTGGTCGGCGAGGCCCCAGGAGAGCCGCCCCGCCATGGCCCGCTTGGCGGTGCGCCCCGCGGACCCGGGCGGGGCCGCGGGGGCCGTCGTCTTCTCCTTCTCCGCGGTCATCACGTCACGCTTTGATCAGTCCGGCGGCGCCCAGGGCGTCGGCCGCGGCGGCGACCGCGTCGAACGGCAGCCCGGAGCGCTCGGCCACGTCCAGGAGCCCGTGCTCGCCGTCGGACATGCTGAGCACCCAGAGCATCGCCATCTGCGCCTGTCGCGCGTCGCTGCGGCCGCCGAGCGAGTCGTACAGGCCGCGCCGCCCGAGCTGCGGCTCGCCGTAGGGGCTGAGGTTGACGTACCGCCGGTTGCGGTCGAGGACGGCGAACGCCTCGCGGCAGACCGCGAGGGTGTCCGCCATCGCCTCGGGGGAGACGAAGTCCGGGTTGTCCGCCGAGGTGTGGTACTCGGGGTAGCCGGCGTACGGGGTCCGGCTGAGCGAGCCCACCCCGAGGTCGAACCCGGGGGAGCAGTACTGCCGCTCGTCGTAGCCGTACGGAGTGAACTCGTTCACGCGGTGCGGGCGTTCGGAGGCGGCGAGGACGTGCCGAAGGACTCGGTCGATCTCCGCGTCGCCGCGCCTGCTCCGCTTGTACGTCAGTTGGCCCCGGTCACCCGCGCAGGCCAGCACGAGCCCGTGCTTGACGTGCTCGATCCGCTCCGCGTTGCGGGCCAGCCAGGTGATCGCCCCGATGGTGCCGGGCGCGTAGATGAACCGGTAGGTGTAGTACGGCGTCTCCCGCGCCAGCTCCCGGGCCAGGAACGTCGCCACCGCGATGCCGGCCAGGTTGTCGTTGGCCAGCGACGGATGGCAGACGTGGCAGGAGACGATCACCTCGTCGGCGACCTGCCCGGGGACCACGTGCTCGGCGTAGGTGAGGTGACCGTCCGCGAGGGTGGAGTCGATCCGCACCTCGTAGTCGCCGTCCGGCAGCGCGTCCAGGGTCTCCTGGGACAGGCAGAACCCCCACTGCGGCTTGTAGTAGCTGGTGCGGTAGGGCACCCAACTCGGCTGTTCCGGAAGGGTGTACAGATGCTCGCGCAGCTCGGCGAGCGGCATGGTCGCCGACACCGGCACGCTGTAGCCGAGCACGTGCAGGCTGGACGCGGCGAAGTCGACGACCCGGTTTCCGGAGGCGTCGGCGACGTACGCGTCCCGGATGTTCCACTCCTGCGGCACCGTCCAGTCCAGCACCTGCGTCCCGGTCGGCACCTCGTGCACCTGCAGGGGAACGTACTCGCCGACGATGTCCAGGGTGGCGCGCACACCGTCCCCCGTGATGCTCCGGCACAGCGGGTACAGCCGCTCCACCAGCGCGTGCATCTCCGCCCCCGCGCCGTCACCCGCACGCGTGGTCATCGGCGCCACCGCAGGGTGTCGTCGACCGCACCGGCGTCGGACGCCGCGCGCAGCACGGCGAGGCGGGTGAAGCGACGGTCGAAGTCCTCCCGGGTGAGGCCGTGCTCGCGGTAGGCGTCGGCGAGTTCGACGGCGCCCTGCTTCACCGTCCACTCGCAGTCGAAGCCCGGGATCGCGGCGCGGAACCGGGAGAAGTCCACGCGGTACGAGCGCGGGTCGGCGCCGTTCTCCCCGGTGATGTTCACCTTCGCGCCGGACACCGCCTCGGCGACCTGCTCGGCGATCTCGGCGACCGTGACGTTGTTGACCTCGCTGCCGATGTTGAACGCCCGGTCGTGCACGGCGTCGCGCGGCGCGGTGAGGGCGGCCGTGAACGCCCGCGCGATGTCGACGGCGTGCACCAGCGGGCGCCAGGGTGTGCCGTCGGAGAGCACGAGGACCTCGCCGGACAGGAGTGCGTGGCCCACCAGGTTGTTCAGGACGATGTCGGCGCGCAGCCGGGGCGAGTAGCCGAAGGCGGTGGCGTTGCGCATGTACACCGGGCTGAAGTCGCCGTCGGCCAGCGCGTGCAGATCGTCCTCCACCCGCACCTTGGACTCCGCGTACGGCGTCACCGGGCGCAGCGGGGCGTCCTCGGTGACCAGGTCGCCGCCGCCCGCCGCGCCGTAGACCGAGCAGGTGGACGCGTACAGGAAGCGCCCCACCCCGGCGTCGCGGGCGAGGCGGGCCAGGCGTACCGACGCGTGGTGGTTGATGTCGTAGGTCAGCTCCGGGGCGAGCGATCCGAGCGGGTCGTTGGAGAGCGCGGCCAGGTGGATCACGGCGTCCACCCCGGCCAGGTGCTCGGCCGTGACGTCGCGCAGGTCCACCCGGGGCCCGGGCGGGTCCGCGGGCGCAGGGCCGAGGACGCAGTCGGCGAACAGACCGGAGTCGAGGCCGACGACGTCGTGCCCGGCGTCGCTCAGGACCGGGGCCATCACGGTGCCCAGATAGCCCTGGTGCCCGGTCAGCAGTACGCGCATGGTTCAGTTCCCCAGGTTCAGAGTGAGTTTGGTGGTGGCGAACGCCTCGGCGTAGCGCGCGTGGCATTCGATGCCGCGGATCCGGGCGAGGCCGAGGAAGGCCTCCCGGTCGTACCAGGGCCGGTGCCGCTGCGAGGGGTAGTGCTCCTGCAGCAGCCGCACCTTCTCCTCGGCGACCTCCGGCGTCAGCGGCTGGTATGCCGCGGGGCGGCCGAGGTCGCCGTCCCACTTGACGATCTCGTAGGCGAGGACGAGATGGTCGCGGAACGCGGTGGTCATCAGCTGCGCCAGGCCGCGGTGGTCCTGGTGCGCGTCATCGGTGCGCGGCGCCAGGATCAGATCCGGATCGCTCCGCTCGCGCAGCTCCTCGACCGCGGCCTTGGCCTCCTCCCAGTGCGCGGGAAGGCGGCCGTCCGGCAGCTTGAGCACGGTCAGGCGCAGGTCGGCGCCCGGGCAGAAGGCGGCGAGCGCGGCCTGCTCCTCCTGCTCCCGCTCGCTGCCACCGCCGGAGAGCACGAGCGCGTCGACGCGGACGCCCGGCCGCGCCCGGCACATCGTCAGGAGCGTGCCGCCGGCGCCGATGGCGATGTCGTCGCAGTGCGCGCCCACCGCGACGACGCGGTCCAGAGGTCCCGCCCCGAGCCGGATCACGCCCTGGCTCCCGCGGTGTCCCGCTCCCACACGGCCCACGGCCGGTCACCGCGGGCGTACGCGTCGTCGAGCGCGGCCCGCTCCTTGACGGTGTCGGTCGGCTTCCAGAAGCCGCGGTGCTGGTGTGCCACGAGCCGTCCCTGCTTGGCCAGTTGGGCACATCCGTCGGCGACCAGGTCCCCGTTCTCCGGTATGTGGTCGAAGACCTCCTGGCGGAGCACGAAGTAGCCGCCGTTCTCCCACAGCGGCAGCTCGCTCACCGCGGTGATGCCTCCGACCAGGCCGTCCTCACCCAACTCCACGCAGTGGAAGGAGGACTGCGGCGGCACCACCATCATCGACGCACCGGCGTCCCGCCGGGCGAACCGGTCGATCATCTCCGGCAGCGGGGCGTCGGTGAGCACGTCGGCGTAGTTGGCGAGGAACATCTCGTCGCCGTCCAGGTGGTGCCGCACCCGGCGCAGGCGCTCGCCGATCGGCGACTCGATGCCGGTCTGCGCGAACGTGATCGTCCAGTCGGCTATGTCGGTGGAGAGCAGTTCGGTGCGCCCGCCCCGCAGCACGAAGTCGTTGGACGTCGTCTCCTCGTAGTTGAGGAAGAAGTTCTTGATGTGGTGGGCGCCGTACCCCAGGCACAGGATGAACTCCTTGTGCCCGAAGTGCGCGTAGTAGCGCATGACGTGCCAGATCAGCGGTCTCGGACCGACCATCGCCATCGGCTTGGGCACGTCGTCGGCGGCGCCGCTGCGCATCCGCATCCCGTAACCGCCGCAGAACAGGACGACCTTCATGCTGTGACCTCTTTCACGACGCCGACCTCGACAACGCTCAGTTCCGGGATGGGGAAGACGAGGCGGCCGCCCCAGTCGTGGACGAAGGACAGTTGCTCGATGAGCTCGTCCCGCAGGTTCCACGGCAGGACGAGGACGTAGTCGGGCTTGTCGGCGGCGATCCGCTCGGGCGCCAGGATCGGGATACGGGTGCCCGGGGTGTACCTGCCGTGCTTGTAGGGGTTGCGGTCGACCGTGTACGCGAGCAGGTCGGGCCGGACGCCGCAGTGGTTGAGCAGGGTGTTGCCCTTGCCGGGGGCGCCGTAGCCGACGACCTTCTCGCCGCGCTCGGCCGCTGTGACGAGGAACTTCAGGAGGTCCCGGCGCACCTTGGCGACCCGGGCGGAGAACTCGGTGTACCCGGACAGCTCCTGAAGCCCTGCGGCCTCCTCCCGGGCCAGCACGTCCGCCACCCGCCGGGACGGCTCACCTGCCGCCTCGGCCGGCCGGGCCCACAGTCGGATGGAGCCGCCGTGCGTGGGCAGCAACTCGACGTCCACGAGCGCGAGTCCGCCGCTCGCGAGGGCCCGGATCGCGGACGCGACCGTGTAGTACTGGAAGTGCTCGTGGTAGATCGTGTCGTACTGGTTCTCCTCGATCAGGGTCAGCAGGTGCTGCACCTCGATGGAGACCCAGCCGTCGTCGGCGACCAGGGCGCGCAGGCCCTGGGTGAACCCGACCACGTCGGGGATGTGCGCGTACACGTTGTTGGCCACGACCAGGTCCGCCGGGCCGTGCTCGGCGCGGACGCCGGCGCCGGTGGCCGGGTCCAGGAACTCCGTGAGCGTGGGCACACCCGCGTCGCGCGCCGCGGCACCGACGTTCACCGACGGCTCGATGCCGAGGCAGCGGATCCCGCGCTCCACCACGTGCTTGAGCAGATACCCGTCGTTGCTCGCGACCTCGACCACGAAGGCGTCGGGGCCGAGCCCCACCCGCTCCGCCGCGTCGGCGACGAAGGTGCGCGCGTGCTCCACCCAGGAGGTCGAGAACGAGGAGAAGTACGCGTACTCCTTGAACGTCTCCTCCGGCGTGATCAGCGGCGGGATCTGCGCGAGCCAGCATGCGGTGCAGACCCGCAGGTGCAGCGGGTACGCGGGCTCCGGCAGGTCCAGCTGGTCCGCGGCGAGAAAGCTCTCGCACGGCGGTGTCGCCCCCAGATCGACGACGCTGGCCAGCGCCTCCGAGCCGCAGAGTCGGCATCCTGTCATCTACTTCCCCCCAATTCCGCCCGCGCGGGTGCCCCGCGGCGAGCCGGTGTTTCCGTTTGTCACCGGCGGCGCGTCGACGCCGCCGGACCGACCCGCGATCGCGGTGCGGTACCCCTCCACCAGGCGCTCCAGGCCGACCACCGGGCTGAAGTTCTGCTCGTAACGGCGTCGGGCCGCCTGGCCCATCTCTTTGTTGCGGGCCGGATCGGTCGCGATCCGGCGCAGGTGGGACGCGAGCGAGGCGGGGTCGCCCGGCCGGTGCAGCAGTCCGGTCACCCCGTCCTCGACGAGTTCGACGAAGGCGCCGTGCGCGGCGGCGACCGCCGGGACGCCCGCCGCCATCGCCTCCGCGACGACCAGGCCGAATGTCTCCATGGCCATCGAGGGAGCCACCACGGCGACCGATCGCGCGACGGCCTTCCGGCACTCCTCGGGGTCCTGCAGGCCGACGTACCGGACGTCGTCCCGCCCCGCGGCCCACGCGGTCACCTCCCGTTCCAGCGGCCCCGCGCCGGCGAGCACGAGCGGCAGGCCCACACCGCCCGCCGCGGCGACCTCGTCCCACGCGGTCATGAGCAGCCGCGTGCCCTTGGCCTCCGCGAGGCGGCCGAGGAAGAGCAGGTGCTCGCCGTCACCCGCTCGGCGGGTGCCCGGCTCCGGCACGAAGTTGTGCTTCACCGCGAGGCGCTCGGCCGGCATGCCGGACCGCACCAGGACGTCGCGCTGCGCCGCGGAGATGCAGAAGAACCGCTCCACGCCGGTCCACCACCGCCGCCGGTTGACCGCCAGGCTCATCGCGAGGGGAACCGTCGCGAGGCGCGAGTTCCGGTAGCAGCCGTGCCGGACGGCGGGCAGCGACATCGCCGAGCCGACGCACTCGGTGCACTGCCGTCCGTCCCTGTGCAGGGTGCCGGGCGGGCAGACCTGGGTGTAGTTGTGCAGCGTGGCGACGACGGGCACGCCCACGTCGGCGCAGGCGGCCAGCACCGCGGGCGACAGGAGCGGGAAGACGTTGTGGACGTGCACCACGTCAGGGCGCGAGGCACGGAGCCTGGCGGCGAGCTCCGAGCGGACCGCAGGGTTCCAGGGCACCAGGAGCGGCACCGCGGCCTTGCCCAGAAGGGACCGGTCGGCGATGTCGTCGCTGCGCCGCTCGAACACGTCGACCTGGTGCCCTGCCGCGCGCAGCAGCGCCACCTCTTCGTCGACGACCCTGTTCTCTCCGCTCGGCTGTGCCGAGGAGTAGCGGTTGTGCACTACGAGGACGTGCAAGCCGTGCAAGCCGTGCGTGCCGTGCATGGTCGGTTCACCTCCGGGCCCATCGCGGGACGTGTCGTCTGGGGACTTGGGCCGTGGGGACGGCCGTGGCCGTGGCGGGCGCCGCGAGGAGCGAGGCGGCCAGGGCCAGGTGCAGCAGATACGGCGAGGCGTCGCCGAGCCCGGCCTCGGTGTAGGACGAGATCGCGCAGTAGCTGATCAGGAAGATCGCGCAGGCCCTCGGCAGCGACGGCGGCCGCAGCAGCGCGACGCCGCCGAGGACGAGGATCAGCGTCGCCACGATGGAGACGCCGATCAGACCCTGCTCGTGGTAGACGGCCAGCCAGCTGTTGTCGATCGGGAGGCCGCCGAACGACTTGTCGCTCAGGCCCACGCCGAACACCTTCTCCCCGGTCGACCGGGGCGCCGCGAGGAGCGCGTCCCAGACCTTGGCCCGGCCGGTGAGGTTGGACATGTTCTCCTGGCTCTGTCCGCGCAGGTACCAGGACTGCAGCGCGGAGCTGAACGCCACCGCGGCCACCAGGGCGCACACCACCGTCCAGGCGAAGAACCGGCGGGCGGCGGAGCTGGTCAGGACGAGCGAGCCGATCGCGAGCACCAACCCGATGAGCAGGCCAAGGGTGGCGGTGCGGGTATGGGTCAACAAGAGCAGGACGATCGACGGCACGATGACCACCGCCGCGCTTGTCCGGTCCACCTGGCGGCCCAGCAGGAGCAGCACCGTGAGGCCGATGATGATCGCCGCGTACTGCCCGATCTGCGGCGGGGTGAGCGGCCACAACGCGCCGACCAGGCGCCCTCCGTAGTACTCGGGCATCGCCGTGCCCGGTGACACGACCAGACCGGCGGCGACCAGGACGAGCACCGCGAAGTACATCCGGATGTGGTAGCGGACGAACGTCGGACTGCCGTCCCACCAGCGCGTGAGCAGCCACAGCGTGCCGATGAAGAGGGAAAGGCGGGCGCAGCGGAACAGCGCGCCGTACCCGACCTCCAGATTCGCGCTGGCGATCACGCTCGGCACGAGGAGGAGGGTCAGCAGGAAGACGAAGGCGCTGGCCCGGACGCGCAGCCGGAGATTGAGCGCGAGCGCCAGCGCGAACGCGGACACCAGCGCGCCCATGGTCGCCATCTGGATGAGCGAGCGGGGCAGCGGAACGACGGTCTTCGCCCCGGCGGAGCCGAGCGTGTTGAGGGCGAGGAGCGCCCAGACGATCCCGACGGCCTTCGGCGTGCCCGCGGGGGGCGGTGCGGCACCGGGCGGCTCGCCCGCCGTGTCCGGCCCGCCGGGCAGCGCGCCGCGCATCAGGTCACCACCCATGTCAATCACCGGCCACGAGGTCGAAGACGCTGTCGGCGTCCTGCCGGTAGGGCGCGCTCTGCCACTGGGCGGGGTCGAGCTTCCGGCCCGGGTCGCCCACGACGAAGCTCCACGGCCCGCGGTAGAAGTTGTCGTGCCAGCGGTTGTGCTGCTTCAGAGTGATCGCCTCGGCCACCCGCTTGCCCTTGTACGGCGACCACTTCGGGTAAGTGCCGTAGTTCGCGAGGACCGCCATGCGCCCGCACTCCGCCCCGCACTTGACGACGGACGTGTCGAGGACGAAGCGGTTGTCGTGGATGTCCACCCGCTGGGTCTTCCACCGGCAGTCGCCGTAGAGCGGCGCGGTGGTGATCGCCGGACGCGCGCAGCGGTCGGTGTCCTTCACCAGAAGCGTGCAGTAGCCGGTCGAGGTGTTGGCCGGGCTGTTGCAGAACCGGTCGGCGTTCTCCCACAGGGTGATCCCGGACCAGTTGTTCTCCATCAGGTTCCGGTAGATCTCGATCTTGCTCGTGCGGGCCCGGATCCGTGGCTCGCCGCCCGCCTCGGACACATAGACGGTCGCGTACGGGAAGTCGTCGCCGCGCTTGGCGCTCCTGCGGCCCTCGACCCAGTTGTTCCGCCGGATCGTGTTGTTCCGGATGACCGCGTTGTAGCTGGTCTCATACATCAGCGCGGCGCCGTCGTTGGCTTCGAGCACGTTGTTCTCGATGCGGAAGTCATTGTTGTTGTTGTCCGCCCACAACCCCGCTCCGCGGTTGCCGTGCACCCAGTTGCCGCGGATGTCAGCCTCGTTGACGGCCCAGAACTTGATGCCTCCGGTGCAGCCGCAGCCCGGCTTGCGCCGCTCCCAGTCGTCGGTGTTGTTGCCCACGATCTCGTTGCCCTCGACCACCAGGCCCTTGATGGAGTCACCGGCCTTGTACGCGTTCATTCCGTACTGTCCGTTGGCGCGCAGGCAGCTCGCGCGGACCCGCTGGCGCGCACCGGCCATAAGGCCGGCACCGGAGTTGTACTGGATCTTCGCGTGCTCGATCACCCATCCGTCGGCCATGTCGTGGTTGACCACGCCCTCGTTGTTCGGCGCGACGAAACGCTGCACGGTCAGATGGCGGATGGTGACGTCGCGGGCGGTGCCGCTGAACGCGTACTGATTGGTCTTGCGCCCGTCGAGCACCGCGCCCGGCGCGCCGAGGTAGCGGTTCCCCTTCTTGGGCATGACCTGGGCGTAGCGGTCCGGCTCCAGCCGGTGCTTGCCCGGCCGCAGCCAGAACGTGGTGTGCGGCGGGCTGCTCTTCGTCTTCGCCGCCAGGTCGCCGACCACCGCGGGGTCGACCGTCACCGCGCCCGCGGGCGCCTTCGTCGGCCCGGCCGCGGGATTGGCGCACATCCGGGCCACGGACGCGGAGGGCGCCCCGGACGACGGTCTGCCCGTCGACTCCGCCGGGGAGTCCGACGTGCTCGTACAGCCGGTCGCCGCCAGCAGGACCACCGCCAGCGGTGCCGCCGACAGTGCCCAGTGCCGTCCCTTGACGCCCACGCGTCCTCCCCTCTCCCTAGCCGTGGAACCTGAGTGCGGTGGTGAACCCGTGCGCGCCCTCGGCGAAGCCGGTGCCGACCAGCGTGGTGGCGGGCTCCTTGCGCCCGAAGCCGGGGGAGTACCAGCCCAGCGGCGGTTCGCTCTCGCCGCGGTGGGGCCGCCAGGACAGCTCCCCGGGCAGGTCGAGTACCGCGGAGCGGTTCTCGCCGTCCCGGGACCAGGTGAGCACCGCCCGGCTGCCCACCAGGTCCGCGGTGATCGCGGGGCCGAGGTGGAACGCCAGGCGCACGGGCTTGTGATCGCCGGGGCTGACCTCGTCGACGATCCGTAACTCCCTGGTCGCTGCCGTCAGTTCAACCCTGCGGCGGTGCACGGCGGACTGGTAGCCGTCGTGCTCGGCACACCAGCGGGCCACGCCCCCCTCGGACGGTTCCGCGACCAGGACCCGGCTGCGGGCGTGCCGCGTCCACAGGAACGGGCCGCCGGAGACGGACTGGTCGCCGCCGTCCACTTGCAGGGTGTTGTGCCCGAGGGTCGACCGGAAGTACTGCCGCCACGCGGGCTGCCCGTGGTAGCAGTACGTCCCCGGGTCGGCGAGCACGTCGACCCCGTCGTGCCGGACCTCCACCGACAGCGCGTCCGCGTGGGCGTGCGCGGCGATGGAGAGGAATCCGTGCGGACCGCCGTCGCAGCGGCACCAGATCTCCCCGGGCCCGCGCAGGATGGTCATCCCCGCGTCGGCGAAGTGGGCCGGTCGGCTCGGCGGCCGGCGCACGGACCCGCCGCGCGCGTACGGGCGGATCAGCGCGGCGAGGAGCGGGGTGCGCACATCGGTGCCGGACACCGTCGGCCACCAGGCGAGACGGCCGAACACGGCGTCCCCGGTGGCGAGGAGCGAGCCCCAGCGGTCGGTGCCCGCGCCGTCCACGACCAGACCGTGGCCGTCGTCCGCGTCCCCCTGGCGCGGGGGCCGCAACCGGTTGTCCACGACGGCCGCGAGCGCGTCGGTCATCCGCAGCAGCACGACGCGGAGCGACGCCGGGACCGGCACGCCGGCGGCGTCCGCCTCGGCGAGCGCGGCCAGGCCGAGTTCAAGGACGAGGCCGTGGTACTCGGTGGCCAGCTCGCGGTTGAGGCCGGACGGAAAGGTGTTGGCGCGCAGCTGCCGTTCGAGCGACCGCAGCGCGTCGGCGCGCCAGCGGGCCGACGCGGGGAACCAGCCGAACGCGCAGGCCGCGGCGAACTGCCCGGCGGTCTCCGCGATGACGTGGTTGTTCGCCGAGGACCCCCGGCTGGGGAAGGCGGCGAGCCAGCGCTGGTGGTGCCAGATCTGGTTCAGGGCCACCGGGTTGCCCTCGAAGAGACCCGCCACGCCCGGCCAGCCGTCGAGCAACCGGCGGATCCACACCCACGAGAGCAGCCGGATCCCCAGCTCGATGCCGCTGATCCAGTGCACGCCGCGCAGCGGTGGGTTGGCCGTCCACCACGACCGCAGGTGCGCGGCCACCCGCTCGGCGTACCGGTCGTCCCCGGTGACCGCGTAGGCGGCGGCGAGCACGGTGAGGTACTGGTGCCGGGACGGCTCCCAGATCTGCTTGATGTCCCCGACCGCGTCCTCGCTCCGGTACGGCACGTCGAAGGCGTAGCCCCACGGAGCACGGCGCCCCGTCTTCGGGTCGTACCACCAGTCCGGCTCCGTCAGGTCGTCGCGGACCACCCCGAAGAACTCGGCGTGCCCGGCCATCAGACGGTCGGCCTCCGCGACGAGACGCTTCGCGGCGTCCGGCGGCACCGCGGCGACCGTCCCGGTGGGCAGCACCGAGGTGAACAGGGCGTCGGTCACCAGGGGACACTCCGGTCGCGCGGATCGCCACCGCCGCCTGCGCACCGCGTCGCCCACCCGGCCGCCGAGCTCCCGCGGCCCCATCCGGGAGAGGCGTCGCAGGTACCAGCTCGGGCTCATGGTCATCGCGCCCTCGCCAACGTCACCGGTACGCCACCGGCCAGACCCGCCCGCACCGCGAGGGTCGCCGCCGTGGTGGCCACGAGCGACTCCAGCGGCACCGGCATCGGCCCGCCGGTCCGCACGGCCTTGACGAACGCGGCCAGCTCGGCGTTCTGCCCCTTGTCCCGGGCCTTGGGAAGCCGTGAACTGACCCACCGCTTGCCGCCGTACACCGAGGCACGGACGAAGTCGTCGAGCCGCAGCACCTTGCCGTCCGCGACGAGGTCGAGCGTCTCCTTGGGGAAGCCGGGCGCGCCCGTGGTGACGTAGCTGATGGTGGCGGTGGACCCGTCCGGGTAGCGCAGCACGACCTGGAGGTCCTCGTTGCCGGACGGCGCGGTCGCGTACACCGAGACCGGGTCGGCGCCGAGCAGCCAGCTCGCGGTGTCGATGAAGTGCCCGCCCTCACCGGCGAACCGCGAACCCTCGGTGCCCTGTTGGAGGTACCAGCTGCCGTGCTGGAGGCGGCCCGCGTTGACCAGGTAGCGCAGGCTCGCCGGACCGGTCCGGGCACCGAACCGCTCCTTGGCCTCCCGAAGGAGCGGCGCGAACCGGCGGTTGAAGCCCACCTGGAGCCGGTCGTTGCCGGACTCCTCCACCGCCGCGAGCACACCGGCCAGCTCGTCCTCGGTGAGGGCCAGCGGCTTCTCCACGAACACCGCCTTGCCCGCGAGGAGCGCCTTGCGGGTCAGTTCGGCGTGCGAGCTGTGGCGGGTGACCACGAACACCGCGTCGACGGACTTGTCGCCGAGCACCGCGTCGAGGTCGGTGGTCGCCTCGGCGAAACCGAACTTGCGGCGCGCGTTGGCCGCGGACAGCGCCGTCGTGGTGACGACGGTCGAAAGCTCGACGCCCTCGCGCCGCGCCAGGTGCGGAAGGAGCATCGACGTCGCGTAGTTCCCCGCCCCGACGAACGCGAGACGCACCGGTGTCCTGGTGGCCCGTGCCGGACCCGGCTTCACGTCCACGGCAGGCACGGCCACCGTCGGCGGCGCCGCCTCCACCTCCTGCTCGGGGTAGCGGAACAGCACGGCCACGGCCTTCAGCTCGCCGTCCTTGAGGCTCTGGTACGTCGTGACGGCGTCGTCGAAGTCGGCGATGTGGGAGATCAGGGGCTCCACGTCGACGCGGCCCCGGGCGACGAGATCGAGGAAGCACGCCAGATTGCGGCGCTCGGTCCAGCGCACATAGCCGATCGGGTAGTCCCGGCCCGCCAGTTCGTACTCCGGGTCGTAGCGCCCGGGGCCGTAACTGCGGGAGAACCGGACGTCGAGCTCCTTCTCGTAGTACGCGTTCCACGGCAGGTCCAGACGGCACTTGCCGATGTCGACGACCCGGCCGCGGTCCCGGCTCAAGTGGGCGGCCAGCTCGACGGGGTGGTTGCTGCCGCCACCGGCGGCCAAGTACACCTGGTCCACGCCGTGGCCGTCGGTGAGCTCGACGACACTGGCCTCCACGGCGGCGGACGCCGGATCGCCGCAGCTCACAGCGCCCAGGCGCTCGGCGAGCGCGCAGCGCGCCGGGTCCGGGTCGACGCCGACGACGCGGACCCCCGACGCGGTGAGGAGCTGCACCACCAGCTGCCCGATCAGGCCGAGGCCGATGACCAGGGCCACCTCGCCGAGCTGCGGCTCGCCCTGGCGCACGCCCTGCAGCGCGATCGACCCGACGGTGCCGAAGGCGGCGTGCCGCGGCGCGAGGCCGTCCGGCACCGGGGTGTACAGGTTCTTCGGCACCCAGTTCAGCTCGGCGTGCAGCGCGTGCTCGTTGCCCGCGCAGGCCACGACGTCGCCGACCTTCACGTCGTCGATCCCGGCGCCGACCTGCTCGACCACCCCGCACAGTGAGTAGCCGAGCGGCGTGTACGAGTCCAGCTTGCCCATGACCTTGCGGTAGGTGGCGGGCACCCCGTTGGTGGCCACGCTCTGCATGACCTTGGCCACCTGGTCGGGCCGCGAGCGGGCCTTGCCCAGCATCGACATGCCGGCCTCGGACACCTTCATCAGCTCGGTGCCGGTGGAAATCAGCGAGTAGGCGGTCCTGACCAGGACACCGCCCGGCTTGCACCCCGGCACCGGCACGTCGAGCACCGCCAGTTCGCCGCTCTTGTAGTTCTGCACAACCTGTTTCACCGAAGTCCCCTTGTTTCTACGCCGTCAGGCGAGCGTTGTCGCCGGACCCGGAGGTCGCGCCGCGATACCAGTACTCGAGGGTCAGCACATGCCACAGATGCTTGGAGAAGTCCCGCTGCCCGGCGGCGTCCTCGGCGACCATGCGCGCCAGCGCGTCGCGGCGAAGCAGCCCGGAGTTCACGAGCACGCCGTCGTGCACCACCTCGCGCACCAGTGGCGCCAGATCCCGGCTCATCCACGCCCGCAGCGGGGCGCTGAACAGGCCCTTGGGCCGGTACACGATCTCCCGGGGCAGGATCGAGGTGGCCGCCTCCTTGAGGACGGCCTTGCCCTGCCGCCCGACGATCTTGCGGTCGCCGGGCACGGCGAACGCCGCCTCGACCACCCCGACGTCCACGTACGGCACCCGCACCTCGGTCGACGCGGCCATGCTGGAGCGGTCCGTGTACGTGAGGTTCAGGCCCGGCAGGAACATCCGGGCGTCGCCTAGGCACATGCGGTTGACGAAGTCGTCGAGGTCGTTGTCACGGTAGACGTCCGCGTGCTCGGTCAGCACGTCGTCGACCGCCGGGGCCAGGTCCGGATCGATCAGGGCGAGCAGCTCGTCCTGGTCGTACATGGTGTAGCTGCGCCGGAACGCGGTCTCCTCCGGCAGCTCGGCGAAGGAGAGGAACCGCTTCGCGAACCGCACCGACCGGTACCCCCGGCGGGCCGTGGCGACCGGCAGCCGGTCCACGGCCCTCGACATCCCGCGCCGCAGGGGCCGCGGGACGCGCTGGTAGCGCAGCGCGATCAGATTGGCCAGGTGCTTGCGGTACCCGGCGAACAGCTCGTCGGCACCCATCCCCGAGAGCATCACCTTGACCCCGGCCTCCCGCGCGGCCTGGCAGATCAGATACGTGTTGATCGCAGCGGGGTCGCCGATCGGCTCGTCCAGGCTGTACGTCATCTGCGGCAGCAGGTCGAGCACGTTCGGAGCGATCTCGATCTCGTGCAGATCGACGCCGAACCGCTTGGCCACCTGCCGCGCGTAACGCAGATCGTCCGGCATCGCCTCGAACTTGGCGTCCTCGGCGCGGAAGCCGATCGTGTAGGCGGAGATGCCGGGCTGATGACGCGCCGCGAGCGCCGTCAGATAGCTGGAGTCGAGGCCGCCGGAGAGGAAGGTCGCCACGGGGACGTCGGCGAGCAGGTGCTTGCGGGTCGACTCCTCCACGATCGCGGCCAGGTCCGGCTGCTCCCCGCTGCGGGCCCGCTCCTGGCCCTCGGCGGCGACGTCCTTCAGGTTCCAGTAGCGGCCGCGCTCCACCCGGCCGTCGGGCCCGCACCGCAGCCAGCTCCCCGGCGGCAGCTTCTCCGCCTCGCGGAACGCGCAGCGCGAGTCCGGCACCCAGTAGTACAGGAGCGAGGCCACGAGCGCCGCATGGTCCACCTCCAGGGACCCGCCGGTCACGGCGGCGAGCGCCTTGAGCTCGGAGGCGAACACCAGACCCTCGCCGCGCCGGAGCAGGAACAGCGGCTTGATGCCCAACTGGTCGCGGGCGAGCACCAGTTCACCGGTGCGCTCGTCGAAGATCCCGAACGCGAACATGCCGCGGAGCCGGGGCAGACAGTCCGTGCCCCAGCGCCGCCACGCCTCGAGGACCACCTCGGTGTCGGAGGTCCCGCGGAAGCGCGCCCCGGCGGCCGCGAGCTCGGCCCGCAGCTCGGGCGCGTTGTACAGCTCGCCGTTGTACGTCAGGACCAGGCCGTCGGAGACCATCGGCTGGGCGCCGGTCTCGGACAGGTCGATGATGGCGAGCCTGCGGTGCCCGAGGTGCACCTCGCCGTCACCGACGGGGTGGCTGTACCGGCCCGCCCCGTCCGGACCGCGGTGGGCGAGGACGTCGGTGAGCCGGTCGGTCACCGCCTTCCCGTCCGGCCATCGGTAAGTGCCTGCGATGCCACACATGGTCTAGCGCGCCTCCTGGTCGTTGTCCGGGACCCGGGCGGCCGGCACTGAAGGGCGCTCGGTCCGCCGCTGTCCCGTCCCGTTCTGCCGGGCAGGCCGCTCGTAGCGGCCGCGCAGCGCGGTGTGCAGGCCGTCCCACAGGGTGCCGTCGGTCCGGTCCCGCGGATCGGGGTCGATCAGCACCACGCCGATCACCGGAATCCGCTGGTCCGCGAGTTGCCGCGCCACGGTGTGCAGCCATGCGGCGCTGCCGTGCCCGGCCCGCACGACGAGCACCGTCTGGCCGCCGAGGTACTGGAGGTCGGTCCACGCGGTGCCGGGCGCGACCGAGCCGACGCCGAGCCGCCGGGTCTCACGCGGCACGGCCGCGACGCCCTCGCCGCTGACCACGTCCGGGTCTCCCGACTCCTTGGGGCAGTCGGCGAGCTGCGGCCCCGGCAGCCCGTCGACGATCACCACGGGGCCCTCGGCCGCCAGTGCCCTGGCGACGTTCAGGGCGATCACGCTCGTGCTGTGCGCACAGCCCAGTTCGAGGAGCGACACCGGCTCCGTCGAGCCGCGCACGGCGCGGGCCACGGTCGTGGTGACCCGTTCGCGCGCCGTCCGGGTCCGCCGGGTCCGCCAGGGGCTGACCGACCTGCGGGGCACGCGACGCAGCTCCGCGATGACGGAGGCGCCCAGGTTCGCCGAGATCTCCCGGCGCAGTACGGGGCGGTCCGCCACCACCGTGCCGACCGCGGCCACCGCGAGCCCGAGGACGAGCCCGAGGACGAGCCCGATCCCGGCGTTGGTGACGGCGGCCTTGGGCAGGGAGTGCGGCACCGCGCGCGGGGCGTCCACGATCTGCGTACCGGCGATGAGCTTGGGCGTGCCGACACGTGCCTCCTCGGCGCGCTGGGCGAAGTCGGCGATCCGCGAGTTGAGCTCGGCCCTGCGGGCGAAGAGCGACTCGACGCTCGCCGACGTCTTCGGGTCGCCCTCCGGCGAGCGGCCTCCGATCGCCTCATTGACCTGGGCGAGTTCCTTGCGCATGCGGTCGCGCTGCTCCAGCAGGGCCGTGGCCTCGGCCTTCGCCGCGTTCCGCAGCCGCCGCACGTGGTCCGCGACGAACGCCTCGGCGAGGGCCTTGGCCCGGGCCACCGCGGCCGTGTCGCTGTCGGCCGTCACGTCGATCCGCAGCAGGTTGTTGGTCAGGCCGGTGCCCCGGTAGTCCTGCATGAAGTCCTCAGGCTTCTGGGGCGACTTGAGGGACTGGAGGGC
Source organism: Streptomyces spectabilis (assembly GCF_008704795.1). Lineage (NCBI taxonomy): Bacteria > Bacillati > Actinomycetota > Actinomycetes > Kitasatosporales > Streptomycetaceae > Streptomyces > Streptomyces spectabilis. Next base: position 369,534 of record NZ_CP023690.1, on the reverse strand, counting down.
CTTGGCGGCGATCCGCGTGGTCCCGAGGAGTTCGACGTCGGTGCGGATCAGCGTTCCGGTGTCGTTCGGCTGGTCCTCCTGGTGCGCGACGAGGACCTTGGTCATCGCGGCCGGTGGCGGCGGCCGCAGGAACGCCACCGCCGCGCCGGCGAGGAAACCGATGAGCGCCAGGGAGCACCAGAGGCGTCGGCGCCTGCGCACCGCCACCACCAGGGCCTGGAGGTCGAGGAGGGGAGTGGATGTTGACGACTCCGACGTCGTGCTCGTCGTCACACCGAATCTCCCGTCGTGTGGCCGGGGACCGCGAGCGCCAGGGTGGCGTTCTCCGGCGGCTGCCCCGTGGACCGCGTCGGACGGGCCCGGACGGTGTCGGCGATGACGATGCCGACGACCTCGTGGCCCGCGTCCGCACAGGCCCCGGCGATGCCCGCCAGTTCCCCCGCGGTCCAGCTGCCCGCGCTGAGCACGACCAGGGCGCCGGACTCGGTGTCGCGGTCCGGCACCATCGGCCGGGACACCGACACCTCCACCACGCGCAGCAGCGGATCGCTCTTGGCCTCGGCGGCGAGCTGCCCGGCGGCCCGGCGGGCGATCTCGTCGCCGTCCGGTACGACCACGAGCAGGCGCCGGGGCGCCGGGAGCTGCTCCCGGAGGCGGGCGCACACCCGCCGGTTGCGGACGCGTCTGCTGGCCTCGTCGCCGGACGGGCGCGGGGTTGGTATGTCCCACCGGGTGTCGACGCCGAGGAGCCGGCGGAGCCAGGCCCGCGGGTCACGGCCGAGCGGCCGGCGCGCGGACCGTTCCCCGGGCACGTCGACGGTGCCGAGCAGCGTCGAGCCGAGGGCCGCGGTGATCTCCGGTTCGGCGCGCAGCCGACGGTTCATCCGCGCGGCGGCCAGATGGCCGATGACCGAGACGAGGAAGAACAACAGCGCTCCGCCGACGACGAGTTGAATCCTCGTCGGCGGCGCCTCGCCGGTCGGCCTGGGCGCGGGGCCCATGACGACCATGCTGGCCTTGTCGGTCGCCGGGTCGGCCTCCTCCAGCTTCTTCATGGCGTCCTGCAGCGCGGTGCGCAGCTTCTCGAGTTCGGTGCGGGCCTGCACGCTCTCCACGGTCTGTCCGGGGTCGGCTGCTCTGGCCAGGTCGGTGATGCGCCGGTTGGTCTCTGCCACTTTCTTCCGTAGTGCTTCGGGCCCCGCTGCCGCGTCGGGGCCGGTGTCGTCGCCCGTGATGCGCGCGGCGAACGTGACGAACTGGCGGGCCATCTGGTCGGAGAGCCGCTGGGCCCGCTCCGGGGTCTCGGCCGTTCCCGAGATCTTGATGATGTTGCCTTCGGCGGCCTTGGCACTCACCCGGCCGCGCAGGTCCGTGCCGCTGACGCCCGCCCAGTCGAGCGCGGCGGCCGTGCGGTCCACCACCCCCGAACTGGTCGCGATCTGCGCCTGGGTGAGCAGCTCGCGCTCCTCCCACTGCCCCGGCAGCAGGACCGACGCCGACGCCGTGTAGCGCGGCGGGAACACCACCGAGACGCACGTGCCGACGAGCGCGCCCACCACGGTGAGGGCGGCCAGAAGTCGCCAGCGCCGACGGAGAATCCGCCCGATCGTGGCCAGGCGTATCGTGTCCTCGCTCAAGGGTGCTGCCTTGTTCCTTCCCGGTGCTGGTCGCCCGCCACTGCCGGGGTGCGACCCCGGCAGGCGGCGGCGTAGGCGGCGAGCAGCGACGCTTGCGAGTTCTGCCAGGAGAGCGGTCCGCTGATCCGCTCCTGGCCGATCTTGCCCATCCGGGCCCGCCTGTCCGGATCGTCGAGGAGCATCGCGACGAGTTCGGCGAACTCGGCCTCGTCGTTGGCACGCGCGTAGACCGCGGCGTCACCGGCGGAGACCCGTGCCTCCCTGAGGTCGAACGAGACGATCGGCCGGCCCATCGCCATGTACTCCAGGACCTTGTTCATGGTCGACACGTCGTTGAGCGGATTGCGCGGGTCGGGGGAGAGGCACACGTCCGCGGTGGACAGATAGCGCACCAGGTCGGCGTCCGGGACCCGCCCGGTGAACTGGACCTGGTCCGAGAGCCCGAGCTGCCGGGACAGCTCCACCATCGCGTCGAAGGCGTCGCCGGAGCCGACGAACACCGCGTGCCAGTCGGTCCGCCCCAGCTCGTCGCGGAGGGTCGCGAGGGCGCGCAGCGCGTAGTCGACACCGTCCTGCGGGCCCATGACGCCGAGGTAGCACAGCAGATGAGGCTTGCCGCGCTTCAACTCCGGCTCGGGCGGCACCGGTTGGAACCGCTCGATCGCGGGCGCGCTGCGCACCACGAAGACGTCCTCGGGTCTCTTGCCGCCGCGGCTCACCGCGACGTCCCGGTAGCTCTCGTTCGTGGCGATCACGATGTCCGCGGCCCGGTAGGTGAGCCGCTCCAGGGCGCGCACGGCGCGGTACAGCAGATCCTCGCCGCGGTCGAACCGGGAGAGGTACAGCTCGGGCACCAGGTCGTGCTGGTCGAAGACGAACCGCGCGCCGCGCCGCGTCAGCCACCGGGCCGGCAGGAACAACAGGTCGGGCGGGTTGCAGGCGTGCACCACGTGCACCGGGCCGACCTTGCGGGCCAGGCGGGCCGTGTGCCACAACGCCGTGCCGTACTCCCGCAGATAGCCGGCGGGGCCTCCGGTGGCCGCGCGCAACGGGTAGCGGTGGATCCGCACCCCGTCGATCACGGCCTCCGGCTCCGTGTCCCGCTTCTCCCCCCGCGGGCAGATGACGTGCACCGTCCAGCCCGCGTCGCGCAGTGTCGTGCACTCCTGCCACACCCGCCGGTCGAACGGCACCGACAGGTTCTCCACCAGAATCAGCGCGCGCCGGTTCGGCGCCTCGCCCCTGGTCGCGTTACCAAGCAAGTCCCACGTACCCCGGTTCGGTCCGACGCGCGTCGGCGTCGGGAAGGCGGATGAGATCGACGATCACCGGTCCGTCGCCATGGGGCAGCGCCCCGAGGACGTCCGGGTCCCTGGTCCCGACCAGGCACACCTCGGCATGGGCGAGCACCTCGTCGACGGAGTCGGAGAGCAGCTGCGCGAGGTGCGGGAGGCGGGTCTCGATGTACTCGCGGTTCGCGCCGAGCAGCCGCGAGAGGTTCACATTGGGGTCGTAGATCCGCAGGTCGTACCCCTTGCCGAAGAGTCTCTCCGCCAGCTCGACGAGCGGGCTCTCGCGGAGGTCGTCCGTGCCGGGCTTGAAGGACAGGCCGAACAGGCCCACCCGGCGCTTGCCGGTGCGCTCGACCAGGTCAACCGCCCGCTGCAGATGGTCGGAGTTCGAGGGCAGCACATGGGCGAGGATGGGCACCGACACGTCGGCCCGCTGCGCCGCGTGGACCAGGCTGCGCAGGTCCTTGGGCAGGCAGGAGCCGCCGAAGGCGAAGCCGGGCCGCAGATAGGCGGAGCTGATGTTCAGCTTGCGGTCGGCCAGGAACACGTCGATCACCTGGTGCGAGTCGACGCCGAGCGCCTGGCACACCGCGCCCAGCTCGTTCGCGAAGCCGATCTTGAGGCCGTGGAACGCGTTGTCCGCGTACTTGATGGCCTCGGCCGTCGGGACCGGCACCCGGAACACCTCGCCGGGCAGGCCTTCGTACAGCGCCGCCACCGCGTCGCCGCTCGCCGGGTCGAGCTCGCCGATGACGGTCTTGGGCGGGTCGAAGAAGTCCCGCACGCTCGTGCCCTCGCGCAGGAACTCCGGGTTGACCGCGACCCCGAAGTCCACCCCGGCCGTGCCGCCGACGAACTTCTCCAGGATCGGCACGAGGAGGTTCAGACAGGTGCCCGGCAGCATGGTGCTGCGGAACACGACGGTCTGCCGCCCGCCCCGCTCGGCGAGGGCGGCGCCGATCTGTTCGGTGACCCGCTCCAAGTACGTGGTGCACAGGCTGCCGTTGGGCTCCGACGGCGTGCCCACACAGATCAGGGACACCTCGCTGCCCTCGATCGCCTCGCGGACGTCGCGGGTGGCCCGTAACGCTCCGGTCCGTACGACGTCGGCGATGAGCTCACCGATCCGCTCCTCGACCACCGGGGCCTTGCCGTCGTTGACCAGGTCGACCTTCACCTGGTTGACGTCCACCCCGATGACCTCGTGCCCCATGCTGGCCAGGCAGGCGGCTGACACACAGCCCACGTAGCCGAGCCCGAAGACGCTGACTCTCATGATCCGTCTCTCCCCCCAAGCAGGCCTTCCTGGCCTGCGGTGCGTGCGCTGTCCGGACGACGACCCCCGCGCATCAGTAGGCCCCCTGCCCGTAGACCACCGCGCGCAGCGTCTTCCACAAGATCACTGTGTCCAGGGCGAGCGACCAGTCCTCCACGTACCGCAGGTCGAGGCGGACCGCCTCTTCCCAGGGCAGGTCACTGCGCCCGCTGATCTGCCACAGGCCGGTGAGCCCGGGCTTGACGAGCAGCCGCCGCCGGATGTCGGGGCCGTACGCCGCGGACTCCTCCGGCAGCGGGGGCCGGGGACCGACGAGCGACATCGATCCGGTGAGTACGTTGAAGAGCTGTGGCAGTTCGTCGATCGAGTACCGGCGGAGGACCGCTCCCACCCGGGTCACCCGCGGATCCCGGCGGACCTTGAACAACAGCCCCGCGCCCTCGTCGAGGCCGGCCAGCTCGGCGCGTGCCCCATGAGCCCCGGTGACCATGGTGCGGAACTTGAAGATGGTGAACTCGCGGCCGTCCTTGCCGACCCGGCGCTGACGGTAGACCACCCCGCCCCGGCTGTCCGCGAGCACGAGCAGCCCGACGATCACCATCAGCGGCGCGAAGAGGACCAGCAGGACCGCCGCGCCCAACCGGTCGACGACTGCCTTGACCACCCGGCGGCCCCCGGTGAAGGTCGGCATGCTGACCCGCAGGAGCGGGATGCCGAGCACCGCGTCGACGTGCAGCCGGGGTCCCGCGACCTCCATCAGGACGGGGGCCACGACCATGTCGGCGTCGCTGCCCTCGAGGTTCCAGGCGAGGCGCTGCAGCCGGTCCGGTGACCAGTGCGGGTCCGGCGTGACCGCGACGACCCGGTAGCCGTCGCGGCGGACGTGGCCCGCGACGTCCACGAGTTGGCCGACGACCGGCACTCCGTCCAGGTGGTCGCTGTCGAAGCCGGGCCCTTCCGTCGTGCACACCGCGTCCACCCGCCAACCGAGGTGCGGGAACTTGCGCGTTCGGGTGATCAGATCGTGCAGGGTGGCCGGGCTCCCGGCGGCGAGCACGGGTCTCAGGCACCGCCCTTCCTTGCGCTGCTTGTGCAGCCAGAGGCGGAGCAGATACCGCGCGGTCATGGTGACGAGTGCGATCGCGGGGATCGCGACGAAGATCCAGAGCTTGATGTTGCGCGAGGTGAGGGCGATCCCGCCGAGCGCGAGCACGACGGCCGCGGTGAACAGCGAACGGCCGAGCCGGCGGAATTCCTCAGCGCCCTGGCCGAGTACGGCCGGAGCCCACGCCCGGCTCACCGCGAGCGATCCGAGCACGAGCAGCTCGGTGCCGAAGGCGAGAATGCTCCACTTCTCGTGCCAGTTGGCCGCGTCCCGGACTCCGAAGAAGCCGCCGATCGCTGCCACCACCAAGGCGGTGGCCACGGTATCGCTGGTGATCACGGTACGGCGGTACCGCTGCTCCCAGTCGGTGGCGGGTTGGCTGATCGTCCCGTTCGTCAGACGCTCGCGCGTCGACGGAAACGGGCTGGCTAATTCCCCCTGCTGCACAGAACCCCCCCAGGTCGCCAGTGGCTTCGACGTGTTCGTCGCACACTGTTTCTTCACACGGGAGGACCAGCCCCCCGCGCCGCGCTGTTCCTCCCCTCGGGGACCCCCGCCCCCGCACATGACCCGTTCCGGCCATTTCAGCGCTACGTGAACAACCCACCCTGGCGGCAGCGAACTCGCCTGTCTGCCAGACCTTCGAGGTGTGCGGGAAACCCGTCGAAACCCCAGGTGCTCCCCGCACCCGAGGCCCCGTGCCGGGCCCCGAGAATCGATCACCCCCACGCCGGACGCCGTGGACGCGCCCACCGGCCGCCCACAACGCCGAACCTAAAGATCATTAATGGTTGCCTCGTGCCCGAAGAGCTGAAGCACGGTCAATTTAGACCATCGAGGCCAGTGTGTAGAGGGGCTGTGTGTAATTTGTGCTCAAGCTTTGAGACGGGCTCCACCGGACGGTAACCACCCGCGGCTGCCGCGACGGCGAGGGCATGCCGTGTGACCTGTGGTGATGAGAGTTCCCTGAGCTGTCGACGCCGGTGCCCCCGAGGCGTCCGGCGCGGGCAACTGGGGCGGGAACCAATCCTGTTGGCGCCCTCCAGTGAACGTTTTCGCGTGGACCAGTCCCCGAGTGGCGGCCCGCGGAAGCGGCTCCGCGGGCCACCGCGCCGCGCGCACTTCTCGTCCGGATCGAGCGTGCGGCCATTTCCTTCTTGCGTACTGTTGTTCGGCTGGCTGTGGCCGCGTCGAAGGGTGGCCGCAAAAAGAACTGAATTCAACTTTTCTTCGACGGGTGAGGGACTGAACCGGACCATTTCCCGTTCGATGGGCGAGGCGCGCTCAACGCTCGGCCGCGGCACGTTTCAGTGCCTCGTGCGTGGGAGAGCCTTCCTCCGCGGTGAGGACCACGAGTTCGAGAGGGCGTGCGCCGGGGACGACGTAGGCGGCGTAGTCCAGGTCGAGTCGGCCCGCCTGTGGATGGCGGAAGCCGTGGCTTCCTGTGGTCGGGCCCCGTACGTCGTGCTCATCCCAGATCGCGGCGAACCGGCTGCTCTGCCGGGTCAGTTCGGCTACCAGCCGACGGCCGCGTTCGTTGTGGGGGTCGGCGGCCAACGCGTGGCGCAGCCGGTGCACGTTGCCGCGTGCCACCTTCTCCCAGTCCGCGAGGAGCTCGGGCGCGCGGGGGTCGCAGAAGACGAACCAGGCGAAGTTCCGGCGCGGGGCGGGAAGTTCGGCGTAGTCGAAGAGCAGCCACGACTCGGCGCGGTTCCAGGCCACGATGTCGCGCATCGGCGTGACGACGTGTGCGGGATACAGAGTCAGTGAGTCGAGCAGCCGCAGGGTGGTCTCCGGCACGTGCGGGGCCGTCGCGGTTGCCGCGCCGGCCTGGTGCGACGGGCTCCCGGTGCCGAGTCGGTGCAGATGGCGGCGGCCGTCGTCGTCGAGTCGCAGGGCGGTGGCGAGCGCGTCCAGGACGTCGGGGGAGGGGCGGCGCTGACGGCCCTGCTCGAGGCGGGTGTAGTACTCGGGGCTGATGCCTGCGAGCGCGGCGACCTCCGCCCGGCGCAGACCGTGCAGCCGCCGGGTGCTGCTGCGGGACAGGCCGACGGCCTCCGGGGTCAGCCTCGCCCGGCGCGAGCGCAGGAAGTGGGCCAGGTCGGGCAGTGCGGAGGAGGGTGCCATACGCCGATTATCGGCGCGCCCCGCACCGCCGCTGGGGGTGGCCCTGACAGGGCCACCCCCAACGGTGCCTGCCCGCAGCGGTGTCTCGTGGCTGACGGCGTTCCGGCGGAGGCTGGGCTCCGGACGCGTCCGCGTCACTCTTCCTGCTCTTTTCGCACTCCTCGCTCTTCTCGTCTTTCTCGTTCTTGCTTCTCGTTCTAGGAGCTCGTCCATGTCCGCATGTTCTGGGGAAGCGCTTTCGCCTTCCTCCTCGCCCCGGTCGGCCCCCGCTGAACCTGTGGCGGTCGCCTGTCCCGATGCGCCGGGTTCCGCCGTACCGGTACTCGTCCGGTACGCGCCCCTGGCGGTGCTGAGTGCGGCGGCGGGCCTGGACGCGGGTGGTGTCGCCGTGCTGAACAGCGCGCTGCCCTCGATGGGCACGCACTTCGGTACCTCGGCGCAGAACCTGTCCTGGGCGGTGACCGGGTACGCGCTCGCGTTCGCCGGTCTGCTGCTGTGGGGCGGCGCCCTCGCGGACCGGCTGCGGCGCCGACGCGTGCTCGCCTGGGGCCTGGTGACCGTGGCGGCGGGCGCCGTACTCGCGTTGGTGGCACCCGCTTTCTGGCTGGTCGTGGCGGGACGCGTCCTCCAGGGGGCGGGTGCGGCGATCACCATGCCCGCCGCCACGGCCCTGTTGACCTCCGTGTACCCCAGTGGTCCGATGCGCTCGCGTGCCCTCGGCGTGTTCTCCGCGGCGCAGGCGGGCTGTTACGGGGCAGGCCTCGTGCTCGGCGGGGTGATCACCAGTGCTCTCGGATGGCGCTGGGTGTTCGCCCTCCAGGCCCTGGCGGCCGTGCTCACCGCCGTGGCCGCGGTGCGGTGGCTGCCGCGGGGAACGCGGCACCGCCGGACACGCCTGGACCGGACGGGCACCGGCGCGCTGGTGGCGGCCATCGTCCTGATCGTCCTGAGCGCCGACACGGGGTCCAGGACCGGAGGCGGCCCCCTCGCGGGCGTGCTGCTCGCGGCTGCCGCCGTCAGCGGATACGTGTGGTCGCGGCGCGGCCGTTCCCGTGACGGGGACGCGGTGGTCCTTGACCGGGGACTGCTGCGCCTGCCCGGCGTGCGGACGGCGACGGCCGTGGCAGGGGCCTTCTACTTCTGCGTCACCGGGACACTGTTCCTGCTGCCCCTCTACCTTCAGCAGGTGCGCGGGATGTCCCCCGCGTCATCCGGTCTCGCGATCCTTCCCGTCAGCCTCGCCGTCGCCGCTGCCGCGCTCCTCTCCGGGCGCCTGATGAAGAGCTACGGCCCGCGCCCCCTCCTGGCCTCGGGGATCGTGCTCACCGCGGGTGGCGTGCTGCTGTGGTGCACGGTCGGCGCACACAGCCCCTACGCGGGAGCGGTCCTGGCCGGGCTGATCGTCACCGGCATCGGACAGGGCGTGGCCTTCCCCGCCCTCACCGCCACCGGCCTGCGCGACGTCCCCGGCCGGGCCCATGGCACCGCCTCGGCCCTCACGACCACCGCTCTGCAACTCGGCAGCGCCGTCGGCCCCACCGTCCTGGCCGGGGCCGGGGCCGGGGCCGGTCAGGCCGTGGGGGCCGGGGGAGGCGACGCGCTGTCACTGTCCGGGTTCCACTTCGCCTTCGCCGCGGCGGCCGGCTTCCTGCTGCTCGTCGGACTGCCCGCCGCCGCGCGCCTCGGCGGGACGGCGACGCCGGGGTGACTGACCCGGGCACGGCGTCGCTGCGGGGCGGCCTCAGTGCGGCTTCACATACTCGACCCGTACGACGTCCGGCACCCGGGGCAGCTTCTCGCGGCCCGTCAGGAGCGCCTGCGCGTCGGTGTCGTTCAGCAGGTAGCGGCGGAAGAACGCGCTGGTGTAGCCCGTGGCGATGGTGCGCTGGGTGGTTTCGTCGAGCCCTCTGTGCTGCTGGTTCGTGCCGTCCTGGGAGACGCAGTGGCCGCGCCGCTTTCCGGGAATCGCGTCGTTCTCACCGGCCACCTGCCCACTGCGCGGAGACCACTGGGTGTTGAAGTAGTTGTGGTTGCCGCCGGTGAGGGTGACGCCGTGCAGCGGTGCCTTGTTCCGGCCCTTGTTCCACCTGACGTACTCACCGGTGTTGACCTGGTCGCACGTTCCCCACAGCACGGCCATCGGGACCTTGGTGACGGGCTCGTTCTCCCAGGTGGCGGTGGGTGCGAGACCGAGTGCCGCCTTCACCTTCACCCCGGCGGGCCAGGCGCCGTGCCGCTTGTCGGAGGCGTGCTGCATGACTCCGCCGCCGCCCATGGAGTGCCCGAGGGTGCCGACCCGCCCGAGATCCACGCGCCCGGCGAAGGCGACACCGCTCGTCCGGCCGGTCCTGGGATCCTTGAGCTTGCCCTTCAAGGGGCCCTTGCCCGCGTCGAGTTGCCGCCACAGGCCCAGGTGCTTGTTGATGAGGTCGGCGCGTGCCTGGTACACCGAGTCGGCCTGACCGCTGCTGGTCGCGTTGATTCCATTGGCTCCCATGGAGACCACCACGAAGCCTTGGCGGGCCAGTTCCTCGGCCAGATAGTCGTAGCCGGAACTGCTGGGCAGCGGGGCGACTCCCGGCCTACAGGGCCACGCCGACAGCCGGTCGCCCAGCTTTCCCACGATCCTGCGCTGCCGGTCGGCTTCGGCCCTGTCCCCGGCCTTCTCGGCCGCGGCCAGCGCCTTCCTGGCCTTCACCATCCGGTTCTGCGCGGCACGGTCCGCGCACGTGTTCCACAGGCCGTGCTGCATGACGATCAGCGGGTGCCTGCCACGGGCCACGCCCTTGGCGCCCTGCCCCTTCGGATAGTGGACCACCGCGGCGATCTCGTTCTTCCCCCGGTACGGCGGCGCCGGTACGAACGCCTGGTCTCCCAGGTCGTACGTCACCCTGCCCACGGCAGGCGAGCCGGCTTCCGCGGGGGCGGCCGCGGCAGGGTGCGGGATGGCCACCCCGAGCAGGGTCACCGCGGCACCCGCGAACAGAGCCCGCGCGCCGAATCGGCCACCGAGGAATTTCCTGCCGTGTATCTCCACCGCCACGCGGGGTCCCGCCTCTCACGTCCTCGTCGATGGAATGGCCCGCGCCTTCGGAGCGGCGACCAAGCCGCAGCGCATACGCGTATGCGACGCACCCTCCATCAACACCATGGCACTTTGCGATTCCGCAGGTTAATGCGTGCTTGTTAGGGACGTGTCAGGACGGAACAGGCCTGCGCCCACTCGACGGCCTGATGGGCGAAGGCGCGGGCCGCGGCGCTTTGGTACGTGCTTTCCCGGCGCAGCAGTGTGACGGTGCGGGAGGGGAGCGCGGGGGTGAGGGGGATAGGGGTCAGGTGGGCGTGGTCGTGAGCGATGGCGTCCGGCAGGACGGTGGCCAGCGGGGCGCGCGCCACGATCTCGGTGAGGGCGTTGATGGAGTTGGCCTCAAGCGCGATCCGCAGCCGTACGTGATGGTCCGCGAAGTGCTGGTCGATGTGCCTGCGCGTGGCGAAGTCCCCACTGAGCAGGGCGAATTGACGCTCCTCGAGATCGGTGACCGGTAGCGGACCGGGGGCGCCGAGGTCGGGGTGCTGGGGCCCGACGACCAGACTGAGGGCCTCGGTGAACAGCGCGGTGGCCTCGATGCCCGGAAGGTGGGCGCCGCTGAAGGCGATGCCGAGGTCGAGCCGGTCGGCCAGGAGGTCGGCTTCGATGCGGTCCTGGGTCGACTCGCGCACGTCCAGGGTGATGCCGGGATGGCGGGTGTGGAAGTCGGCGACGAGCGGGCCGGTGAGATAGGCGGTGAAGGTGGGGGTGACGGCGAGCCGGAGGTGTCCACGGGAGAGGTCCCGCACGTCAAGGACCGCACGCTCCCCGGCCGCGAGGTTCCGCAGCGCGCGCCGGGCGTAGTGGGCGTAGGTGGAGCCGGCGTCGGTGAGGCGCACGGTGCGCCCGGTCCGCTCCAGCAGTTGAACACCCACGGCCTTCTCCAACTGCTTGATCTGCTGGGACAGGGTGGGCTGGGCGATGCGCAGCTCCTCGGCGGCCCGGGTGAAGTTGGCGTGCTCGGCGACCGCGAGCAAGTAGCGCAGATGACGCAGTTCCGGCTTCATGCACCCAACTATAGATGAGAGCAATAGCAGTGAGTGATATTGCGTCTTGGACACTATAGGTGCAGGTCATGCACAGTGAATGACGTCGGCCTCACCGGCCACCCGATCGAAGGGAGTGAAAGGCCATGCGCCATCTCGACCAGGGAATCGACCGCTTTCAGCGGGAGGCCTTCCCCGCCAAGGCCGGGCTCTTCGCCCACCTGGCCACCACCCACCGGCCCGGCACGCTGTTCATCGGCTGCTCCGACGCCCGCGTCATCCCCGAGCTGATCACCCAGACCGACCCCGGTGAACTGTTCGTCATCCGCACCGCGGGCAACCTGGTCCCCGCCTACGCCCCCGGCGCCGACGGCGTCGCCGCCAGCGTCGAGTACGCGGTCGCCGTCCTCGGCGTGCGGGACATCGTCGTCTGCGGCCACTCCGCCTGCGGCGCCATGACGGCCCTCGCCGAAGGCCACGACCTCAGCGGCGCCCCGGCCGTCGCCGACTGGCTGCGCCACGCGGACTCCGCTCGGGCCCGGACCATGGCCGCCACCGACGGGCACGACCTCGCCGCCCTCGTACGGGAGAACGTCGCCGCCCAGCTGGCGAACCTGGCCACCCACCCCTCGGTGGCCCGCGCCCTCGCCGAAGGCGGCGTACGGCTGCACGGCTGGGTCTTCGACATCCCCACCGGCACCGTCGAGGACCTCGCCGCCGAGGCGCGCCCGGCCCTCGCGGCCTGACCCGCCCCTTCATCCCTCCACCGGACCGACGCTCCGGACCCCCTTCTTCCCGATCCCCCGCGACAGCGAGGGGACGGGTTCTGCGAAAGGAAACGCCTCTCATGGTGCACGCCCAGTTCGACAACACCGCCCGTCAGCAGCTCGCGATCGCCGCGGTCGAGGCCAAGACCCGCCGTGACCTGTCCTGGCAGCAGATCGCCGACGCCGCGGGCTTGTCCGTCGCGTTCGTCACCGCCGCCGTCCTCGGCCAGCACGCCCTGCCCGAGCCGGCCGCCGAGGCCGTCGCCGAGCTGCTCGGCCTGGACGACGACGCGGTGATGCTGCTGCAGACCATCCCCACCCGCGGTTCCCTGCCCGGCACCGTCCCGACCGACCCGACGATCTACCGCTTCTACGAGATGCTCCAGGTCTACGGCACCACCCTCAAGGCCCTGGTCCACGAGCAGTTCGGCGACGGCATCATCTCCGCGATCAACTTCAAGCTGGACGTGAAGAAGGTCGCCGACCCCGAGGGCGGCGAGCGCGCGGTCATCACCCTGGACGGCAAGTACCTGCCGACCAAGCCCTTCTGAGATACCCGGACAGCACGGCACACCCGGGGCGGGCCCGGGACCCCGGCCCGCCCCCCCCGCCCTGGAGGCTCCCCATGGACTTCGCACAGCGCACCATCGACATCGCCCGGCAGAACGTCGTCGAGGGCGGCCGCCCCTTCGCGACCGTCATCGTCAAGGACGGCGACATCCTCGCCGAGTCCCCGAACCTGGTCGCCCAGACCAGCGACCCCACCGCCCACGCCGAGATCCTCGCCATCCGCGAGGCGTGCACGAAGCTGGGCACCGAGCACCTGACCGGCACCACCATCTACGTCCTGGCCCACCCCTGCCCGATGTGTCTGGGCTCGCTGTACTACTGCTCTCCGGACGAGGTCGTCTTCCTCACCACCCGCGACGCCTACGAACCGCACTACGTGGACGACCGCAAGTACTTCGAACTCGACACCTTCTACGACGAGTTCGCCAAGGACCACACCGAGCGCCGCCTGCCGATGCGCCACGACGCACGCGAGGACGCCACCGCGGTCTACCGCTTCTGGCAGCAGCGCAACGGCGGCGAACGCCACGTGGCCGACGCTCCCACCGCCTGACGACCAGGGGTGTGTCAATTTATCGGCTGATCTTGGTTGTTGAGTGGTCAGTTGTTGCTCGGGGTCAGGCGACCCTCGAAGGCGATCTGGAACGCGTTCAGGGGTGCTTTCCAGCGCATGGTCCACCGCTTGCGGCCCTTGCCGGTCGGGTCCAGGCTCATCAGGGCCATGTAGATGCACTTGAGGGCGGCGGCCTCGTTGGGGAAGTGTCCGCGGGCGCGGACGGACCTGCGGATGCGTGCGTTGACGCTCTCGATCGCGTTCGTGCTGCAGATGACCTTGCGGATCTCGATGTCGAAGGCGAGGAAGGGCACGAACTCTGCCCAGGCGTCCGACCACAGCTTCACGATCGCCGGGTACTTCCGGCCCCAAGATTCCTGGAACTCCAGGAACCGCTCCGTCGCGGCGTCCTCGCTGGGTGCGGTGTAGACGGGTTTGAGGGCCCCTGCGACCTTGTCCCAGTCCTGGCGGGCGGCGTATCGGAACGAATTGCGCAGCAGGTGAACGACGCACGTCTGGACGATCGTGCGTGGCCAGACGGTTTCCACGGCCTCGGGAAGGCCTTTGAGCCCGTCGCAGACCAGCATCAGCACGTCGTCCAGGCCGCGGTTCTTCAGCTCGGTGAACACGTGCAGCCAGTACTTGGCTCCCTCGCCGCCGTCGCCGGCCCAGATGCCGAGGATGTCGCGGGTGCCGTCCACCGTCACCGCCATCACCACGTAGATGGGACGGTTCGCGACCTTCCCATCTCTGATCTTGACGTTGATGGCGTCCACGAACAGGACCGGGTAGACGCGGTCGAGCGGCCGGTTCTGCCATTCGGCCATGCCCTCCATCACTTGGTCGGTGATAGTGGAGACGGTCTGCTTGGACACCTCGGCGCCGTACACCTCGGCGAGATGAGCCGATATCTCTCCGTGCGTGAGGCCCTTCGCGGACAAGGAGAGCACCATCTCGTCGATGCCGGTCAGGCGTCGCTGTCGCTTCTTGACGATCTGCGGCTCGAAGCTGCCCGCAGTATCGCGGGGCACCTTCACTTCCACCGGCCCGACGTCGGTCAGCACGGTCTTGGCCCGGCTCCCGTTGCGGGAGTTGCCGCTGCCCCGGCCGACAGCATCGTGGCGTTCATAGCCGAGGTGATCAGTGATCTCACCTTCCAGGGCAGATTCCAGGACCCGCTTGGTCAGCTGCTGCAGCAGTCCGCCCTGCCCGGTCAGCTGCGGTCCCTCCGACCGGGCCCGTTCCACCAGCATCGCAACCAGTTGCTCATCCGACACGGGAGCAGGCTGCCCAGGCGGGACACTCTCGACAGGTTCCACGGTCTCCAACTCCACGGCGTTGTCAGTCACTTGACGTCTCTCCCATGATCGTCGGATCCGCCGTTAGATTTACACTCCCACGACCAGGGCGGCCCCTGCCGCGAGGCTCAGCGGCAGGGCGAGTCCTTTGCCAGGTGCGGGCCAGGGCGCGAATGCCCTTGGCGGTGCGGTCCGTGTCGGTGTTCCAAGGCGGATGGTGCAACGGCTCCGGCGGCGGCGAGGGTCCTGCCGTCCGGGAAGAAGGCAGCTGCGAAGAGGGCGGGAGCGCGTTCGGAGAAGGTGGCCGTCGCACGCAGTGTGGCCACGTCCCACAGCCGCAGGTTGCTGCGGCTTCCGTGGTCTGGCTCTGTCGGTGAGTCGTGGCTCTGGTCCACTTCGTGTGGTCGCGTACGCACGATGGCTGTTGATTCCTTGTGATGGCGGGTGAGTTCGCGGGAATTCGCCAAGCTGGATGGTGTGTGGTCGACAGTCGTCGGCGTGAAGGACGTGCTGTCGCAGCTGGATGAGCTGCTGTTCTCCCAGATTGAGGGCGTGTTGGTGGAGTCGGTCGAGGTGACCGACGCAGTCATCCGGGTCGAGCTCGGGCGACTGCAGGACGGGCGGCTTGCCGGGGATATGTGGCTCTTACCTGCGGTTTTCCCATGGCTTTCTGGCAGCGGGCAAGTTCGCAGACCGGGCAGGCGCCCGCCGACACCGCCGGTCTCACCCTTTCCTGGAACTCCGGCGTCGTGGAGGGCCACGTCAACCGGATCAAGATGCTCAAGCGTCAGATGTTCGGCCGCGCAGGATTCGAACTCCTCCGCAAACGAGTACTGCTGGTGTCATGACCACAGTCGGCAACGACCGGCCGCTCTGCACGTGAGCGACACCGGCGAACCCTCACATGGGATCGTGGGGCCATGAGTATCGTGATCTCGGTCAGCGAATACGACCCACAATGGGCAGCTGAGTTCACCCTGCTGCGTGATCAACTCGCCTCCCGTGTTGCGGACCTGGCGCTGTCCATCGAGCACGTCGGGAGTACGGCCGCACCCGGATGTGCAGCCAAACCGATCATTGATCTCGACATCGTGGTCACCGAGCCATCCACCATGGCAGTGCCGGTCACCCGGCTGGCCGCTGCAGGCTACCGACATGGAGATCTGGGAGTCGCGGGGCGAGAAGCATTCCAAGCCCCGCTGAACGCTCGCCCTCATCACCTGTATGCCGTTGTTTCGGAGTCAAAGCCTTACCTGGATCACATTCTGTTGCGCGATTACCTACGCCATCATCCCGATCAGGCACGGCGATACAGCCAGTTCAAGAAGTGGGTGGCACTGCAGTCCGCCGCCGACCGCGAGGGTCGGACAGCCTACTCGGAGGCAAAACGCATGCTGGTGAAAGAACTTCTCAGCAAAGCTTTGCCGACCAAGGCACCCGGAAACGTGACGCAAGTGGCAGCGGAGGAACTTCGAGCCCATCACGAAGAGGCCAACGGTGACACTGCGTACGCGACCACACGAAGTGGACCAGAGCCTGAGTCGCTACAGCCCAAGTACGGGTGACCTGGCAGACGTTCCACAAGGCCCTGGATTTGGTCTGGATCGAGCCGCGCAAGAAGCTGTCCCCGCATCCAACCAGGCTGGAGGCTTACAAGCCGCTGATCGACGAGATGTTCCGCAAGGATCCGGACGCGCCGTCGCAACGGCGGCACACCGCCAAGAAGGTCTTCGACCGGCTGCTGGACGAGTACGCCGCGGCGGGGATCTCGTATCAGGTGGGCCTGCGCAGTCCCAAACAGCCGGGGGATTGTTCTCCGTACCGTGCCGCCACATCGTGTTTCGCCGCGGTAATGTTCCTGACCGGGCTAGCCGCGCTGGCAGTGGTACCCACGCTGCCGACGGCCGCACGGGACTTGGATGGGGTGTCGCTCTACCCGCTGGCGGGATGCTTCGTGGCCGCGAGTCTGCTCGGCGGAGTACTGGGAGGCCATTGGGCAGACCGTGTCGGGCCGCAGCGTCCGCTGGCGGCAGGTATGGCGCTAGCTGTGGTCACCCTGCTGGTCTCGGGCGCCAATACGTCGGTCTGGCAGCTGAAAGCCGGACGTTACCTGGACGGGCTGGCGGGCGGGATGGTCGCGGTGTCGATCAACACCGCCATTGGCCAGGCGTACCCGGACCAGCTGCGGCCGCGAGCGCTGGCCTTGATGAGCGCCTGCTGGATCGTCCCGTCGCTGATCGGCCCCCCGGTGGCGGGACTTGTGGCCGAGTGGTGGTCCTGGCGCGCGGTCTTCTTGGGCCTGGCCGCGCTCACCGTGCTGCCCGCGTGTGCGGTGGTGGCCGTGTTGCGCAGACCTTCCTGGGCGGCCACGCTCGCCGCCCCGCCGGACCGTCGGCCGCCGCGGCCGGCGCTGATGGTCGCGACAGCGGTAAGCCTGGTTGCGGCGTTGGGACAGTGCGGCGTCTCGGGCCGGAGCATAGGCCACCTGCTGTTCGCAGCGGGCGACTTCGCCCTGGTGGTGGTGTTCGCGTCACGGTTGCTTCCTCCGGGCACCTGGCGTGCCGCGCGCGGCCTGCCCGTCACGGTGCTTCTGTGCGGCCTGGGTTCAGGGGTGTTCTTCACGTTGGAGGCCTACGTGCCCTTGCTCCTGGTCACCGATCGGGGCGCGCCTCCTTTGGTGATCGGCCTGGCCTTCACCGGCGCCGCCGTGGCCTGGGCCGGCTCCTCCTGGGTGCAAGGCCGTCTGCTGGGGCATTGCCCTCGTCACCGCCTGGTCATGGCCGGAGCACTCGTGCAGGCAGCTGCGGTCGTGGTCGCGGTCACCGGAACGATTCCCGCGGCGCCCGTGTACACCGCCGCATCGGCCATGGTCATCGCGGCCATCGGGATGGGCATGTATGCCCCTTCCCTTACCGTGCTGTCACTCACCCACAGTCCACCCGGCCGACTGGGCTATGCCAGCAGCGCGATGCAGACCACGCAGAACCTGGGCCAGACAACAGTGTTGTGCGTCTCTTCGGTCCTTTTCAACTCTTGCTTGGGCATCGGCTCAACCGAAGCCGTCAGCTACGGTGCCGCCTTCGGACTGCTGCTCGCGCCGTGCATCCTGGCCGCCCTGTTGGCAGCCCGCGCCCGCAGCGCGTGAGCCTCCGCCTACATTCGCCGCTCATTCATGTCCGGGTGCTCCGGCCCGCGGGCACCTCGTGATCGTCGACATCGGCAAGTCCGCCTCCCACTACGGGCATGGTGTGCCGATTGAGGGGTGTCATGCTCTGCTCCTGAGGCTGCGCTGCCGCAGGGGCGGCTCTGGCTGGGCTCCTTTGCGAGGAGAGGCCCCGCCTACACAGTTCAGACAGGGGTGTCCGTGGCGCTTCGGCATGTCAGCTGTCGACGGCAGGTTGTACGACCTCCCGGGTGGAGCGGACTTGTGGCCATAGCTCCATCCACTGCAGGAGGTAGTGGCTGAGGTGGTCGAGGAGTTGGCCCAGGCCCTCGAGCCGGGCGCCGGCCGGGGTGTCGGGGCCGAGGACGCTGACGCAGTCGTAGGCGGTCTTCGCGAGGGCGGTGTTGTGCCGGAAGTTGCCCACCACGGCTTGGTACAGCACGTCTTCTCCGACGATGTAGCGGTCGTTGCGCTGTCCTGCTGCCCGTTCCCGCCGGATCATCTCCTGTTGTTCCAGCAGGCCGACGGCCTTGGAGATGGACGCCGGACTGACAGCCAGGTGTTGGGCGAGTTCCGCGGCCGTCACGCTGCCGGAGTCCGTGACGCACATGAAGGCCAGCACGCGGGACGTCATCTGCTGCAGGCCTATCGCGGCGAAGAGTTCCACGAGGCGCTGCTCGCAGGCACGCACTGCGGCCTCGTCCCGGCCGTAGCCATGGTCGGCCACAGCAGCCGTCCGCGCCCTCTTGGGTCTCGCCGGAGTGCTCCGCCGGGCGCGCTGCCCTGCCGCGTGGTGCGCGCGGTCCGCCCGGTACTCGCGGGGCCCGCCGTTACGCATCACCTCCCGGGTGACGGTCGACGTCACCCGCTCCAGTCGCTTGGCGATCTCGGAGTACGACAACCCCTCAACCAGCCCTGCGGCGATACGTCGCCGGTCCTGCCGCGTCAGCCTGCTTCCTGCCATGATGCCCCCTCGCACGGACGAGGTCCTCGCATGCCCTCGTGTGAGTTCTCAACCTTGCTGTTGTGGAGAGGTCGCTCTGAGCTGCGCGGTTGCGTCGGCGAGTGACAGCCGCGCCTCAGACCTCCGCACCGCATTCTGAAACGATCAGTTAGTCCGCTCACCATCTCAGGCTCGCTCACTCGGAGCGGGAACCGGCGCGCTGTGTCCACATGTCGTGAGGCGTGCATCAGTTCTTGACGGCGTCTGCGATCTGCCAGGCAGTCTGGGTGGGGGTGAGGTGGGTGGTGTCGATGACCTCGGCCCGGGTGTGGAGCCAGGTGCGGGCGGCTTCGGCGTAGGGCTCGAGATGGGCGAGGCGGAAGGGGGAGTTGGGGCCGAGGACGGTGTCGCCCGCGATGCGGGCGCGGAGGGTGTCCTGGTCGGCGTGGAGGACGAAGTGCCGTACGGGAATGTCATGGCGGGCCAGGCCGGTGCTGATCTCGCGCCAGTAGGACTCGACCAGGACGGTCATGGGCATCACCAGGGTGCCGCCGGTGTAGGCGAGGACGTGGCGGGCGGTCTCGACGACGAGCGGCCGCCACGGCGGCCAGTGCTGGAAGTTGTCCGTTGCGGGCAGCCCCGGTGTGATGTCCATGAGGGTTTCACCGACCTTCTCGGCGTCGAACACCCGTGAATCCGGAAGCAGTTCCTGCACGAGCCTGCTGGTGGTCGTCTTGCCAGCGCCGTGGGTGCCGTTGAGCCATACGATCATGAGCCCCGAGGCTAGCGCCGTACCGGGCCGCGGGGCCAGGCGCTACGGAAAAGCGCCGTTCAGCCCCGAGCCCGAGCGGGACTGGCACGCCCCCCGGCGCCCCGTGGGCCGTCGCCGCCCTCGCCGCGCCCCAGTGCCGCCTCGCTTTTGAGGATCAGCCCGGCCGCCCCATCGCTGCGTAGAGTTGTGACCATGACGGACACGAGGGGGAGGTGGCCCAAGGTGGATCTGGACAGTGGCGTCGAGGACGCGACGCCACTGATCCTGGAGTGGCTCGGCGAGCAGGGTGCAGACGCGATGCTCCGGGTCGACGCCGAGCGCCTGCGGGAGGGGCGGCCCGCGTGGACCTTCGCCGCCCACGGCGGGCCGCTCTCCGAGGGGATGCGGGCTGACGGGGCCTCCGTCGCGGAATGCATGGGCAGGGCCCTGCTCCGCCTGCGCGAGGCCGGACTGGCCGTTCCTTTCTGACCTTGCGCTCAAGGCCTGGCCTGCCCGCGTTCGTTTGCAGGCCGTTCTCTGTGAGAGTCGCAGGCCGTTCTCTGTGGAATACGCGCAGACCGCGTCGGGCTCGGCTTCGTGAGAGCCGAGCCCGACCCGGCCGGTCAGGACTCAGCGGGGTAGAACCCCGTGCTACCCCGCTGGCCGCTGCCGGTTCAAGCCCGGTTCAGTTCGGCGGGCAGCCGCGGTGCGTCGACTCGCTGTGGGCACTCCGCGTCGGCCCCTCCGTCGGACAGGTGGGAGTCGGAGATCCATCCGTGGGTCTCGGTGCCGGCGATCCGCGCGTAGGTCCAGGTGTTGCCGTAGTCGTTGACGGTGTAGCACCAGTAGTAGACCTTGGTGCCCGTGTCCATTCCCCTGACGTTGCCGCAGGCGGCGTAGGGACCCACCTTCATGTTGGCGCCACGCGTGAGCGTGCCGGAGCCGTGGTCGAGGTTGGCGTAGTCCCATCCCGAGCAGGTCACTGCCTGCGGGGCCGCCTGGGTCGGTGCTGCGGCCAGGGCGCTCAGCCCGAGGGCGAGGCTGCCCACGGCGGCCAGGGCCGCGGTGTGCCGCTTGAGTCGTGTCATGGATGAAGTCCTTCCTGGTCGGCACGCCCACCGGGGGATCCCGGCAGACGTCTGGTGTTTCGCAGCACTGAACGGATGGCCCACCACTCGGTTGACCTTGAGGATCCGCCCTGCGCCGGTTGCTCCCCCTGACTGCCCAGGCGCGGGCTGGCGCTGCCTGCCGTCAAAGGGCCGCTGCCTAGGAGCCGCAGGGGAGGAGAGCGACGTCGCCCTTCTCGCCGAAGTTGGCATACGACATCCACCCGTACGTCTCGGTTCCCGCGACACGGGAGTAGATCCACTCGTTGCCGTAGGCGTTGACCACGTAGCAGTGGAAGTACAGCTTTGTGCCGCCGCGGAGGTTCTTCACGTTTCCGCAGGAGGCGTAGGGGGCCTTCTTCAGGTTGTACGTTCCGGTGAGCTTCCCCCAGCCGGTGGAGTTGTTGTTGTGGTACGGAGGCGTGCAGTTGACGTCGGCACTCGCCGGGGCGGCGCTGGCCGTGGTGCAGACGAGGGCCCCGGCTGCGAGGGCAGCCGCCGCCAGGGCCGAAGAGATCGCCGTGCGGGAGAGCATGATGCTCCTTCGTGTCGTCGGACGTACGCCGTGACGGCCCGGCTGCCGTGGAGTGCCGGGCCGAGCAGTGGCGTGGACCTGCCCTGGGGCTGCCCTCCAGCGATGGCGGGAGGGCAGCCCGAGCCGGGTGCCTAGCCGGCCACGCGGTCGTAGACGTAGAGGAACCACTTCATCCGGCCGTCAGTGCCCCGCTTCCACTTGCAGTCGGAGTCCTTCCACCAGCGCTTGCGCTCGCCCGCCAGGCCTTCCTGGACGCAGGCCCTCTTGGTCCAGTAGGCCCGGTAGAAGGTCCAGCCGGAGGCCATCGAGGAATCGGCGGTGGCAGGGGCGCCGTGGCTCACCGACACCCGGGTCTGGGGCGGCGTGTGCGGCGTTGCGTTCGCCACGCCGGCGAAGCCCACGAGGGTGCCGCCGGCCACGGCCACCGTGGCCGTGGCACCCACCAGGCGCTTGCGCCATGCGAAGGAAGCAGTTCCCTGATCACGATTCACGAAGTCTCCTCAGTGGTTGGGGCGTTCCGTAGCCCGAAGCCGTGTCGCGCTGGTACTGACTCGCGTCCGGCGCCACGTGTCATGCGGTCGGCAGGGCCGGGGCCCGGCCGGACCGGCAGGCCGTGGTGGGCGGTACGACATCGAGTTCAGCGGCCGTCGCGTTGTTGCACAGCCCCCTTCCGTGGTGTGAATCAAGCCAGGCTGTGGCCGAAAGGGCGAAGTCTCTGGCCGGGCCGCCGATTGCCGCCGCGTGAGGGGCGTTCGTAGGCTGTCGCTGATGATCGTCTGGGTGTCGGGGGGCCAGGATGGGGCGCAAGGAGAAGCCGGTTGATCCTTCGGCGGGGCCGGTGCAGCGCTTTGCGTTCGCGTTGCGCGCGCTGCGCCAGGAGGCCGGCGGGATCCCGTACCGGGACATGTCTGTCAAGGCGGGGTTCTCCGCGGCGATGCTGTCGCGGGCCGCGGCGGGGCAGAAGCTGCCGTCCTTGCCGCTGGCCCTGGCGTACGTCCGCGCGTGCGGCGGCGATGAGCAGGAGTGGGAGCAGCGCTGGCATACCGCTGCCGGGGAGCAGGCCGTTCAGGTGCCCGACCCGTCCAGCGACGACTCCGCGGCGCCCTACCGCGGCCTGGCGCGCTTCGAGGCCGGTGACGCGCACCTGTTCTTCGGGCGTGAAGCGCTGACCGACCATCTGATGGCCCGGACGGCCGAGCATCGCCTCATGGTGGTGGTAGGGCCGTCCGGCAGCGGCAAGTCGTCGCTGCTGCGGGCCGGGCTCATCCCGCGGCTGCGCGGGGTCGAAGGCCAGGCGCGGCCGGCTGCCGTTCGGATCCTCACCCCGGGCGCGACCCCGGCCCGCACGCACGCGAAGGCGTGCGTGCCGTCCGCCGACGAGGGCGACACCTGGCTGGTCGTCGACCAGCTCGAAGAGGTCTTCACCGTCTGCCAGGACGCGCAGGAGCGAGCCGCCTTCTTGGACCTGCTCCTGACCGCCGCCGAGCCGCACAGCCGGTTGCACGTCGTCCTCGGCGTCCGCGCCGACTTCTACGCGCACTGCCTGGCACACCCCGAACTCGCCACGGCCATACGCGAATCGAGCCTGCCGGTCGGGCCCATGAACGGCGGTGAGCTGCGCGCGGCGATCGTCAAGCCCGCCCAGGCGGAGGGGCTGATCGTGGAACGCGCCCTGACCGCCCGCCTCGTCGCGGAGGTCGAGGGCGAGCCCGGAAGCCTGCCCCTGCTCTCGCACGCCTTGCTGGAAACCTGGCGCCGCCGCCGCGGCCGCACCCTGACTGTCGAGGCGTACGAACAATCCGGTGGCATCCGGGGCGCCATCGCCCAGACCGCAGAGGACCTGTACACGCGGATGACCGCGGCTCAAGCCGCGCACGCGCGCCGCATCCTCCTGCGACTGATCACCCCCGGTGACGGCACTCAGGACACACGGCGCCCCGTCGACCGCGAGGAGCTGGACCTCACCGACCCCGACGGCGCCGCCCCCACCCGCGTCCTGACCGACCTCGCGGCTGCCCGACTGATCACCGTGGATGACGACACCGTCGACCTCGCACACGAAGCACTCATCACCGCATGGCCCAGGCTGCGGGGATGGATCGAGGAGGAACGCGAACGCCTTCGGACCCAACGCCGCCTGACCGAAGCGGCCCGTGCCTGGGGCGAGTCGGCCCGGGACCCAGGAGCCCTGTACCGCGGCACCCGCCTGGCCGCGGCGGAGGAACTCCTGGACGATCCGGCCCAGCTCACCAGCCTTGAGCGCTCGTTCGTGACCGCCAGTCGCATCGCCCACACCCGCGAACACCGCCGACGCCGTCGGCTGCGTACCGCCCTGGCCGCCGTACTCGTCCTGGCCCTGGTGGCCGGAGCCACCGCCTGGCAGCAGAACCGCGTCAACAGCCGCCAGCACCAGGAGGCGCAGGCCCGCCGCATCGCCGCCGTCGCCACCAGCATGCGTACCTCCGACCCCGTCAAGGCCATGCAGCTGAGCGTGGCCTCCTGGAAACTCGCGGACACCACGGAGACACGGGCCGCGCTCCTGGGGGCCATGACGCAAAAGGAGAAGGACGCGTTCCGCATCCCCCCGCCCGGCACCGCGGAGCCGAACCACCATCTGACCGCGTCCGGCCGCCGCCTCCTCTCCGTCGACAGCGGGCGGGTCCGGGAGTGGGACATGGAGACCGGCCGTCCGACCCACACCTATCGGGGCATCGGGAAACAGGAACCGCTGGACGAAGGACTTCTGAGCGCTGACGGCCGCACCCTGGCCATGAACGTCGAGGACGGGGTGCGCCTGTGGGACGTCCGAGCCGGGCGGGCCATGGGCACCCTGCCGGGCGTAGCGCCGTCGACCTGGGACTTCAGCCCTTCTGGACAACTCCTGGTGATTGCCGACGACGTCACCGCCGGCGTGGTAGCCGTCGACGAGAGCGGGAGAGTGGCTGAAGGGACAGCAAGCGATGCCGTGACGCAGGTGTGGGACGTGCGCAGCCGCCGCATGCTCCTGCGCCTGACCGACCGCGGTGGCAAGGCGCCCCTGCTGAACATGGCCGTGAGCCCGGACGACAGCCACCTGGCCGTCTGCCGGGAGCAACGCAGACCAGAGCTGTGGGACATCCGCACCGGGCGCAGGCTCACCACGAAGATCAAGGCAACCTGCGGTGAAGGACAGGCGGCCTTCACCTCCGACAGCCGCAAACTGGTCCTGTCCACGGCCACCGGCATCCGACTGTGGGACCTGGCCTCCGGCAGACAACTCGCCCGGATCAAGACCCCCGCCCCCGAGGCCCTGCGCGTCAGCGCGGACGGCGAATTCGTCGCTGCCGTGGCTGACAACGAAATTCTTCTGTGGCGCTTCTCGTCACCCGGCACCCCTGTGTTCCGCTATCCGGTGGCCAACGAGCGGCCCACCCAACTGGCACTCGACACGACGAGAGGCACCATCCGGTACGTCAACGGCGGCGGGACCGTTGTCCGTACGCTCAGCCTGGGGCGGTCGACCAGCAAGAGCTGGCAGCAAAAGGCACGAAAAAGCGCCCAGTTGAGCCCGGACGGTCGCACCCTGGCCGCTGTCCGTGAACACGGCAGCACCCCGACCCTCGACCTGGTCGACGTGCGCAGCGGTAGCAGCCGTGGCTCGCACGGGCGGGCACTCGGCGAACCCTGCCCGAAGCAGTCCACGTACTGCCATGACCACATCGTTTTCAGCCAGGACAGCCGCTACACCGCCCACGTCCGCCTCTGGGAAGGGCCGTCTCCGACCGACACGCCGCCTGGGCGGATCACCGTCGTGAACACCCGGACGGGACGCACCCACGCCCGCCTGAACGTACCCGCTGAGGGGCTGAGCTGGCTGACGTTCTCCGCCGACGGCCGCACCTTGATCGTGTCCCGCACGCTGATGGACCATTCCCTGGAGTTCTGGGACATCAGGACGAAACGGCGGCTGAAGACGCTCCCGGGCCCCGACTCCGACAGCCGGCTGACAGCACGGCACGACGGGAACAAGTTGATCTCCGAGGCCGGCGACGTGGTGGAACTGCCCTCGGGGCGCATGACAAAGAAGGCGCTGGCCGCCGACGAACTGGCCACCTTGGCCTTCAGCCCCGACGGAACCTACCTGGCCGCGGGTGACGTGATGGGTGGCGTCACCCTGTGGGACGGAGAGGTGCGCAAACAGATCGGCGTA
Organism: Streptomyces spectabilis; assembly: GCF_008704795.1. Classification (NCBI taxonomy): domain Bacteria; kingdom Bacillati; phylum Actinomycetota; class Actinomycetes; order Kitasatosporales; family Streptomycetaceae; genus Streptomyces; species Streptomyces spectabilis. Next base: position 344,148 of record NZ_CP023690.1, on the reverse strand, counting down.
CTGCCCGGCCTCTCCGACACCCCCAGGAGCGGCCGACACGAAACGCTGACGGCCTTGGCCTTCTCCGCCGACGGCCGCTTGCTCGCCGTCGCCGGTGGCGCCGGGACCATCCGCCTTTGGGACGTCCCCTCAAGCCAGCTGCTCGGCACCTCTCTGCCCACCGCCGGTGACACCATCACCTCACTGGCCTTCAGCCCCGACAGCCGCACCCTGTACGCCACCGGGCGGCATGTGCCCCTCCAACGGCACGACATCGACCCCGCCACCCTGGCCACCCAAGTGTGCCGCCGAGCCGGATCGGGCCTGTCACGGACCGACTGGGCAACTCATCTGCACGACGTTCCCTACCGCGACACTTGCTGAACTGCTGCGCCGCCCGTGAGACCGCCGAGCGGTGCGTCTACGCGGTCGACAGGCAAGCCTTCGTGTGGGATGGGTGCGGGCGGGCGGCGACGACGCGGTTCCGGTGGAGGAACAGGTGTGGGACCGGGCCGCCGACGTCGCCTACGCCGGCCACGCTGGGCAGGACTTCTATCGCACCGGGCTGATCCCGCTGGCCGTGCTGTTTCCGTCCCGAGGGCCGCAGGGGGTGACACCGAGCGCGAGACACAGCGCTTTCTGGACTACGTGACCCACACCATCCACAGTGCCTGTCCCTGACTCTCCCCCTTGCCGATCGTGCCGTTCTCGTACGGGAGGGTGGCATCGCTTCCCAGCGGCCCCCATTCATCGGGGGAATAGCGGGCCAAGGCCATGACGTAGGTACAGCCAGGCTCTACCCGGGGTGAGCCCTTCCCCGCGAACTCCCTGCGTGTCTCGCCCTTGAAGGCCCAGCCCGCGAGGTCCATGGTGACCTGATCAGGAAGCGTGGGCGCCTGTGCACGGCTCCACAGCACCTGCTCCACGGTCAAGGTTCCTTCGCGCACGATCATCCCCTCGCCGACGCGCTCCTCTTCAGCTGAGGGAGGAACCTCGGAGTCCATGGTCGATGAGGCCAGCGTCATCGGGCTGCTGGGGCACGGCCTCGTGCAACCGGCCCCAGATGCCGGCTCTGGACCCGGATCAGGAACCGCCGGTGTGCAGTCGACTTCGAGCCCCCAAGCAGGACAGCAGCTGCCGCCAGGCACATCCACCAACCAGCACATAGATGATTGCGGCGAACGGAGGGATACGCCAGCTGTGTTCTCGTTCCGAGGGTAAGGAGCACATCATGCTTCCCGCCTACCTCGCGATCACCTTCGTCGCTGCGGCTGCCAACGGCTCGGCCGCCATCGCCAACCTCATCGGCCACGACTACCCCAAGAGCCAGGCCGATCGCTTGCGCCTGTCCCATTCCTGGATACGTCCGCTGGGCACATTGCTGGCATTGGGGGCGCTGGGCCTGATGGCCGGCATCGTCGTACCGGTGCTGGGAACGGTGGCAGCCGTCGGCCTGGTGCTGTATTTCCTCGGTGCGCTCTTCGCCCATCTGCGGGTGCGTGACCGTCAACTAGCCGCCTGGGCCGTGTATTTTTTCCTGTCCGTGGCAGCTCTTGCGGTGAATGTGGCCCATCACGGCGCCTGGTGATCCGGCTTCGACCGTCCCTCGGGAGGAGCCACACCCATCGCCGAACGCGTCGTCAGAGCTTGTAACAGGATCTTGGTGAGTTGTCCTGGCCGGGCGTGACCGGTGTGACGATTCGGCCGTTCGTGATGCTGTGAGTACTCGGCCGTGGATCGTGGACGACGGCTTGTGGGCACTGCTCGAGCCGCTGCTGCCACCCTGGCCCGAGAAGTCACCGGGGCCACGGCCGGTAGCTCACCGACACTGCTTGCTGGGCATCCTGTACGTCCTCTGCAACGACATAGCCTGGCAACTCCTGCCGCTGGAGCTGGGGTTCGGCTCCGGGCAGACCTGCTGGCGACGCTTGGAACGTTGGCAGCAGGCAGGGGTCTTCAACCAGCTGCACCGGATCCTGCTGGCCGAACCGAATGCGGCCGGCCGGCCGCCTCGACTGGTCGAGGGCCTGCGTGGACGGTTCTCACATCCGCGCGAAAAAAGGGGGGGCGCCGACACCGGTCCGTCGCCGGTCGACCGGCGGAAGACGGGCAGCAAACACCACTCGATCTGCGACGGACGCGGCACTCCGCTCAAGGTCATCACGACCGCGGCAAACGATAACGACGTCACCCAGACCCTCGCCCTGGTCGACGGCATCCCGCCCGTCGCGGGCCGCCCCGGCCGTCCCCGCAGACACCCCGAGGCCGTACTCGGTGACAAGGGCTACGACTCCAACGCCAACCGCGACGAGCTGCGCAAACGCCGGATCCTGCCGGTTATCTCTCGCCAAGGTGCCCCGAACATTCAGGGCATGGGCAAGCTCCGCTACGTCGTCGAGCAGACCTTCACCCTGCTCCACCACTTCAAACGACTCACCCTCCGCTGGGAACGACGCACCGCACTCCACGACGCCTTCGTGACCTGTGACGCGAAGCCCCTGAGCGCCGGGCCGATGCCGTACTTGTTGACGATCCCGATGTTGAGCAGCGCCTGCTCGTGCGGCACGGACTGCAGGACCTGGCCGTCGATATCGCGCGGCGTGTCTTCAAGCTCTGACCGCACACCGGCCAGGCCGGAACCGCGCCCGTGATCGTGTGGCCAGTTCTCGCTGCCGCCGCACCGCATGCGCAGAAAGACGTGTTGACCTCGCTCGGCGGGCCGCAGAACGATGAGCCAGCCTCCGGAACGGGTCCGGCGGTGGCAAGTCCATCGGCGCCCCCGGGGGGTGGCTGCACATGTCCGTGCTCGGCTCTGGTTCCAGCAGCCCGTTTCTTGCTGCCGACAGCTTCGAGATGCCCGACGAAGGGGAGAGTCCGGCCGCGTCGGCGCCGCCCGGCCCGGCGGCGTACGAGAGCCCCTTCCTCAGGAGCTATCTCCGCGACGGTGAGGACCCGGCGGTGGATCCGGAGGCCGAGGAGTTCGCCGCCTTCCTCGCCGAACTCTACGAGCCGGGGCTCGACGACGCCCTGCTGCGGCTGGCCGGTGAGGCCGCCGCGGAGCATGCGGAGCTCGAGTCGGGGGACGGTGGGGCGGTTTATACCGATCTGGTGGCTGTGCGGCAGTTGATGGATGACCGTTATGCCCCGCTTGTGCGGGAGTTGGAATCGGCCATAGATGCCGTGGCCGAGGCGGGCGGCGAGCGTGCGCTGCACGCGATGGACGAGAACGAGGTGGACACGCTCTTCGAGGCGTTCGCCGCGCCGCCGGGCGGCCATCCGCCGGGATCGCCCTCCTTCGAGTTCCTGTTCGGCATCGGCAACGTGCTGAAGAAGGTCGCCAAGGGCGCGGTCGGCCTCGCCAAACGCGGGCTCAAGGTCGTCGCGAACCTCGCCCTCGGCCCGCTGCTGGCCAAACTGAAGCCGATCGCCGTCGCCCTGCTCCGCAAGGCGGTCGCAGCCGGGCTCAAGTGGCTGCCGGAGGGGCTGCGCCCGTACGCGCAGAAGCTCGCCGAGCGACTGCCGCTGCTGGGCGCGGGCGAGAGCGAGACCGGCGACGACACCGACCGGGAGACGGTCGATGCCACCGGTGATGTCCGCGAGCTGCAGGCCGAGTTCGGGATGCGCGCGGCCGACACGGTGTTCGCCGACACCGAGGCGGCCATGGACCGGCTGGGCGCCGAGTACGCCCGGGAGGCGGACCGGGCCGCCGTCCGGCCCGACCCCGTCGCGGAACTCGACCGCGCTCGCGAGCGGTTCATCGCCGAGCTCGGCGCGGCCGAGGACGGCACCGATCTGACGCCGCAGCTGGAACAGTTCCTGCCCGCGGCGCTGCCGGTGCTGAAGCTCGCGCTGAAGCTGACCGGCGGGCGGTCCGTGCTGGTGAAGACCCTCGCCAAGTTCGTCGCGCCGCTCATCCGGCGGTTCGTCGGGCCGACCGCCGCCGCGGCGCTGTCCCGGGCGCTGGTGGACGCCGGGCTGCGCCTGATCCACCTCGAAGCCGGCCCCGAGGACGAACGGCAGGCGGCGGGGGCGGCGATGGCGTCCGTCGTGGAGGACACGGTGCGCGGCGTGGCCGCGCTGCCGGAGCACATCCTCGCCGACGACACCCTCCTCGAAGGCTTCGTCCTGGAGGCCTTCGAGCAGGCCGCCGCCCGCAACCTCCCGCAGATCCTCACCGAGGCCACCTACCAGGACCGCCCGGAGCTGCGCGAAGACCTCACCCTTCGCGGCGCCTGGCTGCCGAAGCCGCTGCGCGGCCGGCACCGCTACCGCAAGTACACCCGCATCCCGTGGGTGACGGTCTCGCCGTACCAGGCGGCACACATCGGCACCTTCTGCGGCCTCAATCTCGGTGACACGCTGCGGTCCAGGCTCGGATACGCGCCCGGCGCGCCGGTCCGCGCCCGCATGCATCTCTACGAGGCGGTGCCCGGCACCACGCTCGACTCGATCATGCGCGGCGAAGGACTGGAGGACCCCGAAGGCGAGCTGTCCGAGACGCCCGTGCTGCACCCCCTGACCCCGGATGCGGCCGCGCTGCTGCTCGGCGAGCCGGCCCTCGGGGAGGAGGCCGAAGCGCGTTACATGGACGGGCAGTTGCTCGGGGTGGGGCAGCGGCTGTACTACCTGGAGGCCGCGGACGCGGGCGGTGCCGCGGCGGCGGACCCCGGCGGAGCCTTGGCGGCGCAGCCCGTCGCGGCCCCCGCCCCCGCAGCCCGCCACACCCGCGCCCCCGCGTCCCGCCCCGGCCGGGTCCGTATCAACCTCGGCTGCACCGACGACACTCTGCGGACCGAGCTCTACCTCACCGAAGCCGAGGCGCAGCGGCTCGCCGCCGGACTGCGCCAAGGCCGGCAGGCCGGACAGCTCCTGGCCCCGCTGATGCGGCCGTTGCGCCGCCGGATCAGGGCCGCCCTCACCGGCCACCGGCTCCGCATCGTCCACGGCGCCGTACCGCCCGGCGCCGGTGCCGCGGCGCTGCGCACACTGCCGGCGGGCGCGCTGAACCGGCTCGCCGCGACGGTCGAGGAAGCGCTCACCCGCGGGCTCGCCACGCTGCTGAAGGACCACCGGGAGGCGTTCACCGCCGCCACCGAGGCGCCGGAGGACGGCGCGACCGTACGGGTCGTGCTCAAGGCGGTGCCCGTGCTTGCCCGGGTGCGCTCGGCCCTTGACGGCCGACCCGAGCGCCCCGGCCGCCCCGCGGCGCCCGCGGCCATGGACGTCTCCGTGACGGCCGGGCATGCAACGCACCGCCGTTGACGCCACACGGGCCCAGCTCGCCCGCCAGCTCGGCCACTGGACCGCGGCGGCCGACCGGCTCGGTGCCCTGGACGACCTCGCCGCGCCGGCCGCCTGGGCGGGCCTGGAGCAGTACCTCGGCGTCGCGGTGCGCCGCGCCCTGACCGAGGCGGTCAGCGGCCTGCGCACCCGCGGGCACATCCTGCGTACGGCCCTGCGCGCGGCCCACTCGCCCGCCGAACTCGACGCCGTCCGGCGCCGCTTGCTCGAATTCCGGCAGGGCTATCTACGGGCCGAGACCAGCATCGAGTTCTACGCCGACGCCGTGAACACCCGCACCAGCCCGCACATCGCCGCCCTGCTGCGGGCCTGCGACAGCCTCGCCCAGCGCAGCATGGCGGCCGTCCTCGACCCGCTGCTCAAGCCCGTACCGGCGGTGCTGACCTACCTCGACAACGGCGTCGGCGCCGCGATCCTCAAGGCGGGACTGCGGCTGTGGGACGGCAGCACCGAGAGCCCGGCCGCCACCATCAAGGTCACCCGGCACAGCCTGCTCTGCCCGACCTCCGTCCTGCACGAGTGCGGTCACCAAGTCGCCTTCCAGACTGGCTGGAACGAGGAGGCTGCCACGCTCCTCGCCCGCGCCGCCGCCCCTGCGGGACCCGACGTCGCCGCGCTGTGGGCGGGCTGGGCCTCCGAGATCACCGCCGACGTCTTCGCCTTCGCGCACGCGGGCTTCGGCGCCGTCGCCAACCTGCACGACGTGCTCTCCGGCGGCCCGGCGTACGTCTTCCGGCTGCTGCCAGGCGACCCGCACCCGGTCGCCTGGCTGCGCGTACCGCTCAACACGGCGCTGTGCCGACACGCCTACGGACCGGGGCCCTGGAACGCGCTGGAGCGGGAGTGGCTCGCGGCGTATCCGCTCGCCGACTGCCCGGACCCGGAGACCCGCGAATTCCTCGCCGCCTCACTGCCGCGGCTCCCCGCCCTTGCGGCCGCCGTGCTCGACGAGCCGCTCGCTGCCTTCGCGGGGCGCCCGCTGACCGCGCTCGTACCGCCGCAGCGGGTGTCCCCGCAGGCCCTGCGGGAGCTGGCCGCCCGGCTCGGCCCCGCGCTCTACACCTCGCCGCACTGGCTGTGGAACGAGGGCCTGCGGCTGCTGGCGCTCACCGGCTGGCGGGCGGCGACAGAACCGGAGCCGGCGGCCGGGCCCGCCGCCGGACAGGAGGCCTGGCTGCTGCGGCTCGGAGGAGGCGCGGCGCCAGCTGCCTGACGTAACCGACCGACCCACCACGACCAGGGGGGATCACCAGATGCCCGAGGAAAAGGCGTCCCGGACTACCGCGAAGCCACCAGCGCAGGCGCACCGCGCCACCGCCACCGGCTCGGGGGAGGACCAGCCCACCGACCCCGGCCCGATACCGCCCGACCCGCTGCAGAGGATCCGCGACCGCTACCGGCGCATCCACGACGACCTGCGGGTGGCCACCACCCAAGCGCCGGACGCCGACCGCAAGCTGTGGTGCCTGCCCGACGTGAGCTGTCCCGCCCGCAACCCCGGCGTCGACGGGCTGGATGCCGCGCGGGACGCGAACGACGCACTCTGCGGCCAGAGTTTCGAATGACGAGGAGCCCGCGATGTTCCGACAACTGACCCGGCAGATCCCGGGTGGCGCCGAGCTCCTCTTCCGGCTGCACCCCATTGATCTGACCTCCCTGCTGGAGCAGGCCTGGACCTTCCAGCGCAACGACCTCAGCCAGCCGGTCGGCCACCCCGACCACCGCAGCGACATCCCCGGCCTGCCCGAGCGGCTGCAGCGGCTCTTCGAAGGCTTCGACCGCAACCAGCGCGTCTTCTCCAGCACCTCTCCGGACGACTGCCGCCCCGGCTATGTCCGCTGGGAGCACCTCAGCTACGCGTACATGCTCGAGAGCACCCGGCTCATGGAGATCTTCCGCCGCGTCGTCACCCTCTACCGCGAGGGCGAGGAGCTGGGGGTGCCCTCGAACGGCGCCGAGCACTGGCTGCGCAACACCGAGGAGCTCTTCTTCCGGGAGTCGGCCCCCTTCTTCATCACGGCCCTCACGAGCTTTGTCCGCCCGAACGGCGACTCCATCCGGCGCAACGCCTACTACCGCATGTTCGGCATGGACCTCACCCACCCGGCGGAGCCGTATCCGAAGCCGGCCGCCGCCAACACCCAATTCGTCTCCATCTTCGAGGAGTTCCTGCGCGAGACCTGGATCGGCATCATCAACGTCCGCAACACCATCGGGCCCAACCCCACCGACCACGCAAAGATCGCGGACCTGGCGGAGCGGCTGTCCGACATGCTCACCACGCGCAGGCTCGCCTCGAGCCTCTCCCGGGAGGAGTTCTGGGCGATCTCGACGATGGCGTGGTTCCATCTGACACTCGACTTCAACTCGCCGATCGTGAGCTCGCTCCGCGCCGAGGCGACCAGCCCCGAGCAGCGGCTGTTCCGTATCGCGGAGCGGGTGCGGATACCCGCGCACGCGATGTCGAAGAGCTTCTTCGACATCGCCGACGCGATCTCGCGGCTGCTGATCAACATCGAGACCCGGGCGTTCGACGACGCGGCGAACGTCCCGGTGCTCTTCAACGACCCGCTGATCACTCCGGATGTGCAGAAGGTGATCACGCACTGGTCGATCACCACCGGGCGGGATCTGAAGGCGCCGAAGGTCGCCCCGAATCCGTAGGGGGGAGCAGGCCATGCCGTATGAAACGGGTGTCCCGTCGCCCTTCGCGGACGAGGACGCGCTGGAGCTGCCGGCGGGGGCGGCGGTGCCGCCGGCGTCGGTCGGCGGGCCGTTCCAGGCGGAGGGGGAGTTGTATGAGGGCGAGGCGTACGCGGGTGACGCGTACGCGGGCGAGTCCTATGCGGCAGAGTCGTATGCGGCCTCGGCGTACGAGGCCGATCCTGTGTCGTACGAGGCCGATCCCGTCGAGACCGCCGAGCAGGAGTCGGGCGAGGCCGCCGATGAGCCGGTGTCGGAGGCGGAGTGGCAAGTCGCCCAGTGGGAGGCGGAGCTGGAAGACGCCGCCGAGGAGGGCGAAGGCCCGGACGACTTCGCGGGCGAGGAGCCGGACTCCTTCGCGGCCGAGGAACCGGACACCGCCCCGGCCCGCGAGAGCGAGGAGCCGGCGCGGCCCGCCGCCGCCCTCGGTACCCGTATCGCGGCGGTCGCGGAGGAGGAGTGCGACCGGTGGGGCGACGGCGCCCGGAAGGAGACCGACCCGCAGCTGACGGCGGTGCTGCAGGACTACTACCGCACCGGCGTGCGCCGCACCGTCGCCGCGGCGGATCTGCAGAGCATCGCGTGGCAGGCGCACGAGCCGTGGAGTGCGGTCTTCGTCTCCTGGGTGATGGCGAAGGCCGGCGCCGCGACCTTCCCGCGCAGCAGCGCCCACCGCGGCTACATCAGCGCCATCAAACGCCGCACCGCGCAGGGCGACACGACCAGCGAGTTCTGGCTGCACCGGCTGGAACGTGCCCGGCCGGAACCGGGCGACATCCTGTGCGCCGACCGGCCCTGCGGCCCGAACAAGCCGTGCAACGGCGCCACGTACGACAACATCGACAACGGCCACGGGTGGTGCACGCACGGCGACATCGTCACCGCGGTCGACCTGGACCGGCGGACGGTCCGGGTGGTCGGGGGCAATGTCAGCCAGTCGGTGAAGGCGCGCACGTACCGGCTGGACGCGCAGGGCTTCGTACTGCCGAAGCAGGGCGGGTGCGGGCACTTCGCCCTGATCAAGGTCCGGGCACCCGGCGGCGGTGCTGCGGCCGGCGGGGCCGGTGCCTCCGGGCTCGGCTCGGTCTTCCGGCTCTTCGGGCTGCTTCCCCCGGACGCCCTGGCCAAGGCGATGCGGCTGAACCGCTCGTACGGGGAACGGCTCGGCTGGCGCGGCCGGATCGACGCCGTCGCGCGGCTGCTCGGCGACTCGCAACTGGCCGCGGACGAAGTGCGCTTCGCGCATGCGGTCGCCCAGTGGCAGGGGCAGCACGGAATGGCGAAGGACGGCATAGTCGGCCCCGATACGTGGGCGGCGCTCCGGCGGCTGCTCGACGCCGGGAGGCCGGCGGCACCTGCTACGGGACCCACTCCGGCCCCTTCCGCGCCCCCGTCCGCCGCGCCGCCCGCGACCGCGCCCGGCGTGCCGCCGCTGGGCGGGGACAGGCAGCCCAGCAAGGACTACCGGATCGTGTATCACGGCGAGGGCGCCGCGCGTACGGCCCGCGGGCTGGCCCGGTACTCCGCGGACCGCCCGCTCGCCGCAACGCTCAACGACCTGCGCAGACGCGGCGTCGTCACCATGTCCGAGGACATCCTCGACACCTTCGTACGCGTGTCACAGGTGGAGACCGGCGGGGCCGTGCAAGCCCTCAACACCTGGGACAGCGCGGTGGTCAGCATCGGCTTCCTGCAGCTCACCCTGCAGCACGGGAAGGTCCAGAAGTGGATCGACGCGGGACCCGAGGCGTTCCGCCGCTTCGGGATCGAGGTCGACCGGGGCCGCACGTACCGGTGGGGCAAGAGCACGCAGCAGGCGATTGTCGGAGCCGCCACCAGGGATGAGCTGCGCTGGGACGGCTGGGCCGAGCGCTTCTACCTGGCCGGGCTCGACGAGGCGGTGATCGTCGCCGAATGCGCGGTCTCCGTTCGGTGGCTGGAGGCACATCTGGCGGGCATGAACGCGAGGTTCACCAGGGAGCGCATGGGATGGGCCGTGAACGCCTTCCGGACGCACTACGACCGGTCGCCCTATGCGCGGGGGATGTTCCAGTCCGCGTACAACAATCTCCCGGCGGTGGCCCAGCGAGCAGTGATCAACGCGATGCACGCGGACCACAAGGCCGGCGGCCTGTCCACGGACCGCTTCATCCCGGTCCTCGCGAAGGCGATCAAGGCGGCGTTCGCGTCGTGGAAGACGCCGCTGCCGGAACGCGGGGTCCACGTCGTGGAGAAGACGCGGAAGGGGCTGCACGACTGACTGACTCCTAGTGAGCCGGTCCGGAGATTCGTGTGCAGTAGCGGCAGATGCGGTCGATGATCTGGTCGGCTGTCTTGGTCCACTTGAACGGTCGGGCGGTGTCGTTCCGGGTGTCACTGGCATGCGTCGAGCTTGTACTCAGCGAGGCGCGGTTCGGCGGTGGAGGTCGGCCGTACAACGCGTGCGAGCTGCCGGCGGACCTGCTTGGTGCGGTGCCCGAACGTTTCCAGCGGGTCGCACTGCCCGACTATTCGGGGCCGGGCGCGGGCCGACCTGGAGGCGATCTGCGAGACCGTTCCCGGACGGTGGGCCCTGGGATGCACCGAGTCACTGGACGCCGAACCGCTGCCTTTCTGAACCGTCATGAGACGGGCCTGTTGAAACGTCTCCAGCAGATGAGGCTGCAGGCCGGGGATGCGAAGGCGTCGTGGAGTGCGGTGCGTCGTTCCCAGCGGAGGGTGAGTCGTTTGAAGTGGTGGAGCAGGGCGAAGGTCTGCTCGACGACGTTGCGGAGCTTGCCCATGCCCTGAATGTTCGGGGCACCTTGGCGAGAGATGACCGGCAGGATCCGGCGTTTGCGCAGCTCGTCGCGGTTGGCGTTGGAGTCGTAGCCCTTGTCGCCGAGTACGGCCTCGGGGCGTGTGCGGGGACGGCCGGGGCGGCCCGCGACGGGCGGGATGCCGTCGACCAGGGCGAGGGTCTGGGTGACGTCGTTATCGTTTGCCGCGGTCGTGATGACCTTGAGCGGAGTGCCGCGTCCGTCGCAGATCAAGTGGTGTTTGCTGCCCGTCTTCCGCCGGTCGACCGGCGACGGACCGGTGTCGGCGCCCCCCCTTTTTTCGCGCGGATGTGAGAACCGTCCACGCAGGCCCTCGACCAGTCGAGGCGGCCGGCCGGCCGCATTCGGTTCGGCCAGCAGGATCCGGTGCAGCTGGTCGAAGACCCCTGCCTGCTGCCAACGTTCCAAGCGTCGCCAGCAGGTCTGCCCGGAGCCGAACCTCAGCTCCAGCGGCAGGAGTTGCCAGGCTATGTCATTGCAGAGGACGTACAGGATGCCCAGCAAGCAGTGTCGGTGAGCTACCGGCCGGCCTGTGCGTTCTCGGCATTGAAGCCCGCGCCGTCGTCGCTGATCTTCAAGGAGTCTCTGCCGCTGTAGTCCAAGTGCACGCACACCACTGAGGTCTGAGCGTGCTTGCGTACGTTCGCCAGCGTCTCGGTCGCTCGGCGCCGGGGGAGGATTCCTCCTCGCATAGTGCGCGGGCAAATCGAGGTGGTTCCCGCAGAAGCTGGAGGGGCAATAACTGTCGCCGGTTATAGAGGAGTTCCTCCAGTTCGTGGTGGGGCGGGCGGCTGGTGGTCGGGCTGTGCGCTTCGGCAACGAGCGTGTCGTGGAAAGTCATCGAGGACACGAACAGGCCAGGCGCCGACGCGGTGTCGTAACGTTCCACCGCGGGCTCTTCTCTCGGGCGGTACTCGTCGATGTCGTGATCGAGGCCGCCGACGAGGCCTCCTCGGTCGGCAGGAGGCCGACAAGTGGAACGGCCAGGCGCTGACTCACGGCGGCAACACGCATCACGTACTCCGCGCTGACCGAAAAGTGATGTGCCCCACAGGGGAAAGAACGTGTGAACGCGCAACGGTCCGCGGGTCATACTGATTGCCATGACGCCGACGGCCACATCCGTGGGCGCCTGCTGTTCGCTGCCGCGTGCAGGCCTCAAGCGCCCGGCCGAGATGTCGCGTTCGATCGACCCCTCCGGGGTTCGTCGACGCCGAGGGGGGACTGGTGGGCCGTGCCGTGTTCACCGACGCGGAACTCTGCCGACAGGGGTGGGGCCGCGTGTTTGCCCGGATCCGCGCCTGCCTCGACGCGTGCCCCTACTCTGGCTCCCTGGTGTGCCGCGCCGATTCCAGCTCGATCCGCAATTGCACCTGTACCCAGCACGGCTGGTCCTACGACCTGGCCGACCCGCTGGTGGGCGTGCTGAAGGGGTCAGGCCGTCCCGAGTCGTTCGACACCACCGCGTGGGATCTGGTCGGGGCGCCGTACGTCGCATCACCACACCGATTGATCTTCGGTACCCGGAATCCGGAGCCGGTGCCGCCGCTGGAGCCGCTCGGCGGCGTGGCCTGGCACAGGGACGCGATGTCCGACCACGATGATCAAGGAACGGTCATAGTCGGCGGGGTGCACGAGCGGGAGTTGCAAGACAACTGGAAGCCCGCTCCGCGCGAGCTTGGGCAGAGTCCTTACGTTCGCTCGCGATCTTCTGCCGCGGCGTTATGCCTGGGCGGCGTGGCGGAAAGGAGTCAGTCATGAGCCTACGTGCGCTCGCCCGCATGTATGCCGACGGTGAGTTGTCGACGACGGGGGTCCTTGCCGAGCTCGACAGACGCGTGGACATTCCTTTGTCCGAGGGGCAGCGCGGCCTGTGGGCGATTGCCAAGATGGAGCCGGAGACGTATGCGTACAACGTTCCCGTGTGCTTTTCGTTTGCGGACGTAGATACCGCTGCGCTTCAGGCTGCATTCCGCGACACGCTTTCCCGGCATCCGCTTCTCTCGGCCATGGTGCGCGAGACAGATGACGGACCGCGTCTGTCCCACGGAGACGCGGACCGTTTCTTCGTCGAGTACGTGGACGTTTCCGATGTGCCGTCCGGCCGAATGATGGAGTTGTTAAAGGAAAGCGCTAGGCGGCCGTTCGACCTGGCCGGTGATCCCTTGACCAGGCTGACTGTCCTGCGTCGCTCCGCGTCCGAGGCGTACGTTCTGCTGGTCGTTCATCACCTTGTGATCGATGGGGTGTCGGGGCGTCTCGTCATCGACACGCTGTTCAGTTCGTACCGGGCGCGGGTCGACGGGCGGGACGTGCCGATCGAGGTGGGCTCCGCCTCATTCGGTGAGTTCGTCGCGTGGGAGCGGGACGTACTCGCCGACGAACGCGCCGAGGAGGACCGGGAGTTCTGGGTGCGGGAGCTCGCCGGGGCGGACGTCCTCACAGGGCTGCCCACGCAGGTGACTCTGGAGCAGGACGCGCCTCATGTGGGCGAGGTGCACACCAGCCGGCTGCCGAAAGAGCAGGCTGCCGCCATCGCGGCCTTCGCCGCTTCGCATGAGATCAGCCCGGGGATCTTCTTCCTGGCGGCCTTCCTGACGCTGCTGCACCGGTACACCGGAAGCGAGGACCTCGTCATCGGGATGCCAGTGGCCGGGCGCCCGACGGAACGCTTCGACCCGATCGTCGGCTGCTTCGTCAACACCCTGCCCGTCCGGAGCAGGCCGAACGCTGCCGAGGAGTTCACGTCGTTCGCCCGGCGCGTCCAGTCCACGGTGCTCGAAGTACTGGAGCACGGGACCTACCCGTTCCGCCGGATCGTGGACGATCTCGGTGCTCGGGGCGTGAATCCACGTTCGCCTCTCTACCAGATCGTGTACAACTATCAGGATTCCGCTCTCTCCGGATACCTGGGCGAGCGGGCCCGCGCCACCGGTGAGACGGACTTCGAGCTGGTCGACGGGGTGCATCAGCTGGGTGAGTACGACCTCACGGTGGACGTGGCTCCCGGTGACGGGTTCCTGGTGAACTGGAAGTACCACCCCGACGCCTTCTCGGCCCACGCCGTCGCGGGCATGGCAGCACACCTCGCCACCCTGGTGGACAGCGTCCTCGACTCGGACGGACGGTCGCCGATAGGCAGGCTGAACCTGCTCGACGGCGACGAACGGCGCCTCGTCATCGAGGCATGGAACGGCACCGAGGCCGACTTCCCCACACATCGGACGTGCTGGGACCTCTTCGCGGAGCAGGCGGAGGCGAACCCGGACGCCCCGGCGGTCACCTGCGGGGAGCGGACTCTCACCTACCGCGAACTCGCGGACTGCAGCTCGGCCCTTGCCCAGGCGCTGACGCGTCAAGGCGTCGGCCCCGGGGACGTCGTAGGGGTCTGCTACGAACGGTCGCTCGACCTTGTCGTGGCCCTCCTCACCGTCATGAGGCTCGGCGCGGTGTACCTGCCCCTGGACGGCCGACTGCCGGCCGAACGCCTCTCCTACATGCTTGAGGACAGCGGCGCGCAACTCGTCGTCTGCCATGAGGCGGTGAGGGACAGGCTGGCCGCCGTGGGGACGCCGAAGGCGAGGCTGTACCCGACAGACCGCCAGGATGATCAGGTCGCCCAGGCAAAGACAGAGGCAGACGCAGCGGCGGGGGAGACGACCGCCGACGCGCCGGACCGGCGAGCCTCGACACCTGCTGCCGCCTACATCATCTACACCTCGGGCAGCACGGGGAAGCCCAAGGGCGTCGTCGTTCCGCACACGGCGCTGACCAATTTCATGCTGGCCATGGCGCACACGCTGGAAGTGACGTCCGACGACCGGCTGTTGGCCGTCACCACGCACAGCTTCGACATCGCCGCCCTGGAGCTCTACCTCCCGCTGATCACCGGCGGGCAGGTCTGCGTCTGTGCATCGGCCACGGCCGCCGATGCCACGTTGCTGGCCGACAAGGTCGCCGACTGGCGGCCCACCATCATGCAGGCCACTCCGGCGACCTGGGCCATGCTGGTGCGCGTCGGGTGGCAGAACACCGAGGGCGTCAGGGTGTTGTGCGGCGGCGAGGCGTTGCCCGACGGCCTGAAGGACCAACTCGTGGCGCGCGGCGAGGCCTGGAACCTGTACGGGCCCACGGAGACGACCATCTGGTCAGCGGCCAAGCGGCTGCGCCGTGAGGAGCCGGTGACCATCGGCAGCCCCATCGCGAACACCCAGCTGTACGTCCTCGACCAGAACCTGAGCCCCCTGCCTGTCGGCGTGACCGGCGAGCTTCACATCGCGGGCGACGGACTCGCCCTGGGCTACCACCGCAAGCCGGAGTTGACGGCCGAGCGCTTCCTGGCCAACCCCTTCGGGCCCGGACGGCTGTACCGGACCGGTGACCGCGCGCGCCGACTGCCGAACGGCGAAATCGCCGTCCTGGGCCGGATGGACAACCAGGTCAAACTGCGCGGCCATCGCATCGAACCCGGTGAGATCGAGACGGTGCTCAATGCCCAACCGGGGATCGACCGAAGCGTCGTCCTGCTCGAACATGTCGGCCTGTCGGACAGGCTCACGGCCTACTACACCGGGAACGGCAACGCACCGGTCGACACCGCGCTGCTGCGCGCGGAACTCGCCAAGGCCCTCCCCGCCTACATGCTGCCCGCCGCATTCGTGGCCCTGGACGCCTTCCCGCTCACGGCGCACGGCAAGGTCGACCGGGCGAAGCTGACCGAGGCCGCCCGGACGGTGCCGCTCCCGGCCGCCGAAAGGCCGGTGGCCGCGCTCGACATCGAGCGGACCGTGCGCGGGATCTTCGAAGAGGTGCTCGGCTCGCGTGACATCGATCGTGCCGCGGGCTTCTTCGACATCGGCGGTGACTCGTTCGCGGCCATCGAAGCGGCGGCGCGGATCAACCGCGAGTTCGGCTGCTCGTTGCGGCCCACCAGCGTTTTCGCGCACCCCTCCGTCGCGGCGATGGCCCGACACCTGACGGGGCTGCTGCCCGCCGGGCAGGCACCTGCGGCGCAGCCGGTCGAGCCCGAGCGGCAACCTGATCCGCGCCCTGCCACTCCGGCGGCCAGCGACGCCTCGCTCGATGACGCGATCGCGGTGATCGGAATCTCCTGCCGGTTCCCCGGAGCCATGGACCACCGTGCATTCTGGTCCGCGCTCGTGGAAGGACGCGGCGGCGGCACGTCGTGGTCGGTGGAGGAACTGCGGGCGCTCGGAGTGCCGGAGGAGCTGATCACCCGACCCGGATACGTGCCGCAGCGGTCGGTCGTGGACGGCAGGGCGGAGTTCGACGCGGCGTTCTTCGACATCTCCCCCCGCGACGCGGAGTTCATGGACCCGCAGGCGCGCTTGCTGTTGCAGCACGCGTGGCAGGCGCTGGAGGACGCCGGCTACCGCCCGGAGGACGTTCCCGAGACCAGCGTCACCACGTCCACGAGCACGAACTTCTACCAGGCCCTGCTCCCGGCCCTGATGGCGAACGCGTCGGGCCCGCGGGTCCTGGCGAGCGCTGAGACCTACGCCGCGTGGCTGTTCGCCCAAGGCGGCACGGTGCCCGCCATGATTTCCACCAAGCTGGGCCTGCGTGGCCCCAGCATGGCGGTGAGCACCAACTGCTCTTCTGCGCTGAGCGCGGTGCACGTCGCCTGTCAGGGACTCCTGGCCGGCGATGTCGACCAGGCGATCGTCGGCGCGGCCAGCCTGTTCTCCGCGGGGGAACTGGGATACGTGCACCAGCCGGGCCTGAACTTCTCGAGCGACGGGCGCAGCCGCGCGTTCGCCGACGGCGCCGACGGCATGTCCGGCGGTGAGGGTGTCGGCGTGGTCGTCCTCAAGCGCGCCAGCGAGGCGATCGCTGCCGGCGATCACCTGTACTGCCTGATCCGCGGCGTCGCGGTGAACAACGACGGCGGCGACAAAGCAGGGTTCTACGCGCCCGGTGTGCGCGGCCAGGCCGAGGTGATCCGCAAGGCGCTGGACAAGGCGGGCACGGACCCGTCGACGATCCGCTACGTCGAAGCGCACGGCACGGGCACGAGGCTCGGCGATCCCATCGAGGTCGCGGCTCTGACCCAGGCCTACCGCCACTACACGGCACGCAGCCAGTACTGCGGCATCGGCTCGGTCAAGAGCAACATCGGGCACCTGGACGCGGCCGCGGGGATCGCCGGCCTCATCAAGGTGGCCCTGGCCCTGCGGCACGGAGAGGTTCCGCGGACCCTGCACTGCGACGTGTCGAGTTCGGAGATCGACTGGGACGAGTCGCCGTTCTTCGTGGCCGACCGGAACCTGCCGTTGGACGGCGACGAGCCCGCGCGGGCGGGACTGAGCTCCTTCGGGATCGGCGGCACCAACGCGCACGCGGTACTGGAACAGGCGCCGACCGGTGCGCGGGCCGCCGGACGCCACGGCCCCCAAGCGGTGGTTCTCTCGGCCCGCGACGGGGAGCGGCTCGGCGTCCTCGCGCGGCAGCTCCTGGAGTTCCTGCCGGGATACCGGGACGCGCAGGGCGATCTGGCGTCGCTCGCGTACACGCTGCAGGTCGGGCGGCGGGCGATGGCCGAACGAGTGGCTTTCGTCGTGAACGACGTCGACGAGCTGATGGCATTCCTTCAGGACTACGTCGAGCGCGGGCCGCGCGGAACGGTGTTCGAAGGCACGGCCCGGCGGCCTGAAGACCCGCTGCTCGGCCTCTTCGATCACCCCGGGGAGCTGCGAGACCTGGCAGCTGGGTGGCTCGAACAAGGGGAGTGGGACAAGATCGCGCCCCTGTGGGTGAACGGCATCGACGTCGCGTGGGACGCTTACCACGGCGCGAATCCACCGGTGCGGGTGAGCCTGCCGACGTATCCGTTCGCTGCGAAACGGTATTGGCCCACTGCCGAGGCGGTGTCGGTCCCTCGGGCCACCGACCCGCTCGACGCTGAATTGCTGCTCGTGGCCGCGGCCAGGCCCGAGAGCGTCGAGACGTTCCTGGCCGGTCGCGCGTCCGCCACGGACGAGATGGACAGCCTTTCGCGCCCGCTCGTACTCGCACAGCTCGTGGCGGCGGGACTCTTCGACGCGCCGGTTCGTCGCGACCTGATCGGGCAGAGGATCATCACGCCGTCCTTCGCCCCGTGGCTCGACCATACGGTGACCGTGCTGCTGAGCCACGGAGAACTCGTGCGTGAGGGCGAATGCGTGGCGCCCAGGAAGAGTGCGCCAGGCCTCGAACAGGCGTGGCGCGCCTGGCGTGCGTGGAAGGACGTCCGTGCCGGAGATCCGGAGCTGGCGGCCAAGACCGGCCTGACCGAGCGCATGGTCGAGGCCTTGCCCGCGATCCTGTCCGGGCGGACGAAGGCCACGGCGGTCATGTTCCCGGGCGGCTCGTTCGAGCTGGTCGAACCGGCGTACCGGGGGAACGCGACGGCCGACTACTTCAACGACGTGACGGCCGGCGCGGTGCGCGCGGAGGTGGCCGCCCGCCGCGGCGGGGCCCGGCTGCTGGAGATCGGAGCGGGCACCGGCAGCACCAGCGAGCGTGTTTTCGCCCAGCTGAGGGGCCACGACCTCGCTGAGTACCGCTATACGGACGTTTCGAAGGCGTTCCTGATCGACGCGGAGCGGCGGTTCGCCGGCCAGGTGCCGTACGTGTCCTTCACGACCTTCGACGTGGAGCGGGAGCCCGGCGCACAGGGACTCACCGTGGGCGCCTACGACATCGTCATCGCCAACAATGTCCTGCACGCCACCGAGGACATCGTGCGGGCAGTGCGTCATGCCAGAGCACTGCTGCGGCCCGGCGGAGTCCTCGTACTGAACGAACTCGCCCGGAACGACTGGTGGTCGCACCTGACCTTCGGGCTCCTCGAAGGGTGGTGGCGGTTCACGGACGGAAGGCGTATCCAGGGCGGACCGGCGCTGTCCTCGGACTCGTGGCGCGACGTGTTGCGGGAGTGTGGGTTCGACACGGTCGAACTGTTGGCGGAGCCCGCCCGCGCCCTGGGCCAGCAGGTACTCCTTGCGCGCGCCGGTTCGCCCGTACCGCGCCGCGATCCGCGGCCTGCCGCACCCGTTTCGACCGAGGAGCACGTCCGCGCGAGCGTCGAGCGGATCCTCGCCGAAACGCTGAAGCTGACCGCGGATGAACTCGCGGCCGACAAGCCCTTCGCCGACTACGGACTGGACTCGCTCACCGGCGTCTCCCTGGTGGACCGGCTCAACGACTCGCTGAGCACGGACCTCGATCCGAGCGTGCTGTTCGAGAACCCGTCGATCAGGCGGCTGACGCGTTTCATCGTCGAGGAGGAAGGCGCCGCCATCGTGGGCGCGGTGTCCGGGCCGTCTGTGGTGACTGGCTCCTCCGTGGGTTCCGGGCTGTCTGCGGAGTCCGAGCCGTCCGTGAGTGCCGGGCCTTCCCTGGTGTCGAGGCCATCTGCGGTGTCCGAGCCGCCCGCGGTGTCCGAGCCGTCGGGCCGTGGCCGGGAGCCCGTCGCGATCGTCGGTATGAGCGGCCGGTTCCCGGGCGCCCGGGATGCCGACGAGTTCTGGGACCTGCTGGCCTCCGGCCGGGACGCTGTTTCGAAGGTGTCCCGCTGGGACCTCGCGTCGCTGGGCAGCGTGTGCCTGGACGGCGGTCTCCTGGACGGCGTCGACGAGTTCGACCCGCTCTTCTTCGGGATCTCCGGTGCGGAGGCCCTCTACATGGAGCCGCAGCAGCGGCTGTTCCTCCAGGAAGCGTGGCGGGCGCTCGAGGACGCGGGCCACGCGGGCGAGTCGCTCGACCGCGACCGGTGCGGCATCTACGTGGGCTGCGCCGCGGGCGACTACCTGGACTTGACGGGGCCGTCCGACTACCCGGGCCAGGCACTGTGGGGCAACATGAACTCGCTCGTGCCGTCCCGCATCGCGTACTACCTGGACCTGCACGGGCCGGCGATCGCGGTCGACACCGCATGCTCCAGCTCGTTGGTCTCCCTCTACCTGGCGTGTCAGGCGCTGTGGGCGGGCGAGGTCACCACGGCGATCGCGGGCGGGGTCTACGTCCAGAACTCGCCGCGGCTGTATCTGGCGGCGTCGCGGGCCGGGATGCTTTCCCCCACGGGCCGGTGCCGTCCGTTCGACCAGGCGGCCGACGGATTCGTGCCCGCCGAGGGAGTCGGCGCGCTGATCCTCAAACGGCTCTCGGACGCCGAGGCGGACGGCGACCACATCCACGGGGTGATTAGTGGAATCGGGATCAACCACAACGGCACGACGAACGGGATCGCCGCGCCGAACGGGACCTCGCAGGAACGGCTGATCCGGCAGATCTATCAGGACTTCGACATCGACCCCGCGGGGATCGGGTTGGTCGAGGCCCACGGCACCGGAACCAAGCTCGGCGATCCGGTGGAATTCCGGGCGCTCGATCGCGCCTTCCGCGGCTTCACGGACGCCGAGCGGTTCTGCTCGCTCGGCTCGACGAAAGCATCCGTCGGCCACGCGCAGGCCGCGGCCGGGGTGATCGGCGTCATCAAGGCACTGCTGGCCATGAGGCACGAGGTGATCCCCGGTCTGCCCCACCACACCGCGACGAACTCCAGTGTCACGTTGGTCGGCAGCCCGTTCTTCGTGCACAGGGAGCCGAGGCGGTGGGCCGTGCCCGAAGGGGGCAAGCGGCGCGCCGCGGTCACGTCGCTCGGCGCGAGCGGAACCAACGCCCACGCTGTCATCGAAATGCCGTCGCAGCCGTCGCAGCCGCCCCCGCCGCCGCGGAGCAGGCAGGACGGAGCCCGGTTGATCGCGCTGTCGGCGGCGACGGAGCACGCCTTGCGCGAACAGGTGGTCCGGCTCGCGCGCCACTGCCGCGAGCACCCGGACCTCGATGTCGGCGACGTGAGCCACACACTTCTGCTCGGCCGCAAGCACCTGCGGCATCGATGGGCGCGTGTGGTCCGGGACATCGCAGACCTGGAAAGCCAGTGCACCACCTGGCTCTCCGGGCAGGACATTCCGGTGCGGAGCGCGGACTCCAGGGCGCAGGCACTCGCCCAACAGTTCCTTGACGGTGAGGCACCGGATTTCGCCGAGTTGTTCCGCGACAGCCGCTACCGCCGCGTTCCGCTGCCCGGCTACCCCTTCGAGCGGGAACGCTACGCGCTGCCGATCCGCGCGGCGGCGGACGACGGGCCGCGGCGCGACGGGCGGGTCCTCACCGGCGACGAGTTCTACCTGCGTGAACATCAGGTGCGGGGGACCGGGATCGCCCCGGGGGCCATGTATCTGCAGTGGGCCGCAGCAGCGGCGAGGCGCACTGCGAGCGACGCGGTTCGCTTGCACGACATCGTCTTCTTGCGCCCCCTGTCGGTGTCGGGGGTGCCGCGCGCACTGCGGGTGGCTCTTCGCGCGGACGGCGACGTCACCCGGTTCATGGTGTCCTCCACGGAGTCCGCCGGAGACGAGCCCGTTCTCCACTGTCAAGGCGAGGTGTCCGCCGCGGAGCCGACGTCTGCACAGGCGCTCGATCTGCCCGCGCTGCTCCGGGATTTCCCGTCCGCGGAGTTCGACCCCCTGCGGTTCTACGCCGAGTGGCGGGATCGCGGCATCGCCTACGGCCCCACGTTCCAGGGGGTCGTGGCAGCCCACCGCAGCGAGAACGCGGTGCTCGCCGAACTGCGGCTGCCCAGCACGGCGTCAGGAACCATGGAGGGCCCCGTCCCGCACCCGGCGCTGGTGGACTCGGCGATGCAGTGCATGCGGTTGCTCGACGGCGACGATCGGGTCGGCCTTGTGTACAGCATCAAGTCGGCCGAATTCCTCGCCCCCGGCGCGACCACCATGTGGGCCCTGATCCGCCGCGCCGAGGACGCGCGCGGCGCGGACCGGATCGACATCGACCTCGCGACCGGCGACGGCACGGTGTGCCTGCGGCTGAGGGGCATCGCAGGCCGTCGAGCCGAGCGGACGCCGGACCCGGCGGACGGCGTCGCCACGCTGATGCCGGTGTGGGATCCCCTTCAGCGGACGCAATCCGCGACGTGGCCGCAGAGTTCCGAAGCAGTGGGCATCATCGCCTCGCCAGGTCAGGCGCGGGACGTACTCCTCGCGCTCCTGCCCGGCGCGCACGTGGTCGTAGACCCGTCGCTGAGTACGCACGACGACCTGGAGACGTCCGTCCGGTCCCTCCCGGACCTCGACCATCTGATCTGGGTGGCGCCCGGCGCCGTGGACGACCGGTCCGGTGCGAGCGTCGTCGAGGGCCAGTCCAGCGGCTCGCTGCATGCCTTCCGCACGGTGAAAGCTCTGCTGTCCGCAGGGTACGGCGATCGCTCACTGGGCCTGACCCTGATCACCGAGCGGGCGCACGCCGTCCATGAGGCCGAGGTCGTCGACCCGGCGCACGCCGGCGTGGCCGGCCTGGCGGGGTCGACCGCGAAGGAGTACCCCAACTGGCGGGTGCGGGTGGCGGACGTCCAGGACTACGACGCGCCCTCTCTCGCCGCGGTGCTCGACCTGGCCGCGGACCCGGACGGCGACCTGCGTATCCACCGCGACGGCCGCTGGTACGAGCAGCGGCTGATGACCGTACAGCCAGCCTCGTCGACGTCGTCGCGGCTGCGGCAGGGCGGCACGTACGTCATCATCGGCGGGGCCGGTGCCCTGGGCACGGTCATCAGCGAGTACATGATCCGCCGGTACCAGGCCCAGGTGGTGTGGCTCGGACGCAGGCCGCAGGACGCGCGAGTCGAAGCCGCTCTCGCTCAGGCAACCGGCGCGGACGGGCCCGCGCCGCTGTACCTGCGGGCCGACGCCACCGACCTCGCGTCCCTGCGCGTGGCGAAGGACGAGATCGTACGACGGTTCGGCGCGGTGCACGGCGTCATCCACTCGGGCCTGGTGTTCTCGGGGGCGAGCCTGGCCCGGATGAGCGAGGCGCAGTTCGAGGACGTGCTGCGCGGCAAGGTCGACGCGAGTGTGCGGTGCATGCAGGTGTTCGGCGGTGACTCGCTCGATTTCGCACTGTTCCTGTCCTCGATCAACTCCTACCTCAAAGCCATCAAGCAGGCGAACTACGCGGCCGCCTGCACGTTCCTCGACTCGTTCGCACTGACGGTGCAACGCCGGTACGGCGCTGTCGGCAAGGTGCTGAACCTGGGCTACTGCTTCAACAACGCACCCACCGAGGGAGAGCCGGGCGCGGTGGTCGCAGCGCAGGCGCCGCTCATCCAGCCGGACGAGCTGACGGCGGCGATCGAACGGCTGTGCGCGGGACCGGTCAGCAGGCTGACGTTGATGAAGTTCAGTCCCGCGCTCAACAGCCGGGGCATCGTTCTGGGCGACGACGAAGTCATCCTCCCCACGGCCGTGCCGCCGCACGCCGCGCTCGCCGACGTCCAGGAACCGGCGGTGGCGCCGGGCGGCGACCTGGAGCGGCTACGCGCCCGCATCGCAGAGCTGACCGCGCTCGCGATCTGATCGCGGCCTTCGAAGGGACTGATCGTGAAGAAGCTGCTGCTCGACTTTCTCTGGTCCCATCTGCGCACGCTCGGCGCGTTCCGTGAATCCGGGCAGACTCCGCAGGCCGCACGGGAGTCGGCAGGCCTCGCCCCGGGGTACGGCGCCTGGTTCGACGAATGCCTGCGCCTCTTCGAGGGGGCCGGCTACATCGATCGGCGGGACGGCAGGATCCTGCTCGACGATGCCGTGCGGCATCGGCCGATCGAGCAGCTGTGGCGCGAGTGGGAGACGGCGAAGCCCGCGTGGCAGGAGAATCCCGACCTCGCGGCCACCCACCTCCTGGTGGAGACCACCTTGCGTGCCTTCCCCGACATTCTCAGCGGACGGCGACCGGCCACCGAGGTCCTCTTCCCCGGGGGATCGCTGGACCTGGTGCAGAACGCCTACGCGACCAACCCGGCCTCCGCGTTCTTCAACCAGGTGCTGGCCGCCGACGTGGTGGCGCGGCTGCGACGGCGGGCACGGGACCTGACGGCGGATGCCGCGCGGATCCTGGAGATCGGCGCCGGCACGGGAGCCACGAGCGCCGTCGTCCTGGAGGCCCTGCGGTCCGCGCGCCTTGACGTGCGCGAGTATTGCTACACCGACGTATCAAGGGTCTTCCTGAACCATGCGGAGCGTTCGTTCGGTGCCGAAAACCCTTCGCTGACCTGCGCGATCCTGGACATCGAGCGCCCGGTGGCGGCTCAGGGCCTCACCCTCGGCGGGTACGACGTGGTGGTCGCCGCCAACGTCCTGCACGCCACCCGGGACATCCGCCGCACCCTGCGCAACGCCAAGGCGCTCCTCCAGCCCGGTGGACTGCTGGTCCTGAACGAGCTGACCGCGAACAACCTGCTCAGCCAGTTCTCGTTCGGCCTCCTCGACGGATGGTGGCGCTTCGAGGACCCGCACCTGCGGATCCAGGGCAGCCCGCTGCTCTCCACGGCGCACTGGCGGCACGTCCTGACGCAGGAGGGCTTCCGCGCGATCGCTCTGCCCGCGCGGGATGCCGAGGACCTGGGACAGCAGATCATCGTGGCCGAGAGCGACGGCGTCATACGGCAGGCGACGGCCGTACCGCGCCCGTCCGCGCCGCGAGTGACGCCGGTGCGCGAGAGTGCGGCGCGGGCCGTGGCCGATCCGAGCGCCGGGAGCGAGCCCGGAGACCGGCTGCGCGCCCACATCGAGGCGGTCGCGCTCGATGTGCTGGCACAGGAGTTGGACATCCCGCGGACGAGGATCGGGCGGGGCGAGCCCTTCTCGGACTACGGGCTCGATTCGATCTTCGCGGTGAACGTGGCCCGGACCCTCGGCGGGACGCTCGGCATCGACCTCGACATCACGGTGCTGTTCGAGCACAGCACCCTGGCCGAGCTGGGTGAGTTCGTCGTCCGCGAATACGCCGATGACCTGCGGGACGCGCTTCCTCAGGAGCCCGCGTCGCCGGACCGGGCGCCCGATCCTGTGCGGCCTCAACCTCAACCTCAGCTTGAGGTGGACGAGGCCGCGCTCGACGGCATGGCGATCGTCGGCATGTCCGCACGCTTCCCCGGGGCCGACGACATCGACGAGTTCTGGCGGATCGTCGAGCAGGGCAGTCGGTGCATCACCGCACCGCCGGAAAAGCGTGCGGACTGGGCGTGCTACGGCGACGAGGCAGCCGCGCTGCGGGGCGGATTCCTCGACGGGGTGCATGCGTTCGATCCGCTCTTCTTCCGCATGTCGATGACCGAGGCGCGCCAGGTGACGCCGGAGCTACGCCTGCTGTTGATGACGTCGTGGAACGCCGTCGAGGACGCGGGCTATCGACCGGCCGAGCTGCGGAAACGGCCCACGGGCGTGTTCGTCGCCACGACGCAGAGCGAATACCGGCCCGCGGCCATGGATCTGATGAGCCTGCCGTCGCCCGCGATGGTGCCCAACCGGATCTCGCACCTGCTCGACCTCAACGGCCCCAGCGAGCAGTGCGACACGACGTGCTCGTCCTCGTTCGTGGCCTTGCACCGGGCGATCCGGTCCATCCGCGACGGCGAGTGCGAGCAGGCGCTCGTCGGCGGGGTGAACCTGGTGATGTCGCCCGCGGGTTTCGGCGGGATGCGGGCCGCGGGGATGCTCAGCCCGCGCGGCGACGTCCGGCCGTTCCAGCAGGGCGCCGACGGTACGGCGCGCGGCGAGGGCGTCGCCGCCGTACTGATCAAACCCCTGAGGCGGGCCCTGGAGGACGGGGACGCCGTCCACTGCGTCGTACGCGGCACCGGCGTGGCCCACGGCGGCAGGGGTGTGTCCTTCACGGCACCGAACATCAAGGGCATGAAGACAGCCGTCGCGCACGCCTACGCCGACGCCGCGCTCGATCCGGGCGCCGTGGACTACATCGAGACCCACGGCATGAGTTCGACGCTGGCGGACAGCGCGGAGCTGGCGGCGCTCGGCGCCGGACTCCGCAGCGATGGCGACAGCGAGGACGACAGCGATGACGTGACCTATCTGGGCAACGTGAAGCCCTGCATCGGGCACACGGAGGTGGTCTCAGGCCTGGCCGCGCTGGTGAAGACCGCGCAGGCGATGCGGCACGGCGTGATCCCGGCGCTCCCGGGCTTCGGGCGGCTGCACCGCGACCTCTCCCTCAAGGGGACGCGGCTGCGCATCGCCGAGCGGAACCTGCCATGGCCCGAGCGCACCGACGACGCCGGTCGGCCGCTACCGCGCCGCGCGAGCATGCACAGCTTCGGGATCGGAGGCGTGAACGCGCATGTCGTGCTGGAGCAGCACATCGCCCCCGCGAACCGGGACGACGACCCGGGCGCGCAGGTCCTTGTGCTCTCGGCGCGGGGCGTCGACGCTCTGCGCGAGCGGGCGCGCCGGCTGATGCAGCGGCTTGCCGCAGCGGATCCGCGCTCCTGGGCGGACATCGCGTACACGTTGCAGGTCGGCCGGGAAGCGATGAGCTGCCGGCTGGCGTTCGTGGCACAGAGCACGGAGGAGGCCGCTCGCATGCTGGGCGGTTGGCTGGGTGGCGATCCGGACACGCTCGCGCGCGTGGCGTTCGCCGACGGCGTCGATTCCGCTGCCGACGCCGAGCACGACGGGACGCCGACGCAGCTCCAGGACGTAGCGGAGCGCTGGGCCGCGGGCGCGTCCATCGACTGGGACCGGATGCACCGCGGCGCTCGACGCGGGCGGATCGCACTGCCCGGGTATCCCTTCGCCCGTCTGACGTGTTTCGCCGAGCAGGCGCCGCGGTCGGATCAGGCCGCGCCCACAGGCGTCGGCCCTTTGGACGGCGAAGCCTTCGTCGCCGACCTCGTCGCCTCGATCCTCGGCCTGTCGCGCCACGAGATCGACGGCACGAGGTCGCTCGCCGACTACGGTCTCAACTCCCTGCTTCTGGTCGCGATGCTGGGCCGGATCAGCCATGTGTTTCCGGGTTTCCAGCCTGAAGGGTGGCAGCCGCACGACACGCTGAACGACGTGGTCGCGAGGCTGCTTGAGGCGGATGCCCGCTCCAGGCGCGTCCCGGCCCCGGAGCTGGTGCGCCTCAACGGCGCGACCGAGGGCAGGCCGGTCTTCTGGATCCACGGCGCCCTCGCCGGCGTCGAGTCCTACCGCACGATCGCCGAGCGGATCGACCGCCCCTTCTACGGCATCCAGGCCCGTGGGCTGCTGACCGAGGACGCGCCGATCGAGGGCATCACGGCCATGGCCGAGTACTACACCGAACTCATCCGCTCGGTGCAGCCCCAGGGGCCGTACGACGTCGGCGGATTCTGCCTCGGCGGCATCGTCGCCTATGAGGTGACCCGCAGGTTGCAGGAGCGGGGCCAGGACGTGGCCTCGCTGACGATGGTGGACTCGCCGGACGAGACCGGCCTGGCGAAGTCGAACGCGAACGGGTTCCAGTCGGCGCGGAGCGCGGCTCTGCAGGTCGTCAATTCCCTGCTCTGGCCGGCGGGGGAGAAGGACCCGGCGGCCTTGCGTGCCCGTCTCGTCCACCGGGACGAGGTCGCGCAGGACGTGGACCAGGCCGCGGAGAACCCGTACGAGGACGAGGACGCGTTCGTACGGCGGCTAGCGGAGCTGGCGGCCGAGCGCGGGCTCGCCATGCCACCTGCCCAGATCGCGCGGTTCGTCAGGCGCAACATGGCGATCCAGCTCGCCTACCGGCTCAGCGAGCACACCATCAGGCCTCTGCCGCGGCCGGACGCCGTGCTGTGCACCTACTTCCACAACCGGCGCGGGCTCTTCCTCGGCGAGGTCGAACCCTACTTCCAGGTCGCCGGGGAGACCTTCTCCCTCGACCACGTGAATTACCAGCAGGACTGGGGGCGCGAGCTGCCGGGCCTTCGCCTGGTGGAGATCGACGCCGCGAACCACATGACGATCCTGAACGACGCGGGGCCGCTCGCCGCGATCGAGGAGACCTGCCTGGCGCTCTACGCGTCCGACGAGATCGGGGCTACCCGTGGCTGACCAGACCGCCGCCCGGACGTACGACCGCCACGAGCCGGTGGCGATCGTCGGCATCGGTTGCCGACTGCCGGCACAGATCGAGGATCCGACCGCACTCTGGCAGGCCCTGCTCCAGGGTGTCGACGCCGTGCGTCAGGTGCCGGCCGACCGGTGGAACGCCACCGCATGGGCCGACGCGGAGGCGTCCGGCCAGGCGGCGAACCGCCGAGGGGGATTCCTCGACGACGTCACGGGATTCGACGCGGAGCACTTCGGCATCCCACCGGCCGAGGCACGGCAGATGGACCCCCAGCAGCGGATCGCCCTGGAGGTGGCGTGCGCCGCGGTCGAGGACGCGCGGCGTTCCGCGGCGAGCCTCGCGGGCACGCGCACCGGCGTTTTCATGGGCGCGATGTGGCAGGAGTACCCGCTGTTCACGCAGGGCGTCGCCGAGGCGATCCACGCCCACTCGGCCATCGGCTGGGACAACTCGGTGATCCCCTCCCGCATCGCCTACGCGCTGGGGCTGCACGGCCCCGCGATGGGCGTGGCGACCGCGTCCAGCTCCTCCCTGGTCGCGGTGCACCTGGCCGTGCAGAGCCTGCGCTCCGGCGAGTCGGACTTCGCACTCGCCGGCGGCGTCAACCTGATGCTGCATCCGCACACCTCGGTGGCCCTGACGAAACTCGGCACGCAGAGCCCCGCCGGACTGAGCCGGGCCTTCGACGGCGACGGCGACGGCTACGCCCGGGGCGAGGGCTGCGCGGTGGTCGTGCTGCGCCGGCTGTCCGACGCCCTCGCCGACGGCGACCGCGTCTACGCGCTGGTGCACGGCAGTGCCGTCAACAATGACGGCGCGACGGACGGACTGACCGCCCCCGGCCACGAGGCGCAGACAGAGGTGCTGCGATCGGCGTGGGAGGACGCCGGCGTCGCGCCGAGTGCCGTGTCGTACGTCGAGGCGCACGGCACCGGCACGCCCCTGGGCGACGTGACGGAGGCGGGCGCGCTCGGCACCGTGTTCGGGCCCGGCAGGACCGCGCCGTTGCGCATCGGCTCGGCGAAGACGAACTTCGGCCATCTGGAGCCGGCGGCCGGCGTGCTCGGGCTCGTCAAGGTCGCCCTGGCGGTGCACCACGGCGTCATTCCGCCGAGCCTGCACTTCCGCACACCGAACCCGCGCATCGACTTTTCCGCCGCACGTCTGGACGTGGTCACCGAGGCCGCAGCGTGGCCGGCCGGGCCGCGGTTCGGGGGGGTCAGCAGCTTCGGATACGGCGGCACCAACGCGCATGTCGCCCTCGGCGAGGCGCCCGAGGGCGCCCCGGCACAGGCCACAGCGGATGCGGGCGGCCCGGTCTGCCTGGCGGTGTCCGGCACGAACCCGCACGCGCTCGCGCGTAACGCCGCACGGCTGGCGAGCCACCTCAGGCAGTCACCCGGGACGAGGCTGTGCGACGTCGCCTACTCGCTGGCGACGACCCGCACGCACCACCCCACGCGCGGCGTGGTGATCGCCGCGACGACGGACGGGGCGGTGGCCGGTCTGCGGGCGCTCGCCGCGGACGAGAGCCACGACGCGGTGGTGACGGGCGAGGCTGAAGGCCGCGGCCGCGTCGCGTTCGTCTTCCCCGGCCAGGGCGCCCAGTGGTGGGGGATGGGCCGGTCGCTGTGGGAGCAGAACGACGCGTTCCGCGAGGCCGTGACGGCCTGCGACGAGGCCCTCGCCCCGCACACCGGGTTCTCGGTCGCCGCAGTCGTGCGGGGGCAGGACGGTCTCGCGCCGCCCTTCACGCGGACGGACGTGGTGCAGCCGGCGTTGTTCGCGACGTATGTCGGTCTCGCCGCGATGTGGCGCGCCTGGGGCATCGAGCCCTCGGCGGTCGTCGGCCACAGCCAGGGTGAGGTGGCCGCGGCGGTCGTCAGCGGGGCCTTGAGCCTGGCGGACGGCGCGCGCATCGTGGCGTTGCGCGCTCGGGCCGTGCACGACCATGCGCCGGACGGGGCGATGGGACTCGTGGAGCGCCCGGTGGGCGACGTCACCGAGGAGCTGAGGGCCTACGGCGAGGAGCTGTCCGTCGCGGTGGTGAACACCGCGCGATCGACCGTCGTGGCCGGAGACACCGAGGCGGTGGACCGCTTCCTCGTGCGGATGGAGGCCACCGGCGCGTACTGCCAGCGCGTGGACGTGGACTACGCGTCGCACAGCCCGCACATGGATGTGCTGCTGCCCGCGCTGCGCGAGCAGCTCACGGGCCTTGCCCCCGCGGAGGCGGGGATCGGCTTCTATTCGAGCGTGACGGGGGAGCGGGCGGCTGGGCCGGACCTCGACGCGGACTACTGGTGCCGCAACCTGCGCGAGCCGGTGCGCTTCGATCGCGCGCTGGAACGCCTGCGAGCGGACGGCTTCGGGGTCTTCGTCGAGGTGAGTCCGCATCCGGTGCTCCAGATAGCCCTGGCACAGGGAACCGAGGCCGACGGGGCTGCCGTCGTGGTGGGCAGCTTGCGCCGCGATCACGGCGGGATCGAACAGGCGCTGCGGGCGCTGGCAGAGCTGCACACCCAAGGGGTCCCGGTCCCATGGAAGCGCGTGTACGCGACCTCGGATGCGCGCAGGGCGGACCTTCCGACGTACGCGTTCGCCCACCGCAGCTACTGGCTGGACGAACACGACGACGCGATCCCGGTCGTCGACAGTGCTTCGTGGCGCGAGGACGTGATGGCCCTGCCAGCACCCGAGCGTCTGGGCTCCATGGTCGCACTCGTCACGGAGGAGGCCGCGGCTTTGCTCGGTCGGCCCGCGGAAGGCGTGCGCCCCGACATGACGCTGCGCGAACAGGGTTTCGACTCCCTCATGGTGGTCGAGCTGCGCAACCGGCTCAGCGCACGGACACGGGTCGCGCTGCCCACCGTGCTCGCCTTCGATTACCCCACACCGCAAGCGATCGCGACCCTGCTGCTGACGCACGCCGGTGCGCGGCACGAGGCTCCGGAAGCCTCAAAGGCCCCGGAAGCGTCGCCCGCCGTCGCCGCGGCGCCCCTGCGGCCCGACGATGACGACCCCGTCGTGATCGTGTCCATGGCCTGCCGGCTTCCGGACGGAATCGACACGCCCGAAGCGTTCTGGGAACTGCTCGTCGACGGCCGCGAAGCCTCCTCTCCCTTCCCGCGGCGCTGGGACGGGTGGGATCTCAGCACGCTCGAGGAGGCGGAGCGCGCCGCCACCGGCCGGCGCTTCGAGCGCAAGGGCGGCTTCGTACGCGACGTCGAGGACTTCGACGCGGCGTTCTTCGGGCTCAGCCCCCGTGAGGCGCTGTCCCTGGAGCCGCAGCAGCGGCTCGTTCTGGAAGTCGTATGGGAGGCACTCGAGCGGGCCCATCTGCGCCCCGCGACCCTCGAAGGCAGCAACACGGGCGTCTACCTCGGCGCGATGAGTTCGGACTACGACATCGCCCGGCGCTGGGACATCGGGAGCAGCGACGGCTACAAGATCACCGGCAACGGGTCGAGCCTGATCTCCGGGCGTGTGGCCTACACCCTGGGCCTGTCCGGTCCTGCGCTCACCATCGACACCGCGTGCAGCTCTTCGCTCGTGGCCCTGCGCCTGGCGTGCGAGGCGCTGCGCGGCGGCGAATGCGACCTGGCGCTCGCCGGCGGAGTGACCGTGATGAGCACCCCGCAGATCTTCGTCGAGTTCAGCCGTCTCAACGGGCTCGCGGCCGACGGCCGCTGCAAGAGCTTCGCCGACGACGCCGACGGTACGAGCTGGGCGGAGGGCTGCGGCGTCCTGGTGCTCAAGCGGCTCTCGGACGCGCGGCGTGACGGTGACCGGGTGCTGGCCGTCGTGCGGGGCACCGCCATGAACCAGGACGGCCGCAGCCAGGGGCTCACCGCGCCGAACGGCCTCGCGCAGCAGCGCGTGCTGCGCGGTGCCCTGGCCGACGGGGGACTGGCCCCGGCCGACATCGACGCCGTCGAAGCGCACGCCACGGGCACCGTGCTCGGCGATCCCATCGAGGCCGGCGCCCTCGCCTCAGTGTTCTCGGGCCGCGTGCGACCTTTGCACCTGGGATCGGCCAAGTCCAACATCGGCCACGCGCAGGCGGCCTCCGGCGTCATCGGCGTCATCAAGATGGTGCTGGCCCTTCAGCACGAGTGGCTGCCCCGCACCCTCCACGTGGAAAGGCCGAACACCCGGATCGACTGGAGCGGCGGCGAACTGGAGCTCCTGCGACAGCCGAGGCGGTGGCCGCGGACACGGCGGGTGCGGCGCGCGGGCATCAGCTCCTTCGGCATCAGTGGCACGAACACGCACGTCATCATCGAAGAAGCACCGCAGACCGTCGTCGCGGACCAGCCCGGCGACGATCTCGTCCACCCGTTGGTGATCTCAGGCACCGACGCGGCCGCCCTGCGTGCGCAGGCCCAGCACTGGGCCGAGTGGCTCGACGCGCGGCCCGCCGCGTCGATGCGGGACATCGCCTACACCGCCGCCGTCGGCCGTACGCACTTCGAGGCGCGCGCCGTGGTCTTCGCGGGCAACGCCATGGACGCTGCCGAAGCCCTGCGGGCGGTCGAGCCCGGCTCCGGCACGGCGCTGGGCAAGATCGCCTTCGTATTCGGCGGTCAGGACACGCAGCCGCAAGGGACGAGCAGGCAACTGCTGGAGCAGAGCGCGGTGTTCCGCGACACCGTGGCGGAGTGCGACGCGGTCCTTACGCCGTTGACCGGCTGGTCCGTGCTGAAGGTGCTGCGCGGCGAGGAGGACGTGAACAGCCCGGATGTGCTGCCGTGCACGCTGTTCGCGACCTGCCTCGGGCGTGCGGCGCTGTGGCGCAGTTGGGGTGTGGAGCCGGCGGCGGTGGTGGGCGCCGCGCACGGCGAGGTCGCCGCCGCCGTGGTGAGCGGGGCGTTGAGCTTGGAGGACGGCGCCCGCGTCATCGCCCTTCGGGCTCGCGCGCGCTCGGGGGACGAGGCCGGCGGTGTGATGTCAGGGATTGTCCCTGCCCGGACTTCCATCCCCTTCTATTCGCGCCTGACGGGCGAGGTCGTGCCGGGCCCGCAGCTCGGCGGCGACTACTGGGTCCGCGACCTGCCAGGAGCAGAGCCAGAGCCGGAGCCGGAGCCCATGAGGCTCGACCGCGCGTTGGAGCGGCTGCGCGGTGACGGCTTCGGGGTGTTCGTCGAGGTCGGCCCACCCGCTGAAGGTGCCTCGGGCGGCGTGGACCAGCTCTGGCGGACGGCCGCCACGTTGTTCGAGCGGGGCTTGTCCGTGGACTGGGAGCGAGCCCTCGGCTCCCGTGGCGCGGGCAAGGTCGACGTCCCGACGTACGCCTTCCAACGCCAACGCTTCTGGCTCGGCGAGCTTCCGGCCGGGCCCGCCGCGGTGACGCCCGGTCAGTCCGCGGACGGCCACCCGTGGTTCGACGCGATCACGACTCTCGCTGGCAGCGGCGGTTACCTGTTCACGGGCCGACTGACGCTCGACGACTGCCCGTGGCTGGCCGATCACGTCGTCAGCGGGCAGGTCTACGTGCCGGGCGCGGGTCTGATCGACGCTACGCTGTTCGCCGCCCGGACCGCAGGTGCCGACGCCGTGGCAGACGTGACCCTGCTGGAGCCGGTCGTCCTGCTTCCGGGCCGCGCGCTGCGGATCCAGGCCACCGTCGGCGGTCCGGACGCACACGGACGACGCCCCTTCGCGTTCTACAGCCAACCTCAGGACACGGATGAGCCGCTGATCTGGCAGCAGCACGTGAGTGGGGAGTGCGTGTCCGGCGCGGGCGCTGGCGCTGGCACTGGCGCCACCATGCCGCCGGACATCGACAACTGGCCGGTGTCCGATGCCCAGGTCCTCGACATCGAAGCCTTCTACGGACGCGCCCTCGCGAACGGCCTCGACTACGGCCCGGCCTTCCGAGGAGTGCGCGAACTGGCCTGCCGCGACGGCGTCTACTACGCGCGGGTCTCCCTTCCAGGAGAGCTGGATCGGGCCGGTCACGGCCTGCATCCGTCGCTGTTCGACGCGGCACTGCAGGTCGTCGTCGCCGCTCTGATGGAGGCGGGTGCGCCTCCCGGGCCGCTCGTCCCGTTCATCTGGTCCGACGTCGAGCTGTTTCGTGCCGCAGGCAGCGAACTGACGGTGCGCGTGTCGTTCGAAACCGGCGGGGACGAGGACCTCGCGCCGGCCACCGTATGGCTGGCCGACCCGGCAGGCCACCTGGTGGCCCGGATCGGCAGGCTGCAGTTCCAGCGCGGCAGGCGTCGCGGACACCCGTTCGCCGAGCACCTCTACCGCGTCGGCTTCGCACTCCTCCACCCCGTGGCCGAAACCACCGACCCCGCGCGCACCCTCGTGGTCGGCGACGCGGAGTTGGGCGCGGGGCTCGGCGCCGACGTCGTACCCGACCTGGACGCCCTCGTGAAGCGGCTCGATGCCCAGGAGGACACGCCTCGGCGACTGCTGTTCGCGCTGCCTGACCGCGCGGCCGCTCAGGGGCACGGCGCGCAGCGGAGCGCCGCCGAAGCGCTGCGGACGCTTCAGATGTGCTTCAGCGATGCCCGGCTCCAGGGCACGGAACTCGTCTGGATCACCCGCGACGCAGTGTCATCGAGCCCGGACGATCAGGTAGGGAACTGGGCCCATGCCGCCGTGTGGGGCATGGTGCGCACGGCCCGCACGGAACACCCCGAGCGGGTCCTGCGTCTGATCGACCTCGATCCCGGCACCCCGGACTTCCCGCTCCTGACGCGCGTGATCGAGACCGGGGACGAGCCGGAGTGCGTGCTGCGCGGTGAGACCGCCCGCGTGCCACGGGCAAGGCCGACCGTCGAGGAGGCCGACGCGCTCGTCCTGCCGGACGAAGCCGGCTGGCACCTGCGTCAGCGGGAAGACGATCAACTGGACGTCATCGCCGCCCCGCACGACCAGGGCGCGCCGGAGCCCGTCGCGCCGTGGGAAGTCCGCGTCGAGGTGCGCGCCGCCGGGATGAGCCCGCAGCGCACCCAGGTCCTGGAGTTCGCAGGGATCGTCATGGAGGTTGGCAGCGGCGTCACCTCCGTACACGCGGGTGACCGGGTCATGGGCAGTGCGGCAGCCGCGCTCGGCAATCAGATCCGGGTGGACGGTGCCACCCTCAGGCCGGTGCCCGCGAACCTCACCTTCGCACAGGCGGCCGCTGATCCGTCCGCCCCCGATCCGAGGCAGGACGATCCGGGGCAGGACAATCCGACGCAGGACGATCCGGGGCAGGACAAGGGGTCCTTCACCGCCTACGACGTACGCGACGCGCCGTACGCCCTGCGCCACGCGCAGCAGAACACCGCACACAAGATTGTGCTGACCTTGCCGCGCGCCCTCGACCCGCACGGCACGGTGCTGATCACCGGCGGTCTCGGTGAGCTCGGCAGCGCGCTCGCCGCACACCTGGTCCGCGCGCACGGAGCGCGGCGGCTCGTGCTGCTGTCGCGGCGCGGTGGCAACGCCCCCGAAGCCGGCTCGTTCGTACGGGAACTCGAAGCGGCGGGCGCCGAGCGAGTGGACCTGGTCGCGGGCGACGCCGCGGACCGGGCCGCATTGGCCGCGGTACTGGAAGGCATCCACCCGAGCCATCCCCTCACGGCCGTGTTCCACCTCGCCGGCGTGCTCGACGACGGCCTGGTGGAGGGCTTCACCGCGGAGCGGCTGCACCGGGTGATGGCACCCAAGGTCCAGGGCGCGCGCTGGTTGGACGAGTTGACCGAGCGGCTTGACCTGGCCGCGTTCGTCCTCTTCTCCTCGGCGGCCGGAAGCCTTGGCACCGCGGGACAGAGCGGGTACGCCGCGGCGAACGCGACGCTGGACGCCCTGGCGGCGAACCGGCGCAAGCGGGGTCTGGCAGGACTCAGCCTCGCTTTCGGCCTCTGGGAACAGGCCGGAGTGGGCATGACCGCGCACCTCGGCAAGGCCGACCTTGGACGCCTGCGGCGCCAGGGGATCGGTGCCCTGACCCTGACCGAGGGCCTCAAAGCCCTGGACGTCGCACTCGCACGGCCCGAGACCCAGCTGATGCCCGTGCACCTGGAACTGGCATCGTTGCGACACGCGCTCGGCGATGCGCAAGCGCCTCCCTTGCTGCGCGACATGCTGCACCGCACAACTGAAGGGCGCCAAGCCGAAGGTGCGGAGACCGCACAGTCACTCGATACGCGGATGGCGGCCGCATCCGAAGCCGAACGACCGGCTCTGCTCCTTGACCTCGTCCGCAGCGAAGTCGCCGACGTGCTCGGCCTGCCCGGACCCGACAGCGTGCCGGCCGACAGAGCACTGCGTTCCCTCGGGATCGACTCGCTCACCATGGTCCAGTTGCGCAAGCGCCTCGCCAAGCGGCTGGACACCACGCTGCCCGCCACCCTGGTCTTCGACTACCCGACCGCCGAGGCCATCACCGGGCTCCTGCTCCACGACGTCACCACCCTGAGAGGGAACGAGAAGTGAAGACAGAGGCCCTGTTCATCGCGGGTACCGCAACCTACCTGCCCCCGGCGACCAAGGTCGAACAAGCCGTCGCCGACGGCCGGTTCGACGCCCAGGACGCCGAGGACACGCAGCTCGAGTCGGTCTGCGAGGCCACGGACGAAGCTCCGCCCGAGATGGCAGTGGCCGCTGCCAGGGACGCCCTGGAAAGGTCGGGTCACCGGCCCGAGGACATCGCGCTGCTGCTGCACGCCTGCGTGTACTTCCAAGGCCTCGAGCTGTACCCCACGGCTTCCTACATCCACCGCGAAGTACTCGGAGACCATTCGGCGCTCGCCTTCGAGGTCAAGAACGCCTCCAACGGCTGCATGACCGCGTTGGACATCGCGGCGCGCTCCCTGACGGCCACCGACGACGTGGCGGCGCTGGTGACCACCGCCGACAAGGTCAGCCGACCGGCGATCGACCGCTGGAACAGCGACATCGGCATCGTCCCCGGCGACGGCGCGTCGGCGATGGTGCTCAGCAAGAGGTCGGGGTTCGCTCAGGTGCTGAGCACCTCCACGGTCTCGGATCCCACCCTTGAGCGCCTGCATCGCGGCGACGCGCCCTTCACCCCCCACCACGACCCCACGCTCCCCCTCGACCTGCGTCTGCGCAAACTGCAGTACCTGGGAGACGTGGAACTCGACGAGTTCACCCGCCGATTCCGGGCCGGCCTCAGCGACTGCGTCAACCGAGCCCTGCACGACGCGGACATTCGGCTGGGCGACGTCGCCCGGTTCGTCGTTCCGCACTTCGGACGCATCGTGCTGCAACGCGAGGTCCTCACCGCACTCGACATCGACCTCGACCTCACGACCTGGCCCTGGGGCCGCACCGTCGGCCACCTCGGCGCGGGCGACCAGATCGCCGGACTCGACCACCTCGTGCGGGAACGCGCCGTAGCCGCCGGCGACCTGTGCATGCTGCTCGGCGTCGGCGCAGGCTTCACCTGGACGTGCGCCGTGGTCCGGATCACCGAGCTTCCCCAATGGCCGACACCGTCGGCCGGAATCGGCCTCGGAGACGGACGGACCTGATGCGCTGCTACGTCTTCCCGGGACAGGGCACCCAGAAGAAGGGGATGGGACGAAGCCTGTTCGGACGGTTCCCCGACCTGCGTCGCCGCGCCGACCGAGTGCTCGGATACTCGATCGAAGAGCTCTGTCTGGCAAACCCGGACCGACGGCTGTCCGAGACCGCCTACGCGCAGCCCGCGATCTACGTCGTCAACGCGCTGCACTGGTCAGAGGCGCAGCAGGACCTGCCACCCGCTGACTTCTTCGCGGGCCACAGCCTCGGCGAGTACAGCGCACTGTTCGCCGCCGGCGCCTTCGACTTCGAAACCGGCCTGACGCTGGTGCGACGCCGAGCGGAACTGATGGGCCAAGTCAGCGGCGGTGCGATGGCCGCAGTCATCGGCGTCTCCGAACAGATCGTCGAGGAGACCCTGAAACAGCACGACGCCACCGGCGTCGTCATCGCCAACTACAACGCGCCCGAACAGTTCGTGCTCTCCGGCAGCCGCGAGGAACTGGCCCGGATCAAGCCGGTCTTCGAGAAGGTGGAGGGAGTCCGAGGCTTCGTCCCCGTCCACGTCAGCGGCCCCTTCCACGCCCCGGCGATGGCCCCGGCCGCCGCGCGCTTCCGCTCCCTGCTGGCGTCGGTCGACGTGGGCGACCTACGGACACCGGTCATCTCCAACGTGACCGGCCGACCCTTCGGCCCCGACGCGCAGCAAGTCCGCGACCTACTCGCCGAACAGATCGCCAAGCCCGTCCGCTGGACCGACTGCATCCGCTACCTGCGGGACGCGGGCGTCACGGTATTCACGGAACTGGGCGAATCAAAGGTGCTCACCTCCCTCATCGACCGCATCACCACCGCACAAGAGCCCGCGCCCGACCCACGCCAAGACCTGATCGAACGCATCAAGCGCGAGATCCTCCAGCCGGAAATCGGCGACGAGGCACTGGACTTCGACGAAGACGCCTCGTTCCGACAGCTCGGCCTGAACTCCATCATCTACGTACGCCTGGCCCGCCGGGCCGGGACGGCCCTCGGCGCTCCCATCAAACCGGACGTCATCTTCCAACACCGTTCCTGCGCCGCCCTGGCGGACTACCTCCTGACCCGCGACGACATCGCCCAAGCCACAGCGCCCGAGACCCCACCCGAGCCTTTGCGTGAATACCAAGACGAACGGGTGACGGCCCTGCTGCGCGACTGCGCGAACGGCACCCTCAGCGTGGCCCGAACCATCGAGGCGATCCGCGCCCTCGCCTGACGAGCACCGAACGCGCCACCACTTCTGCCGTATGGCCTGTGGCGCCGTCGGGTGGTTTGTGTGTGGGGGGCAGCGGTGTGTGTGGAGGTAGCTGAGTATCGGCCGGGGCTTGTCTCGCCAGTGGTGGGGGCGGAGTGAGCGGTTGGCCGGGGGTGATGGGGGTGCTGCAGCGTTCGCGTGCGGTCAGGTGGTCTACGCCGAGGGGGCGGCCTGGCTCGCACGGGCCGTAGGGGCATCGGTGGCAGGTGAGGGTGTGGTGGTGCCGGGCGAGGGAGGTGGTCAGGGAATTCGTCCTGTCCTCGCGGCAGACCAGGCAGCCGTGGGGGCGGAAGGGGCCGGGGCTGGAGCGACGTGCCCGCGGTCACGTCGCCGAAGGGCAAGGGCTCATTCTCGACGGCCCGCAACGGCTGGTCCTGCACTGCCAGCTGGTCCTCCAGCGGCCGGCGCTGGGCCGACGGGGCATCCAGCACCCCGATCACGTGGGGCCGCCACCCGGGCACCACCGCGTAGCGCCAGCCGCAGACGGCAGCCGCCTCTTCGGCAGCCGCGAACTTCACCGCATCGCCCTCCCTGATCAGACGACGCGGACGCATGTCCAACAGCCACCGGCCGCTGTCCGGCCAAATCGCGAGGAAGTCAGGCGTGTGCGCAGCACGTCCCCCGGGGTGCTCGAAGTCCAGCCGGAACGGCTGCGACAGCACCTGTGCCACCTGCAGAGTCCAGCACGAGCAGCAGTCGCTGTTCCTCCGGCGACTCGAACCCGTGAAGACGCCCCGTGGACACCAGGAACTGCAGCTCCGGACGGTGATGCTGGCGAGCCCTCCAGGTGAATCGCCGAACTGGTTCCGAACCCAGCACCGGAACCGCTGCCAGATCACGCACCGGCCAGACCACGTCACCGCCGGTGAACCGCCACGTCGACGACCATCGCCGCGGCCAGCCCTCGTCCAGCACCAGCCGTTCGCGTACGGCGTCAGCGATGGAGTACGGGCCGGTCAGCTGATCCAGCCCGCACCTGTCCGACTGCACCACGGCCCGCGTAGCCACCTCACCAGCACAGCAGCACGAGAAGACGCCCAGGAGGCACTTCACCGACATGCGCACAACCCGTGCCGCGTTCAGCCCAGGCCCGGCAGGCTGCGCAGTTCCCCGATCCGAAAGAGGCGGGCCACGGCCATGGAGACATCGGTGTGGCCCGCCATTCCGTCTGCTGGTCGCGGCCGTTGTCGCGGCCGTTTCAGGCTCGGTTTCCG
This sequence comes from Streptomyces spectabilis, assembly GCF_008704795.1. Classification (NCBI taxonomy): domain Bacteria; kingdom Bacillati; phylum Actinomycetota; class Actinomycetes; order Kitasatosporales; family Streptomycetaceae; genus Streptomyces; species Streptomyces spectabilis. Next base: position 304,399 of record NZ_CP023690.1, on the reverse strand, counting down.
TGCTGGAGCCTCAGCTGTTGGCCAGGGTGCGGTCCAGAAGCGAGAGCAGGCGATCCCAGTGGCGCTTCAACCCGGAGGTGCTGAAAGCGTCGGTGTCGGACATGGTGAAGCCGTGGATGGTGCCGGGGTAGATCTCGGAGGTGTAGCCGACACCTGCCGCATCCAGGGCCTGGTTGAGCTCGCCGAGGGCCTCGGGCGTCACGTCGCCTTCGGCGTGGCCGAGGTGGACCTGGGCGGTGAGCCTGGAGAAGAGATCGGCTCCATCGACACCCACGGGGCCGTGGAACGCGGCGACGGCCGCCACCTGGTCGGCGTGGGCCGCGGCCGTGCGCATCGCGTAGAGGCCACCTATGCAGTAGCCAGTCACGGCGACCGGCCCGGCGCCGACCTCGGGCTGAGTGGTGAGGAACCTGAGGTAGGCGTCGGCGTCGCTCAGGACACGTTCGGCGGTGTGCGCCTCGATCAGGGGCATCAGCTGGGCGAAGACCGCGGGCCGGACCTCTTCTCCGATGTACTCGGGAAGCTCGACCAGCGGCGCCGGGCCGTGCCGGTAGAAGGAGTTGGGGACGAGCACGTAGTAGCCGTGCCCGGCCAGTTCGCGGGCCATCTCCCGCAGCACGGGCCGGATGCCGAAGCCGTCCGCGTACATCAGCACCCCTGGGTTCCGCCCACCGTGGTCGGGGAAGGCAGCGAACGCGTCGGCCTGGCCGTCCGCAGTGGGAATCCGCAGAGACTTGATGGGCATGAATCCTCCAGTCGTGGTTGATGTGCAGAGCCTGTGATCAACACGACGAAGGCGGAGCCCGCGCAGCAGCGCAAGAGCCTCGATCAAGCAACGGGCCCAAACCGGCCCGTACGGCGCTCAGAAGAGCACCGGGTCACCAATCCGTGTGTGGCGCAAGGCCGTCCCGGTATTCATAGCCGCACAGCGTAGCCCACCGGATATGAGCCGACGGACGCCGTCGTGGCCAAATAGCGCTGCGAGTGGCCAACCAGCAGGTCTGTGAGGCGCCAGCACTCCTCGTTTCAGGCAGCGTCGAGGCCCTAGGAGGTGAGGGCCTTCGGACGAGGCCTTCTGGGTGGGGTCGTAGCCAGGGTGCGGAGGGCATCGTCGAGGTTGAAGGTCAGGGTTACCTTGCTTCCTCCGACGGTGTTGCTGCCGAGGTGATCGTCGGCGTCCGGGAAGTCCTCGTCGTAGAGGGACACGGTGTCGCCAGTCTGCCGGAGTCAGGAAGAGCGACATCGTCAAGCAGCGCTGAGCCGTCTCCTGACCCCAGGAGGTCAGGTTCTCCGAACCGTCAGAGTGTCAGAGTCCTCCGACGATGACGGCGAAGAAGACCACACCAACGCTCCCGATGAGCAGCCCGGCCAGTGACTGATTCCGTTTGAAGCCGCTGGCCAGACCCAGCAGGCCGAAGGTCACCGCGAGTACGCCGGCAAGCAGTGCGAACGCGATGCCGGTATAGGCACTGAAGACGGAAGCGGTGGCCGCAGCGACTCCCAGACCGAGCGAGACAGGCCCGTACAAGGTCGCGGCACTGCTGTTGGTACTCGGACTGTCACTCATGTCATTTCCTCACTTCAGTGACGGAACGGAGCAAACGAGGACCCTGACCATTGCATCATGGCCCGAGTCGGAGTGAACGGCCGGGTGGCCTCAACGCGGAGAGGTTCGCACCTGAAGAGCGGCAGGAAGCCGCACGGCGGAGACGGCGACGTAGATCGCATACCTGGGAGCGCGCACCTCACCACAACAAAGCCTCCGGGGCGTTGAGTTGGTCAGAGGGCCGGCTGACTCGGTCCAGGAGTCCCTCGTTGTGGTGGGTACGTGTCGTGGCGTACGGCGCTGGCCGTTCTAGCCGACGAGAGGCCCGGCTTCGTTCAGGCTTTCATGGTCACCGCACGTTCGAACTCGTGCGGATCCGGGCCCGGGTCCGGGCAGCTCACCGGCGACCGCGGTGCCTTGGCGACGTGGATTGTGCGGGCGGCGGTTGGTGGTGCTGGAAGCTGGTCGGGCCGACACACAGCAGCCCTCCTCCGAACCAAGCGGTCACGCCACTTGACGATGTGTGTAGCCTGCGGCCGGTGGACATGGGAGTGGATGCAGATGACTGGTTGGCGGAAACGCGGACGTCTTATGACACCGTCGCTGCCAGCTACGCAGAGCTGACACGTCACCTCTTGGACGAAACACCCGAGGAACGCGTGGCCTTGGCCCTGTTTGCCGACGTGGTACGTGCCCGAGGCGGCGGGCTGGTCGCGGACGTGGGGTGCGGGACAGGAAGGATCACAGGCCACCTGCGGAACCTTGGCCTGGACGCGTTCGGCATCGATCTGTCGCCAGGCATGATCGATGTGGCCCGTCGTGAACACCCCGGTGTTCGGTTCGATCTCGGTTCCATGACGGACCTCGCCTTGGCCGATGCCTCCGTGACTGGCCTGGTCGCCTGGTACTCACTGATCCACATTCCTGACGACGAGATCAAATCGGTTCTCGCACATTTCCGTCGAGTGCTTCGGCCGGGTGGGCCCTTGCTGCTCACCTTCCATGTCGGCGATGACTCACAGTTGAAGACCGAGGGCTATGGCGGGCACCCGATGAAGGTCTATGTCCATCGCCGGCAGCCCGACCAGACGATGGAGTGGCTGAACGAAGCCGGCTTCGCCGTCGAGAGGCACCGGACTCTCGCCTCCGCCGAGAGCAAGCTGGGAGGGATCATCCTCGCGCGTCGTCAACCTTGACCGGTTCCGCCGGTCGCGTGGCGGAGCCGATCAGTTGGGCCGTGCGGCGCTCTCGCCGGAGGCGGGCAGGCCCAGGAGAATGACTGAGGGCTTGAGAGCGGCATCGAGCTGGGACAACTTGTCCTCGGCGCTAGCCAGGCCGATCTCCAGGCCCTTGGCCTCTCAGAGCCAGCTCTCCCGCTGAGCTTCGGCGATCTGGTCGAGCAGGTTGTCGCGGATCTCGGCCAGACGGTCTCGCTGGGAAGAAGCGATCGACGGCGGCGAGGCGACGCACGTCCTTGCGGACATCACCGAGGCACTGTCGAACGCGGGCCTCTACTCCGGCCGTCACGAGGACGACGTGACCGTCAACGCCCTTACCGCCAAGCTGATCGACCACTTCACCCGCGACACCGAGCTGGAGGTCACCGGCACTGCGGCGATTCGCTATGGCGCCCGCCTCATCGTGCCCGCCGAGCGCCGGGCCGTGCGCGAACTGCACAAGGAACTGGTCTGGTGCTACGTCATCGACCGCCCCGCCCCGGCGACCCAGCAGCACGGCAAGCGCTGCATCGTGGCTGAACTGCTGCGCTGGACCCACGACACGCTGCGACTGTTCCCCGCGGACCGGGCCGAGGAACTGGACCTGCACGGCGACTCGCTGCGGGCCGCCGCCGAACCGCGTCGCGTCGCTCTCCGAGGATCAGGCCATCGTCCTGCACCGCCGCCTGTCGGGCACCGGCCTGGGATCCGTGAGTGACAACGTCTGGCTCTGAGTACGGCAGTTGCGCGTTCTCATGGTGTTCAGCCCAGGCATGCCGTTGACCTGATGGTGTCCTAGGCTTGCGTGATGGATTCGGCGAGGAAGCACAGACCCAACCCGGGCAGGGGCTGCCTCGCAGCGGCGGTCGCCGGTTTCGTGTCCTTGGTCGGAGTGCTGATCTGGCTGCTCCCCGAGACCGACCCGCCCATCGACTGCCGTTCGAAGTTCGTCGTTGAGCCTCCCGACGACGCTGTAGAGGTTGCGTGCGACGGCCGTACCGGGCAATGGCATTTCACGATGGCCACGGACGAAGTCGAGTCCTGGTGGGCCGGGCAGTCGGACACTCCGCTGGGCCTGCGCACCTGGTTCTCGCCCGGTGCGAGAATGCTGCTCCCGAGCGGACACATCGCCACCAACTCGGGGGTGAGCGTGGAGTACCCCGAGGACAGGGACGGCTACATCGTGGTCAACCCGATGCCGGGCGGGATGTCGGAAGTGACCGTCAGCGGCGGATGAGACCAGTCGGCGGCTGAATTCATCAAAGCTCAGTGCGGCGGCCAGACGGAGGGGCGGTTTCGCCCCATTTTCCCGCTGCCGATGCCGCGCCCGGCACATGTTTGCCTGAAGTCGAGGCGCAGTTGAGGGGGCCATGGTGGCTGAACTTGTGTTGGGGGGGGATCTGGAAGAGGTCCTCAGCCTGAGGGCGATCATGTGTGTGACCAGGCCGGACGTGCTCCACTACACGAGGGCAGTGACACGGTCCGTTTCCGTGCTGCCGGACACAGGGCCAGCCGTTCTCTGGGGCGACGCCAAAGCACCCGAACACCGGACGGCGACGGTAGAGGCCCTGTACCGCGGGCTGAACCTCGACGGCATCCACGAACCTCGGCTTCGGCACCTGCGGCATCATCCCGGCCCGGTTCCAGGGCTGATCCGCAGGGCGGCCGGCACAGTCTGCTGACGAATCGGCCCAGCCGCTTTCGAACCTCGCGCCTGGCCTGACGAACTTCACTGCCCGTTTCGTAAGTGCCGCTTGAGGAAGACGGGGTGCTACAGGTGCACACCAGTACGCCGGTGCCTGCGAGTGACGAAACGTCCGCCCCGGCCGGAGCCTGCCTGCCGCTCTGCTCCCGTGTGCCCCAGGAGGCGTGCCATGGCCGACCAGTCGACGGAACCCATGTGAATCGTGTACTCGGCCTGCGGGCCGTGCCCGCTGGGTATGCGGTGCTGCTCGGCACCGGGCCCTGCCGCCCGCTCCATGTGCGCCCCGGTCCGGGGGAGTGGTGGGCAGGCTTTCAAGGGCTGTTCGGCCCTATCTCCGGGGACCTGTTCCCCTTAAAGATCAGTTGATATCTGAAGCAAAGTCAGGGCTGTTGGACAGCGGCAGCGTTGAGCCGCGCTGCCACAGAAGCCACAGAAGTTGCCCCTGGTGTCGACCAAACAGGAGTGGAAGCGGCCGCATCCCGTCAAAGACCACGGCCGCCCACCCGTGTGCATACACAAGGAGAGAGTACGTGAAGCGCACAACCCTGCGCGTGAGCGCGGCCACGGCCATGGCCGCCGTCACCTTCGGTATCGCCGCCCCGGCCGCCTCAGCCGGGGAGGAGCACCACGCCAAGGCCCCCGTCGTTGCCGCCGCCCCGGCCAAGTCCGCCCTCAGCGCCGCCGAGGCCGAGGCTCTGCTGGCCACGCCCGCAGTCCGTGCCGAACTCACCCCGGAGGCCCGCGCCGAGCTGCGGGCTGTCGCCGACGGCACCGCCACCGAGGCCCAGGCCAAGGGCGCTGCTTCGTCTGCGGCCAAGGCGTTCTGGAAGCTGGTCAAGAAGGCGGGCCCGAAGGTCGTCAAGGCGGCGAAGAAGGCGGCCCGGAAGTACTCCACCTTCCGTAACTGGGTCAACGACCTGAAGTGGTACAACCCGATCAAGCTCGCTTGGATGGCGGCGGGCCAGGAAGCCCAGTACCGCATCTGGAAGTTCGTCCACAGCCAGACCGGCTGACACACGCCCGGCCGCGGGGCCGGGCACCATCCCCTGTGCCCGGCCTTACGGTCACCCATCCTCAAGAGAGCGCACATGCCCTCCTCACCCCCCGCCGCCAACGAGACGGCCATGACCTCGCCGCAACATCGCACCGAGACCGTCCTCGCAGCGCTGCTTTTCGTCGCGTTCGTCGGCTTCTTGTGCCTGTTCGTCGCCGACGCTCGCCACAACGACACCCTCGCCACTGTCGGACTGGCTCTGCACTGGGCATCCGGAGCAGGCACCTTGGCCACCATCGCCCTCAGCCGCACGGTCCTGCGCCGCTGGCGCTCCGGCTTCGACTGGATCTTCGCGGCCTTGTGGTGCGTACGGACAGTCCTCATATTCCTCAACGGCGAGCTGTAAACCCGATGCCCAACCACCCTGCCGCGCAAGAGCCGCCCACCCGCCCCGCCGACGCTCCGTGGGAGAACTGGCCGCCGAAGCAGCTGGATCTCACCACCAGTCCGAAGCCCGGCCCCACCCCCGCCCCGTCCGGCTCGCCCTACCACGTACAGGGCAGGAACGGCCGGGCCACCAGACGTGACTGGTGGGGAGAGCTCCTGCTGGTCGTGGGCCTGATCGTGGTGACCGTTCTCGGCGTCTACGTGATCGGCATGATCCTCGCGGCCGCACTACACGCCGGTCCGGCCGCAGCCGACAGCGACCAGGTCTTCTCCTCCCCACTCGCCGACATGGCCCTGCAACTGGCCGCACTGGCAGCGGCCATCCCTGCCGTCCTCGTGGGCGTACGCCGCTTCGGCCGCCGTCCGGCCGGCACCGTCTCCTCCGTCACCGGCGGCCTGCGCTGGAGCTGGCTCCTGCGCTGCGTCTTGGTGGCCCTTCCCGTGATGATCGTGCAGTTCGGGCTGCTGCTGGTGTGGACGGGGGATGAGGACGGCGCCATGTCATCGGGGCAGGGCTTTCCCGGCTGGCCGATGTTGCTGCTGAGCCTTGTGGTGCTGTGGACGCTGATCCCGTTCCAGGCCGCCGCCGAGGAGTATGTGTTCCGCGGCTGGCTCCCCCAGCTCACAGGACGCGTCACTCGATCTCCGTGGCCTGGTGTCGTCCTCGCGTCGTTGCTCTTCGCCCTGGCCCACGGCTTCGGCGAGCCCACCGGCTTCGCCCTGCTGTTCTACTCCGCGATGTGGTGGGGCTGGCTGGTCATCCGCACCGGCGGCCTGGAGGCCGTGATCGCCCTGCACACCGCCAACAACGCCCTGGCCATCGGCCTGGCCGCCGCCCTCGGCGAGCTCGCCGACGACAGCACCGCAGCCGACGCCCCTTGGCAGGCCCTCGTACTCGAAGTGGTCTTCACCCCGCTGTACTGCCTGACCATGGCACGCCTCGCCGACCGGCACGCACTCGCCTCCCGGACCCCGTAACCGCCGCCTCCGGGGCCAACCTGGCTCGCTGCCGCGCCGGATCGGTAACGGCCTACCCAGGACCTGGTCGCGAGGTGGGCGGGCCCGAAACCCGCGCAGGATAACCAGCTCCTGGCCGCACGGCTGGCCTGCCCCACTCCTGGTTCAGCAGAAGCGGACAGGGCTTCCGCTTCGACCACATCTTCACCACCACCGCGCACACCCCCCGGATCCGCGCCTGCGCCTACGACCAGACTCCGCGGGCGGCATCGCTCACCGACCACGCCGCACTCAGCCCCAGCCTCGCCACCGACGATGACCGCGACGAGCAACGCCGGGTACCCATGGCCGAAACCACGGCCCCACCCGGCGCCCTCGCGCTGCCATGCGCGCGATCCGCCAACGGCACGACCATGCCCCGTCGTCCCTCCAGCGCGAGCCTCCCCGAACCCGCTTCACGCGATCGATGAATCGCCCCGCAGGGCCCGACAGGCACCGCGTGTGGAACGTCGCGATAATCCGTGGCCCCCACCCGGCCGCCTGAGGGAACTCTGACCGTGACCGCATCCTTCACGCCGCGCGAGCGCCACCGCCGCATCTGCGACGTCCACCTCGTCCTGCTGACCCTGCGCAAGGGCGGATACGCCGCCGTCCCGTGGCAGTTCCCCTCCAGGGCTCAACGGTGTGCCTGTCGCTGTGCGGTGCTCAGCAGGGAAGCCAGACGACTGTGATCCAAGCCGCGGTCAACGTGCGCGCTGGTCGATGAGTGCGGCCAAGCCGTCCAGGATCCGCTGCAGGCCGAAATCCCATGCCTGATCTTGCCCGTCGGACTGGGTGGCTGAATCGAGGGCCGCAGCGAGCGCGGGGAAACGCTCGCCGTGCGCCTGCATCAGATCGCCGAGGATGGTGCCCAGTTGGGCTTCGGGGTTGCCTGCGGGGCCTGCCGCGCGGGCCTGCTGGGTGATGCCGCGTACGTGACCGACCAGCAGGACAGCCGCGTCCATCCGCTCGGCTCCGCTCAATCCGGTGCCGTCCAGGGCGGATACGGCACGCTCCAGCCAGGACAGCTCTCCAGGCCCCATGATCCGCGGCCCGACGGTGGCGTCCAGCGCCCAGGAGTGCTGACGAAAGACAGTGAGTAGCTGCCGGGCCCATTCCTCCAGTTGCTCACGCCAGCCACCACGCCGTGCCTTCGCTGCCGGGTAGGGGCCGATCGCGGCATCCACCATCAGAGCGACCAGCTCGGCTTTGCCGGGCACGTACCGGTACAGCGCCATCTTGGTCACGCCCAGTCGCGCGGCGACCCGCTGCATGGAGACAACGGCCAACCCCTCCGAGTCGGCGATCTCGATCCCGGCCTGCGCGATGCGGTCCAGGTCGAGGGTCGGCCTGGGTCCGCGGGCGGGCTTGGGGTGTGGCCCCCACAGCAGCCGCACCACCTCGGCGTGCTCGCCACCCATGGCCGCCCCTTCCTGCCCTGCCTTGCCGAATCAACTGTGTCTAGAGTACACAGTAAATATCAGTGTCCGGTGGACACAGTTTTCGAGCGGAGGGAAACCCGTGAACAGGAACGTCCTCATCTCCGGCGCGAGCATCGCCGGTCCGGCCCTGGCCTACTGGCTGGGAGGCCATGGCTTCCAGCCCACCGTCGTCGAACTGGCCCCGGCCCTGCGCCAGGGCGGTCAGGCCGTCGACTTCCGTGGCGAAGCGCACCTGACCGTGCTGGAACGCATGGGCCTGCTCCCCGAACTGCGCCGTATCCAGACCGGCGGCAGCCCGATGCGCTTTGTTGATGAACGCGGCCGCACCCTGCTGGACCTGCCGGCCGAGTTCGCCGGCGGTGAGATAGAGGTGCTCCGCGGAGACCTGGCCCGCGTGCTCTACGAGCACAGCGCCCCCTGCACCGAGTACCTCTTCGGCGACTCGATCGTCAGCCTCACCGAGACCTCCTCCGGCGTGCGGGCCGACTTCCAAAGCGGAATCTCACGCGACTTCGACCTGGTCATCGGAGCGGACGGGCTGCACTCCAACGTCCGTCGCCTCGCCTTCGGACCGGAGCAGGAGTACGTGAGCCACCTCGGCTACTACGCCGCCACCTGGCAGCTGCCCAACAACCTGGGAGTGGGAAAGGGCTCCGTCGGGTACAACGTGCCGGGGCGGCTGGCCTCTGTCGGCGCTGACCACCGGGATCCGGCACGGGCAGGGGCATTCTTCGTCTTCGCCTCGCCGGAGCTGTCGTATGACCGCCACGACCCCGCACAGCAGAAGCGTCTGATCGACAACGCGTTCTCCGGCCTCGGCTGGGAGGTGCCCCGCCTGCTCGCCTCGCTGCACCAGGCCCCCGACCTGTACTTTGACTCGATCAGCCGGGCGGACGTGGACACCTGGTCCACAGGGCGCGTGTGCCTCGTCGGCGACGCCGCTTGCGGGGCCACCATCGGCGGCATGGGCACGGGAACCGCGGTGGTCGCCGCGTACGTCCTGGCGGGCGAACTCGCGCGAGCCCAGGGCGATCACCGGGCGGCCTTCGCCCGCTACGAGAGCAGGCTCCGCACGTACGCCCAGGGCTGCCAGGCAGGCGGCGACCGCACCGGGAAGTTCCTCGCCCCCGCCACCGCCACCGGCATACGTCTCCGCAACACCCTGCTGTCCCGGCGCCTGTTCCTGAACGGCATGCTCAAGCTGGGCGAGAAAGTCAGCAGCACCGTGGCCCTGCCCGACTATCCAGCCGACACCAGCCGCGTCAGCTGGTGACTCACGCGTTCTTCACTGAGGGGAGGCCCCGCGGTGGCGGGGCCAGCGGCTCTCATATTCGCGCAATGCCTCTCGCCATGGGGTCTGCGACATGTCAGAGCCCGTCGAACCGGCCGCCACCGTCGAACATTTCGACTGCCCCATCTGTTTCGACTGCCCCATCTGTAAGGTGCCCGCCGGAAGCACCTGCTGCTCTCGCGGCGTCAAGGTCGCCCCCGAAATACCACACCCCGCGCTTCATGCTCATCCCCCAACTCCGCGCCGAGCTCGAAGTCCGCGCCCCCACCGACCGCGGCCCCGGCCACAGGTGGGAGAGAGGCTCCCGCCGTGCCCGAGGCCACCAGGAAGCCCACGAGAGTGGGTACCACCGTTGCCGTACCGCTCAGCAGGAGCTCCAGAGCCAGCTCGACGCCCTCGAAGAGGCGGGCTGTGATCCGGTCTTCTCCGAGAAGGCCAGCACCCGTGTCAAGGTCCGGCCCGAATTCGTCAAGGCCATGGAGTTCGCCCGCACCGTCAAGAAGGCCGTCCCCGACGACCGACTGCGCCGCGCCGCAACGGCTGCACTGCGGCAAGCTCGGCCGCAGCCCACCCCGGCGTCGGCCCCGTCAGCCAACTGCCGCGTCATCATGCCGAGCAGCCGCAGCTCGGGGTCCGCGTAAAGGTCGCGAACAGAGGCCGAGAGGTCCTCGACCATTCCAGGGTGGATCGGCATCGCACCCCCTCGACCGGCACCGTCTGTCGCCGACGCGCGGCATGGATGTGTCACGCCGACCGGTCAGGCCGTCGTGGAAGACCCTCCGGAAGCGTGACAGCTCCGCAAGCGGATCGCCCAGCACGCCCTGTTCCACCACGCTCACCAGCATGGCCTTCGCGTTGAGTCCTGTATCTCTTGGAGGTCCGGAATCATGCGGGGGCGGTTCCGCTGTCCTGGAAATCCTCTGGTGGGTGACCTGCGCTCGCCGTCGGACGGCTACTGCGTCAGGCAAGGATCCTCGAGCGTGGGCTTCCTCCGCTCGCCTTCGGGAGTGAAGGTCAACGATCCGTGGAACGAACCGCCGCCGAAACGCACTGCGAGGAGCAACGGTTGTTCAGGCTGGGGCGGCCACGGTTCGGCCTCTGGCTCGCTGCCGTTCCACAGGTGGAAAACCACCATCGGCAGTTGCGGATCCTTCGGGAGGTAGCCGAGCGTCTTCCCGTACAGAGGATTGGTCCCTCCGAACAGCACAGAGGGAGGGCCGAACTCCGCCGTCACGTCAGCCCAGGTGCGGTCAACCGCGGCCCACCCCCGGACTCGGCCTGTGAGGGCCTCGTATTCCTCAACTGCCAGAACCCGATCAGGCTTGAGCCAGCCCCTTCGGTGTGCGAACTCCGCGTACACCGAGGCGACTTCGTAGCTGCCAGGCTGGGCGGGGAAGACATCCTTGAAGGCCCCCCTGGGGCCGAGGGGGGTCCAGAGCCCCTGCTCTTCCCAACTTCGCTGCAGCTCGTTCCACGCCTCGGGCTGACGCTCGACGAACAGCAGGTGGTCAATCAGGACCCGAAAAGCCACCTCGCCCCCGTACATCCCCGGCCGGCGCAGGGCGAGGTTGAGCTGATCAATGAGGTGATCGTAGATCTCTTCAGCAGCGGCAAGCGGAGTAGGAAGCGTCACGCACACAGTCTTCCGCCTGATGATGACCACGACCACCTGTTCCACTGACGAAGACGAGTGGATGAATCACAAGCTTACTGAGCGAGGTGGCGTTGCAGATCGATGTGCCGGAACTGGTACACCGAACCGACCTGCCGAAGCACGCCGCGCTCGTGGGCGTCCTGAAGGAACTCCATCAGATCCCATGGGACTTTGCCGCGAGCCGCCAGATATGCCCTGGCCATCACAAAGTGACCCCACGCTGTGTGGCTGAGCCAGAGCCCGAGCCAGCCCGCAAGCGCGATGCCGTGCCCGATCCCGAACCGGCCCAGGGACAACCCGACCCCGGGCGTAAGCGCGACTGCGAGCGCGACCGCGAGCAGGCCTGCGACCGCGACCGCGAGCCCGAGGGTGAAGGTACGGCGATCTGAGGAAAGCAGTGCGCCTGGCGCGGTGGTGGAGGCCAGATCGGGCTGCTCCGTCTTCAGCCCGAACGCGAGTACAGCCACGAGCATGACGGTAAGCCCGACCACGAGCATGACTGTGGGCTCGAGTCCGTGCCCGCGCTCGAGCCCGCGTACGAGCCCGCCCGCGAGGCCCGCGAGCCCGAATACGAGCCCGACCACGGACTTGCGGGGTGACCAGCGCAGCCGTGTACTCGGGGCGCACCCTTGCCCGGCCAGGATGAGCCCGGATGCGAGCCCGAGCATGCCCATCAGCCCGCCCATGACCGTGTGCGCGCCCGAAATCAGCACCGGCGCGAGACCGAGCGCGATGCCGACGCCGACGTTGTAGGTGTACGTGGGGAGGACGCGGTGGAGTTCCCACCAGACCAGGTCAGGGCTGCCGCCGCGGTGGGTCTGCAGGAATCGCGCGAGGAAGACCAGAGTGCGATGGGTTTGTTCGGCCTTCCAGCGGAGCGGGCGCGGGTGGTCGGGGGCGTAGGCAGCGGGAACGAAGGCGTCGAAGAGGTGGGTGTCCACGGCGGTGCGGTCAGGGAAGGCCGAGGTGTCACACAGCTGGTCCGGATGCGGGACGGCAGCGGATTCGGGCGCGGACTGGGGTCGAGGAGTGTAGATGCTGCGGGCCAGGAACAGCCCCAGCGGTGTGGTCAGCGCCTGGCCGACCGGGGCGTCAGTGCCCAGGCGGGCGATCACGGCATCCCAGCGGCGGGCGGCGGGGGCGTACGGCCCCCCGGCATCCCGGCGCAGATAGGTGGCCGCGGACTCCGGAGCGAGGGGGAGGAGGCGGATGGCGGCGGCGCCGTTGAGGCGCACCGTGGCTTCCGGCCGGGTGAGAGCGGCCCGGTAAGGGGCGGTGCGGCTGGCCAGGACCAGGGGCTGCTTTGCTGGCAGCGCACGGTTGAGGGCGTCGAGCGCCTCCAGGTGCAAAGCGGGCGGTAGTTCATCGAACCCGTCGAGCAGGAGCTGGATGCGGCCCGCGTCCAACAGTGCCTGGGCCAGGTCACCGGGACCGTTCGTGGCCGTGGTGGTGACCGGGGGCGGGGCCGGGGCGCGTAGGCCGGGGTGGGCGCGGCGCAGCTCCTCAGCCAGCCATGTCTTCAACGGCTGGCTGGGATTCCAGGAGGCCAGCGAGAACAGCACGGGCACCGGGTCACCGTCGGTGCGGCGTTCGATCAGGTCCTGCAGGAGCCGGATCAGCAGCACACTCTTGCCCGCGCCGGGCTCACCCAGGATCACCAGGCGCCGAGTGGGCACGCGGTCGGTGAACACCTCCCCGATCTGGCCATCCAGGCCGGCCAGTCCGACCGCGTCCTGAGGCCACTTGTCGGGATCGCCGGGCGGCCCGCCGGGCCAGGCGCGGGCCAAGTCGGTCAGCAGCGGCCAGGGCTCGGCCAGGTCGTCGTCCGCGGGCCGCCAGGCGACCGGCAGCGGATAGGGATCGTTGACCCGGCGCACCTTCGCCTCGTCCTCCCACTGGTTCTTGACCGCCACAGCCAGCTTCCTGGCGACCCCATCCAGATCCACGGGGGGCACCGTGCCCCGGAACGCCTCCCAGGCCAAGAAGCCCGGCGCCAGGCCCAGCAGCACCGTCACCGCGGTTTCGGCCAGACTCAGGCCGAAAGACCAGGCCACAGCCAACGCCCCGGCCGCCCCCAGCACGAACAGCAGCGGATACACACCCGCACGCCCCGGCACTCGGCCAGGCCCCCCACGTCTCATGCCCCGTCATCCTGCCGCACCCGGTGGCCTCCAGGCATGGGCTCAAGCACAGTAGGACGTTCCTCAAAAGGGTGCGATGCCTTCTGGGTGACGGCGCGTCATGGCCGCGAGGTGACCTCCCGGCCCTCTTGCTTCAACTGTCCGGAGCGCCCGTGTCCACGTCGACATGTACTGCCGTCATCAGCGGAAGTCCGCCGCGTGGTCCGCCGCCCACTCCCGGAAGGATCGTGCGGGGGTGCCCGTGATGCGCTCCACCTCGTCGTTGACCGGCTCCGGATTCTCGAGCATCTCCGCCTGGGCCGGCAGCACGGCCTCCACCAGCTCTGCGGGGTAGCCGGCGGCCTTCATCTGCTCGATGGCCTCGTTCAAAGTGATCTCCTCGAACCGGACCGGCCGCCCGATCGCCTCGCCGATCAGCGCTACCTGCCGTTCCTGGGTGATCAGTTCGGGGCCGGTGATCACCGGGCGGGCACCCAGCAGAGCGTCGCTAGTGAGGGCCTGGACGGCGACCGCCGCCATGTCCGCCTCGTGAATCAGCGGCCGGGCCAGCTGCGCCAGCGGCGCCCGTACCGCATTGGTAGCGCGGACCTCCTGCGCCCATCCCAGCGTGTTGCCCGCGAACCCGGTGGGCCGCAACGCCGTCCACTGAAGGCCCGATGCCTCGACCAGCCGCTCCAGCTCCGTGTGGAACATGGTGATCGCCTCGCCCGGCTTCTCGCTCTCGCCGCCGACCCCGGCGGACGACAGGTACACCACCCGCCGGGCATGCTTCCCGATCACGTCGATCACGTCCGAGGCGCCCTCGGCGCTCAGGAACGGCCACACCAGGAAGACCGCATCGACACCCTCCAGAGCGGCGTCCAGTGACGCCGGGTCACCGAGATCGCCGCGTACCGCCTGTACCCCCTCCGGGAAGTCCGCATCCCCTCTCACCAGCGCCCGCACGGGCACCCCCGCTGCGTGCAGCTGGGCCACCACCGCGCCGCCGACCTTTCCGGTCGCGCCGGTCACCAGGATCCTGGGCTGTGTCATCGAAGTCTCCTCGTCTCGCCGTTCGATGACACGACTCTCGTACATCAACCAAGGTTCAGGTCAACCCCGACCAACAGAGTCACCGACTCAGCACCTGACCTCGACCGACCATCACTCCAGAGACATCGCACCCAACAGCTTTAGGACGCCCGCAAGAAGACCCTCCGGCCTCTCGTTGACCTGTTGGGCGCCCAGGACCATGGTGTCCGGCCACCTGAACCGCGACACCGTCCCGCGCCAACCTCAAAGCCCCACTCGGCAGCCAATAAGGCGCGGTCCAGCAAGTGCGGCACCACGTCGCGTTCGCGGCAAGCCGCTCCTGCGGACCGGCACCCCCCACCAGTCCGGCACGACGACGTGCGCGACATCCGGCCGCACGGGCAGGGCCTGCGGCTCCATCCTCGCGGTCCTGCCATTGCATCAGCGTCCTTGCTCACTCGGCCCGACCACGAGCTGGCAGGAACAAGCCCTTCTGCAAGGTCGGCGGCCTAGGGAGGGTGTATGGGCCTCTTAGCACAGGCGGCTCCTCCACGCCTTCACTGACCACGGAGGTGTCATATCGTTCCGGGCGGCCAGCCACCTCGTAGGTCAACCGCCGGCCGGGAAAGACCACGCGGTACCACTCGTCTCCCCGTCCCGCGGTCGTCACGTTCACCTCGACACCGAACTTGCAGTCCTTATTCCTGGTGAAGAAGGAAAGGTCGAACGCCCTGGCGTCGAAATCTTCGCCCCCGTCAAGATAGATGGCCTTGGCGAAGGCGTTCCCAGAGAGCTTGTACGCGTCCTCGGTAGGTACCCAGCCTTCGTGCTTCCACGGCCTCGGGCTGGGCTCGGTAAGGTCGAAGGCGACTGCTGTGGGGAGCGCCTCGCCTCCGCTGTCTCCGAAGCTGGGGGGAACCACAGCAGTGCCGGTGTAACGAGTGGGCTTGCAGGAGAGGTTGGTGATCCGCATGTTCTGGATCACCACCGTGCCCCGGTGGATGGGAAAGATGGTGACGCGGACCGTGGCCTCATTGACTCGCAAGCCCTTGTTCTTCGCGAACCAGGCCCAGTACTTGTTCGACAGGAATCCGTCGTCTGGCAGACTCTCTTCATTCGTGGTGCGCTGAGCTAACGCGTACCGGCGACTGAACTCGAGGTTCGGCTCTCCAGCCGCGATGTCGATCGCAGGACCGATCGTGAGTCGTTCCTCTTTGGCGTTGTCCTGCTTTTCTTTGTTCCGTTCTCGAGTCTCGGCCTGCTTCGCGGCCTCAGAACTCTCCAGGGCCGCAGGTAATCCCCAGATCGCGACGGCCGATGAGACAAGGACACCTATGACGCCGATCACTGCGAACACCCGAAGGGTCCACTGCCAGACAGTGTTCGGCCGGGCGTTGCCGTCCCCTGCCCCCTCACCGGACGCGGCGGTATCTGTGCGGGTTGGCCCGGGACCAGATGTGTGCGGCCCGGCCGCACCTGCTCCACCCGAAGTCCTTGCCCCAGCCGGGAACGGCTCGCTCGAAGGTGAACCGCTTCTCGGCGGCCCACTACCCGAGGGCGGGACTGACGGAGGCGGGGTGGAAGACATGAAGGCCCCCTGGATGCCGCTGGTGTCGACATACTTCAAGACCGCCCGCGCCCGGCGCTCTTCGCTGTCTGGCACATGCGTGATCGGGTTCTCACAGAGGCCGAACAACCGAACTCATCAGGCTTGAACGGCATCAACGTAACAGCGCGTGCCTACGGCCGGGAGGCCGCTTACGCCATCGGGCAAGAACGGTCATGAAGCGCGATTCTGTGATCAGCACGGTGGGCGAAGAGGCGCTGACGCATCGAACATGACTACCACGAACTCAAACACGGCCTGGGCCTGGACCACTTCGAGGGCCGTACCTGACGCGCTCCGTCTCCGTAGCCACTACCCGTCTGGACACGGTCCGGACCAGCAGGGCACCGGTCGCCCACGGCGCGGTCATCATCAGCGCCACCAGACCGTGTGGAAGGAGATCCACGCCCGCCACCCGGCCGTACCGGACATCTGTGTGACCACCCCGTCCACCCCCAACAGGCACGATCCCACCAGGTGCACCACACTGCGCACCAGGTCACATCCGCCACCTTGAGCTACGGAGGGCGCATGATGCTGGAAGGGCTGGTGCACCACGCCGCCCAGAGGCTGGCCCCGTACCGGGGGATCACTGATGTCAGCGGGCTCGTGCGGTGCGTCCCGAGGCTGGAACGTCCTCATCTCGGGCAGGCTCGCCTTGCGCACTGCCCTGCCGACGACCCATGACGACGGCACCGGGCCGTGATGCCGGGAGTTCGTACTCAGGGGCTGATTGTCGCCCAGGACGACCACGTGACCGGAAGGCACCAGTGTGCCCGGCTTGCTGCACGGAACGTCCGCAGGCAGGGGATCGCCTGGCAAGGCCGCGACCCGTTTGATCGTCAGCGGATCTTGGCCTCGGTCTCGGTGTCCAGACCGGAGCTGGGCTCGTCCAGGATCAGCAGATCCTGGCGCCCTGGTAGGCGCCGATGGCTTTGACGACGTCGGGCGGGGTGTCGATCAGGGTGTAGGAGAGCTGGTCGTAAAAGCGGCGCCAGTCCAGTCCTGGGGAACCGTCGATGCGCACGGCCCATAGCCGCTCGTCGACGGCAGTCCCCCGTACGTCGGCGACCTTGTCCACGCGGTGCTGGAAGAGGTGAGCCGTCGCCGCGACCGAGTCCCCGATCTCGCCGGGCGTGACCTCGGCGACCCAGATGGAAGGGGCCTGTCCGTCCGACGCCGCGTAGCGGGTGTTCCACAGCGGCTTGTAGACCACCGGCCCGTGCTCGACAGCCATACGTCTGGCGGCCGCGCCATCGCTGGTGATCGTCGTGCGCGGCACCCGCAGCCCGCACCGCACGGCGGCGGCGAACTGCGCGGGCTTGTGCTCCGCGTCGCGAATCCGCCAGGGATGATTGACGTAGTGGGCACCGGGCAGCGCGGCCAGCACGCCGCCGAGACCGTAGAGGGCCTGGTCGACACACCACCGCGCGGCATCACCGGTCACCTGTCCGGAGGCGGTGTATGCGCTGGGGCGCCAGAACACCGACCGCACACCGGCGACATCGATACGGCGTGTGGCCGTGGCAATGGTTCCGTGCTGGCCGCGCTCGTCGGCGTGTACGTCTAGGGCGACAGTGCCGGGGAAGTCACCGGGATCGAGCCGAGCCGCCCTGGGCCTGCTCACCGAAGGCATCGGGCTCGGCCTGCTGATCGTCGCGCTGCCGCACTTCAACGACGCCCAGGCCGCGCACCCCGCTCTCACCCGACACTTCGACGTCCTGCGCGAGGCGGACGTCACCGTGCTGCTCGGGCAGGGCGGGTTCACCCCGCACCAGCCCCGCCACGGCGATCTCGACGCGTACCCCTGGCAGGCCGCCACCGACGCGCTGCCCGCCTGACCGGCACCCAGGGGGCGCCCTTGCGGGACTTCGTGGCTGACAGATCCGGGACGGGCGCCGGCTGGGCTGACGTTGCAGCACCAACAGTTCGCGAGCGCGGGCTTCTTCGCCACGGGCCTGCCCGAACCCCCCCCGCCGGACGTGAGCTCGTCGAGCTCGCATGGCCATCCACCGCGGTGATCGGACGGGAGACGGCCGGGTGTCCTCGGGCAGGGGAGCAAGTCGACAACGGGCCTTTGACCTGCGGCGGCTATCTTCCTTGTCAGGAGAAGTTGTCCGGGTGAGAAGGTGAGCGGAGTCATCAGATGACAGCGAACGACATCACGTTGCACGTCGACCGCGACAGGGTCCATGCGGGGGACGATGACGTCCCGCCGCACCGCATCATCGCTGCGACCCTTTCCCTGGGCGGGGACATCACCATCGGCGAGGCCGTTGACGCCATCACCCGGGGCCCCGACCGCTACTTCCTGGCTTCCGTGGTGGGTGGGGCGACCTGGGTGCTGTACGGGGGCCCTGGCATCGAGAAGCCCTACGCGGATCGTGCTGTTGCGCTCGCTGTCATCGCGGAGGGTTCAGACCGGCCCGGGGGGCCGAGGCTAGTGGTCGATCCTGACCTGCCACTGTCCCGTCTGGCGGACGCGGACGGGAGCGTGTCGTTCCATTTCGACTACCTCCGCAGCGCCGACCCGCAGGAGACGTGGCAACGCCTGCGCGCAGCCTGAGAGGGGCGGGGGCCTCTAGAGCGTTCATGCCTGCGTCGGCCCGCTGGCCCGGTATCGGGCCCCCGCCGCTCGCAGCGGTCATCGACTGCGTTCGGTGGCGCAGCTGGCTGGAGGACTGGATTCGCTGTCGAACGCCTCAGCTGGATGGCAGAGGCCTCGCGCCTGGGGCTGATGCCGTTTCTTAAGTGCCGCTTATAGAAGGCGGGTTGCCGCAGCCCGGGCGCCTCGGCCACCTGGAGCGCGCTGCTCTCCCATGGGCTGCAACCGCGCATGCTGGCCGGTGCTCCGCCGGGTGACGTCCCCTCGCTGACCGGAGGCGCGAGTGCGCTCCTGGCAGTTCAGAGAGGGCCTTCGCGTTCTGCGCCGCCGCAGCGACGGCAGCGGCCCTCTGGTGTGTCGGGTGGGTGGTCATGCTCGGCGTAGGAGACGCGCTGCCGACCCTCCGGCAGTGATCCTCCAGCTCGGGGATGGACCGCTTCCTGCCCCCGGTCGGGGGCAGGAAGGGAAGGCCGGCTGGCGAGCCGGGCATAGCAGACATCCTCGGTACGGGTCCGCGGTCTGGGGCCCGAGGCCCCGTTTATCAGCCCGCACCCTGCGCCCTGACCAGTACCGTAAAGGCCACGAATCGTGTCGCAAATGCAATGCTGTGTGAGGAGCTGGTGCGCGGGGAGACGGACAGCGATGGCCAGCACGCAGGCAAAGGGCACGGGTAAGGGAACTCGCCGTCGGCCGAGGGCCGCTGTCTGAGACCATCGGCCGTATGGGCAAGCACCGCCGACCCGGACCCCCTAACCAGCTTTCCCGCTCCGTTCCGCGCGCAGACGCCGCCAACATGCTGGCCGCTTACCACAAGCGGCGCCGACCACCGATGGACGTCTACCGCCGCCACCGGCCCGCGCACGGCGGCGCCGCACACCTGCGACCCGACGAACCACGCGTCCTGGGGCAGTGGAACGACTTCACCTGCATCGTGGTCGGCACTGCCCCGAACCTCGCCACGGCTCAGGCGTGGGAGACCGGGCCGCCGTCCGACGGCGATCCTGCCGTGTAGCAGCCGCCTTCGCTTCCGTTTCTCTAGGGAGAGGCATCGTAGGCGGCACTGCGCAGGGCGTCCTCGTCCTGGATGGTGAGAACGAGGCCGGGAGCAGGGACGGTGGTGGCAGAGGTGACAGGCACGGTGACGTGCTCCTGAATGCGCCGCCCGGCCCGATCCTTGAGGACCTCCTTGACCAGCGGGACCGAGCGCTCCGGGGCTACCCGCCGTGCGACGTAAGACCCGGCCCGGCGCCGCACCCGCTCTCCCGCCCTCAGGGCTCCGCCGGGACCGACGCTGTCGTCAGCGCCACCGGGATCAACGACGCCCTCGCGGGCGGGGCCTGCTGTTCCCGACTCCGGCGTCTACCGGTTGTGCCCGGCGCCGGGTACGTGCACGGCCACGTCGTAGTTGCCGATTCAGGCTCAACGAAGGAGGCAGGACCCCTCTCAAGACGGCATCCACGTGCCGGGCCACACGAGGGGATATCCCCTGTGTAAGGCCCTTCCTGTGCCCTGGGTCGGCGGCTCTCTACCGATGAGGCTCGCGCGGTCAGCCCCACCGATGCTGACGACGCAACGAACTGCCATTTCGCCCGGGCCGCTCCCGTGCTGCGGGCGGTGATCCGCGCCTCCGCCCGCCGTACCGGCACTGCGGCTACTGCGCCTGCTGCGGAGCGGACGGGGGACTGGTCGGCGGCGCTGCCGATGAGGGCGTCACCGGGCTGGCCTCGGCAGGGGTGCCCTTGAGGGGCTGGTGAGTTGTCATGGGGCCCATGCTGCAGAGCGCGCCGCTCCCGGTGTCAGTATCCGCACCCAAGCAAGTGATCGGGAGCGGCTCCGGGGCGTCGCTGGACCACGGATGCGTGCGGCCGGGCCTGGACGGAGCCCATCTGCCACGCTGCCGTCGGGGGCGGTCCCCGCCTCCGACGAGCCGGGGTGAAGCGACTGCCCGCGATTGCGCGGCGTGGGAGTTCTGGCGTGCGGGGCTCCTCCGCGCTCGTGTGGCCGGTGGTGCAGGGCTGGTACCCCATCGGTACCGGCGGCCACCGGTGAGGCGGTTCGCGAACCAGGGGGTGGGACGACATGCCTTCGTCTGCTTCGGTCTCCGCCGACGGCGCCTCCGCGCGGCCGGGTCGGCGCGGCGGGGCGTCGTCGCCGTCACGCTCTGCGCCGAGGTGGCCATCAGATCCACGCCCGCCTTCGACCGGCACAGCGCCGGGGCGTGCGGTGGCTCCTGGTCCTCTCTCTGGCTCGCGGAGCCGCGCAGCGCTGGCCTGCACCGTACGGAAGAGCAGTACCCGAGCTCCCGGCCGAACTCCCTCAGCACGGGGGTCCAGCTCTGCCCAGCAGGCAACCACCGGTTTGCTGCACAGCATTTACCCGCCCCTCCCGCGCAGACTGCGGGTGCCTGCCCGGCGGGAAACGGCCGTGCAGCACGACAACCTGGCCATGTGAGACGTGACAATTCGACGGGCCGTGCCCAGGTCCTTTTGGCGCCGAATCACGTTGACTGCCGCAGTTACGCTCTGAAACGTTCATCTCAGGACATGTCCTTTGAGACATGGACCCGTGATACGGATCAGCACCAAACCGAATTCATCATTGGACTTTCGTGAGGGGAGTGCGATGAGTTCCCGATGGGCATGCAGAGCCACGGGGGCGGTACTGGCCGCTGCCGTAATGGTTCCCTTAGGCGCACAGACAGCACAAGCTGCACTGGCAGCGGAGCGATCGACGCAGTCCGTGACAGAGCCGGGCGCGGCACCATCAGTACAAGCCATCGACTACGTCGCTGTCGCGAAGGCAGCGTACGCCGCCTATCAGCTGTTCACCGCGGGCGGCCTGTCGTTGGAGGAGGCAACGCAGCGGATTCTGACTGCGATCGACTCGGCGAAGACGGAGATCCTCGCCCACATCGACAAGGTTGCCACGGCGGAGGTGCGCTCCTGCGCCCGTCAGGCGGTCATCGACGTCGCCGACATCAGGCTCTTCACGCCGGATACGCTCCAGGCGTTCGCCCGCGACACCACCGGCTGTGTGACCCTGGCCGACAGTCTTCTCGGCGCCGTCTCCGACAAGGGAGCGGTGGATCAGCTCGGCTTCGCCGTCAATGCGGTGGGGCCGATCGCGCTGCTTGCCCGGGCGCGTGCCGGCTTCGACACCGCCGGGCTGAAGAGCACTCTGCGGAGTGCCAATAACTCGGTCCTGACCAAGATGGAACCGGTGTGTACGCGGAAAGTCGTCACGGAGCCCGGCCCGGTCCGGCCCATCGTCGAGGAACAAATCACTTGCACCGCCTACAATGGCAATTCCGCCTCCGATTACAGGCGTATCTCGCCGAACCCGGAACCGCCCATCGACGTTGACAAGCTGAAGGCCGCGGCAGCGGCGAACACCAGCTGGCCGGTGGCAAAGGCGGTGTTGCCTACGCTCTAGTTCTGGCCCGTGTGCCCAGGGTCGGCGGAGGCCCGACCCTGGGCACACGCTGATGCCCTACGGGGTCCCACGGTTTTGCAATCTTTCCCGCCTTTCATGGCATGAAGGCACGAAGGTCGCGACCACGGCAGTGGGCGGAGCTCCTGGCCATCTGCGTAGGTCCTGTGGGGTGGCTGCGCTCCTGCGCCGGGCAGGCCCCTGTCATGGGCGTATCCGAAAAACTGCACGCGCTGGCGCTGGAGGCGTGCGACCGCATGATCGGCCTCGTGCTCGACGAGGTGTTCGTGGACGGCTGCATCACCAAGGCATCCTGCGGCGGTGAGAAGGCTGGCCGCCCCCGGTCGACCGGGGGCGCAGGGCCTGAAGCGTTCGGTGGCCTCCGAAGCCCACGGCGTCCCACTCGGTCTGATCTCCGCCGGGGCTGGAGCAGCAGGCCGCGCTCCGCTGCTCCCTCCCGCCCGGCCTCTTTCAGCCTGGGGCCATCGGCTGTGGTGAGCGCGATGGACAGCGCCAGGTCGTGCCAGCCGGCCTTGCGGGCCAGGACCGCGAGTTGCCGCGCCGACTCGGCGATGGCCAGGACGTTGCCGCTGGTCTCGGCGAGCTGGCGTGCGCGATCGGCAGCCATCCAGCCGAGCTGTTGTTCATCTAGCTTCACCGGCATGCGGGTGGTCATGAGGTAGTTCTGGGCAAGGCGCTCGCAGTGCGCATCCGCATCGCTGCCGGTGCCCGCGGTGAGAGCGTGGCCGGCCCGGATCAGCCGGGGAAGCCACGGAGAGCCCCGTGTGGTGGCAGGCATCGAAGTCGGTGCGAGCACGGGCGAGGTCCCTCTCCAGGACCTGGGCGGACGGCACGGCCACAGGATGGCCCAGGCCCAGCACGGCGTCGCGCAGTTCGGCGAGCAGGGCGTCCCCCAGCAGGGCCTCCCGTGCGGCGGCCGCACGGCCGGGGACGAGCGGAGTGGTGGCCGCTGCGGCAGCCGTCAGCGCCAGGTTCGCGAGCGACTTCCTTCGCCGCACCTGATCATCACTGTCCTCCTGTCCGGGTCTACCCACCCTAGGAGCGGGCAGCCGGGGCAAGGCGGTGGTCGCTTCGATCGCCTGACCGTGTCGGATGTCCGGCCCAGGTGCGGGCGCGAGGAGACCGAACACCCCGTGGGGTAGCTCGAGGGCGTCCGCAAAGTTGCGCCGCACGTCCACGTCGTTCATGGAAGCGATGCCCCGCTCGTAGCGGGAGACCTGGGCGGCCGAGTACCCGGTTTTCTCCCCGAGCTGGGCCAGAGTCATCCTCCGCGCCTGACGGGTCTGGCGTACCAACTCCCCGGGCCTTTCCCCAGCGCCAGGGGCCGCGCGCGTTGCATCTGCCACCTCTGCACCCCGTCTCGTCCGGGTGTAGATTCCCGAATCGATTGCCCCTTTCTCCTCTTCGGTGTCCCTTGTCCGGACCAAGGGACACCGAAGTGAGACGGATGCGCTGTGCTGCACCATCCGAACTCGGCCTCGGCAGTGGCGGAGGAGTCCGGTCCCGCCACGCGAGCTTCTTCGGCCATGGGTTTGACGCTGCTGTGACCGTCGCCGGCCGGTTTCGGCTCACCGGGTGGCGTCGAACCCGCGTATCACTTCCGGCAGCGCCTTGATGACTGTCGTGTTGTGGTCAACGTTTCCTTCGTCGCTGAGCTTGGGATGAACCCCGTTGGCGATCAACTGCCGTCGGCAGTGCTGGGAGTTCGCGAAGGAGACGTCCTTGTCGCCCTTGGCGTGGAAGAGGTGCACCGGGGCTTCGGGCCGCCAGTCACAGGTGGTGTCCAGGGCGTGCAGTTGTCGCCGCAGTTTCCCCGTGGGCTTGCGCACCTTGTCGAGGAAGTCCGCGGTGAACAGTTCTTTCGAGGTCCTCGGCAGTGCGGCTGCGATCTCTCCCCCTGTGTGGTTGCCGTCGAAGAGCGTCTCGACCTTCTTGTCGTACGGGGCTCGGAACGCCTGGCTCGGTGTGTCGTACAAGCCGTACATCCGGTTCCACGCGGTCGCGAAATAGGCGAGGTAGAGCGGTGAGCGGTTGAGGTCGTCGTCTGCCGCGCCGGCCTCGAAGCCGCTCAGGTCGAACGGGCCGGCGATCGGGGCGAGGGCGCCCACGCGGAAGGACGGGTCGTGCCCCTGTTGGAGGGCCCGTCCGACCATCATCGCGGCGGGTCCGCCCTGAGAGAACCCGCTGATGAGTACGGATCGTGCGAGGGTATGGCCGTCCCGCCGGGCGAACTCCCGTGTCGCCCGCAACGCGTCCACCGACGCGGTGACGGTTGCCCTCGGATGCCCGTACGGATGGGATCCGGGGCCCTTGCCCAGGCCGAGATAGTCGGGGGCGGACACGGCGCGGCCGGTGGATGCGAACAGCAATGCCGTGGCCCGGTCGGTCGACTCGTCGTTCACCGAGGCCACGTCACCTCGGTACACCTGGGTCCCGTGCAGCCAGGACACAGCCCGAAGCTCGCGTGGGCCGTTCTTGGGCATCGCCACCAGCTCGCTGGCGGTGGTGGGTTTTCCCTTGGCGGTGACGGTGCGGTAGATGATGCGGTGGGCTTGGACGCCGTAACGGACCTGTGCGGTCTCGATGCCGGCTTTCTTGAGGCGGGACTCGACCTCCTGTGCGGTCAGGTCGGCCACGGAGGTCGCAGATATGACAGAACCGCGTTCCACGGGCCGCTGGTGCGCGGCCTGGGCGGTCTGCGAGCCGGGTCCCTGATGGCCGCCGCAACCTGTCGCCAGCAGCATGGTCGCGGCGCTCATCGCGACGACTGCGGCAGGAACAACTGAACGTTGATGAAACCGAGTTGAGATCATGCCTGGACTCTGCCGTTCCCGTGGTGCTCGGCACAGTGAGGCCAGGGCCCCGAGAGTTAAGGGGGATACCCCCACCCCGCAGTGCGGTCGGCGAGTTGTTGGACTCGACTCGACCTCAGCTGCTGCCCCCGGCCGACGTGGAAAGGACACGGAGACGGTCCCCTACGGGGCAGGTGACCGGCGTGGTGGGGGACGTCGGAAGCGAGAACCTGCACCGGGGCCGCGGGCCGGTGAGGCCGGTGCTGAGCGCGATCCCGGCCGACAAAGATTGCACTGCACGCTGCTGCATGCGCTGGAGGCCGGTGTCGACGAGGCCGATGACGTCGACGTGGACAAGACGGTGACGGACCTCCGAGAGCGCGCCGGGGAGCTGTCCCCCTTCACGCTCACGTTCGACCAGCCCTTGATCGGGCGCATGACGGTCGAGATCAGCGGCTGATCCGGGGCTGCGTTCTCGGAGCTGGTCGGTGAGGTGACCGCGGTCATGCGCCGGCACGCCGGGAGCGAGTTCACGGCGGCCGCGAGTCGGCACCCGCACATGTCGATCGCGTACACGAGCACGGGGGCAAAGGAGGTGAGCCCGGGGGACCTGCGTGAGGCCCTTGCGGGAATCGAGCAGCCGCTTGTGCAGACGGTGCGGGTGGATGCGCTCCATCTGGTCGAGCAGTGGCACGACGGGTCGATGATCCGGTGGGAGCCCCGCTCGCGGTGGTGCCGGTGGGCGGGGAGAGCGCGTGACGCAAGTGTGGCCGGGGACCGTTCCGATCCTGGCCGAGGCCGCCGAGCTTGCGGTGATTCCCGGGCAGACGTTCACGCTGTCCGGTGAGATCACGGCGCAGGGCATCACCTGCGACGGGCAGGGTTGCCTCGAACTGCGTCCCGCGGATGCGGATCCGCAGCAGCGCCGCATGCTGTCGCAGTCACGGACCTACCAGGTCCGCATCTACCGGGGTGACAGGTACATCTACACCTCTCCCTGGCTGCGGGCCAACGCTGTTGCCTGTACCACCAAGGGCCTGGCCGTGACCGGAGCACCCGGATCCCGCGACTGACGACGGCTCATCCCGGGCACCAGCGCATCCTCACCCGTGGTGAGATGCGAGGCCGGTCGCTCCTCGGGCGCCCTGGCCACGGCGGACCGTCATGATCGGCGGGGGGGCGTCGCGTCCCCTTGCGGGCGGCAACGGCCCGTCAGTGCCCTACGCCGTTGTCGGGAGCGAGAGGGACCGGTGGCGGCTGTGATCCGCCGGGTGCTGGGCCGGGCGCTCCGGTTTTTGTCGGGCAGGCCTGCGGCCCGGCAGGGCGGGTGCGTCCCGCACGGCGCCTGAGACGATCGAAGCAGGGCCAAGCACCGTGGACCAAGACCGCCACACCAGCCCAGGTCGAACCACGCCGACAGGCCTGCGTGCCCGGTGGCGAGATGTGCCCGCGCACGCCTGCCTACTGCAGCGCTGACTGGACCCTCCCGCTTGCCTCCCCATCCGGTGGGCAAGCAGTGTGCTGTGGCTCCTGCCCTGGCGTGGTCCTGGCCCGCCACGCGCAGCGCTTGGACGGAGCCCGGGCGGTGCGACGGGCCCCACCCGTGCCGCCGCAGGCCCGTGGTGGTCCGTCGGAGGGCTTCACAGCCGCTGAGGTGGGGTGTCCCAGCCCTCGAGCGCGTTCAGGGCGGCGTAGTTGCGCAGCAGGCGGGCGGCCGGGCCGGGGTTGGCCTCGAGCCGCTGGACCGCGTACGTCGCCCCCGCGTACTGGCTGTCGTGCATGCGGTTGGTGATGATCAGCCAGCCGATGAGCGGGTCGAGGAGCGGCGCTTGCTCGGTGCCGTCGTCGGGGGCGGGCCAGGAGCAGCCCGCCCATGATGAGCGGGCTGCCCCGGCGGTCTCCCGTCAGGCCCCGTACCGCAGGGTGTGTACGGGGGTTCCGCCCGTTCAGGCTCCTTGCAGAGAGAACATCATCGCCTTGTCGGAGTACTGCACGAGGAGCGCGCGTTCTTGGGCGAACTCGTCCTTCTGGATCGACACCCAGGCTCCAGAGTGCAGGACCTGCATCGCGAAGGGGCCGTTGGCGGGGTGGTGGTCGAGCCAGAACTTCTGGTTGGTGCCGATGTAGTCGCCGCAGTCACCCTGCTGGAACGCCTGGCCGTCGTCGGGCTTGTAGCCGACCATCGTGATGCACTGGCCGGTGAGCGGCGATCTGAACACCCAGTCCGTGCTGTGTGTCGGGCTCGGCCATCTGCATGCCCGCCACTGCTGGTTGTGACCTCCCCAATAGCGGTGCTGGACGATGGCTCCGGGGTTGTCGGGCCCCTGGGAGATGTCGACGGCCATTCCCCCCGGCGTGTTGATGCGGTAATAGCCGGGCTCGCAGATCCACCCGCCCCAGTTGGTGCCGGACGCGGTGGACGCGGGGGGCGCGGTGGGGAGCAGCGTCACGAGCGCTGCCGCCGCGGTGCCCAGGGCGTAGCGCAGTCGGCGGCGGGCGCTGCGCGGTGCGCGTCGGATCATGTGGCTCACTCGGCTCTCCTCGGTCTGTGTGCTGGGGGTCGCGGTCGGACGGAGATGGCGGCGGTACGGGGTGCCGTGGGCTGCGTCGCGGACGGCGTTGACCCATACGCCGGTGGTCTGCCCGGTCTGGGCGCAGACGTACTTCACGTACTCACCCTCGACCTTGCGGGTGCCGCGGTAGAGGGCGTACTGCCCCGCGCGGTTGAAGTTCCAGGTGTTGGTGATCTGATGGGTCTTCGTCGACGAGGTGGTCTTGGAGACGGAGAAGCGGACCTTGGCCTCGACCTTGGCGAACAGGGCGGCAGCCGATGCGGTGATCTCGGTCTGCCGGTCGACAGTGGTGGTCACTGAGTTTTCCTGCTTGAGGGACACGGTCTGCTGCGTGGTGCTGCCCTCGGCGATCGTGATCGACTGGAAGTCGGTGATCACCGGGGTGACCTTGGTCGTGACGTCGTAGTACATCGTGTTGACGGTCGGGTTGCAGTTACCCGTGGGGGGCGGTGGGGGTGCGGCGTGATCGTCTTGCTGCTGCGGACGCTGCCCTCCCAGACGTTCAGCCAGGCCGTGGGGTGCGCGATGGACTGCTCCTGCTTCTCCGAGAGCTGGGCCTCAGCCGTCGTCATGCTGGTTCCGGAGCCGGTCGAAGAGCGACGTCAGCAGCGAGCCGACCTCGCCGGAGCCGTCCTCGTCCTTCGGCGGGACCAGGTGCATGGACTTGTCGACGGCGATGCCGATGCCGCGCAGGATCTGGACGGCCTCGGCGTTCGGCGGGGCGGGGAAGGCGTGCTCGGCCTAGTCGTTCTCTTTGCCGCCGAAGGAGTAGACGGTGCAGGGCTGGCGGAGGCGGGCGCGGAGCTGCTCGGCGAAGCGGGCGCGGGGGTCGGCTAGGTCGGCCTGGCGGACCTCGGTGGCGGCGCGGACTTCGGCGGCGCGATCGAAGCTGATGCCCAGCTCGTCGGCGAGGGCGCTGATGGTGCGGCCGGAGCGGCGCAGCTCGCGCGCGATCTCGTTGCGGCCTTTGCCGTCGGCGTGGAGGCGGCGGACGGCTTCGCGGTCGGCGTCGGTGACGGGGCAGGCCTTGCCCATGGAGGCCACCCCCGTCCGGACGTGCGGGGGCCCGGCCTCGCAGCGGCGGGGCCGGGCCGGTCAGTTCGGGGTCAGCGGCGGCGGAAGAGGCAGATCAGTGCGGAGCGGTCGCCGGACAGGGCTTTCCCCTCGGCGGCGCACATGTTGTAGAGGGCCCATCCTTCGGCCTCGATGGCTTCGATCTGCTCGCCGACGCCCGACATGACGCCGGTGGTGCGGTGGCTGACGTTCGCCTCAATGATCTTGAAGGTGAGGACCTGTCTGCCCTGCTGGTAGGCCTTCTTGGCTTCCTGCGTGGCGACTTCGGCCTTGGCGTTGTTGAGGAACCCCATGTGTACCCCCCTGGTACCGGTGGTGAAGGTGGTGTGAGGGGTTCAGGGTGCCAGCGGGGCGTGATCGCTCGTGGGGATGTCGCGGTTCCGTGACATGACGAAGGCCCGCACTCGGCGGGCCCATCTGCGTCCGGGCACACCGGACTTGACACTGGCATGAAGCATGATCTATCCGAAAGCAACCAGGGCCTGTCTGCGGACTTCCTCGTGTCCTCGTTACCGGGACAGGCTGCTCAAGTAGCCATGACACTGTTCGCGTGAGGATGAGTGAGGCGTACGCAACGACGGTCGCGACCGTGGCCTCGGTGATCATTCTGGTACTTGCGGTTGAAGTAAACGCTCGTCGGCCCCAACCCCATCAGGGCATGGATGAGGCGGGTGAGATCGATTCTTCTATGGCATCGCTCTTCGCGAATGGTGCGATCCCTAGTCGACAACAGATAGAAGAGAACGAGCGGAGAATTGCCCCCCTTAGGGTGAGGGGTTGGCATCGTACGGCTGTGCATGTCTACGTACTTTCCGCAATGGTTGTTGTGATTCCCCTCTTCACGGCCGAGTGCGCGGCGCTGGAGTGGCTGGCAGAAGAGAGGAAGGGGGATGGCGCTGGCGTAGCAATCTTTTGCTACCGGGCCCTTCGTTGCTCAATTGCGCTATATCAAGTTGCGTCGCCAATGCCGCCGTGAGGCAGAATTGGACGATCCGGACAGCGATTAGCCATGCCTGTATCCCGGCAATACTCCAGGGCTGTCGTGACGGTACTTCCGTATCAACGGTTCATGCCGCTCGGGCGGCGTCGCGCAGTGCGGTGTGGGCGTCCCGGCTCCGTTCCTGCCCGGCAGTGAGAGTGGCCTCCACGTTGTCGCTGAACCGCCCGTCCGTGACCGCGCCGAGTTCGATGTCACCGAGGTCGATGGCCGACCAGGCGACCTCGACGGCGATCTCAGTGAGCGCGGGGTCGGCCGTGGTGAGCGCCAAACGGTCAAAGGCCTGGGTGACAACCGAGCGGGCTCGGTACAGGTCTGCACGTGCTTCCCGCGTCTGCGGCTCGCCGTCGCGCAGAGCGGCGATGTGGAGCCAGAACAGCTCGCGGTACGCCAGGGCGGCGGCGAGGAGTTGCGCAGTGGCGTCGAGGACTCGTTGGCGGTGCTCCTCGGCGCGGGCGCGGCGGTCCGTCCAGTGCGCGGTGAGGCTGGCCGAGGCGGCACCGGCGAGCGTGCCGAGCACGGCGATCAAGGTCGACCACATGGGGCCCTCCTGGTCAGGCCGACGGGTTGGTGCCACGACGGTAGCCGCGCTCACCGGCCAGGGCCTGCGTCACGTCCTCGCCGTACCAGCGGTTGGCGCCGTCCGCGCTGCCCTCCGGATCGGGCGCGGGCCAGCGTCCGCGCGAGAGGTCCGCGCGAATGGTGGTTGCGCTGATGTCACTGGCTGTTCCAGCTCGCGCGGTGCAGAGGCGGCGCGGGCTCCAGCTTGGCTGCGGGGCGGGCGACGCGATCACGGACGAAGTCGGCGATGTTCTGCGCGTCGTACGCCTTGTACCGGCCCTGCTTGTGAGAAGTCGGCCAGTCCGGGTGCTATGCCCAGCTCTTGGCCGCGGTGTGGATGCTCACGCTGCACTTCTCGTTGTTCTACCGCGGCGATCAGATAAGGGAGAGTGGCGTCCAGAAGCTGGCGCACGAGGTTCCCGGGCTACGGCGCGCTGCGTGGGAGAGGCGATGGGTCTCGAAAGTGAGGTTGACGCTCCCTTGGCGTGGCGGGACGCTGCGCTGGGTGGAAGAGGGGGGAGTAGCCGGGTTCATCCGCCACCGTTTTGGGGTGTGAGGTGGCGTCGTGAAAAGGAGCCTTGTTTTGAGGTTGCTGATATTAGGTGGAGCCATTCTCGTACTTGGGCTCCTGGGGATTAAGGTTGCGCGAAGATCCGGTGTAAAGGCTGATGGCTGCGTATTTGTATTCGGGTTGATCCTTGTCCTTATCTTGACGGGGTACCTCACTGTGGATGTGTGATTCTCCATAGTCGATGAAGAGTGCGTGTCGCCCTCGCCTGACTACAGCGCTGATTCTGATATTCCATATGGCGAGTGGGAAACTCCTGATTATGGTGCTTCGTATGAATCGACGCCGACCTCTGACTGTGATGTTCCCTGAATCTCAGCGAATTGCGGCGGTGCCTCTCCCCGAGCAGTCACTTCGCCTTTCGGAGGATTGTGTCCACGTGTGCACTGCGGGGCGCAGTGTGCGAGGGCCCCTCCCGTTCCTCTCAAGAGGGCGTAGCCCTGGTCGCACAGAGAGACGGCACAGATAACGGGTGCGGTTCGCGCGCGGTGCGGCGGCTACCCGACCACAGCTGGGTAGCAGGTCGCCCGGTTCAAGCGACGTAGGTGCGCCTGCGGAACCTCTTGGCGATGTCGGCGAAAGGAGTATTGAGCGCATAGACGGCGATGTGCTCGAAGGATCCCCAGACGCTTCCGGCGTTTTGCGCATCCAACGAGATCCGCTCACGCTCGAGATAGGGCCACACGGCCAGCCACACCTCACGGAGGAAGCGGTAGTAGAGAGCCACGATCAGGTACTCCGGAACGACCCCCAGAACCACCAGAGTCCCCAGATCCTGGTAGAAGCCGCCGACTTGTTTGACCTGACTCTGTAGGGGCTCGGGGAGACCGGAGATGCCTCCCTGTGGGTCCGGTGCCGATTCGCTTCTCAACTCCGCCACCACCGTCCGCTGGGCGGCCTGGAAGTCCTGTGTGCGACACACGACGATGAACTCGGCTACCAAGCGCATGATGGCCGCCTTCTGGGCGTCGGCGGTCTGCCGGCGGGCGGACCACAGAGACACCATCAGGGCCGAGATGGCGACCAGCATGCTCAGGGCGGTGACCACCCACGACGCGGACTCCATGCGGGCAGTATGGACAGCACTCAAAGCCGACGGAAGAGTATTGCCACGCTGCGGACGCCCACCGCGCGGCGTGGCATCTATCTGGGAGTCCGGACTCCGGGTGGGGCTGTTCTCCGGTGGCGCGTGTCTACGCCTGCGGGCTTCTGAGGTGGTGGCCGGACGGCACGGTGCCGACACCGTGCCGGAGCAGGTGCTGGCGGGCGCGGCGTTCGTCCGGCTCGGGTGTGGTGGTGGGCATGGGTTCCCCAGGGCATGAGGCGTGGCAGTGCGACGCGGCCGCGCGAGGAGGCGGCGGTCGTCAGGCGCTGAAGGCGACTGGGGCGGGAGGCGGCGCAGCGAGGTGCGGCTCGTGCTGCTCGACTTCGGTACGGAGTTGTCCGCGGATCACGCCGTAGGAGGGCGCCTCGAAGCCTGCGGCGACGATGGCGGTGCGGATGGCCTTCGTGCCGGGTCGGAGGCCGTCGTAGAGCGGGCGGATGACGGCGCACCGGGGGTCGTTGTAGGCGATCGGCTCCGGGGCGGGCTCGGGCACCTCGGCGGACGCGGGCGGGACGACAGGGGCCGTCACGGGCTGCGCCTTGGTGACGACGGGCGTCACGCGCACGGGCGTTGCGGCGAGGTGCAGCAGGTGGCCCAGCACAAGCGGCGGGATGCACGAGACGGCGACGATCAGCACGTCCCGCGCATCCGTCTTCGCCTCGGCCGGGTAGAGGTCGGCGATCCGCCGCATCGTCAGCCCTGGCAGATAGGCGACCAGTCAGCCCATGTCTCTCGCAACCGCCACCGGCTGGGCCCCGATTGAGGCTGGCTGGTCGACCACGACGAGCACGGTGCCGTGCTTGGCCTGGAGTTTCGCGGACAGCTCGCGGAGTTTGGGTTGGGTGTTGGGCAGGCGTTTGGCGAAGGCTTTCTTCCTGAGCCGGAGTGACGGCGGTGGCATGGTGTTCGCTCTTGTCGACGTCCAGGCCGAGGAAGACGTCGATGCCGCCGGTGTCGATCACGTGCAGGCCCCTCCGGTCACGCTTTTCGTCCGGTCTTACCACGGCATCGAGCTGCCACACCCACGTTACGGAGAGCTCTTCCGGCTCAGGTGAAGCCGGTGCTCAAGCCTCTCATCAGCCGTCCGACGATGCCCCGGGCCCGGTGACACCACCCCCCCCGGATCATCAACAACAAGGGGGGAAGTCATGCCGGATCCGAAGGCCGGAGGCCCCATTGCGGAGCCACGAAAAGGGTAACGGGGGCGGCTCACCGCCCGGGAGCCGCTTCCCCGGGGTGATCGCAGACGTCTGCGCGCGTGCCTGCTGCCCTGATGGCACCGGTGTGCCTTCCTTCTCGCCTGTCCGACTCACCATGGCCCACCGGCCGGGGCCACTACGGGGCGTCTCCGCGGCGGCGGTCCGGCCGGCCGTTCATCAGCTGGGTCCTGGCCAGCTCGCCGTACAGGGCGTCGGTCCTCAGCAGCTCGGCGTGGGTGCCCACCGCCCGGACCCGGCCGGCCTCCATGACCACGATGCGGTCGGCCGTGGTGACCGTGGACAGTCGGTGGGCGACGGCCAGGACGGTGACGCGGCGGGCGGCGTCGGTGACGGTGTCGCGCAGTGCCGCCTCGTTGGCCGCGTCGAGCTGGGAGGTGGCCTCGTCCAGCAGGAGCAGCCGGGGGCGGCGCAGCAGGGCCCGGGCGATGGCCACGCGCTGCCGCTCGCCGCCGGAGAGCCTGCCGCCGCGGTGACCGACGTCGGTGTCCAGACCGTGGGGCAGGCGGTCCGTCACGGTCTCCAGGCGGGCCAGGCGCAGGACTTCCCGGAGCTCTTCCTCGGTGACGTCGGCGGTGCCCAGCGTCAGGTTGTCGCGCAGGGTGCCGGCGAGGACCGGGCTGTCCTGTTCGACGTACCCGATGGCCGCGCGCAGCGCGTCCAGGGGCCACAGCCGGACGTCCTCGCCGTCCAGCAGCACTCGGCCGGCGTCCGGCTCGTAGAAGCGCTCGATGAGAGAGAAGACGGTGGTCTTGCCCGCGCCGGACGGTCCGACGAACGCGGTCAGGCCGCCGCCGGGGACGGCGAAGGAGACCCCGTGGTGGACCGGGGGCAGGCCGGGGGAGTAGGCGAAGCGGACCTCGTGGAAGGCCACCGCAGCGGGGCGCGGATCCCGCACGGGCGGGCCGGCGGCGGGAGCCGTGTCCCCGGCCCGTACGTCCTCGACCGCCAGGTCCTCGACCTCCCGGATGCGGGCCGCGGCCGCCGCCCCGATCTGGAGCTGGCCGACCCCTTCGACGAGCTGGCCGATCCGGGGGGCGAGCGCGAAGAGGTAGAGCAGGAAGGCGACGAGCGTGGAGACGCCGATGGCGCCGGAGGTGACGCGTGCGCCGCCCACGCCCAGGACGACCAGGAAGCAGATCTGCACGACGACCGCCGAGACGGTCGCGGACACCGCGTCCCAGGCGGCGGCGCGCACCCCGGCGCGCCGGGCGTGCTCGGCCGCCCGGTGCAGCGCATCGGCCTCGCTCCGCTCGGCGCCCGACGCCTTGACCGTGCGGAAGGCGCCCAGCACCCGCTCCAGCGCGGCCCCCATGCGGCCCACCGCCTCCTGTGTGTGCCGGGTGGCGCGCCCGATGCGCGGGGCCACCACGGCGACCACGACGCCGACGAACGCGGTCACGGCGAGCGTCACGCAGAGCAGCACCGCGTCGAGCAGCCCCATCATGACGACCGTCGCGAGGGTGATCAGGGTGCCGGTGACCCCGGCCGACACCGCCTGAGGGGCGCTCTGCCGCAGCAGCGCCGTGTCGGAGGTGACGCGGGCGATCAGGTCACCGGGTTCGGTGCGCTCCACCACCGGCACGCGCAGCCGCAGCAGACGGTCGGTCAGTCGGCGGCGGGCGGCACAGACGACGGACTCGGCGGCCCGGTCCAGGAGGTAGTGGCCGAGACCGGCGATGATCCCGCCTGCCACCACCAGCAGGCTGAGGGCCAGCACGGGGCCGGCGGCCAGGTCTCCCCGGCCCATGCCGTCCATCACCCGTTTCGCCACCATGGGCTGGGCCAGGCCCATGACGCTGCCGACCAGGCCCAGCAGGACACCGGCGGCCATGCGGACGCGCTGCGGGCGCAGGTGCCCGGCGAGGGCCCGGAGGCCGGAGCGGGGGCGGCTGGGGCCTGTCGGTGTGTCCCGGGACGGGTGCGCGCCCTGGCTGGTGTCGTTGGGCGCGGCGGGAGGTGCTGCGGTCACGGCCTCACTCCACGGCGAAGAAGCGCTGGAAGTAGCCCGCCGGCACACCCTCGCCGACCAGTTCGCCCTCGGCCTCCACCCAGGCGTGCGCGGCGAACGGCGGCCTGGTGCGCACCCCCACGCACCAGGTGGGCCACTGGCCACGGCAGCGGCAGAGCAGCACGGTGGCCAGGGACCTCGGGAGGCACCCCTTGTGGCCGCCGGCGGCCAGGCTCACGGCGACCACTGTCTCCCGGGCGCGTTCCGCCTCGGCGAGGGTGGCGGGCCGGGCTCCGCGCCGCAGCCGGGTCAGGACGGCGCGGATGCGGTCGGGCGGCAGGGCGGCGAGTACGTGCGCGCAGCCGACCACCACGCGCACCGCGCACCGGCGGGCCAGGGGGACGGAACGAGGGCGGTAGGGAACCGCTTCCGGCGTCGACATCGGGTATCTCTTCCCTGTCGGAGAACGCTCTTCCCGGTGCGCGGACGGCGCCCGCCCGCCCGGCTGTCACGGCGTGATGAGCCCGGCGGAGCGCAGGTCGTCGAGGAGGTCGGTGACGTCCCGCACGGCGAGTTCGGGGTCGACGTCCTCGTAGCGCTCGGTCAGGGCCTCCACCGCCTGCTCGGCGCCGTGGCCGTCAAGGAGCGTCCGCAGGACCATGGCCGCCGTCGGGTTGAGGGTCCAGTACTCGGCGTTCTTCTGGTCGAGCAGGGCGATGCCGTACTCGGTCTCGGTCAGCAGGACGCCGGGCTTCAACGTGCACATCGGCTCACCTTTCGGGGGCGGCTGGGCGGCGGCCCGAGGGCTGAGGGGACGGTGTCATCTCCCGTGAGCGCAGCCATACTTCGCAGGCCACGGTCGTGTGCAGCAGGTAGCTCTCCGTCTCCGCCGACAGGGACTTGCGGCACCACTCGCGCAGGATGCGCGCGTCGACGAGGCCGAGCCGGGCCAGCCGGGAGTCGTCGCACAGCGCCAGCAGCTCGCCGCGGTGCCGGCGCAGCCCCGCCTCTTCCTCGAAGGTGGCGTTGGCCTTGGTGTCGCGCGTGCGGCTGGTCTCGGGCACGATGCCGCGCATGGCCTCGACGATGAGCGGCTTGTACCGCCAGGGGGTGATGCGCTCCGGTGTCCGGACGGCGAGGGCCGCCTCGATGACGCGGTCGTCGTAGTAGGGGGCCGCCACGGTGACGCCCAGGGGAGCGGCCATCTGGCCGATGTGCCGGGTCCACTGGGAGATCCCGTCCATCGCGACCAGCTCGCGGTGTTCGCCGTGTCCCCTGCCCCGGGGCTCGGCGTCGGCGAGGCGGGAGCGGAGGAGCTCGCGTACGGCCGCGACGGCGTCGGGGGTGGCCCAGGGCGGCATGCGCGGGGGTATGGACCAGTCGAGCAGCGGTTCGTCCGCGGGGGGCGGCGGCGCCGTCAGGTCGCGGGCGACCCGGTCGAGCCAGGCCCGGTAGGGGCGGCGGTCGAGGAGCTGGCGGAGCGTGGCCCACCGGGACCACTGGTATTTGGCGGCGTATCCGCGCAGGTCCCGCAGGGCGGTGCGGGGGTGGGTGCGTATCAGCTCGTGCAGCCGGGCCGGTGTGCCGGCGAGGAGTTCGTCGCCGCCCAGGCCGGTCAGGTGCAGGCCGGATCCGCGGGCGGCCGCGAGGGCCACGATGTGCATGCGGCGGTTGCGGTCGACCGTGAGCATGCTGGGTGTGTCCAGCAGGTCGTCGAGGGTGTCGATGCCGTCGAACGTCATGGCCACGTCGTGAGCGGGTACGACGTGGTGCTCGATGGTCTCCAGCGCCTCGGTGGTCCGCCGGGCCCAGTACACGTCGTCGCCGAGCTCGTCGTGGATGGCGGCGGTGTACGCGACGACTTTCGCGTCCCCCCGCGCGGCGGCGCAGCACACGGCAGTGGAGTCCAGTCCGCCCAGGTCCGTGGTGACCAGGTCGCGTGCCCGCGTGCGTGCCTCCACGGCAGCGCACAGCGCCTCGCGCAGGCGCACGGCGCCCTCGGCGAGCGGAACAAGGGGATCGGGCGGCGCCCACCGGCGGGTCACCCGGGGCCGTCCGCCGGCGTCGAGGCTCAGGCTGTGGCCACCGGGCACCGCGTCGACGCCCCGCCACATCGGGGAGCCCGAGAGCGGGTACGGCACGCCGGAGGTCAGCAGTTCCAGCGCGAGTCGGCGCTCGTCGAGTTCGGCGCCGACCAGTTCGGCGAGTACGTCGGCACGGTCGGCGGCCAGGCTCACCCGGCCGGAGCGCGGGAGCGCGGGGTTCGTGTAGAACACGCGGCGCAGTTCGACGGCGCCGCCCTGGGCCCGGACCCGTCCGCCGCCGCTGGCCACGAGGTGGAAGCTGCCGGCCCAGGTGGCGCTGACGCGGTCCAGTGCCGCCAGGGACGCCGCCGAGGCGGCGGCGGTCGCGGCCCGCACGGCCTCCTGGGCGCTGACGGCGTGGTCCCCGATCACGGCGACACGGGTGTCGCCGCATTCCCCCGTCACGATCGTCTCCGGTGTCCAACGGCCCACCAGCCACGGGCGTCCCGACCGGTGGAGCAGGCTCTGCGCGGCGTGGGAGAGCGCCTTGGCGGCGACGGCGGCGGCCGCGTCGGTATCGGGCAGGACGACGAACCAGGCGGGCAGGACCTGGAGAGACAGGGACTCTTCCATGGCTACGGCCTTCGGTCGGCGGAACCAGGGGCAAAGGGATCGGGTGGCGGCTGGATGCCGCCACCCGATGGCCGGGTCGATCGGTGACCGGCCCGGCCCTACGCCGGTCTCCGGGCCGCGTCAGCGGCCCGGGTTCACAGCGTCAGAGGAGCTGCTTGCCGCCGAGGACGTCCTTCGGCCCGGTGTTCTTGATACCGGTCACCTTGCGGAAGGAACCGGCCTTGGCAAGTGTCGGGCGCTCGTACGTCATGGTGAACTCCTTCTCCCTGGTGGAGACAGTGTGGTTCGCGGGTACCTGCGACGGACTGAAGCGGGCTTCCGTCCCCGGAGGCCCATGAGCGGTCCAGATCCGCCCCGCCACGGTAAGTAGGATTAACGCATCATCACAACACTCGCCCGAGGGGGGCGCGCAGCGCGCTGACGGCGCACTTTCCCCGGCTGTCACCGCAGCGCGATCCCAACCGCCCCCGCCGGTCTGTGTTTCTCATTCCTGATGAAGAGCAAGAGCGACAACCAGTCTCTGACTCACGACCACCGCGACGGTGTCACCACTCCGTCCTTCGCGAACGCTCCACAGGCCGGGCGCCAGATCGTCAGCTCCCTCGGGCAGGCCGACGTGACCGGCGAGCAGCGCGCATACAGACGCCGTAGCAGCCCGCAGGCCATGGTCGAAGCAGTCGAACGGGCCGCCCGCCCTCTCACGGCAACGGCCCTTCCATCCCCTGTCGTTGGAGGCCGGCATGCTGCTGCCCTATCCCGTCATCGTTCACGATCATCGTGCTGGGCGAGGGGGTCGCCAGGCTCACGGTTGTCGGCTCCTCGGCGCAGTGGGGCTGGAGCGTGCGTGTGCTCGGCCTGGGCGGCTTTCTGTTGCTGGTGTCGATCTGGGTGCTGTCGCTTGTGTACGGCTAGGGAGGGGTGCCGAATTTGCGTGCGGCGGCGCTGCCGCCGCGCATCGCCCTGCTCCTGCACAGCGTGACCAACGGTGCTCTCGTCGCGCTGGCTGCCGGGCTCGGTGCTCTGGAGGAGCACCGGCACGACGAGCTGTCGCCGAGCGTGCGCTGGCTGCTGTGCGCGAGCTTCGCGGTGTGCGTGCTGATCAGTCTGGCCGGAGCGGTGGCCGCACAGGCCGCTGCCGGTGAGAGGCTGTGCTGGGGTGGCCTGCTGGTGCACTCGGTGCCGCCGCTGGCTGTGGCGCTGCTCAACGGCCTTTCGGCGGGCGGCTGCCCGCGGCTGCCGTGGTCTGGCTGCTCGTGGCGGCGGCGCTGCGGGGCCATCTGGAGCGCCTGGCGCGCGACGGCCGCCCTCGGCGGGTGCTCGTCCGACCTGTACCGGTCTGTGCCCGGTCATGCAGGCGATGGCGCGACGGAGGCCGGGCCGGATGCCGCGGTGTGCTGATCGAGGCCGCCGAGGATGAGCGCGAGGCCCGCCTCGAATGCCTCTTCGTGGTCGAGTACGGGGACGTCGTCCGGTAGGTCCTCGCTGTTCGGCGGCGGGTCCGCTTCCGCCTGCTCCTCCAACACGCAGCCGACGGTGTAGCGGCTGGAGGCCAGCATCGCCATCTGCGCGTGCCGCTCGGGCACTCCGGAGGCGACCAGGAAGGCCATCTTGTGACGGATCCGGTCGAGTTCGCCGGTCGGAGTGCTTCCGGCGTGCAGTCGGGCGCCGTCGCGGCGCATCAGCAGCGTGCGGCGGAAGCTGCGGGAGTTCTCCAGAAACCACTCGCGCCAGTCGTCCCCGGGGGACGGCAGCGGCGCGTCGGCATGCGGGGCCATGGCTGCCTCGGCCATGGCCCCGAGGAGGGCCTTCTTCGTCTTGAAGTGGTAGTAGAGCGAGGGCTGTTCGACGCCGAGGCGCTTGGCCAGCCGCCGGGTGCTGACCGTTTCCAGGCCCACCTCGTCCAGCAGATCCAGCGCCTCTGTGACGACGGTCTGACGGTTCATCTTGGTCACGTTGACAATCTATCGCTGATAGAAGAATCTGGAAAAGAATCAATCACCGATAGATTTTGAGGTGGTCGAACATGCCGGACAAGATCGAGAAGCGTTCGCTGCGGATTCTCGTCGCAGGCGGCGGCGTCGCAGGGCAGGCGCTGGCCTTCTGGCTCACCCGCGGCGGTCACCAGGTGACGGTCGTCGAGCGCTTTCCGGCGCTGCGCGCTTGGGGCGCGCAGGTCGACCTCCGCGGGCAGGGCATCGAAGCGGTTGAGCGCATGGGGCTGCTGGAGGCGGTGCGCAGCCGGCTGGTGGACGAGGCGGGCGTGGCCTTCGTCGACTCCCGCGGCAAGCCGAAGGCGACGATCATGGCAAACACCTCCGGCAGGGGCTGCCAGACTCTGACCTCGGAGTACGAGATCATGCGCGGCGACCTCGTGCGCATCCTGCACCAGGCGACCCGGGACGACACCGAGTACGTCTTCGGCAAGAGCGTCGACGGCTTCGACCAGGACGCCGACCGGGTCACGGCCCACTTCTCGGACGGGACCTCCGACGCGTACGACCTGCTGATCGGCGCCGACGGGCAAGGCTCGCGCACCCGCCGGGCGCTGCTGCCGGAAGGCTTCGACCCGTACTGGCGCGCGGGCATCCACATGGCGTACTGGTTCGTGCCGCGCATCGACTCCGACAGCAACATCCGCGACACCTACATGGTCCCGGGCGGCCGGCAGATCATGCGGCGCAGCCACAACGTGACCGAGACCCAGGTGTACTTCGTGATGCGCGAGGAGTCGGCGGAAGCGTCCGCGATCCACCGCGCGCCCGTCGAGCAGCAGCAGAGGTTCTGGGCCGATCGGTTCCAGGACGCCGGATGGCAGACCGACCGCTTCATCGAGGGCATGGAGACGAGCCCGTTCTTCTACTCCCAGGAGATCGCACAGGTGCGGATCGACCACTGGTCCAAGGGCCGCGTGGTCCTGGCCGGTGACGCCGCGCACTGTGCCTCCCCCTACAGCGGCATGGGCGTCTCCGGCGGGCTCGTCGGCGCGTACGTCCTGGCCGGGGAGATCAACCGGCACGCGGACGATCTGCCGACCGCGCTGGCGAACTACGACCGTGTCCTGCGGCCCTTCGTCGACGAGATCCAGGGCGAGGTCAACCCCAGGATCCTGCGCCTGGGCCTGCCGATGAACAAGCACGCCATCAGCGCCTTCCAGAACGCCACCGCGCTGGCCTGCTTCTTCCGCGTCCCGGACCTGGTCGCGCGGTTCTCCAAGGAGGACCGCGGCGGCGACTGGCAGCTGCCGGCCCGCGCCGATGCCCTCGCCGCCTGAGCCGCCGCCGCGATGCGCTCGTACCCCGGCATGGGGCACGGCGGGCGATGGGGACGCGGGCCGGTCGGCCGACAGGAGCGGCCAGATGCCTTGCCCTGGAGGTGGGACTGTGCGGCGCCCGTACTGCGCCTGCAGTACGGGCGGGTGTCTGCAGGAGCGGGACGACGTCGCGGCCCGTGTTGCCAACGATGGAGCCGAGACCGCGGGACGTCTGCGCCGGCGACGCGCACGGCACGGCTCGCGGTGCCATTCCTTTTCCTCTTCGACTGGAGTGCCTGGTCATGGCTTCCTTGCTCTATCGGCTCGGCCGGATGTCCTTCCGGCGACGCCGCTACTTCGCCCTCCTGTGGGTGGCGATCCTGGCGGCCTGCTCCTTCGCCGCTCTCAGCGCCCCGGCCGCCGAGGAGGACGGGTTCTCCATACCGGGCACCGAGTCGCAGAAGGCGTTCGACCTGCTCGACGAGCGCTTCCCCGGGGACAACGCGGAGGGCGCGGACGCACGCATCGTCTTCGGCGCGCCCGACGGGCAGAAGGTGACGGCCCGCGAGAACCGGGCGGCCGTCGAGAAGGTCGTGGACACCATCGCGCGTGGCTCGCAGGTGAAGGACGCCTCAAGCCCCTTCGCTCCGGAAGCCGTCAGCAAGGACGCCACCACCGCGTTCGCGACCGTCACCTACGCCGTCTCCAGCGACGACCTCAGCGAGGCCACGTCCGCCGAACTCATGGACGCCGTCGAGGACGGCCGTACCGCGGGCCTGACGGTGGAAGTCGGGGGCTCGGCCGTCGAGGGCGGTCCTGAACTCGGCGGCGTCACCGAACTGATCGGCATCGCTGTCGCCGCGCTCGTGCTGTTCATCACCTTCCGCGCGCTGGTCGCCGCCGGACTTCCCCTGATCACCGCGCTGATCGGTCTTGGCGCGGGAGTCTGCGCCATCATCGCCGCGGGCATGTCCACCACGACGATCACTCTGGCCCTGATGCTGGGCCTGGCCGTGGGCATCGACTACGCCCTGTTCATCGTCTCCCGCTACCGCGCGGAACGGGACGAGGGCCACACTCCGGAAGAGGCCGCGGGCCGGGCGGTGGGCACCGCCGGATCCGCCGTCGTCTTCGCCGGCGCCACCGTCGTCATCGCGCTGGCCGGGCTGTCCGTGGCCGGCGTGCCGATGCTGACCGACATGGGGCTGGCCGCCGCCGGAACCGTCGTCATCGCCGTGCTCGTCGCCCTGACGCTGCTGCCCGCCCTGCTCGGGTTCTTCCCCCAGGCGGTCCTGCCCCGCACTCGGCGCCGCACCGCCATCGCACCTACGTCCGCACCCACGCCCTCACCCACGCCCACGCCCTCACCCACGCCCGCGCTCGCACCCGCACCCGCGCCCGGGCCCGGGAAGGAGCCCGCGGGAAGCCGGTGGGCCCGCTTCGTCATCCGCCGGCCCCTGGCGACGCTGCTGCTGAGCGTGGCGGGCCTCGGCGTCGTCGCCATCCCGGCACTGGACCTACAGCTCAGCCTGCCCGGCGACGAGGCGCAGCCCACCTCGACCACCCAGCGCCGCGCCTACGATGCGCTCGCCGACGGCTTCGGCCCCGGCTTCAACGGGCCCCTGACCATCGTCGTCGACGCCAAGGGCGCCGACGACGCCCAGGCCGCCGCCGCGCAGGCCCGCACGGCCCTGACCGCCACCGACGGCGTCGTGGACGTCTCACCGGCCACCTTCAACAAGGCCGGCGACACCGCGACCATCGCCGCCGTGCCCAGCACCGGCCCCAGCGCCGGCGCGACCAAGGACCTCGTCAAGACGATCCGCTCCGAGGCCA
This sequence comes from Streptomyces spectabilis, assembly GCF_008704795.1. Classification (NCBI taxonomy): domain Bacteria; kingdom Bacillati; phylum Actinomycetota; class Actinomycetes; order Kitasatosporales; family Streptomycetaceae; genus Streptomyces; species Streptomyces spectabilis. The sequence continues at coordinate 261,713 of NZ_CP023690.1, read as the reverse complement.
CCGACCTGAAGTCCACCTCCGGCGCCTCCATGTGGGTGACCGGGCAGACCGCGATGAACATCGACGTCTCGAACAAGGTCACCGCCGCCCTCATCCCCTACCTCGCGGTGGTGGTGGGACTCGCCGTTCTGCTCCTGATGATCGTCTTCCGTTCGGTCCTCGTCCCGCTGAAGGCAGCCCTCGGCTTCCTGCTCTCGGTCGCCGCGGCCTTCGGTGTGATCGTCGCGGTCTTCCAGTGGGGCTGGCTCGCCGACCTGCTCGGCGTCCCCCAGACCGGACCGGTGATGAGCATGATGCCGATCTTCCTGATCGGCGTCGTCTTCGGCCTGGCCATGGACTACGAGGTCTTCCTCGTGACCCGCATCCGCGAAGCCCACGTCCACGGAGAATCGCCAACGCAGGCCATCGTCACCGGATTCCGTCACAGCGCCCGCGTCGTCGTGGCCGCTGCCGTCATCATGATCGCCGTCTTCGCCGGATTCATCGGCATGACCGACTCCATGATCAAGATGCTCGGACTGGGACTGGCCGCCGCCGTCCTCTTCGACGCGTTCATCGTCCGCATGACCATCGTCCCGGCCGCTCTCGCGCTCCTGGGACAGACAGCGTGGCGACTGCCCAGGTGGCTGGACCGACTGCTGCCCGACCTGGACATCGAAGGCGAGAAACTCACGCGCACCCTCGCGGCCGAGCACCCCGCCCCGGTGACACCCTCGGCACAGGAGGAATCGGTGCACGCCTGACCCACCGCCACCCCGGAGGCCCGCCAATCCGCGGGCCTCCGGGGCGCCCCCGCCTGCACGGGGGTCCGTCCGCCCGAATCATTCACATCCCCCCTGGTCATCCACATCCACCCCGTGCAGCCACGGACGACAACCGTCAAGCACACTCGTGAAGGAGAGCCTGTGATCGCCGACATCCGGTCGTGGGCCCGCCGCCACCCCAGAGCCTTCGACGCCGCAACGGCGGCCGCCCTGTGCGCCCTCGCCGTGCTCTCCACCACCATGGCGCAGCCGCCTCGCATCGTGCACTGGCCGCCGCCGGCCGCCGCCACCGTCGCCGCCCTGGCCTGCGCGGCACTGCTGGCGCGCCGCAGCCGCCCGCGCCTGACCGTGATCACCACCACCGCGTGCACCGCCGCCCTCGGCGCCATGGGCCCCGCCCTGGGCTACGAGTTCGGCTCCACCCTCACCGGCCCCGTCATGGCGGCACTCGCCTCACTGGCCTGGCACACCGACAGCCGCACCGCCGCCCGCTACACCGCCACCTCCGCCCTGGCCCTGCTCGCCGCCTCCGCCCTGTGGCCGCCGGGCGGCCCGCAGCTGCGACCCGAACAGGTGGGACTGGCCGCCTTCATCCTCGTAGCCCCAGCCGTCGCCGACTCCCTGCGCAGCCGCCGCGACTACGTCACCGCGGTGGAGGCACGCGCGGAGATGGCGCTGCGCACCCGCGAGGAAGAGGCCCGCCGCCGCGTGGGCGCCGAACGGATGCGTATCGCCCGCGAACTGCACGACGTCGTGGCCCACCACATCACACTCGCCCACGCCCAGGCCGCCACCGCCGACTACCTGCTGGCCAGCCGCCCCGACAAGGCACAGCAGGTCATGCACAACCTCACCGCCACCCTCAACTCGGCGCTGGGCGAACTGAGATCGACGGTGGGACTGCTGCGCGAACGCGACGAACCCTCCGGCCCTTCGAGGGAGCCCGCCCCCGGACTGGCGCGACTGCCGGATCTGATCGCCTCGTTCGACCAGGTCGGCCTCACGGTCACCCTCACCCAGGACGGCGCCGAGCAACCGCTGTCACCCGGCGTCGACCTCACCGCCTACCGCATCACGCAAGAGGCACTCACCAACGTCTCCAAGCACGCACTGACCACGACGGCCGCCGTCCACCTGCACTACACCGACGACCTGCTGACCCTGACGGTCACCGACGACGGCCCGCCCGTACAGGTCCGCGGCGCCGCCGGATACGGCCTCATCGGCATGCACGAACGCGCCCAGGCAGCCGGAGGACACCTGCACGCCCGCCCCCGCGACGACACCGGTTTCGAGGTGAGGGTCGAGCTTCCCACCCTCGCGCCGCCCGCCCGCCCGTCCGCCCACGACGAGGACACCCTGTGACCATCCGCGTGCTGCTCGCCGACGACCAGGCACTCCTCGCCGCAACCTTCCAGGTCCTCATCGACGCCACCGACGATCTAGAGGTCATCGCCACCGCGGCCGACGGCGACCAGGCCGTACAGCTGACCCGCACCACCGCACCGGACGTGGTGGTCATGGACATCCGCATGCCAGGCCAGGACGGGCTGTCCGCCGCCGCGCAGATCACCGCCGATCCCCAGCTCTCCGGCACCCGCGTCCTGATCCTGACCACCTTCGAAACGGACGACTACATCACCCGGGCCCTGCGCGCGGGCGTCAGCGGCTTCCTCGGCAAAGGCGTCGGCCCCGCCGAGTTCCTCGCAGCCATCCGAACTGTGGCGGCCGGCGACATGGTGCTCTCCCCGTTGGCCACCCACGTCGTGGTCTCTCGCTACCTCGCCGCCTCCAGCCCCGACCGCCCCCACGCCACCCCCGCGAGATGGACAACCTCACCCCCCGCGAACAGGAAGTCCTCCTCTGCGCAGCAGAGGGGCTCACCAACGACGAGATCGCCGAGCGCCTGTACGTCAGCCCGCTGACCGTACGCACTTTCGTCCAGCGCATCATGCACAAACTTGGTGCCCACCACCGCGCCCAACTCGTCGCCCTCGCCTACCGAACCGGCTTCGCCCGCGTGCCACAGCCGCCCCCCGCTCGCCCTTCAGCGGACGCGTTCCCTGAAGCGCGCGCCGCCTACGACGGCCGGTAAGCTCGACTCGGTCGGGGATCTTGGAGTCGCCGGGGCCAGCTGCCCAGGGTTCGCCAGGACTTCAGCCGGGGGATCTCACGCTGGTCGAGGTAGTCCTGGAAGGCAGTCGGCCGACGGGGTGGCCGGGGTTCCTCGGTTGGTGACAGTCCTCTGAGGCGCTGGATGTTCACGGCGATGGCCGTCAGGACGTGCTGGATGCGGGCCTTCCCCTGTCCTCGATAGCGGTAGCGGCGCATGCCGTGTCCGTGGGTGAACTCGTTGACCGTGCTCTCCACTCCGGAGCGGACCCCGTGGGGGAAATCTCATGATGCGGACGTTGTCGGCGGTGCTGGCGGGTGGGGTGGCTCTTGAGCGGCCCGGAGACGGTGACCTGGTGTTCGCGGGCGGCTTGTTCCAGGTGGGGCAGGGAAGTGTAGCCGGCATCGACCAGGTGCTCGGCGGGCAGCAGCCCGCGACGGGCGAGACGGGTGTGGATGCCGGGCAGGACCTGGCTGGCGTGGGTGGTGGCTGCGGTGGTGGCCACGTCCGTGATCACGTTGGGGCCGTCGGCAGCACAGCTCTCGGTCAGATGGGCGGTGGACCCCTTCCAGCTGATGATGTGTCCGTGGCGTGCGTAGCGGGCCGACGTGTCGTAGGGAGAGACGATCGCCCGAGAGGAAGGCGGCAGTCCGGGCCGCCTTCCTCTCGGCGGTGCGCCAGCGTAGACGGCCCGCGGCGTCGTGGTGGTAGTCCCGCCCTGTCCTGCCTCCTACCTGCTGGCGGGGGACCACGCCATCGCCGAGGTAGTTGACCGGCACCTTGCAGTGGGTGAGGTGGCCGGCGAGCAGCCGGGACTGCGTGGGAGCGCGCGAGGCAGATCTGCCGGGCGGTGCGCCGCACGAGTGTCGTCTTGCCGCTGCCCGGGGCGCCGACGATCGCCAGGAGCACGGGCCGGCGGCGGTCGAGGAAGTCCTCCAGCGCGTGACGCCCTGTCCCCCTCCCCGGCAGGTGTGCGAGCAGATCCCGCCCGGCGGCGTTCGGCGTCTGGTGGACGAGGCTCACATCGATGTACACCTCTTCCAGCTCGGGGGTGCAGAGGCCGCGGGTCTCCAGGCCACTGATCTCGACATAGCGCAGGCTGCCCAGCAGCGCGGCCCGGTAGCGATCGGGGAAGCGCGAGAAGCGGAGGGTCAGTGACCGATCGAGGCTGTCGACGACGCGCTGTTGCCACCGCTTGGCGAGATCGCTGAGGATCCTCCAGGCGATGACCACGAGGGCGAGGACGCCCTGGTAGGCCACCAGGAGTACGGCGGCGAGAAGGGGGTGCTCCACCACCAACGTCCGCCACAGGGCAGCGTCGACCGAGGGCGGAAGCACGGCCGCCACGATCAGACCGGCCACCCTGCCTGGCATGGGCCACAACCCCCGTACAGGAGACGGCTCGTGGAGTATGCGTGCGGCATGACGGACCGCACGCACAGTGTGGCCGGTCATGAGCGCTGTGTGGCTGGTTCGCGAGGTCGTATCTTCTCTGGCGGCCTGGGCGAGTGGGGCGGGGCAAAGCGACCTCGCGCGTCAGGCCCTGGCCGCACGGCGGCTTCCGCGGCCGGTGAGTTGAACGATTGTCCGGGTGTGCGGCTGGGCCCTACTGGGCAGTTCCTGGCTTTCCCAGGGTGGGTGTGCCGCTCGTTCCTGGCCCTGGTGGGGCAGGCCCCCTTGTGCGCCCGCCGTCAGCCTCGTACGCGCGGTGACATCACGGTATGAGCGACCCCTCAGAACTGAGGCGGATCCACCGTCGAAACGCGCTGCCCGGCGGGGCCGGGGGCACTGGTGGCAGAGATTGAGCCAGCGGGGCCGTCCCGCCGATCCGGGCGCTGTGGTGCCCGGGCTCCCGGTCCGGTCCTCAGCTGAACCGCCAGGGCCCCAGCTTCTCGGGGTTCCTCATCGCCCAGATGCGCCTGATCCGGTCACCCGCGCACTCGAACGCGTACACCGTCGCGAGCTTGCCGTCCTGCCACGCCACCAAGCCGGGCAGGCCGTTGACCGTGCGCTCCAGGAACGTGGTGCGGTGGCCCGAGACACGGGCGATCCTGACGTAGGCACGAGCGACCTGCTCACCGCCCACGAGCGGGCGCGGGTGGGTGACGGCGAGGCCGCCGCCGTCGGCGGTCGCGATGGCGTCGGGGTCGAGCAGGCCGATCAGGCCCTCGATGTCCTTGGCCTGCCACGCCGTTCTGAACCGCCGGACGACGTCGGCCTGGCCAGCGCTCGGGCCCGCCGGGGCCCGCGCGGTGCGGACGCGCCGCCGGGCGGAGGAGGCCAGTTGGCGGCAGGCCGCCGGAGTACGGCCGACGATCTCGGCGACCTCGGCGAAGGGGTAGCGGAAGACGTCGTGCAGGACGAACGCCACGCGCTCGGCCGGGGTCATCGCGTCGAGGACGACCAGGAAGGCCATCGTCACCGACTCGTCGAGGGTGACCCGCTCGGCCGGATCGGCCCCGCCCGCGCCGGTGTGCCCGGCGATCCACTCCGTGGGCTCGGGCAGCGGCTCGGGGATCCAGTCGCCGACGTACGTCTCCCGTCTGACCCGCGCCGAACCGAGCAGGTTCAGGCAGACGCGGCTGGCGACCGTCACCAGCCAGGCGCCGGGCGACTCGATGGCCCGCTGCTCCCGCGGGGACATGGCGTACCAGCGGGCGCAGGTCTCCTGTACGACGTCTTCGGCGTCGGTGAGGGATCCCAGGAGCCGGTAAGCCAGGTTGATCAGCCGACGCCGCTCGTTCGTGATCACGCTGAGGCCCGGGTCGCCCTGGTCCTCGCCGGTCTCGGCCCTGGTGGTCATGGTCTGGGCACGGGTGGTCATGGTCCGGCCGTCTCCCTCGCTCGCTCCTGCGCCTCTACCTGTGATGACAAGACAGCGCATCGGAATGTGAGGCCGCCACCTCACCTCACATTCCCGAGGACCGCGTTGTCGTACTGACGAGGACGACAACGAGACCAGAGCACGAGACCTGAAGAGGACTTCGATGAACGACTTCCAGGCCGTCGCGGACCGCGTCGAGATCGAGGCGCTGCGCGGCGAGTTCACCGACGCGGCGATGATGCGCGACCGGCCCCGCCTCGCGTCGCTGTTCACACCGGACGGTGCCCTGCGCATGCCCAACATCCCCGTCGAACAGGTCGGCCGCGAGGAGATCCGCGCCGGGGGCGAACTGTTGCAGAGCCAGTGGGACTTCTTCGTACAGACCACACACCCCGGCACGATCCAGCTCGACGGAGACACCGCGACCGGCCGCGCCTACATCCAGGAACTGGGGCGCGCTCTCGACGGCCGCCAGGGTCTGAACTACGCCGTCTACCACGACCGTTACCAGCGCACCGCGGAGGGCTGGAAGTTCGCCGAGCGGGTGTACGAGGTCAGGTATCTCGACACATCGCCGCTGGCGGGCACGGCTCCCCACGGGGCGCGGGGCACCGAAGCCGGCCCGGGAGAAGCCGCCACGGCCGCGCCGGCCCCGGCCGCGTCCTTCACCGGCCCTGCGTCGGCCGAACGGCTGGAGCGGGTGGCCGCCGCGCTGCGTGCGGGCGGCTTCGCCGCCGAGATCCTCGACGACGTGGCCACGGCGCGCGCCCGCGTCAAGGACCTGATCCCCGAGGGCACCAGCGTGCTCACCGGGGCCAGCGAGACCCTCCGGCTGTCCGGGATCGACGAGGACATCAACGCCAGCGGCCGGTACGACGCCATCAGGCCGCGCGTCCTGGCCATCGACCGCGCCACCGGCGCCGACGAGATCCGACGGCTGGTCTCCGGCCCCGACTACGTCGTCAACAGCGTCGCCGCGGTCACCGAGACCGGCGCCCTCGTCCTCGCCTCGGGCAGCGGTAGCCAACTCCCCGCCAACGCGGGCGGCGCCGCCCACGCGGTCTGGATCGTCGGCGCCCAGAAGGTCGTGCCCGACCTGAGCACAGCCCTGCGCCGCGTCGAGGAACACGCCCTCCCTCTGGAGAACGTCCGCGCCCAGGCGGCATACGGCATGCCCAGCGCCGTCAACCGCCTGCTCATCCTCAACGCGGAGCCCCGCCCGGGGCGGGGGACGGTGCTACTGCTTCGTGAGGCCGTCGGATACTGACACCTTCCACGTTTCTGTCCGGTGACACGGGCATGGCGCAGCCCGTACTGCGTGCCTCCGGGGCGACGCACACGGGCGGCCATGCCCGCCCCCCCCGCGTGCCGGGTTCCCTGCTCGGCGCGGCGGGCCAGGAACTGTTTCGCGTGGCCTCTTCCTGCCACGGCCCTTTGTGTCCAGCAGGCAGCCATTGCCCCGCCGGACCACGTCGCCAAGGATGAAATCGCTGTGGTTAATGGGCCTGTCCTCCGGTTCCGCCGACAGGACAGGGTCCCGTTCTCCGACTTGTCTTCATTCCTTGGCCATGAAGGGTCCGATTGATGGTGAACCGCCTGAGCGAGGGCCAGTTGGCCGAATTCGACGAGAACGGGTTCCTGGTCGTTCCCGATGTCCTCGGGACCGCTGAGGTGGCCGCGCTCGGGGCGGAGGCGGAGGCGCTCTACGGCACGGACTCGCCGCGGCGCACCTTCGAGGCCGACGGGCGCACGGTGCGTGCCGTGCACGGGTGTCACCAGATCCCCGGGGGCTTCGCCGACCTGGTCACGGACGCGCGGCTGCTCGTGCCCGCCCGCCAGATCGTCGGCGGCGACGTCTACGTGCACCAGTCGAAGATCAACGCCAAGCGGGCCCTCTCCGGCGACATCTGGCCCTGGCACCAGGACTTCACCTTCTGGAACCGCGAGGACGGCATGGCCGAGCCGCGTGTGGTGAACGTCGCCCTCTTCCTCGACGCGGCCACGGATCACAACGGGCCGCTCCTTCTCATTCCCGGTTCTCACCTCGTCGCGGGGACGGAGACCGTACGGCCCGGGAAAAAGGCGGAAAAGGAATCGTGGCAGGCACATCTCGCCGCCGATCTGGAATACACCGTCAGCCGGGAAAGCGTGGCCCGGCTCAGCGCGAGCGCCGACATCGTCTCGGCGCTCGGCGGCGCCGGGTCGCTGCTCTTCTTCGATTCCCGGATCGTGCACGGCTCGGGCAGCAACATGTCCCCGGCCGACCGGCGCATGGCCATCTTCACGTACAACAGTGTCGACAACGTCCCCGGCGCCGTCGCCGCGCCCCGGCCCGACTTCCTGGCCGCCCGCGACCACTCCCCGCTCCAGGTGACCCGGTGACCGCATCCGGTCCCGGCGCCCCCGAGTCCTCGGCGGAGTTCCCGCTCACCCAGCAGCAGTGGGCGGTCCTGACCTCCCAGCGGCTGCACCCGGACAGCGACGCGTACCACGTGCCCATCGGCTACCGGCTCACCGGTCCGCTCGACGAGGCGGCGTTGGAGCGGGCGCTGCGGCGCGTACTGGAGCGCCACCCGGTACTGCGGGTGGCGCTCCACGACGGGGCCGACGGGCTCCTGCGGCAGCGGGTGAACGGTGTGCCCGACCGGGTGCTCGCCACGCACGCCGTCACGGCCGACGAGACGGACGCACGGGTCGCCGCGGCCGTAGCCGCTCCGTTCGCCGCGGAGGCGACCTGCCGGCTGCGGGCCGACCTGTTCCGGCTCGCCCCCGAGGAGGCGATCCTCGTTCTCGTCTTCGACCACCTCGTGGTGGACGCCCCGTCCGTCGCCGTCATCGCCGACGAACTGGCGCGTGCGTACGCCGAGTTCCGAGCGGGTGTGGAGCCCGGGCCGGTCGCCCCGGAGTCCGGCTACTTCGCCTATGCCCGCGACCAGGAGGATTTCTTCCTCGGCGCCGAGGCCGCGCGGCTCGGTGACTTCTGGGACGGATACCTCAGCGGCCTGGCGGCACCGGCCGTCCCGGGCCGAGCGTCCGGTGCCGGGCGCACCGCCTCGCTGCCGGTGCGGGTGGCCGACGGGCTCACCGTGTCGGCCGAGCGTGCGGGCGTCACCCCCGCCGCCCTCCTGATGGCCGCCCTGTCGCTCACCACCCAGCTGTGCTTCCGGGTGACCGACACGGTGATCTCCTACCCGGCCGTGGACTGGCGGCGCATGGAGTACGAGCCGGTCGTCGGCCTCTTCACCGACATGCCGGCCTTCCGGTGCCCGCCGCACGACAGGACGAGCCTCCAGGAGTACGTGCGCACGGTGCACGCCGACCTCCTGGAGTGCCTGGGTCACCAGGGGGCGCCCCTCGCGAAGCTCCGCGCCCGGCTCCGCGCGGCCGACCCGCGGGGCGACGGCACGCCCCCCGTCATGCTCTCGGTCAACAACGTCCCCGGCACCGGGCTCCGCCTGCCCGGGCTCACCGAGGAGTGGCTGGGGCTGCGCCCCGCGCACCCCAAGACCGGCCTGGCGCTCAGCGTGTTCTTCCGCGACACCGGCGTGGAGGCCCGCCTCGACTTCGACCCCGGGCACCACGACGAGGCGGCGGCACGGCGCTTCGCCACCGCCTTCGAGCAGGTGCTCGGCCAGGCCGTGGCCGGCTGGGACGGCCCGGCGGCGGCCGTGGAACTCGCGGGCGCGGCCGACCGTTCGCTGGTCCTTGACATGTGGAACCCACCGGCCCCCGCGGCCCCGGAGTGGACCGTGCCCGGCCTGTTCGTGGCCCGCGCGGCCCGCACGCCCGACGCCGTGGCGCTCGTGGCGCGGGGCCAGGAGACCACCTACGGGCGGCTCGAGGCGGACAGCCGGCTGCTCGCCGCCCGGCTCGCCGCGCTCAGCCTGCCCGCCGGGAGTGTCGTCGCGCTCTGCCTGCCCAGGTCGGCGGCGTTCGTGACGGCGGCTCTCGCCGTGCTCCGCAGTGGTCTCGCCCTTCTTCCCGTGGACATGGAACAGCCGCCGGGGCGCCGGGCGTTCCTGCTCGCCGACGCCGGGGTGGCCGCGGCGATCGTGGCGGGCCCCGAAGGCCCCGAGGGACTCAAGGGCACCGACGCGGCGACGGGCCCGCTCCCCGTCGTCGACCTCAGCCAACCCGCGGACCCGCTCCCCGGGTACGCCGACGCCGAGCCCGCCCCCGACCACCCCGCCTACCTCATCACCACCTCCGGCAGCACGGGCCTGCCCAAGACCGTCGTCGTCCCGCACCGGGCCATCGCCAACCACGTGCGCTGGAAGGCCTCGGAATTCGGCTTCGACGCCGAGGACCGCTTCTACTTCAAGACGCCGCCGGTTTTCGACGCCTCCCTGTGGGAGTACCTCCTTCCCCTGACCATCGGGGCGAGGACCGTCGTCGCGCCGCACGGCGCCCAGCGCGATCCGGCGCTGCTGCTCGCCGAGATGCGCCGGTACCGGGTGAGCGTCGTCCAGTTCGTACCGACCGTCCTCAAGGCCGTCCTGGCCGAGAAGGCCGTGCCGACCGAGAAGGCCGTGCCCCCTGCGAGGCCCGTGACGACCGTGCCGGGCCTGTCCCAGTGCACCGCCCTGCGCTGGATCTTCTCCGGCGGGGAGCCGCTGGAGACGTCGGTCGCCGCGCGGGTCCGCGCCGCGACCGGGGCCCGCCTCGTCAACCTGTACGGGCCGACGGAGGCGACCATCGACGCCACGTTCCACGTCTGCGACCCGGACGAGCAGGACCGGGACGGCTTCGTACCGATCGGGCGGCCCGTCGGCGGCGGCCAGGCGTACGTGCTCGGCGAGGGCGGCCAGCCGCTGCCGCCCGGCCTCACCGGAGAGCTGCACATCGGCGGGCTGCCGCTCGCCACCGGGTACGCCCACCGCAGGCAGCTCACCGAGGAGCGCTTCGCCCCGCACCCCTTCGCCGCCGTGCCCGGCCAGGTCCTCTACCGTACGGGTGACCTCGCCCGCTTCCGCGAGGACGGGGCGCTGGAGTTCCGCGGCCGGGAGGACGCCGAGGCGAAGGTGCGCGGCATGCGCGTCGACCTCGCCGGGATCGGGGCGCTGCTCGGCGAGCTGGCGGGGGTGCGCGACGCGGTCGTCACCGTGCTGCCAGGCCGGGACGACGCGCTGGCCGCCTACGTCGTCGCCGACCCCGGCGTCCCCGACGCGGCCCTGCGCGCCCACCTCGCCGACCGGCTGCCCCGGGAACTGGTGCCCGCGGCCGTGGTCCGGCTGGACGCGCTGCCCGTCACGGCGTCCGGCAAGACCGACGTACGGGCCCTTCCGGTGCCGGAGGCCGGACACGCGCCGGACTCGGGCGGGGCACCCCGCTCCGCCCTGGAGCACCGGCTCACGGCGCTCTGGGCCGAGGTCCTCGGCGTGGGTCCGGAGCGGGTGCCCAGGAACGTCAGCCTGTTCGAACTGGGCGGCACCTCACTGACCTTGATCCGCCTGCACCAGCGGATACGGGCCGTGCTCTCGCCCGGCGCGGCCGTCACCGACCTCTTCAAGTACCCCACCGTCGAGGCGTTCGCCGACGCCCTCGACGGCTCCGGCACCGGCCCGGTCACACGCTAAGGATGAACATGATTGCTGCTGAGGACGGGCAGGCCGTCGCGGTCGTCGGGATGAGCTGTCGCTTCCCCGGGGCCCCCGACCTGGACCGGTACTGGGCCGGTCTCCTGGACGGCGCCGGCGCGCTCACCCCCGCGACCGAGCCGGAGCTGGCGGCGGCCGGAGTGCCCGAGTCGCTGCGCCGACGGCCGGAGTACGTGCCCGTGTCCGGCCGGATCGAGGACTTCGACCTCTTCGACGCGGAGTACTTCGGGCTCTCCCCGGCCGAAGCCACCGCGACCGACCCCCAGCAGCGGCTGTTCCTCCAGGAGGCCGTGCACGCCCTCGAACACGCCGGGTGGACCGGCGCCGACGGCAGGCGCGTGGGCGTCTTCTGCGGCAGCGGCGAGAACACGTACGCCCAACTGCTCGGCCAGGACGCCCCGGTGGTGCCGGACAGCCCGGCCACCCTGCCCCTGCGCGTCTCCTACCACCTCGACCTGCGCGGCCCGAGCGTCTTCGTGAGCAGCCTGTGCTCCACCTCGCTCACCGCCGTTCACCTGGCCCGCCGGAGCCTGCTCGCCGGGGACTGCGACCTCGCCCTCGCGGGCGCCGTGAACCTGCGCCTGCCCGACCACCACGGCTACCTCGCCCGGCCGGGCGGCGTGGCCTCGCCCGAGGGGGCCCTGCGCCCCTTCGACCGCGAGGCCTCGGGCACCGTGCCCGGCAGCGGCGTCGGCGCGGTCGTCCTGAAGCGCCTCGACGCGGCCCTGCGCGATGGGGACACCGTGCACGCGGTCGTGCGGGGTTCGGCCCTCAACAACGACGGCGCGGACCGGCAGAGCTTCGCCGCCCCCAGCGTGCGGGGGCAGCGCGACGTCGTCCTGGCCGCGCTCGCCGACGCCGGGGTCGACCCCGGCGACATCGCCTACGTCGAGGCGCACGGCACCGGCACGTCGCTCGGCGACCCGGTGGAGATCGCCGCCCTCCTGGAAGCCAGGGAGCGGCTCGGGGTGACGACGGACTGCGTGATCGGTGCCGTGAAGTCGTCCGTCGGCCATCTGGACAGCGCGGCCGGTATGGCCGGGTTCATCAAGGCCGTCCTGGCCGTCCGCGAGGGCACGGTCCCGCCGACCGTCGGCCACGAGGAGCTGAACCCGCGCATACGCCTGGACGGCACGGGACTACGCGTCAACGGGCGCGCCGAGCCCTGGCCACAGACCGGTGGCCCCCGGCGGGCCGCTGTCACCGCGCTCGGCATCGGCGGCACCAACGCCCACGTCGTCCTGGAGGAGCCACCGGCCGTACCCGCCGCCCCCGCGCGTTCCGGGGAGGCGGGCCCGGCCCGGATCTTCCCCGTCTCGGCCCACAGCCCCCGCTCCTTCGAGCGCTGGCGCGGGTTGCTCGCGGAACGGGTCGCCGGGCTCACGGCGGCCGACGTCGCCCACACCCTCCAGCACCGGCGCACCCCACGCCCGCTGCGCCGGGCCTGGCTCGCCACCTCGGCGACCGGGCTCGCGGCCGCGCTGAGCGAGCCCGCCGCCCCGGTCGAGGCCGGTCCTGTGGTCCTCGGCCTCGACCCCCGCAACCTCGCCCCGCACGGCCTGGACGCCCGGCTCCCCGAGTTCCTCCCCGCACTGCGGGCGGATCTTGGCAGCCCCGGCGAGGACGGTACCGAGGTCCTGCGCGCCGCGCTGTGGGCGCTCGGGGCCCTGGCCGACGTCCCGGTCCTGGCGGGCGCGGGCGCGGGGGAGTACCTCGCGCTCGCCGCGGCGGGCGTGCTCGCCCCCGAGGTGGCGCTGCGCTGCGCGGACGGGCACGGCCGGGCGGTGGCCGCCGCGCTCCCCGGCGCCGACCTGAGCGCGTGCGAACGCCACCTGGACGCGGTGGAGGCGGAGTTGAGGACAGCGGCCTGGGCGCCCGCCGCGCGCGAGGTCAGACTGGCGGGCGCCGGTGTGCGCGTGGCCCCGGGCGGGCTTCCCCCGGCGGACCGCCTCCTGGACATGACGCGCGGCGCGGTGATGGGCGCCGAGCCGCCCGCGGCGACCTGCGAAGGACCGGACCTGTTCGCCGCGCTCGGCGCCTGGGACAGGTGGCTCGCGCTGGTCGCCCACTGCTGGGAGCGGGGTACGGACGTGCCCTGGCATCTCGTCGAGGGGTCCGGAGAGGGGCGCGTGGCCCCGCTTCCGCCCTACCCGTTCGAGGAAACCCGTCACTGGCCCGCCGAGGCGCCGCCCGCCTCGGAGGCCGCGGTGCCCGCCCCCGCGCGGCCCACGCCGGCGGACGCCCGCCGCGAGCCGCAGGAACACCTCGCCGCCATCTGGCAAGAGGTCCTCGGCGTCGACGACGTACAACCCGACGACAGCTTCTTCCTGCTCGGCGGGCACTCGCTGCTCGCCTCCCAGGTCATGGCCAGGATCTGGGAGCGCCTCCAAGTCCGGGTCTCCCTGGGCGACCTCCTGGAAGCGGAGACGCTGGAGGGCATGGCCGGCCTGGTGGCCGAGCGCCTCGCGGCGGAACGGCTCTTCACCTCGCTGGCTCCGGCGGCCGACGACACGGTCGGGACGGTCGAACTGTGAACACGACCGCCCCCGGCTCCGCCGCCCCCCTGAACGTGACCCGCTTCCTGGAAGACCTCGCCGGGCGCGGCGTGCGCATCCGACGCAAGGACGAGAAGCTCGCCGTGTCCGCGCCCGAAGGGGTGCTCACCCCCGAACTGGCCGACACCATCCGTGCGCACCGGGAGGAGGTGCTGCGGTTCCTGCGCGCACACGAGCAGGAGGAGGCCCGCCGCGGCGTCCGCATGGAGCGGGTCGACCGCACCCGGCCGATCCCCGCCTCCTACGCGCAGCACCGGCTGTGGCTCATCGAGCAGACCGGCACCGACCTGCCCGTCTACAACATGTACTTCGTCAGCGAGCTGCGCGGCCCCGTGGACGTGGTGGCGCTGCGCGGGGCCGTCGAGGACGTCGTACGGCGCCACGAGGTGCTCCGCACGTCCCTGGCCGAGACCGCGGACGGGGGTCTGGAACAGCGCATCGACGCGGACTGCGGCGCGGCCTTCACCACGCACGAGGCGACCGGCGACGACGAGCTGGACCGGCTGGTGTTCTCGCTGGTCACCACGCGCTTCGACCTGTCGAGGGCGCCGCTGGCCCGCTTCGACCTGATCCGCACAGGTCCCGAGCGCTGGACCTTCGTGGTCACCCAGCACCACGTCATGTCCGACGGCTGGTCCGCCAACCTGCTCAAGCGCGAGATCTCCGAGCTGTACGCCGCCCACCGCGAGGGACGCGCCCCCCGGCTGCCCGAGCTGCCCGTCCAGTACGCGGACTACGCGGTCTGGGAGCGCGGCTGGCTCGGCAGCGAACTCGCCGAGGAGCAGCGTGAGTTCTGGCGCACGGCGCTGGCCGGTCTGCCGCCCGCGCTCGACCTGGTCCCGGGGCGGCGGCGCGACGCCGTGCAGAGCTACCGGGGCGAGGGCTTCGACTTCCACTACGGGCACCGGACGCTCGCCCGGGTGCGGGCCCTGTGCGAGGAGACGGGCGCCACGCTCTACAGCACCCTCATGGCGGCGTACTCCTTCTTGCTGTCCCGCATGACCCGGCAGACCGACGTGGCGGTCGGTAGCCCGCTGGCCAACCGGCCCTATCCGGTCCTGGAGAACACCTTCGGGCTCTTCTTCAACTCGATCACCCTGCGCAGCCGTGTCGAACCGGACCTGACCGTGCGGGAGTTCCTCGCCCGGACCCGGCAGACCGCGTTCGACGCGTTCGCCCACCAGGACCTGCCCTTCGACCAGGTGGTGCAGGCGGTGGCCCCGGAGCGGACGCTGTCCCACGCGCCGGTCTTCCAGTCCATCTTCATCCTCCAGAGCTATCCGGCCGTCGAACTGGACCTGGCGGGCGTCGAGACCACGACCGTGGTGCCGCCCATCTACTCGGCCCAGTACGACGTGATGTTCAAGCTCCGCGCGGTGGACGACGGGTTCGCCGGGATCATGATCTACAACAGGACCCTGCTCGACGAGGCCGACGCCCGGCGCTTCACCACCTGGTTCGAGGACGTCGTCACCCTGTTCGCCGAGTCCCTCGACACCCCGCTCGGCCTGCTCGCCCTGCCCGACCCGGACGGCGCCCGCGACGTGGTGCGAGGGAACGCGGAACGCCGGCTCCCCGTGCCCGACGCCACGATCGATGCCCTGGTGCGCCGTCGGCTCGCGGCCGCCCCCGACGCCCCCGCCCTCACCTTCCGGGACGTGACCGTCTCCCGGGGCGAACTCGCCCGCCGCGCCGGCGCCGTCGCCGCGTCCCTGCGCGCGGCGGGCCTGCGGCCCGGCGAGCGCGTCGGACTGCTCCTGCCCCGCACCCCCGACCTGGTCGCGGTGGTGCTCGGCGTCCTTCAGGCCGGACTCTCCTACGTCCCCCTGAGCGGCGCCCTGCCCCCCGCGCGCACCGACGCCATGCTGGCCGCCGCCGACTGCTCGGCCCTCGTGCTCGGCGCGCCCCACGAGGACCGCGTGCCCGGCTTCTCCGGGCGGCGGCTGCGCGCCGCCGACCTGCTCACCGGGGCCGGGCCCGGCACACCTGGGACGGCGACCGCCCAGGACATCGCGTACACGATCTTCACCTCCGGCTCCACGGGCCACCCCAAGGGCGTCGAGGTCACCCACGCCAACCTGACGAACCTGGTCGCCGCGCTCGACGAGGCGGTCCCGGTGGACGGCGACACGGTGTGGCTCTCCGTCACCGACCTCACCTTCGACATTGCGGTGGTCGAACTCCTGTGGACGCTCACCCGCGGCGTCCACGTCGTCCTCGCGGAGACCGCGGAAACCCTGCGCCTGCTGCCCGCCACCGGGTCCTGGCGGGAACCGGCCGGCGCACCGGAGCTGATCCTGCGCCACGGCGTCACCGCGCTCCAGGCGACCCCCACGTTCGTACGCGAGGTGCTGCGCCTGCCGGACGCCGAACGGGCCCTCGGCGCCTTGGAACTGCTGCTCGTCGGCGGCGAGGCACTCGACCCGGCCCTCGCGGCCCGCCTCAAGGCGCTGGGTATCCCGCGCGTCCTGAACATGTACGGGCCCACGGAGACCACGGTCTGGTCGACGTGCTGGGAAGTCCCGGCGGAGCCGGGCCGCGTCCTCGTGGGACGGCCCCTGGCCAACACCTCCGTACACGTCGTCGACGCCGCGCTGCGGCCGGTGCCCGTCGGCATGTACGGCGAACTGCTCATCGGCGGCGCGGGGGTCGCGCGCGGTTATGCCGGGCGGCCCGACCTCACCCGCGAGCGCTTCGTGACGCTGCCGGAGACCGGCGCGGAGAGTCGCGTCTACCGCACGGGGGACATCGCCCGGCTGCTTCCCGGCGGCGTGCTCGAACTGGCCGGGCGCGTCGACCACCAGGTGAAGGTCAACGGCTACCGGATCGAACTCCAGGAGGTCGAGCACGCCGTCGACTCCCTGGACGCGGTGGCCGCGTCGGCGGTGACCGTGCAGCGCCGGGGCGAACGCGACGTCCTCGTGGCGCACTACGTGCCCCGGGCCGGCCGGGCGGCCCCGGACGACACGGAGCTGCGCGCCGCCCTCGCCGCCCTGCTGCCGGAGCAGATGCTGCCCGCCGCCTTCGTGGCGCTCGCCGCGCTGCCCACGACGCCCGGCGGCAAGACGGACCGGCGCGCCCTCGCGCCCGTGCGGTTCGCCGAGCCCGCGGCGGAGCCCGTACCGGTGGCGACGGACCTGGAGCGGCGGCTGCTCGCGGTGTGGCGCACGGTGCTCGGCAACGACGCGGTGGGCCCGGACGACGACTTCTTCCGATCCGGCGGCACCTCCATCCTGATGGCCCGGCTGCTCCAGGACGTACGCCAGGAGATACGGCCCGACGCCCGGATCGTCGACCTCTTCCGCCATCCCACCGCGCGCGGCTACGCCGCCCACCTCACCGGCTCCGCGGACCCGGCCCCGCAGCCCGCGGGACCGGACCCCGCGACCGGGGACCGGCGCGCCGCCCAGGCGCGGCGCCGACAGCAGGTGGCCCGCAAGCGGCGCGAACGATCGGAGCACAAGCAGCCATGAGTGACGAGATCCCCGTGCCGTACGACGAGCAGCCGCAGGGCGAGAGGCCGTACGGCGAGCAGCCTGACGGCGACGAACCTGATGGCATCGAGCCTTATGGCGACCCGGCTGACGACGTGGGCCTCGTCGCCGTCATCGGCACGGCCTGCCGGTTCCCCGGCGCCGACTCCAGCGCCGCCTACTGGGACCTCCTGCGCGAGGGGCGCTCCCCGCTGGAGCGGGTCTCCCGCGAGGAGATGCTCCGGGCGGGCCGGACCGCCGAGGTCATCGACGACCCCGCGTACGTGCCGTTCCGCAAGCCGTTCGCCGACCAGTCACTGTTCGACGCCGAGTTCTTCGGCCTCACCCCCGCCGAGGCCGCCGCCACCGACCCGCAGCAGCGGTTCCTCCTGGAGACCGCCGTGCACGCCCTCGAGGACGCCGGGCTCGACCCGGCGGCCCCGCCCGGCGGCGTCGGCGTGTACCTCGGCATGAACCACTCCGACTACCTGCTGCGCAACGTCCTCGGCCACCCCGAGGTGATCCAGCGGCTCGGCTGGCACCGCGTCCTGATGGGCAACGACCGCGGCTTCACCGCGACGACCCTGTCCCACCGGCTCGGCCTCACCGGCCCGAGCATCGCCGTGGACTGCGCCTGCTCCTCCAGCCTGGCCGCCGTCCACCAGGCGTGCCGCGCCCTGCTCGCCTACGACACGGACGTGGCGCTGGCCGGCGGCTCGGCCATCCGGCCCCAGGACGTGGGCCACCTCCACGTGGCAGGCGGCATCGCCGCGCCCGACGGCAGCTGCCGCCCCTTCTCCGCCGACGCCGACGGCACCGTCTTCGCCAACGGGGCAGGACTCGTCGTCCTGCGCCGCCTGGAGGACGCGCTCGCCGACGGCGACCGCGTCCTGGCCGTCGTCCGCGCCAGCGACATGAACAACGACGGCGCCGCCAAGAGCAGTTACACCGCGCCGAGCGCCCGCGGCCAGGAGGCGGTCATCGCCTCCACGCACCGCCTGGCGGGCATCACCGCCGACCGGGTCTCCTACGTCGAGGCGCACGGCACCGGCACCCCGCTGGGCGACCCCATCGAAGTGGCCGCGCTGACCGCGGCGTTCCGGCAGAGCACCGACGCGACGGGCTACTGCTCCATCGGCTCGGCGAAGGCCAAC
Organism: Streptomyces spectabilis; assembly: GCF_008704795.1. Lineage (NCBI taxonomy): Bacteria > Bacillati > Actinomycetota > Actinomycetes > Kitasatosporales > Streptomycetaceae > Streptomyces > Streptomyces spectabilis. Next base: position 243,233 of record NZ_CP023690.1, on the reverse strand, counting down.
GTCGGACACCTCGACTCGGCCTCCGGCATCGCGGGCCTCATCAAGGTCGTCCTCGCCCTCAAGCACCGCACCCTGCCCGCCACGCCGGGCGGCGGAGAGCTGAACCCGCACATCGACTTCGCCTCGTCGCCGTTCCGGGTGGACCGCTCGCCCCGGCCGTGGACGGCGCCCGGCGGGCCGCTGCTCGCGGGCGTCAGCTCCTTCGGGGTGGGCGGCACCAATGTGCACGTCCTGGTCGAGGAGCCCCCGGCCGCCCCGCCGCGAGGCCCCGGGCCCGACGGGCCGGGCGCGACGCTGCTGCCCTTCTCGGCCCGCTCCCTCGCCTCCCTGGACGACCTCGAAGCCGTGGTGCGGCAGCGCGCCGGGGCCACCGATGCCGCCGAACTGCCCGATCTGGCCCGCACGCTGACGCGGTCCAGGAGCGGGCACCCCCGGCGGCGCGCCCTGCTGTGGCGTCCCTCGGGCGCGCCCGTCACGTTGTCCGGCGGGGCCGGGAAGCGGGACGGCCGCCCGCCCGCTTTCGTGCTCCGGTACGCACCGGGCCGCCCGCCCCTGGAACGGACCGCCCTCCAGGCGCTGCTCGCCGAGCGGCCCGCCTTCCGCGAGACGGCCCGCCGCCTCCTCGCCCCCTGGGCCGCGACCGCCGGGCGGAGCGTCGAGCACGCCCTTGACGGCCTCCTGGAGGACGCACCGGCGCTGGTCACCGACACCGTCGTGGCGCTCGCCTGCGCCGCGGTGTGGGCCGGCCAGGGGGTCACCCCGGCGGCCGTCGTCGCCGAGGCACGTTCCTGGCTCGCCGCCGCCGCCCTTGCCGGATGCCTGCCGGAGCCTGAACTGCCGTGCCTGATCGCCCAGTTGGCCTCCGGTGACGTATCCGGGCAGGAGCTGCGCGAGGCCTGCCGCCCCGCGCGGATCCCGTGGTACGACGCGGACGGCTCGGAGTGGTGCGCGCGCGGTACGAGCCCCGACCTCGCGGCAGCCGCCGCCGGTGCCCCGGCCGTCCCCGGGCGGCGCCGGCTGCCGCCGAAGGTGACCGCCGCCGTGGCCGTCCTGCCGGGTCCCCTTCCCGAGGACTGGCTCCCGCCCGCCTTCGCCGACGCCGCTCCCGTCGCCTTCCCCGGCCTGCCCCCGGCGGAGGGCCTGGCGGCCGCACTCGGACAGGCCTGGGTCCTCGGCCTCGGCGTGCGCGCCGACCGGGTCACCCCCGTGGGACCCGGCCCCGTCGTGGACCTGCCCGGCTACCCCTTCGAGCGCCGCCGCCACTGGCTGGAACCCGCGGCCCCGGTCCTGCCCGCGGCGGCCCCGCCGGACGAGGAGCCGCGGGACCTGGCCGGCGCCGCCCGGCGGATCGTCGCCGACGCCCTCGGCGTCGCGGACGTGGCGGCCGAGGACAGCCTGTACGACCTGGGCGGCGACTCCCTCCTCGCCACCCGCGTCGTCGCCGAGGCGCGGGCCCGCTGGGGCCTGGCCGTGCCCGTCGGCTCGTTCCTGCGCGCCCCGTCCCCCGCGACCCTCGCCCGGCTCGCGGGGGAGGCCGCGGGGGAGGGGACGCAGACCGCGCCGCCGCGCGCCGCGGCGGGAGCGCTGCCCGTCACCCGCCTCCAGGAACGGTTCTTGTACCTCAGCGGCATCGAGGGGGCCGCCGAGTCCTACAACGTGCCCGTCCTCGCGGACCTGCGCGGCCCCCTCGACACCCGGGCGCTCGACGCCGCCTGGCGCGACGTGGTCGCGCGCCACGAGAGCCTGCGGGTGTCCTTCCGCGTCACCGCCGAGGGGGCGACCCAGGAGGTCGCGGCCGAGGTCCCCACCGGGCTCGCGGTCACCGAGGTCGCCGACGGCGCCGCGCTGCGGGACCGGATCACGGCCCTGCTCGACGCCACCCTGCCCGTGGACCGGGCCCCGCTGTTCCGAGCCGCGCTGCTGCGGACGGCACCCGAGCGGCACGTCCTGGTCGTCGTGCTGCACCACATCCTGGCGGACGCCGCCTCCACCGGCGTGCTGCTGCGCGACCTGTACGCCGCCTACGCCCGCCACACCGGAACCCGCCCCGGCACCGCCGCCGAGCAGTGCCCCCTCGACGGACTGTTCTCCGCCCAGCTGCGGGCGGAGACCCAGTGGCTCGACTCCTCCGAGGCCGCGCGCCAGCTCGACTTCTGGCGCGGGGAGCTGACCGACCTGCCGGAGCGCGTCGAACTGCCGGGGGACCGGCCGCGTACGGCCCGCGCCGGCCACCGCGGCGACAAGGTGGAATTCACCCTGACCGCCGAGGTCTCCACCCGGGTCAGCCGGCTCGCGGCACGCACCGGCACCACCCCGTTCACCGTCGTCCTCGCCTGCTTCGCCACCGTCATCGCCCGCGTCACCGGACGGGACGACTTCCTGGTGGGCGTCCCCGTGTCGGGGCGTCACCGCCCGCACACCCGGGACCTGATCGGCAACTTCGTCAACACCCTGCCGCTGCGGCTCGCCGTCGACCCCGAGCGCACCCTCACCGAACTGCTCGACCCGCTCGCCCGGCGGGTCACCGCCGCCCTCGACCACCAGGACCTGCCCTTCGAGGTCCTCACGGAGAAGCTGGGCACCGCCGACACCCCGCTGTTCGACGTGCTCTTCAACATGCTGAGCCCCGAGGCCAGTGTCGTCGAACCCCCCGCCGGCCTGCGCGCGGTGCCCGTCCCCTTCGAGCGCCGTACGAGCCCGTACGAACTCTCCCTGGACTGGTGGTTCGACCGCGCCGGGCTCCTCGCCGGACGCTTCGTGTACGACACCGGGCGCTTCGACCGTGCCACGGTCCAGGGCTGGCAGGAACTCTTCTCGTACGCGCTCGACCAGTTGACCCGTACGCCCGAGGTGCCCCTGACCCGCGCCCCCGAGCCGCCCGCCACCGCCGCCCGCGCCGCCGCCCTCCTCACCGGGCCCGCCGTCGCCGTCCCCGAGGAACCCGTCCACGCGGTGTTCGCCCGGCGCGCGGCGGAGGCTCCCGGCCGCCTCGCGGTGCGGGACGGCCACAGCGCCCTGACCTACGGCGAACTCGGCCGGGCCTCGGCGGCCGTCGCGGCCCGGCTGACCGGCCTGGGCGTCACCACCGGCGACAGCGTCGGCCTCGCGATGCCGCGCGGCGTGCCCCTGGTGGCCGCGCTGCTCGGGGTGTTGCGGGCCGGTGCGACCCCGGTGCCGTTCGACCCGGCGCTGCCCCAGCGGCGGCTCGCGGCCCTCGCGGAGGACTGCGCCCCCCGGTTCGTCCTGTGCGCCGACGCGGCCGACGCGGGGTTCGCGCCCGGCGCGCGGGCGGTCCCGCTGCCCGGCCTCGCCGCGCTGGCCGCCGAGGGGCCGGACGGCCCGGTGCCCGGCGACGCCGTCGGCCCCGAGGTCGGCGCGTACGTCACGTACACGAGCGGCACCACCGGCCACCCGAAGGGCATCCACTTCCCGCACCGGGCGCTCACCAACCTCATCCACTGGGAGACCTCCGGGTACACCAGCGGCCTTCGCTGGCTCCAGCTGGCGTCGTTCGGCTTCGACGCGGCCTTCCACGAGACGTTCGCCGCCCTGTGCTCCGGCGGCTCGCTGTTCGTCGCCGACGAACGGACCAAGCACGACCACGACCTGTTCGCGGAGTTCACGCGGGTCCACCGGATCGAGAAGGCCATCCTGCCGGTCTCGCTGCTCCACGCGCTCGCCGCACATCACGCAGAGGACCCGGGGGCCTTCGCCTCGCTCCGGGAAATCGCCTCAACTGGAGAGCAGTTGAGGGTCAGCGAGAGCCTCGTCGCCTTCTTCGAGCGCCTCGACGGCTGCCGACTGATCAACAACTACGGCCCCGCCGAGACCCATGTCGTGACGTCCTACCGCTTCACGGGACCGCCGCGCGAGTGGCCCCGGCACGCGCCGATCGGCACGCCCCTGCCCAACGTGGTCCTCGACATCCAGGACCGTACGGGCCGCAGCGTGCCTCTGGGCTCGGTGGGGGAGCTGCTGATCAGCGGCGTCTGCGTGGCCAGCGGCTACCTGGGCCGCCCCGACCTGACCGCCGAGCGGTTCACCGGCACCGGTACTGATACCGGCACTGGCACTGTTACCGGCACCGGCGCGCCGCGCGGCTACCGCAGCGGCGACCGCACGCGCCTCACCCGCGCGGGCCTCGTCGAGTTCAAGGGCCGCGCCGACCAGCAGCTCAAGATCCGCGGCCATCGGGTGGAGCCCGGTGAGGTGGAGGTCGCGATCCGCCGGGAGCCCGACGTACGGGACGTCGCCCTGGTGGCCGGCGGCCCGGACGGCGACCGGCGTCTCGACGCCTACCTCGTCGCCGCGCCCGGAGCCCGGGACCTCGTCGGGCGGCTGCGCCGACGGCTGCGCGAGGAACTGCCCGCCGCCCTGGTGCCCTCGTCGTTCACCCTCGTCGACCGCATGCCGGTCAACGGGAACGGCAAGGTGGACCCGGCCCGGCTGCCCGCCGCCGGCACCCCCGCCGCGCCGCCCGTGGCTCCCATGAACCACGATCCGGTCACCGCGGCGGTCCTCGCCGCCTTCCGCCAGGTCCTGGACGCCCCCGAGCTGGACGCGGACACCGACTTCTTCGACGCGGGCGGCCACTCGCTCCTGGCGACCCGGCTGATCTACGCCCTCCACGAACGCACCGGCGTCCGCCCCGGCATCGACGAGCTGTACCGGCACGGAAGTGCCGCCGCGCTCGCCAGGGTGCTCACGGAACGCGGCCCCGCGGCGGACGCGGACGCCGGGCCCGAGGAGGACCTCACCAGGCCGGGCCCGCCCGCCGCACTGCCGCCGGGCCTGCGCCCGCTGGCGGCGGCGTCCGCGACGCTCCAGAAGACGTTCGTCTTCGACACCGTCAGCCCCCTGGACCCCGAACGGGTACGGGCGGCGGCCCGCACGGTCCTGGCGCGCCACCCCGCGCTGCGCCTGACCTTCCCCGGCAGTGGACGGATCGTGCCCGGCACGCCCGGCGCCTCGGCACCCGTGGACGTCGTACAACCTCTTGAGGAGACGTCCGACGCGGCGGCCGCGCTCCACGCGCTGGCCCAGAGCCGCCCGATCGACCCCGCCCGCGAACCGCTGCTCCGGCTGACCCTGGCCGGCCCGCTCCTCGCGGTGACGGTCCATCTGACGGTGCTCGACGGGCGGGGCCTGCTCACCCTGTGCCGGGCCGTCGCCGACGCCTGCGCGGCGGAGCCCGGCGGCCAGGACGCCCCTGCCGCCGACGACGGCTTCCTGCGGTACCTCGCCTGGCGCGACCAACTCGCCGGCGGGGAAAGGGCGGTGGCGGCGGGCGCCCGGTGGCGCGGCCTCCTCAGGTCCGGCACCGACGGCACCGGACCGGCCCGCCCCGACATCGGCGCGCTCGCCGGCCGGCGCACCTGGGAGCCGGGCCGTCGGCTGCACCAGGTGCTGCGCTCCCTGGCCGCGGAGCTGCGGGTGACGCCCTTCACGCTGCACCTGACGGCGTTCGCCACGGCCATGGCGTGGGCCCAGGGCCGCGCCGACGTCTGCCCGGCGGTGCCCCTCGACGGGCGCTGCCACACCGACCTGGACCGGTCGGTCGGCGCCTTCGCCAACGTGGTCCCGGTGCCGCTGCGGATCCTTGAAGGGCAGCCGCCGCGGTCCGCTCTGGCCGCCGTGCGCGAGGCGTTCGACCGGATCCAGGAGCTGCGGACCGTCCCGTACGCCGATCTCGCCGCGGCCGACCCGGCTCTGCGGCCGTTCACCGACCTGCCCGTCGTCTTCACCTACGCCCGTGACGAAGGGGACCGGCCGCTCCTGGGCACGGGCCGCATGCGCAGTGTCGGCCCCGACCCGCTGACCCCCGGCCAGCGGGTGCGCTTCTCGGTCGTGGACACCCCCACCTCGTTCCGGGCCTCCCTCACCTTCGCGCACAGCGCCCTGGAGGGGCAGGACGCCCGGCTGCTGACCCTTTACCAGAAGGCCTTGTACGCGCTGGTGTTCGCGTCGGACGACGAAGCGCTCGAGGGCGCGCAGGCGGCCCCCGCGGACTCCTGGCACGCGGGAATCATGGAGCGGATATGAAGTTCAGCCTGTTCTTCTTCGCCAACGGCTCGGACGCGGGCGAGCAGTACCGGCTGCTGCTCGAAGCGGCGCGGTTCGCGGACCGTGCCGGGTTCACCGCGGTGTGGACGCCGGAGCGGCACTTCCACGACTTCGGGGCGCCCTTCCCCAACCCGGCGGTCACCGGTGCCGCCGTCGCGTCCGTGACCCGCCGGATCGACGTGCGGGCGGGCAGCGTGGTGCTGCCCCTGCACGAGCCGCTGAGGGTCGCCGAGGAGTGGGCGGTCGTGGACCAGCTCTCGGGCGGCCGGGCCGGCCTCGCCGTCGCCTCCGGCTGGAACCCGCACGACTTCACCCTGGCCCCGGACGCCTTCGCCGAGCGCAGGGCCGCGCTCCGGGACGGCCTGCGCGAGGTGCGGGAGCTGTGGGCGGGCCGGACGGTGTCGCGCAGGGCGCCGGACGGCACCCGGCACGAGGTCCGCACCCACCCCCGCCCCGTGCGCGGCGCGCTTCCCACCTGGATCACCGCGGCGGGCTCCGGCGACACCTTCGCCTGGGCGGGGGAGCAGGGGTACGGCGTCCTCACCCACCTGCTCGGACAGGACTGGCAGACCCTGGAGGACAACCTGGTGCGCTACGGGGACGCGCTGGTCGATGCCGGGCACGGCCCCGACGAGGAGCGGGTCGGCGTCATGCTGCACACGTTCGTCGGGGCCGACCGGGACTCCGCCGTCGCCACGGCCAGGGGACCGATGACCGCGTACATGCGCTCCTCGATGACGCTGTTCGGACTCGACGCGGCGGAGCCGGCCGGGGAGCCGGTGTCCGAGGAGGCCGTCGAGGAACTCATCGCGCACCGCTACGCCGAGTACGCCGCGACCCGCTGCCTCATCGGGTCCGTCGACAGTTGCGTGCCGCTGGTCGCCGCGCTCGCCGACCTTGGCGTGGACGAGATCGCCTGCCTGATCGACTTCGGGGTGGGCACGGACGAGGTCCTCGCGTCCCTGGCGCACCTGGACCGGCTGCGGGAGAGGTGCGCCGACCTGTGAGCGTGTGCCTCAGGGCGGCCGCACCCCGCTCCTCAGGCCGCCGCGGGGGCGAACCGGTCCACGGCCTTGGTGAGGCGCCCGACCGTGCCGACCGCCGCCGCCGGGACGGCCGGGGCGATGACCCGGTTGAGGTTGGTCAGGACTCGGCCCGGCCCGACCTCGACGAGGGCGCTCACCTCCTCGGCCGCGAGCAGCTCCACCGTCTGCTGCCAGCGCACCGGCGCGGCGAGCTGGCGCCGCAGCAGCTCGCGGGCCCGCGCGCCCGAGTCGACGTACTGCGCCGTCACGTTGGAGATCACCGGCACCCGGGGCTCGCCGAAGTCCACCGCGTCGAGGTGGGCGCCGAACTCGTCCTCGATGTCCGCCATCAGCGAGCAGTGGAAGGGGGCGCCGGTGCGGAGCGGCACCACCCGCTCCGCGCCCGCCTCCGCCGCCCGCCGCGCGAACTCCGCGACCCCCGGCCCGCTGCCCGAAACCACCGTCTGCCGACCGGAGTTGTAGTTGGCGATCTCCACCGTCTCCCCGCTCTCGCGGGCGGTCCGCGCGCACAGCTCCGCCACCCGGGCGGACGGCAGGCCCAGGACCGCCGCCATGCCGCCCGGGGTGCGCGTGTTCACGCCCGCCATCAACTCCCCGCGGGTGCGCACCAGGCGCAGGGCGCTCTGCCAGTCGAGCACCCCGGCCCACACCAGAGCGGTGTACTCGCCGAGGCTGTGGCCGGCCACCACGTCGGCGGTCAGGCCGCGCTCACGCAGCGCCGCGCCGAAGGCCAGGCTCGTGACGAACACCGCGGGCTGGGTCACCGCCGTGTCGAGCAGTTCCTCCGGGGTGCCCTCGAAGCACAGGCGGCTCAGCGGGAATCCGAGGACGTCGTCGGCCTCCCGGAAGTAGGAGCGGGCCACGGAGTCCTCGAGACCGGCGAGGTCCGCGCCCATTCCGGAGGTCTGGGAACCTTGTCCCGGAAACACGAAGGCGTGCCTGCTCATATGCCCCTCAATTCTTTCTCGAAAAGGGTTGATCGGTGCAGCAACAGTACCGGAATTCGATCTGTTGTAAACACCCCTGAATTTCAGCTGTCCAACGCTGCTGATTTTCTCCGCTTTTCTCCGCGAAATCGACCGGGTCTGAGAATGGTGTATTGATGACCGAGATGAAAGCCGCAAGCCGAAGTAATGCGTCCGGCTTCGCGCGGCTCACCGGGGGAGAGGCGTGGAAGATCGCCTCCGTCGCGCTCCCGCTCTACGTGACGATGGTGGCCGCGTCCGCCGGGGCCCTGGTGGACACCGCCGTGCTCGGCCGGCACGGCACCGTCTCGCTCGCGGCCTTCGCCGTCACCATGGCGGTGTACGGGCCCGCCGCCGCGGCCGTCTCCGGCGCCATGCGCGGCGTCATGCCGTTCGTCGCCGCCCACAAGGACAGCCCCGGCGAACTCCTGCCGATGGTCCGGCACGCGAAGTGGCTGGGCCTCTGCGTCGGCCTGACCGGAGCGGCGGCGGTCGCCGCGGTCCCGCTGATCGGCCGGGCCGCGGGGGTGCCCGCGAGCACCCTGGACGACCTCGGCGTCTTCCCGGCCCTGCTCGCGGTCAGCCTCGTCGTGACCTCGCTCGGGGCCGCGTCCACCTCCACCCTGGTGGGCCTCGGCCGGGGCAAGCAGGTCATGCGGGCCGGACTCGCGGGCACCGCCGCCGCCGTCGTCCTCTCCCTGCTCCTGGTGGGCGGGGTCGGCGGCTTCACGGGCCTCGGCCTGCCCGGCGCGGGCCTGGCCATGCTCGCGTCCAGCACCATCAGCGCCTCCTGGGCCCACCACGCGCTGCGCACCTCGCCGGCCCTCGGCGGCGGCCCGCTCGCCTTCGGCCGCCCGCACCCCCGCGAGATCCTGCGGATCGCCCGGGTGGGCGTGCCGCTGGCCGCCACCGTGCTCATCAAGTTCGCCGTGCTCGGCGTCATCGCGTTCGCCGCGGCCCGCGCGGGCACCCGCAGCGCGGCCGTGCACAGCGTCGCGATCTCCCTGGTCAACCTCACGTTCACCGCGGCCGTCGCGATCGGGCAGGCCACCGTGCCGCTCATGACCGACCACGTACGGGCCGGGGAGACCCGCCGGATCCGCCGGGTGCTGCTCGCGGGCGCGGGCGTGGCGCTCGGCGCGATGGCCGCCCTGGCCACGGCGCTCCTCGTGCTGCGCGACCCGGTGGTGTCCGTCTACACCGACGACGCGGCCCTGCGCGACCGCGTGGTGGCGCTCCTCCCGCTGGTCGTGTTCGTGGTGGTGGCCGACGCGCTCCAGGCGGTCTGCGGGTTCGGCCTCATCGGCCTGAAGCGGACGATGCCCAGCCTCGCCGTCTTCGCCGCCGGCTACGGCGCGCTCGTCCTCGCGGTCCTCCTCGTCACGGCGTACGGCGGCGGCCTCACCGCGCTCTGGGCAGCGCTGGCCTGCGCCAACGTGCTGCTCCTTGCCGGGCAGGCCTTCTTCTTCCACCGGCACAGCGCGCGGGCGGCCCTCGATGCGAACTGAGCGCACCCCGTGGTTCCGCAGATACACCGGGCGCGCCCCGTCCGTCCGCCTGGTGTGCTTCGCCCACGCCGGCGGCACCGCGAGCCTCTTCCACGGCTGGCGCGCCCGGCTCCCCGATCACGTCGAGCTGCTCGCCGTGCAGTATCCGGGCCGCCAGGACCGCCTCCGCGAGCCGTGCGCCGAGACCGTGGAGGAGCTGGCCGAGGCGGCCCTCGACGCCCTGGCGCCCGAACTCGGCCTGCCCTTCGCGCTGTTCGGGCACAGCATGGGCGCCGCCGTGGCCCACGAGGCGACCCGGCTCCTGGAGCGGCGGGGTGGGGCGCGGCCGCTCCGCCTGTTCGTGTCGGGCCGGGGCGCCCAGCACGTGATCCAGCACCAGAACGTGCCCGGTCTCACCGACGCCGAGATCATCGCGTCCGTACGCGAACTCGGCGGGCCCGGCCTCGCGGCGTACGACGACCCGGATCTGCGTGGCGTCCTGCTGCCGCCGCTCCTCGCCGACCACCGGCTCCTGAACCGCTATGTGGTGGCGGGGCCGCAGCGCCTGCGGACCCCGATATCCGCCTTCGGCGGCACGGACGACCCGGTCTGCTCCATGGCGGAACTGGACGCCTGGCGTGACTGCACAGAGCAATGGTCGGGGGCGCACGCATTGCCTGGCGGACATTTCTATCTGGTGCCCGAAGAGCGGGAAATCGTCGCTCGCATTGTCCGGCAGCTGGGGTGAAGGAGATGCCCGGGCACCGCTCAGGGCCTCAATATGCCAAGTCCGGTTCTGGCCACAGAAAAGATCTTTTCCATCGGTGGGGGACGGGGCACAGTGGACGAGCCCCGGGAACGGAAGCCGCGGCGCCGCACGGCGCACCGGACCGTCTGCCGAGGGCCGTACGCACGAACAGGGGAGACACCGTGACAGAACGCGCGCCGCGGCTTCGGCACCACCACTTCGGCGGTGCCGGATGAGCCCTCCGGCCCCGCCGGTCACCCTGCCGGTCACCTTGTCGGCCGTCGACGCGTACTTCCCGGACAGGGAAGTCACCGTCGACGACGTCCTGGACGACCACGGCCTGTCCGCCGCCCAGCTCCGCGTCTTCCGCCGCATCCACGGCCTGGACCGGATGCGCCTGGACCCCGACCTCCCCCTGATCGACCTGCTCCTGCCCGCGGCCCGCGACGCCCTGGCCGCCGCGGGCGGGCCCGAGCGCGTCCGCCACGTCCTCTACGCGCACGCCGTGCCCCAGGTGGCGCCCGCCGGCACCGACACCGCCCGGCTCCTGGCCGACGCGCTCGGCCTGGCGCACGCCGACGCGTTCGCCGTGGTCCACCACAACTGCGCCCAGGCGCTGGTCGCCCTGGACCTCGCCGCGGACCTGCTGCGCGCCGAGGGGACCGAGGGTGACAGCGCGCTGATCATCTCCGGGGAGCGCGTGTTCACCCCGCTGATCCAACTGGACTACGGACTCGGCCAGTTGCTCGCCGACGGCGCGGCCGCCTGCCTGCTCACCCTGGGCGGCTCCGGTGACGTGATCCGCTCCCACGCGGTGCACAGCGACCCTCGGCCGGCGGGGGAGGGGGAACAGACCGGCGAGACCGGGGTGCGTCACCTCGTCGCCACCATGCTGCGCGCGGTCGCCGACGCGGGGCTCGTCCTGGACGACATCGACCTCGTGCTCCCGCACAACGTGAACAGGACGTTCTGGCGCCAGGCCGCGAAGGCGCTCGGCATCCCCACCGACAAGGTGTTCCTGGAGAACATCCCCCGCTACAGCCACTGCTTCTCGGCCGACCCCCTCATCAACTACAAGACGCTCGACGACGGTGACCGGCTGCGGCCCGGAGGGAACTACCTGATGGCGGCGGTCGGAGTGGGTGGCAGCTACGCCGCCACCGTTCTCACCCGCCCGCCCCGGCCGCTCGCCACGGCGGGCGACCGACCATCCGAAGGCAGCCAGCCATGAATCACAGCACCGTTGTCACCGCCATCGAGGCCGGTGTGTCCGAGGCCCTGCACCAACCGGTGACCGGCCTCACCGACGACACCCGCCTCTTCGAGGACCTGCACCTCGACTCCACCACCAGCCTGGAACTCCTCATGGCCATGGAGGACGCGTTCGGCCTGCTCGTCGACCCCGAGACGCTCGACATGGACGACTTCAGGACCGTGGGCACCTTCGCCGCGTTCGTGCTCCGCGAGATCGCCGCGCGGCAGGGCCACGAGGTGCGTCCTTGACCGGCAGGGCGGCCCTGCGCGCGGCCGCCGCGGTGACCGTCGAGCGGGGCGGCGGCTGGGAGTGGGGCCCGCTGGAGCTGCTGTACCTCCAGGACCTGCACCGCCCCTACGGTGCCCAGGTCGACGAGGCGCGGCTCCGCTCCGGCGCCGGGGTCAGCCATCTGGACCTGGCCGAGCGGCTGCTCGCCGACGACACGGTCGCCGCGGCGGCCCGCGGCGCCGACCTGGTCGTCGTCGCCACCACCCTCCCCGACCTACACCCCTTCACACCGGTCTCGCCCCACCTCCAGGAGCGCCTCGGCGGCACCGGCCGCCGCTTCGCGGTCACCGAACAGGGCAGCGCGGCGCCCTTCACCGCGCTGCGGATCGCCGCCGCCGGACACCGCACGGGCCGGGCCCGCACGACGGCCGTCATGATCGCCGAGCAGAGCACCCACGCCGCGCGCGACGAGCGGCTGGCCGCGGCCACCCCGGCCGACGCGGCGGCGCTCCTCGTCCTGGGCGCGGGCGAAGGCCCGGACATCACCCGCGTCGCCGAGGTGCGGGGCTCCGGCCCCGACCCGGTCACCGACGGCCTCGCCCGCGCCGCCGACGGCGCCCACCACCCGCTGGTCGTCCTGGGACCGCACGTCGCCCCGTCCGTACGGGCGCCCGCGGGGGCCGCCGTGCACCGGGTCGAACGGGCCGCCTACGGCGTCGGCGTATGGCGGGAACTCGCGGAACACCACCGCGCGTGGTCGGCGGCGTACGACCGCGTCGTGCTCTGCGAGACCGACGCGCTCTCGCCGGAGCGCACCCACCTCCTGATGCTCGGGGGCGCGCCCCGCCCGTCCGCGGTGCCCTGTCCCGGCGGAAGCGAGGCCCACGCATGACGACCGACCCCCACGTCCGCATCCAGGGACTGCCGGTCTCCGCCATCGCGGAGGAGTTCGGCACGCCGTTCTTCGTGTACGACGCGGACACCGTACGGGCCGACTACACCAGGCTCCGGGACGGGCTGCGCCCCTCGGTGGACATCTACTACTCGCTCAAGGCCAACCCGAACGTCAGCGTCAGCGCCTGCCTCAGGGCGCTGGGCGCCGGGGCCGAGGTCTCGTCGGAGACCGAGCTGATCACCGCCCTGCGCGCGGGGTTCGCCCCCGAGGACATCATCTTCCTCGGACCGGGGAAGACACCCCGCGAGCTGGCGGCGTGCGTCCGCGCCGGCATCCGCGCCGTGGTCTGCGAGTCCCTCGGCGAGCTGCGCCTCCTCGACGGCATCGCCGCCCGGTCCGCCAGGGGCGGCCCGCTGCCCGTGATGCTCAGGATCAACCCGTCGTTCCCGTCACACGGTTCGGGCCTGGCCATGGGGGGCCGGCCGCGCCAGTTCGGCATCGACGCCGAGCTGCTGCGCGGGTCCCGCGCCGAGCTGAGGGCCCTGCGGCACCTGCGCGTCGAGGGCATCCACGCCTACGTGGGCACCCGCTTCCTCGACCCCGAGGACGTCACGCAGAACACCCGGGGCATCCTCGCCGAGGCCGCCGGCCTGGCCGAAGCCCTCCACCTCCCGCTGCGCACCGTCGACTTCGGCGGCGGCATCGGCGTCGCCTACTTCGACAACGAGAAGGACCCCGACGTCGGGCGGCTCGTCGACGGGATCAACGAGGCCGTGGACGAATTCGCCCGCGGCCACCCCGACTGCCGCTACATCCTGGAGGCCGGGCGCTACCTCACGGCCGCGTCCGGCACCTACGTGGTCCGGGTGCTCGACGTGAAGGAGTCCATGGGCGAGGCGTTCGCCGTCACCGACGGCGGCACCAACCACCACATGGCGGCCGTCGGCGTCGGCAGCTTCGTGCGCCGCAACTTCCCCCTCCGCTCCCTGGACCGGCAGGGCGAGCCCGCGGCCGGCCAGTACACCGTCACCGGGCCGTTGTGCACCCCGACCGACGTCCTGGGCAGGAAGGTCGCGCTGCCCGCCGTCCGGCCGGGCGACCTGCTCGGCGTCGGACGTTCCGGCGCCTACGGGCCCAGCGCCTCACCCGGCCGTTTCCTCAGCCACGGCTACCCCGCCGAAGTGCTCGTCCACGAAGGGCGCGCCCATCTGGTCCGCCGCCGCGACACCCCCGACGACCTGCTGTCGCCGCAGCGGCTCGTGGAGGTGTAGGCCGTGCCGCCGACCGCACCCGGGCCGGAACTCCTGGTCCGGCCCGGCGTGGACGTCCTGTGCCTCGGCGAACTGGACCGCCTCACCACTCGGCCCTGGTTCCTCCGCTACGCCTACAGCGACCGTGAACTCGGCCTCGCCGGGGCCCTCGGCCCGGCCCGCAGGCGCGAGTTCCTCGCGGCCCGCTTCGCCGCCAAGGAAGCCGTGGCCAAGGCGCTCGGCCGCGGCTTCGGCCGGGGTCTGGCACCCCGGCACATCGAGATCGACCGCCGGGACGACGGCCGCCCCGAGGTACGCCTCATCGGCCCGGCCACGGCCCACGCCGCCCGCGTCGGCGCGATCACCGTGTCGATCTCCCACAAGAACGGCGTCGCCGTCGCCGTCGCGCTCGCCCACCTACGCCCGGAGTGAGGAACACCCCCGTGCACACACCCACCGACATCACCGCCCGGATCCGCGTCCGGCTGAGCCAGGCGGACGCCCACTACGGCGGCGACCTCATCGACGGGGCGCGCGTGCTGCGGGTCTTCGGTGACCTGGCCACCGAGATAGGCATCCGCTCCTGCGGCGACGAGGGCCTGCTCGCCGAGTACTCCTCGCTGCGGTTCACCGCACCCGTGCGGCCGGGCGACTACATCGAGGCGACGGCCCGGCTGAAGCGCCGCTCCCGGCTGCGCTGTCTCATCGAGTTCGAGGCGCACAAGGTGATCGCCGCCCGCTACGACCGGGGCCCCACCACCGCCGAGGTCCTCGATCCGCCGGTCGCGGTCTGCCGGGCGGAGGCCACCCTCGTCCTGCCGTGGGCCGCCGTGGCGTCCGCCCGGACCGCGCCGACGGGAGACGCACGGTGACCTCCACGCTCCTGCACCACCTGGTCGACGCCGGGGCGCGCGCCTGGCCCGCGAAGCCCGCCCTCTCCGACAGTCGACGCCTTGTGACCCACGCCGAACTCGCGGCCTGGACACGGGAGTTGGCTGACCTTCTGTACGCCGCCGGGCTGCGGCGCGGCGACCGCATGGTCATCGCCCTGCCCACCGGGGTGCTCGTACCGGCTCTCGCCTTCGCCGCGTCCCGGCTCGGCGCGGCCTTCTCCATCGTCCACGAACAGGTCCGGGGCGTCCCCCTCGACCACGTACTGGACGACTGCCACCCCGCCCTGGTGGTCTCCGACGACCCCACGGCGCTGCACGCCGCCAGGGAACGGGGCCTGGGCGCCATCGCCCCGGAGACGCTGGAGGACGCGGGCCCGACCGGCCCCGGACCCGACGGGACGCGGCGTCCCGCACCGGCACCAGACCGGACCGAGCCGCTGGCCGTCGACGCCCTGTGCCTCATCTACACCTCCGGCACGACCTCGGCGCCCAAGGCTGTCGTCAGCACGCACGCCCAGGCCCTCTTCGCGCTCGACGCCATCCAGTCCGTCCTGCGCTACCGGCCGGACGACACCGTGTACTGCCCCCTGCCGCCCTCCTTCGACTACGGCCTCTACCAGGTGTTCCTCGGAGTCCTCTCGGGCGCCCACGTCCGGCTCGGCGATGCCGCCGACTCCGGTCCCGCCCTGCTGAGACGGCTCCTGGAGTGCGAGGCCACGGTGCTGCCCCTGGTGCCCTCGCTCGGCGACACCCTCGCCTGGCTCCTCGGCCGCGCCTCCGGCCGGCGCCCACCGCTGCGGCTGCTCACCAACACCGGTGCGGCCCTGTCCGCCGCCACCTTGGCCCGGCTGCGCGAGACCCTGCCCGCGGCACGCATCCATCTGATGTTCGGCCTGACCGAGTGCAAGCGCGCCACCATCATGCCCGCCGACGGTGACCTCGAACGCCCCGGCTCCTGTGGACTGCCCCTGCCCGGCACCGAGGTCGTCGCCCTGGACGAGGACGGCGGCGAACTGCCGCCGGGCTCCGTCGGCGAGCTGGCCGTGCGCGGCCCGAACGTCATGGCCGGGTACTGGCGCCGGCCCGAACTCACCGCCCGGCGCTTCCCCCGCCGCCACGGCCTCTTCCCCGAACTGCGCACCGGCGACTACGGCTGGACCGACCCCGACGGCTACGTGTACTTCGACGGGCGCCGCGACGACCTCTACAAACAGCGCGGGTTCCGCGTCAGCGCCACGGAGGTGGAGGCGGCCGCCCGGCGGGTGCCAGGGGTCGCGGGAGCCGCCGTGCTTCCGCCCGCCGACGGCCACGCCGCCGAACTCGTCGTGGTCACGGCCCTGGAGCCGCCGGAGGTCATCGGCCTGCTGCGGGAGCAGATCGAGCCGGCGAAGATCCCGCCGCGTTGCACCGTGGTCGCGGACCTCCCTCTGAACGGCAACGGCAAGGTCGACCGCCGGGCCCTCGCCGACCGGATCGGCCGCCGGACGGACCCGGCCGACGCCAACTGACGGCGTACCCCCGACATTTGCCGACCGCGCGGACACATCATGCCAAGGCCGGCTCAGTCCGCGGGAGGCCCCTGTTCCCCACCCGCCCCCGACGGCACAGTGGAAGGCGGAGCCCGGGCAGCGGCCCGCTCGGCGAAACGCCCCTCCGGCTCTCTCCCCGCCGTGCCCCCGGACACCCGTGCCGGTGAAGCGGCGCGCACACCAACGGAAGGAAAGCACCACCATGCAGACCACCCTGTCCCCGCAGGCCGACCCCGGCTCCGGGACCCCCCTGGTCGTGCCCGCCCGCCGGGCGACCAGCGGCGACGGCAGCATCAAGACGGTGTGGCGCCTCCCCGACGGCAACCAGGTGGAGAGCCTCTCCTTCACGCTGGGCGACGCGGATTCGCACGCCACCCCCGACGGCCGCGTGGCCACCCCGGTGCAGGAGTCACGGGGCCACGTCGTCTGCGTGTCGAGCCAGGCCGGCTGCAACGTGGCCTGCACCTTCTGCGCCACAGGGCTCATGCCGATGCGGCGGAACCTGACGGCCGAGGAGATCGTGGACCAGGTGCGCCAGACCCGGCTCCTGGAGGAGCGGGACGTACCGTCACGGGTCATCTTCGCGGGCATGGGCGAGCCGCTGCTCAACCTCGACGAAGTGCTGCGCGCGGTGTCCCTGCTGGAGACGGAGCCCGGCGTCGCGCACATCTCGGTGTCGACCATGGGCGTCCTGCCCGCCCTCGACCGGCTGGCCGAAGAGGCACCGTCCGTCGACCTGTTCCTGTCCCTGCACGCCACGACGGACGAGGTGCGCGACCGCCTCGTCCCGCTGAACAAGGCCAACCCCATCACGGACATCTTGCGCTCGGCGGAGAACTTCGCCCGCACCCACGGCCGCGTCACCGATGTCAGCTACCTGCTGTTCAACGGCGTCAACGACAGCGACGCGGACGCCGACCGGCTCGTCGAACTCCTGGACCCGCGCTACTTCCGCGTCCAGCTGCTGCTGTGGAACGAGGTCCCCGGCCTGCCGTTCAGCCGCGTCGAGGAGGACGTCATCCTGCGCTTCCGCGAGCGCCTGCTCGCCGGCGGCCTGCCCACCTACATCATGCCCAGCAAGGCCCAGGACATCGACGGCGGCTGCGGCCAGATGCTCACCGAGGCGGCCAAGGAACACCGCGTCGCCCGCTCCCACAAGGCCATGCTTCCCCTCGTCTGAGGAGCCCCTCCATGTCCCCGACCAGCCTCACCGGCCGGCTCTTCGCGATCAGACCCCTGGGCAAGCGGCTGGCCTTCGCCGAACTGCGCTGCCCGGACCGGACGTACCTCTGTGTGTTCCCCGGCCGCCCCGACGTCACGGAGGAGAGCGTCGTCCGCGTCACCGGCACGCTCCGGCCGGCCGAGAGGTCACGCAAGTTCGCCGAGGAGATCCACGTCGACGGCTTCGACGTGCTCGCGGCGAACACGGTCGGCACCTCGGCCCGGATGCGGCACCTCCCGTACAGCAGGGACATCCTCGCCGAACAGCACGTCCACATGCGACTGCCGGAGGTTCGCGACCGGCTCCTGAAGAAGTGGACGGCGATCAAGTCCGTCCGCGACCTGATGGAGGAGGAGCGGTACGTCGAGGTCCAGTCGCCCCGGATCGTCGGCAGCATGGCGGACGGCCCGACCTTGAAGTTCAAGGTGGACTTCTTCGGCCGCGAGGCCTACCTGACGCTGAGCAACCTGCTGTACCACACCGCCTTCGTGGCGGGCGACTTCACGTCGGTCTTCGAGATCTCCCCGCTCTTCCGCGCCGACATCAACCACAGCTCCCAGCACCTGAGCGAGTTCCTCATCCTGGAGGTGACCGCGGCCCACCGGGGAAGGGACGACATGATCGGCCTGTCGAACCGGATCGTCCGCCGGGTCTGCGAGCACACCGGCGCGCCGCTGCCCGAGGGCGACCTGGACGACATCCCCGTCGTCACCTACCAGGACGTGCTCGCCATCACGGAGAAGGACGAAGACTGCCAGGACCTGCGGCCGGGGCACCGGATCAAGCGGTACCACGCGCGGTCCGTCTCCCGGTACCTGGGCCGCACCCTGTTCTGGGTCGTCGACATGCCCGCCCGCCACAAGGCGTTCTTCTCCTCCACCCGCCACGAGCCGCTCGCCGGAGCCGAAGTGGCCAACGACTTCCGGCTCTACTGGGACGAGGTCGACATCATCGACGGCGGCGAGCGGGTCACCTCCCCGCGGCGCCTGCTGGAGCGGATGGTGGAGCAGAACCTCGACCCGGAGCACTTCGCCTACTACGTCCACGTCCTCAGGAGCGGACTGCCGCCCCTCACCGGCTTCGGCATGGGCATCGACCGGCTCATGGCCAAGTGCCTGGGCCTGGGCAACACGCGCCAGCTGGTCCCGTTCCCCCGGTTCATCGACCACCTCGAACCGTAGTCGCCCCGCGCGTTCGAGCCCCTGCCCGCGAGTCCCGCACGGAAGGAACAGTCATGCAAGCCCAGGCCCAGGAGGCACCCCGCGTCGCGGGCCGCACGCTCGTCCCGGTCGACGACCTGGAGACCTACCTCCGCTACGCCCGCGAGGCCGGGCGGCCGGGCGCCGCGCTGCCCGTCATCGCCGGGCACTGGGAGCGGCTGCGGACCACGCTGGCCACCCTGCCGACGGTGTCCGAGGTCTCCCGGAAGCCTTGGCACGGCGCCGTGTTCGTCCAGGACGACGCGTCCGGTGCCGAGGACGCGGCGTACGCGGCGGTCGGCGAACTCCTCGCGGAGGTCACCGGGCGCCCGCTGCTGCGCGGCGGCTTCGAGGCCGCGCTCGCGCACAGCCTCCGGGAGCCGGCGACCCTGGTGGCGGGGGTCGCGGCCGTCACCCCCGAGCAGTTCGCCTCGCTCCCGCACGACGCGCGACTCGGGCTCTTCGTGACCCGGAGCGCCGCCGCGGCCTCCGCCCTCGCCGTGCGCACCGTCCTGCACGGCCCGGCCGCCGCGGCCGACTGGGACGACCTGTCCTTCGACGCGGTGACCGTCGACGCGCCCACGCCCCGGCGGCTCGTGGGCGTGGCCGCGACCCCGGTCACGCTGCGGGAGGCGATCGGCCCGGGCGTGGCGATGCTGGCGGGCCGCAGCCACGCGCGGGACTGCGTGATGCACCTCAACGGCGGCGGGATCTGCGGGCGCGCGGAGCCCGACCCGCAGATGCCCCTGCCGCTGTCGGCCGCCGACGCCTTCCGCGGGCACCCGACGTCCTGCCAGCAGGGTGCGGGCTGCTGGCGCGCCGACGTGGAGGTCGAGCAGCACGTGCGCGCGGCCGAGGTGCGGGCCGCGTTCGCCGTCCTGGACGGTTGCCGTCTGGCCGTCGCGGGGGAGGGCCCGGTCATGGCCGACGTGTCCGTGCCGCTGTCCATGCTCGAAGGCACCGCGGTCGCCGTCGCCACCGGCACCGGCATCCGCAAGGGCGCGGGGCACGCGGGCCAGCTCTTCCAGGGCCTGATGCGCGGCGGCCTGCCGCTCGGGCGGGCACTGGCCGAGGTCAACGGCGTCATCGAGGCCGAACCGGACGCGATGGGCCGCCTTGTGCTCTTCGGCGACGCGGGCCTCGCCCCCGTCCCGGACGGCACGCTCGCCACGGTGGCCTGCCCGCCGGGACCGGGCGGCGCGTACCTGGCGGCCGGGCCCGCGGCCGTCCTGGTCGAGGGCGGGCCGGTCCTCGCTGACGACGCCGCGGGACCGGTGACCCTGGCCCGCCTCGACGGGGTGTCGAGCTGGGCGCTCACGGGCGCGGCGGGCCGCGGCGCGGGGCGCGTCCTTCCGGTACGGGCCGACATCGACCGCCGGTGGGCGCGGCGCGTCTCGCCCTGGCTCGACCGGCTGCGCGGCCTTCAAGACGTCGGTGTGCAGGGGGATTTCACCGCGCTCGACGAGGTCCGCCGTACGGCCGCGCAGGCACTGCACGCTCGTGCCACGGCCACCCGCGCCGCCGAGGCGCTGGCCGCGCTCGACGCCTTCGACCAGGCGGTGCGCGACCTCACCGCGTTCCAGTCCCGGCTCGTGCGGGCCGAGACCGACTGGATCGCCGGGAACTTCTCCAGCTACGTGGACGGCTGGCGCCGCCCCTGGCTGGTCCGGGCGGACGACGAACCGCGGGACTGCCCGCAGTGCGGCAGCCGGACCGTGACCGCCCACCTGGTGCGGCCATCGGCCGGAGCGGCCGGGGAGCTGCTCTACCTCATCTGCGCGCGCTGCGGCGAAGTCGCCGCGGGCAGCCCGGAGACCGGCGTCGGCATCGAGGTGCTGCTGCCGTCCGAGGTGCCGCGCGGAACGGACTTCGCGCTCGGCGTCGCCCTGTCGGCGCCCGCCGACCGGCCCGTCACGGTCGCGGTGGGGGCCGCCGTCTCGAACGAGCCCCTGGTGCACTGCCGGCTCCACGCCCACGCGGAGGTCGAACTGCGGGCGGGGGAGCGGAAGGTCGTCGAGTTCACCGGCCGCAGTGACGCCGTGAAGACGCGGCCCGACCAGCATCCGCTCAAGGTCGTGGTCGCCGCCGACGGCGCGGTGCGCTGCCTGACCAGGGGCCTGTGGCTGCGCGCTTGAGGAGTCCGGGCCCACGGGCCCGGGACACAGAGGGGATCACGGATACACATGTCGCTGCTGACCGACGTACGGAAGCTGCCGGGGCCCTGCCGCGGGCTCTTGCTGCTCAGCCTGGTGAACAACCTCGGGACCGGCCTGGTCATGCCGTTCCTCGTCGTCTACGTCCACGAGGTGCGGGGCCTTGACGTCACCGTCGCGACCACCGCGCTCGCGTGCTTCTCCGGCGCCGCCGTACTGGGCGCCCCCTTGGCGGGCTGGCTGGCGGACCGCAGCGGCGCACGGCCCGTGGCCGCCCTGGCGATGCTGGTCCAGGCGGTCGGGTTCGCCGGTTACGCGTGTGCCACCGACGCCGTCGGCTTCGCCGCCACCGCGTCCGCCGCGGGCCTGGGCGTGGGCGGCCTCGCCGCCTGGTACACGCTCCTCGCGGAGGCCGCTCCCGAGGGCATGACCTCCGTCGTCTTCGGCCTCAGCTACAGCGTCGGGAACGCGGCGATGGGGCTCGGCGGCCTCGCCGCGGCTGCCGTCGTCTCGGTGACCCGGCCCGTCTCCTTCCAGGTCCTGTACGTCGCCGACGCCGCGACCTGCCTCCTGGTGGCCGTCCTGCTGCTCCGGGTCCGCGCCCCGGCGCGGGAGGCGCCCGCCCCCGGCGGGACCGGGCGGGCTCCTGCGACGGCCTCGTACGCCGTGGTCTACCGCAGTGCCGGGTTCATGGCTGTGCTGCTCGTCGGCGGGCTGCTCCTCGCCTCCAGCTTCGCGCAGCTGGAGTCGGGCCTGCCCGCCTACCTCACCCAGGAAGCGGGCGTCACGCCACGGCAGTTGGGGCTGGTCTTCGCCCTCGACACCGCCGCGATCATCGTGTCCCAGTTCCTCCTGCACGACCTGCTCAAACGGGCCCGGCCCAGCCCGCTGATCGCCTGCGCGGGCGGACTGTGGGCCGTCTCCTGGGCGCTGGTAGCCCTGGCGGCGCGGCTCGACGGTGACCTGGCGCGGCTCGCGTCGATCGGGGTGGCCGTCGTCGTCTTCGGCACCGCCTCCACGTGCTTCGTGGCGGGGATGCCGACACTCGTGAACCAGCTGGCGCCGCCGGGGGCACGCGGGCGCTACAACGCCGCCTGGAGCATGGCCAAGTCGCTCGGCTTCATGGCCGGCCCGCTCACCGCGGGCGCCTTCCTCGACCGGGGCCTCGGCACCGCGTACCTCGTCGGCCTCGCCGTGATCTGCGCGGTGACCGCCCTCGCCCACGCCGCGTCCGGCCTGTGGCTCCGTACGGGTCCCCGCGCATTTTCCGAAAGGGACCGCGCACCCCGCGTCACGGAGGAACCGACGCGCTCCGTGTGAACGGAGTTTGAATTCTCCGACCCCGACCAGGCGTCGTGCAGAAGGCTGTTGAGGCCGTCGAAACGCGCGTGTAGGGTGAGGACAAAGCGATGACGGAGACGAGTAGTCACCGGACAAGGGTGAGAGCGAGAGAGCCGCCGGCAGCTGAGAAGGCGGACTCACCCCCGGGCGGCGAAGACCCTCCCGAGCGCGGGGAGAAAAGGTGTTTCCACCCAATGCCTCGCCGGACGGCCCCCGTTATCGGGCCCATCGAGGCCGATTCCTTTTTGGTGTCGGCGAAAGTGTGGTGGCACCGCGAGTTCCCTTATCGCCCACACTCCCAAGGGATCAGCATTCACTCACCAGGGGTTGATGATGATCTCCCAGCAGACGACGGGCCCCGTCCCGGGCCGTGTCCTCGCCGCGGACCTCTCCCGGCACGCCGGACATGACGTGGTCCTCGAGGGCTGGCTGCACCGCAAGCGCGCCCTGAAATCCGTGGTCTTCCTGGTCCTGCGGGACCGCTCCGGACTCTCCCAGGTGGTGCTCACCGACCCGTCCGCCATGGCCGGGGCCGACGGCCTCACCGAGGAGACGGTCCTGCGGGTCCGCGGCACCGTGACCGAGAACCCGCAGGCACCCGGCGGCTGCGAAGTGACCTCCCCCGAGGTCACCGCCCTGTCGGGGCCCGCCGCGGCCCCGCCCTTCGACCTCTACCGGCCCGCGGTGCCCGCCACCTTGCCGACCGTCCTGGACCACGCCCCGGTGGCCCTTCGCCACCCGCGCCTGCGCGCCCCGCACGCCATCGCCGCCGCCTCGGTCGCGGGCTTCCGTTCGGCCCTCGACACCCGCGGCTTCACCGAGATCCACACGCCGAAGGTGGTGGCATCCGCCACGGAGTCGGGCGCCAACGTCTTCGCCATCGACTGGTTCGGGAGCGACGCCTACCTGGCCCAGTCCCCGCAGTTCTTCAAGCAGGCCATGGTCGGCGTGTTCGAGCGGGTCTACGAGACCGGGCCGGTCTTCCGCGCCGAACCCCACGACACCGCGCGCCACCTCGCCCAGTACACATCCCTCGACGTGGAACTGGGCTTCGTCAGCGACCACCGCGAGGTCATGGCGGTCCTTCGGGACGTCCTCGCCGCGATGGCCGATTCGGTCACGCGGCGCGCCGCCGAGGAGTGCGCCCTGCTCGACGTCGACGTCCCGCGCGTGCCGGAGCGCATACCGGAGATCCACTTCGCCGACGCCCAGGAGCTGATCGCGCGGCACACCGACAAGGACCCGCGTGGCGAACCCGACCTCGCGCCCGCGCACGAACGCTTCCTGTCCGCGTGGGCGCTGCGCGAGCACGGCAGCGAGTTCCTGTTCGTGACCGGCTACCCGATGGCCAAGCGGCCCTTCTACACCCACCCCGAGCCGGGGCGCGAGGAGTACTCGAACAGCTTCGACCTGCTCTTCCGCGGCCTCGAACTCGTCACCGGCGGACAGCGGCTGCACCGTTACGAGGACTACCTCGACGCCCTTCAGCGGCGCGGCGAGTCGCCCGAGCCGTACGCCGGCTATCTGGCCGCCTTCCGCCACGGCATGCCCCCGCACGGTGGCTTCGCCCTCGGCCTCGAACGCTGGACCGCCCGCCTGACCGGCGCGGACAACATCCGCCGCACCACGCTCTTCCCGCGCGACCTGCACCGACTGACCCCCTGAACCGGGGCCCCGCCGTATGTACCTCGTCCACGCCCGCCTGGGGCCGGCCCGGGACACCGGTCTGCCATCGGACGCGGCGGCGCTGGTGCGCCGGTGTGCCCAGCCCCGGGACGGCGTGGAGTTCGTCGTGGCCCACCCCGAGGTGCGGGGTGGGCCCGTCTTCGGCATTTTCCTCCTCGCTCCGTCCCTGGAACTCGCCGAGAGTTCCGCCGAACGCGTCTGCCTGCGCGCCCTGTCCCGCTACCCGGCCTTCCGCGGATTCGCCCTGCTCTCGTGCGCCGTCGCCATGCCGAGGGCCTATTTCGAGAAGCTCTTCGAGGAATCGGGCGAGCCGCCGGGCTAGTGCCGCGCACAAGGCGTGGACGCATCAGGTCACGACCGAATCAGTCCGACGGAAAAACCTTTTCCCGATGCCTTGGTGCGGGCACAGTGGGGCGGGCAGGAAGACGTCCCGGGAATTCCAGGGAGTCTTCGCCGCTCTCGATCCCCTGACCTGAACGGGAATTGACACATGCCTGTCGTGAAGAGAATTCAGACCGCCCTCGCCGCGTGCGCCTGCACTGCGCTCGCCGCCCTCCTGTTCGCGGCGTCCACCGCCGAATCCGGCGAACTCACTTCCCGGACCATTGTGACGGCGGCCGCCGCCGACGTGACGTGGGGCAGCTGACCGGAACACCGCCCCCTGGGCATGCGCGCATCGGCATTCGAGAAGAGAGTCAGGAGACAAACCCGTGCCCGTCATGGAGAAGTTCTCGCACGGTGGATGGCGTCCCGCGACGGACAGATTCATCAAGATCATGGACGACCCGTTCTACCGCACCCTCATCGACCTCCAGGACCTGCTGACCGTCCGCACCGCGTCCTTCTGGCACCAGCGGCAGGTGAAGGCGCTCCACCTGCCCATCACCACCGGCAGCGTGTCCAGCCCGATGGGTCTGGGGAGCGACTCGTCGCCGGTGGCCGTCGACCTCTTCGGCCAGCACACCTACCTGGCCGACTCCATGCAGTTCATGCTGGAGTACGGCTGCCGCTTCAACCCGCGCGGCGCCTGGTACCTCATGCCGAGCTTCCGGGGCGAGGACGCGGACGAGACGCACCTCAACCAGTTCTTCCACAGCGAGGCCGAGATCGAGGGCGGCCTGGACGACGTCGTCGCGGTCGTCGAGGACTATCTGAGGACCCTGGCCCGGGCCGTCCTGGACGCACTCGGCGACGAGGTCGCCGCCCAGGCCGGCGGCACCGGCCACCTGGCCCACATGACGGATCTCACCACCTTCCCCCGCATGACCCTCGACGAGGCGATCCGCCACCTCGGCCCCGACCCCCTCGCGGTCGAAGTGGCCGACGGCTGGCGCACGTTGACGCGGCACGGCGAGCGACGCCTGATGGCCGAGGTCAGCCCGGTCCTGTGGGTCACCCACTTCGATCACCTCTCGGTGCCCTTCTACCAGGGCTACGGCGACCCCGACCGGCGCACCTCGCTCAGCGCCGACCTGCTGTTCGGCGTCGGCGAGGTGGTCGGCGCCGGCGAACGGCACACCACAGGTGAGCAGGTGCGCACCGCACTGGCCCAGCACGGCGTCGCGGAGGCCGACTACCAGTGGTACGTCGACATGAAGGACGCCCGCCCCATGCGCACCGCCGGCTTCGGCCTCGGCGTGGAGCGCTGGCTCCTGTGGGTCCTCAACCGCTGGGACATCCGCGAACTGCAACTCGCCCCGCGCCTCAACGGCGTGGCCATCGCACCGTGACGGGCCCCCTCCTGACGCCTTTGCCGCTGCGGCCGGGGGACCGCGTCGCCGTGGTGAGCCCCTCCTGGGGTGGCGCCGGCCTCTTCCCCCGCCGCTTCGAACGCGCGCTGACCGCGCTGCGGACGGCCACCGGGCTCGTCCCCGTCGTGATGCCGCACGCACGCGAAAGCCTGGACTGGCGTTCGGCGACCGCCGAGGACCGCGCGGCCGACCTGACGGCGGCGTTCACCGACCCCGCGATCCGGGGCGTGATCTGCGCGATCGGCGGCGACCACGCGGCCCAGGTGCTGCCGCTGCTCGACCTCGACGCCCTGCGGGCGGACCCGAAACCACTGATCGGGTACTCGGACATCACCGTCCTCAACCACGCGCTGTACGCGGCGGGCCTCAGCAGCTTCTACGGACCCGCGCTGCTGCCCCAGTTCGGCGAGTACCCCGCCCCCGACCCGTACACGGTGGAGCACTTCCGCCGCGTGGTGATGGGCGACGGCGCCGGCCCGGCGGGCCCGGTGCCCGCCTCCGGCGACATGGTCGAGGAGTACCTGGACTGGGGGGCCGAGGAGACGCGGCCCCGCGAGCGCCGGCCGGCGCCGCCGCGCCTCCTCCTGCGGCCGGGCACGGGCGGCGGACCGCTGCTCGCCGGATGCCTGCCCAGCGCGCTCCAGCTCCTGGGCACCCCCTGGCAGCCCGACTACCGGGGACACGTACTCGTGCTCGACGTGCCGGACGGCGGCTACGGCGTGGCCGACGCCGACCGCGACCTGACCCAGCTGCGCAACGCGGGCCTGCTCGCGCGGCTCGGCGGACTGGCCATCGGTCGGCTGCGGCTGTCCTCCGAGGAGGAGGACCGCAGGGTGCACGAGGTCGTGCTGCGCGCCGTCCGCGACTACGACTACCCGGTCCTCGCCAACATCGAATGCGGGCACACCGACCCGATGGCGACCCTGCCCCTGGGAGCCGACTGCGTCCTGTCGGGCACGCGGCTCCTACTGCGCCCGCCCGTCACCGCCCCACCGGCCCCCGGAGCCTGAACAGCCCCGTCCCGGGCCCTTCACCCGCCCCCCTCCGAGATCGAAAGCTGTGTACTGATGACTGACGGCCCTGTCGCGACCCTGGACGAGATCCGCTCGTACTTCAACGGAAAGGCCGACGCCTACGACGACGTCGACGCCCAGCCGTACTGGGTGCTCTCCGACGAGCTGCTGTGGTCCGCGCTCACGGAGTACGTCCTGCCCCGGCTGCCCGAGGACTTCCGCTTCCTCGACGCGGGCGGCGGCACCGGACGCTGGTCCCACCGCTTCGCCACGGCCCGCCCCGACGCCACCGGCGTGCTGTACGACCTCACGCCCGCCATGTTCGGCCACGCGCGCGCCAAGGCCGAGCGGTACGGCTACGCCGACCGCCTGGCCTGCCGGGAGGGCGACCTGGGCCGCGTGGGCGAGGAGCTGGCCGGGGAGGGCTTCGACCTCATCTTCAACTTCCACAACGTCCTCGGCTTCGTGGACTCCCCGACCGACGTCATCAAGCAGCTCGCCGGTCTGCTCAACCCGGGCGGGCTTCTGGTGTCCTTCGTCCCGAGCCGCTGGCACGCCGCGTGGTTCAACCTCACCCTCGGGCAGACCGCCGAGGCCGGGCGCAACCTCGAAGGACGGGGGCGCTTCACCGACACCATGCCGGACATGCACCTGTTCACCCCCGAGCAGCTGCGGGCCATGAACGAGGACGCGGGCCTGCGGGTCGACCTCACCACCGGCTTCCCCGTGCTGCTCTACCCCGGCTACCAGGAGACCCAGATCAGCGGTTCGACCCGGTCGCTCGCCGAACTCCTCGGCGACCGCGCCGCCTTCGACGAGGTGTTCGCCCTGGAGCGGGGCCTGCTCGGCACCGCCGACGCGGTGGGACGCGGCAACAACCTCTTCGTCCTGGCCTCGCGACCCGCCCGCTGACCCGCCGTGCCCGGGAAGCGGAGCGAAGGAGGACCCATGAGCAACTGGCCGCCCCCACACCCCCCTGCCGTGACCGAGTGGAACGACACCGCCCGCGGCTATCCGCGCCACGAGACCCTGGTGGACCTGCTGGACCGCGCGGCCGCCGCCCACCGCGACCTCCCGGCCGTCCGCACCACCGCGGGCACCGCCCTCACCCACGGGCAACTCGCCCTGGAAAGCGTTGAGTTGGCCGTGGCCCTGCACGGCACCGGGGTCGAGCCCCGCACCCCCGTCGCGGTGCTCATGGACCACCTCCCGGAGACGGTCCTCGCCCTCCACGCCGTGGTCCGCGCGGGCGCCCACTACGTGCCGCTCGACCCCCGCTGGCCGGCGGCCCGCGTCGCGCGGATCGTCCGCTCGCTCGGCGTGCGACACCTCATCGCGTCCGACTCCCTCCGGGACGAGGCGTACGAGATCACCGGGCAGGCCGGGGACGTCACCTCGCTCCTGCTCCTGTCCGCCGCGGCCGACGGCTCCCCGGCCCCGTCCGCGCGGTGGCTGACCCGCCCCGCCGACGGCGAGGAGGGCGAGCGCATCTGGAGCGCCCACCACCTCCCGCGGGGCCCGGCAGCGCTCACCCCGCCCGCGGCGGACGACCTCGCGTACGTCATCTTCACTTCGGGCTCGACCGGCGACCCCAAGGGCGTCGCGGTGCGCCACCGCAGCGTGGTGAACCTGGTCGACTGGTTCAACCGCCGCAACGGCGTGGGGCCCCACGACGTGCTCCTCCAGGTCGCCGCGTTCAGTTTCGACCTCTCCGTGTACGACGTCTTCGGGGTGCCCGCCGCCGGCGGCAGCCTGCTCCTGCTCCCCGCCGCCGAACTCGCCGACCCGTACGCCGTCAGCGACGCGCTCCTCGACCACGGCGTGACCCTGTGGAACTCCGCTCCGGCCGCGTTCACGCTGGTCCTGCTCTTCGCCGCGGAGTCCGACCGGGGCGACCGCGGCAAGCTGCGCCGCGTCTTCCTGAGCGGTGACTGGGTGCCCCTCGACACGGCACCGGCGCTGAAGCGCGAGTTCCCCGGCGCCGTGCTCGTGGCGCTCGGCGGCGCCACGGAGGCGTGCGTCTGGTCGAACGACTTCGTCGTGGACCGCGTCGACCCCGCCTGGAGCAGCATCCCCTACGGCCACCCCATGCAGAACTCCCGCTACTACGTACTCGGGCCCGACCTGACCCCCTGCCACGTGGGCGAGGCGGGCGAGCTGTTCATCGCGGGGGACTGCGTCACCGCGGGCTACGTCAACGACCCGGCCCTGACCGAGGCCCGCTTCCTGCCCGACCCGTGGGCGGCCGGGGCGGACGAGCGGATGTACCGCACCGGCGACCGGGCCCGGTGGACCGAGGCCGGCTGGGTGGAGTTCCTCGGGCGGCTCGACTCGCAGGTCAAGGTGCGCGGCTTCCGCGTCGAGCTGGGCGAGGTGGAGCAGGCCGCGAGGCGCCTGCCGGGCGTGGACGAGGCCGTCGCGGTGACCTGTGGCGACCCCCGGGACCCGGCCCTCGCCCTTGCCTTGCGCATGGCCGCGCCCGAGAGCGGCAGGGACATCCTGCGGCTCCTCGCCGACGAACTGCCTGAGTACATGCTGCCGGGCAAGATCCACGCGGCGACGGCGCTGCCCGTGGGCCCGACCGGGAAGGTCGACCGCAAGTCGCTCGCCCGGCTCTTCGAACGGGCCCCCGCGCCGCAGCCCTGACCCGCCCCGACCCCTACCCTTCTGGAGGAAGCCATGCCCCATCAGGACGCCCCGTACGACGTGCTCGTGGCGGGCGCCGGAGCCGCCGGACTCTCCGCCGCGGTCATGCTCGGACGGCAGAAGCGGCGCGTCCTCGTCGTGTCGCGCAAGGACCGGCGGAACTCACCCGCCGACCGGGTCAACAACATCCCCTACGCGCACGGCACCTCGCCCGCGGAGCTGTACCGCAAGATGGAGGCCGACGCGGCCGCGTACGGCGTCGAGTTCGTCTGGGACGAAGCCGTCGCCGCCCGTGCCACGCAGGAGTCGGTGACCGTCGACACCAAGGCCTCCGGGTCGCACACGGCCGGACGGCTGCTGCTCGCCACCGGCCCCGTCACCGAACTGCCCCCGTGGCTCCCCGAAGGCCAGTGGGGCAAAACGGTCTTCGACTGCCCCTACTGCCACACCCTCGAACACGACGGTGCCGACTTCGTGGCCGTGGGCACCGGGGAGGAGACCCTCCAACACGCCCTGCTCTGCCGCCAGTACGCGGGCCGGCTCACCGCCGTGGTGTCCGACCCGGCCGCCGCGGGCCACCCGCTCGCCGAGCGCCTGACGGCGGTCGGCGGGGAACTGATCGTCGGCACGGTGCGCACCGCCGACCGGCTGCCGACCGGTGAGCTGTTGCTCGTCACCGACGCGGGCCAGGAGGTCACCGCGGGTGCCGTGGTCCTCGACACCGCGATCCAGCGGCCCAACCAGACCTTGCCGCTCGCACTGGGACTTGAGTTGAACCCGCACGGGTTCCCGCGGACCACCCTGTTCGGCCAGACCTCGCACCCCCGCGTCTACAACACGGGAAAGAGCAACCCCTCTTCGCCGTACTTCGCGTGGACGGGGGCGGCGGCCAGCGGCCTCAACGCGGCACGAAAGATCTCCGAGGACCTGGCCTTCGGCTGAAGCCGAGCTTCCCTTTCCCTGCCGCACCCCTCTTCCTGCTGCGCCCCTCTCCCTCCCGACCCCACCCAGACCGCCCCTGGAGCCACCGTGACCGCTGTCCCTTCGCCCGCCCTCCCCGATGTCGCACAGACCGTGACCGCCCGCTGGATGGCCGTCCTCCAGCAGGACGAGGAACTGGAGGACTACACCTTCTTCGAGCTGGGCGGCACCTCCATCGCGGCCAGCCAGCTCATCCTGCAACTGGGCCGGGACTTCGGGCAGCGCATCCCGCTCACGGCGCTCACGAACCATCCGACGCTGCGCCAGTTCAGGGATCATTTGGTCCAGATCGTGACGCGGTAGCCCCCGCGGCCGGGGTTCAGTGTGTCGGCATTTTTAACGCGTCGTGAAGCCGATTCGTGACGCGTTGACGCCGGTCTGGTGATCAACTTCAATGCTTGGGTCCCCCACAAGATCAAAAACGGGGCGAGGCGCGATAACAGCGCGCGGGGGCGCCTGCAGTGAACTTGAAAGGCCCGACATGCTGAACACCTTGGGGATGGATCCTCTCGCGGAATCTCTGTACAGGGCCATGGTGGCCCATCCGGGAGAGCCGATCGCCGGTCTCGCTGCACTGATCGGCGCCGAAGAAGCCGAGGTGGAGACGGCCTTGTGCACTCTGAGCGCCCTCGCCCTCACCCAGGGGGACGGGGAGGGCTTCAGGGCGCTGAGCCCCCAGGTGGCCATGGGAATGATCCTGGCCCGGCGAAAGGCGGAACTGGCCGCCGCCCAGCAGAAACTGGAAGAATCCCGGGTGGCGGCGACGCGGCTGATCGCCGAATGCTCCGATCTCATTCCCGCCGTGGACGACCCTGAATTCGAGCGGCTGCACGACGCGAGGGAAATCCAGCAACGGCTTGCCGCGCTGGCGTCCGAGACCGTGCAAGAAATCATGACCTTCGCGCCGGGCGGGGCGCACTCCGCGGAGGACCTGGCCGCCAGCAGGGAACCCAACGCGGCCCTGCTCGGCCGCGGCGTGCGGGTGCGCACCGTCTACGTGGAGAGCGGCCTGAAGCACCAGCCCACGCTGGACCACATCGGCTGGCTGCACGCGCAGGGCGCGGAGGTGCGCACCGCGGCGGGACTGCCCATCCGGATGATCGTGTTCGACCGCCGCCTGGCTGTGCTCCCGGTGCGGATGTCGGACGCCCGGGCCGGAGCGATCGTGACCCGGGGCGAAGGGTTCGTGGCCGCCGGAGTGGCCCTCTTCGAGGCCGTCTGGGCCACCGCGAGCCCCCTCGCCGCGGGGCCCGGCGCCGACGCCAGTGGCCTCGCCGCGCAGGAGGCCGAAGTGCTGCGGCTCCTGGCGAACGGCTTCACCGACGAGGCCGTGGGCAAGCGCCTCGGCGTCTCCTCACGCACGGCCCGCCGCATCACGGCCGACCTCATGGAACGCCTCGGCGCGGCGAGCCGCTTCGCAGCGGGCGTCCGGGCGGTCCAACAGGGCTGGCTCCCCGCCGAGTGACCGCCCGCGCGGCGCCTTTCCCTCCCCGGCGGCCGCGACTTGGTCATTTCAGGAAAAATGCAAGTAGGCTGCTTCGGCGGCAACGGGGAACGCTCGGCCGGAGCCGTTTGCCGTGAGCCTCTAAAGGCCTCTAAAGGGCGATCTATGGCCACGTCTGAGCAGGTGAAGAGAGCCACCCAGGCAGGCGCCCGATGCCCGGGCCGCGGCGGCCCGCCGCGTGAGGAGGAGCTGCGCCTTCCTCGCGGGACGGGCCGCCGCCCGGGCCGTTCACAACGCCACCGTGGCGTTCCCCGGCCGCCGCGGAGCGCTACTTCTCCCAGCCCACCGTCTCCGGCAGCGGGCTGTAGAACATGGTCGCGCCCACGTTCGCCAGGCCTTTCTTGACGCTGTACGTCGACGGGCCGCTGAAGAGCGGGAGCAGGGCGTAGTTCCGCAGGGCCTTCCGCTCGACCTTGTTCGCCGCTGCCGCCTGCTGATCCAGGTCGGGGATGTCCGCCGTGGCGCGGATCTCCTTGTCCAGGGCGGGGGACCCGGCCCCGGTGAGGTTGGATTCGCGGTCCGAGCAGTAGAACTCGCACAGAGCGCGGGCCCCGAAGGGATCCATGGAGCGGTTGCCCGAGAGGATCAGATCGAACTTCCGCTCGTTGAGGACGCTGGCGAAGTCCGTGTCGGCGGCCTTCTTGATGGTGAGGCGTACGCCGACCGGCTTCAGCATCGCGGTGAGGGCGCCGGCGGTGGCCTTGCCCAGCGGATCGTCGCCCAGAAGCGTGTAGCCGATCTCCAGCTTCTCGCCGTCCTTCTCCCGGATCCCGTCGCTCCCGGGCTTCCAGCCCGCCGCGTCGAGTTCCTTCTTCGCCTGCTCGGGGCCGTACTTCAACACGGCCGATACGTTGTCCTTGTAACTCTTCTGGAAGCTGTAGAACAAGGCAGAGCCGGGCAGCGGCTCCTTGTAGTCCAGGCCCTGGAACTGGATCTTCGCGATCTGCGTGCGGTCGATGCTCTCCTGGATCGCCTTGCGCACCGCCTTGTCCCCGAGGACCGGCGACTTGGTGTTGAAGCGGAGCGAGTACTCGAACGGGCTGCCGCCGCTGCGGATCTCGGTGCCCTTCAGCCCCTTCAGCTGCTTCAGGCTCTCGGCGTCGCCGGGGGTGACGTAGTCGAGCTGGCCGTTCTTGAAGGCGTTGAGGGCGGCCGTCGACTCCAGGTTCACATACACGCGCTTGTCGAGCTTGCCCCTCTTGCCCCACCACTTCGCGTTGCGGACGAAGGTGATGTCGCCCGAGTGGGTGTCCCACTTGCCGACGGTGTACGGGCCCGCGCCCCACTCGGGGTGTGCCTTCTTCACGTACGCCTTGTTGAAGTTGTCGACCTTCGCGGCCTTCGGGTGCAGGAACGTGGAGAAGAGGCTGGGCCAGGAGGCGTAGACGCCCTGGAAGGTGACGACGGCCTGCTTGTCGTCCTTGCCGCGCGTGACGCTGGTGATCTGGTCGTAGCCCTCCGTGGTCGAGGCCGCGTAGGCCTTGTCGGAGCCGTTGTTGGCCTTCCACGTGGCCTTGATCGCGGTCCAGTCGATCGGTGTGCCGTCGTTGAAGGCGGCCTTCTTGTTGAGGGTGAGCGTGACCTTCTGGGTGCCGCCCTTGACGGACACCTTCACATCGCTGAAGTAGTCCGGGTTGTACTGCACTTCACCGGTCGGCGAGAAGGTGATCGCGTTCGCGTTGTACCAGCTCCACACCCGGGTGGCCGTCAGCGTGGAGTTGACGTTGAACGGGTTGCCCTGGTCGTCGAAGGTCCCCGCCGTCGTGTACGTCCCGCCGTCCTTGAGCTTGTCGTACGGCGTCGGGTTGTAGTCAGCGGCTCCCGAGGCGGAGGTCGGGGTCTTCGCGTCCGGGCCGGCGCCGGCCTCGGACGAGGACTGACACGCGGTGGCGGCGACGGAGATGGCGGCTGTCAGAGCGATGGGCAGGGCCAGTCTTGCACGCATGAGAGAGGGTCCTTGAGTTGATGGTGTGACGTGAGGTGGGAGTGGATGCTCGGCCGGCAGAAGGGGCCGAACAGGGGCGCCGGTTACGCGGCGTGGCAGGCGTACTCGTGGCCCGGCTGCCCCGGCACCGGCCTGGGCGCGGGGCGCTCCGTGCGGCAGCGCTCCCGGACGTCGTCGCCGGCGAGGCGGTACAGGGGGCAGCGGTCGATGAACACGCAGCCGCGCGGCAGGTCCGTGGCGCTCGGCTGTTCGCCCTTCAGGACGATGCGTTCGCGAGCGCGTTCGCGCTGCGGGTCAGGTACGGGGACCGCCGAGAGGAGCGCCTGGGTGTAGGGGTGCTTGGGGTCGGAGAAGAGGGTCTCCGTATCGCCGGTCTCGACGATGTGGCCCAGGTACATCACCGCGACGCGGTCGCAGACGTGACGGACCACGGCGAGGTCGTGCGCGACCATGAGGTAGGCGAGTCCCAGCTCGCGCTTGAGCCGGGTCAGGAGGTTGATGACACCGGCCTGTACCGATACGTCCAGGGCGGAGAGCGGCTCGTCGAGGGCGAGCAGTTTCGGGCCCGTGGCCAGGGCGCGGGCGATGCCGACGCGCTGGCGCTGGCCTCCCGAGAGCGCGGCGGGGAAGCGGTCGCTCACCGAGGCGTCGAGGCCGACGAGCGTCAGCAGTTCGTGGACGCGGGAGCGGATCGCGGCGCGGTCGCTGCCGACGGCCCGCAGGGGTTCGGCGAGCAGCTGGTGGACGGGCAGGCGCGGGTCCAGGGCGCCCAGCGGGTCCTGCATGACGATCTGCACGTCGTGCCGCAGGGTGCGCACGTGCCCGCCGGAGCGGGTGGCGGGAGTGTCGACCGCGGTACCGGCATGGACGCCCGACTTGGCCCCGACCTCCCTTCCCGCGATCTCGATGCGACCGCCCTCGGGCCGTTTGAGCCGCAGGATCTCCATCAGCGTGGTCGTCTTGCCGCTGCCCGACTCGCCGACCAGGCCCAGCGTCTCCCCGGTACGCAGCTCGAAGCTGACCTGGTTGACCGCGTGCAGCGTGCCGACCCGGCGCTTGATGAACGCGCCCTTGGTGACGGGAAACGTCTTGACGAGGTCCTCGACGCGCAGCACCACGTCACCGCTCCCGGCGGCGCGCTCCGTGTCCACCCGCTGGTCGACGGGGGCGACACCCCCGGTGGGGTCAAGGGTGCCCTCGGCCATCTCGGCGGCGCGCAGGCAGGCCACGTCTCCGTGGCCGGTGACATGGCGCAGCTCCGGTTCGTCGGAGCGGCACGCGTCGAGCGCGACGGCGCAGCGGTTCGCGAAGGGGCAGCCGTCCGGCAGGCCCGAGAGGGCGGGCGGCTCTCCGCCGATGGGTACGAGGGGCCGGCGGGCCCCGCCGTCCACGGTCGGCACCGCGGCCAGGAGGCGTGCGGTGTACGGCATCGTCGGCCGGCGGAACAGCGCGTGCACGTCCGTCTTCTCCACGAAGCGGCCCGCGTACATGACGGCGACGTCGTCCGCGTGGCCGGCCACGACGCCGAGGCCGTGGGTGATCAGGACGAGCCCGGCGCCGGTTTCCTTCTGCGCGAGCCGCAGGACGTCGAGGATCTGCGCCTGCACGGTCACGTCGAGCGCCGTGGTGGGTTCGTCGGCCACGAGGACGCTCGGCCGGTTGGCGATCGCCAGGGCGATGACCACGCGCTGGCGCATGCCGCCGGAGAACTCGTGCGGGAAGGCCGAGGCCCGTCTGCGGGGGTCGGGGATGCCGACGAGGTCGAGCAGTTCGACGGCCTGCTCCCAGGCGGCCTTCTTGGACAGGTCCTGGTGGACCCGCAGTGCGTCGGAGAGCAGTCTGCCCACGGAGAAGATGGGGGTGAGCGCGGACAAGGGGTCCTGGAAGACCATGCCGATGGAGTCGCCGCGTACCCGCGACAGGGCTCGGTCGTCGAGGCCGATCAGGTCCTGACCGCCGAGCAGGACCTGGCCGCGCAGGTCCGCGGTGGGTGGCAGCAGGCCCATGACGCCCATCGCGGTGGCCGACTTGCCCGAGCCGGACTCGCCGACGATGCCGAGGGTCCGGCCGGGCAGCACATCGAAGCTGACGCCGCGTACCGCTTCGACGCGCCCCGTCTCGGAGGGGAAGGAGACCCGCAGGTCCCGAACGGAGAGCACGGGAGCGGCACCGGCGGCGGAGACCCCGTCGCGCAGGGGAGTGGTGAGGGTCATCGTCGGCCTCCCGCCGCGCCGGTCACAGAGGTGGGGTCGAGGGCGTCGCGCAACCCGTCGCCGATGAAGGTCATCGACACGGTGAGCAGCACGACGAGGCCCGCGGGAAAGGCGAACAGCCAGGGGGCGCTGGTGACGGTGGTCGCCCCGTCGGCGAGCATCGTGCCGAGGGAGACGTCCGGCGTCTGGACGCCGAAGCCCAGGAACGACAGCGCGGTCTCGCTGAGCACGGTCGACACGACGCCGAGCGTCAGGTTGACGATGAGCAGGGAGCCGAGGTTGGGAATGATGTGGCGCAGGATGATGCGTGCCGGGCTCACACCCATGAACTCCGCCGCCGTCACATAGTCCCGCTCGCGCAGCGAGGTCGAGACGGACCAGATGACCCGGGCAGTGGACATCCAGCCGAAGACGGTGAGGACGAGGATGAGGACGCGCCAGTCACCGGCCAGGTGGTTGGACACCAGGGCGAGGACGAGGAACGAGGGCACGATCAGCAGGAAGTGGATGAAGCCGAGCGTCAGCCGCTCCACACGCCCGCCGAAGTACGCGGCGCTCGAACCGATGACCGCGGCGACAAGAATCGTCAGGACGGACACGCTCACGGCGATCACCAACGAGCGCCGCAGTCCGTGCACCGCGCAGGCGTAGATGTCGTTGCCGCCCTGGTTGGTGCCGAACCAGTGCAGGTCGCTCGGCGGCTGGGTGAGGGAGGTGAAGTCGGCGTCGGTGTGGGCGTAGGAGGTGAACAGGCCGCCGAAGACGCTGAAGAGCACGAGCAGCGCGAAGATCACGACGCCGGCGACGGCGAGGCGGTTGCGCAGGAAGCGGCGCAGATAGAGCCGACCGCGGCCGAGGTCGCGACGCGCCCCGACGGTGTGGAGCGTTGCCGTCATGTCAGCTCACCCGCACCCTCGGGTCGAGGAAGACCGTGGCGATGTCCGCGAGGATCGCACCGACCGCGGTGAGCACCGCGGCGAACGCGGCCGTCGCGACCGCTCCGTGTACGTCGTTCTTGCTGATGGTCTGGATGAAATAGCGGCCCATGCCGTTCCAGCCGAAGATCGTCTCGGTGATGACGGCTCCGGTGAAGACGGCGGGCACGCTGAACGCCACGGAGGCCGCCGTCGGGATCAGCGAGGCCCGCAGTGCGTGCCTGCGGACGGCCTGGCCGCGGGTGAGGCCGGTGGCCTGCGCCGTACGTACGAAATCGGCGTTGACCGTGTCGAGCAGCAGCGAACGCTGCGTCAGGTGGTAGCCCACGTAGCCCATCAGCGTCAGAGTGAGCGTCGGCAGGAGCAGGTGCAGGAGGCGGTCGCCGATCGTCGGCAGCAGTCCCTCGACGTCGGGTGAGTTCTCCCCGGCGACGTAGAGGAAGTCGAGCCCCGCGTGCTGGTTGAGCCAGATGGCGACGAAGACGACGGCGAGGGCGGCCACGGACGCCGGGATGTTGAACACCGCGATGGAAATGGCCTGTGAGATCCGGTCGGCCGCACCGTACTGGCGAGCGGCGGTGTATACGGCAAGCGCGACGCCGATGACGACGGACAGGACGGTCGCCGTGATCACCAACTCGGCGCTGACCAGGGCGCGGTAGCCCACCTCGCCGTTGACCGGGACACCGGTGGGTGACGTACCCCAGTCGAAGTCGAGGGCCACCGACGTGAGCCAGTGCCACCACCGCTCCACCAGCGGCGTGCCGGGGTCGAGGTTGTACGGGGCGAGGGCCCGGGAGATCTGCTCCTGGCTGGGGGCGGGGCGCAGCTCCTTGAAGTTCGATCGTGGGTCGAGGAACCAACTGGCAAGGAAGTAAGTGGCGTTGGTAGCGACCACGATCATCAGGATCCAGCCGCCCGCCTTGCGCATCACATAGCGCATGGTGCGGACCGCCCCCTCACCACACGCGCGGGACGCGCCGGATCGGCGCCGGGGAGACAGGTTGAGTACATGTGCGGTGGAGCTTTCTCTGGGCGTGCGGATCGAGGTGCCATGAAGGGGGCGCACGCCAGCTTGTTGTGCGGTGGGTGACTACGCCAGCTTTCAGCGGGTTTCGCCACGAGGCCGCAATGTTGCGGCAGGACCTGCAATGTCGCTGTAGCAAAACGATCTTTGGTGGGGGCTGGAACGGGCTGATGGCGGCAGGGCTCCGACCGCCTGGCGCTGCGGGCCGTGGGGCCACGATCACCCGCTTGGACACCTTCGTCGAGCGCCGCCCGCAGGGGCGTGTTGATCTTGGGGGAGGTCTCGTATCCCGCGAAGGGAGCGACATGCCGCGGACATGGCGTGAACTCCTTGCGCAGGTGCACGACGATGCAGACAGATGCCGGCCGCTGGGCTGCCGGGCACCCAGGGGTGTAACGGGCCTGCGCGCGCAGGGCGCCGCTGAGACGCCGCGCGCAGGGCTCGCGTGATCGGGACAGCGCCGCGCGCATCGCGCGCGGCCCCCTTACTGAGTGTTTCGCCCTGTGAGGTGTGCTTGATCCCGGGTCAGGTGCCGCGCCAGTTCGGGGTGGCTTGGCCGGTGATGCGACGGGCCATGAGGTCGATCATGGCGAGGTGGATCATGGCTTCAGACCGGGGGGTCGTAGTCGCGGGCGAGTCGGCGGTGGTGCATGAGCCAGCCGATGCTCCGCTCAATCGTCCAGCGTCTCGGGATGACCGTGAACCCCTTGACGCCCGGCGGGCGTTGGGCGGGGTGGACGTCGATGCCCAGGCGGGCGCCGTGGTCGATGGCGGTGGTGCGGTAGCCGGCGTCCGCCCAGGCCTTGCGGATGCGCGGATGAGCCGCGGCGATGCGGGACAGCAGGGTCACGCCGGCCGCGGTGTCGGACACGCTGGCGGCGGTGACCAGCACGGTCAGCAGTAGGCCCAGGGTGTCGCAGCCGAGATGGCGTTTACGGCCAATGATCCGCTTGCCCGCGTCGGTGCCCTGGTCGGCCAGGGGTACGTTGGCGGAGGTCTTGATCGTCT
This sequence comes from Streptomyces spectabilis, assembly GCF_008704795.1. Taxonomy (NCBI): domain Bacteria; kingdom Bacillati; phylum Actinomycetota; class Actinomycetes; order Kitasatosporales; family Streptomycetaceae; genus Streptomyces; species Streptomyces spectabilis. Next base: position 204,250 of record NZ_CP023690.1, on the reverse strand, counting down.
GGGAGTCCAGCACGCAGGCCGACGGTTCGCCGTCGCGTCCTTCGGCCTCCCGGACCAGGTGCCGCAGCAGCCCGGTGAGCTGGGCGAAGACGCCGTCCTGCTGCCAGCAGGCAAAGTAGTGGTAGGTCGTGGGCCAGGGCGGGAAGTCGTGCGGCAGGTAGCGCCAGGGGACGCCGGTGCGGTCCACGTACAGGATCGCGTTCATCAGCGCGCGCAGGTCGTGCTCGGGCGGACGGCCGATGTCCAGGCCGCGGCTGCGGCGCTCGGCCCGCCAGGCGGTGAGCACCGGCTCGATCAGCTGCCAGCGTTCGTCGGACAGGTCGCTGGGGTAGCCGCTGTGGGCGGTCATGTTTCAGATGTGCTGCGCGGTCGCCGCCCCGACCAGCGGTCAAAGCCCACCGAGCAGGCCCGGGTTGGGATCAGACAGGAGGCATCGGGATCAAACAGCCCTCTGGCGCCTCACGTCGAACGGGCGGCCCGCCTCTCACTTCAGTGCCGTCCTGTCAGCCGCCTCGAACCATCACGTAACGGATTCGGACAGGGCGAAACACTCAGTAAGGGCTGCAGACAGCGTGCGGAACGCTTGGAGGTAGACCTCAGCGTGCAGTTGCACCCGCCCGAGGTAGGCGATGGCGAACCTGCTGCTGAAGCAGTCATGTCAAAGGAGCGCGGCGGGTTGTGTCGGGGAAGGCGTTCGTAACCTCAACGTCGCACCAGCCGCATGATGGTCGGTGCGATGTCCTTGAGGGGCAGGACGAGGTCGGTCAGGCCCGTGTTGATCGCTGAGCGGGGCATGCCGTGGAACTCGGCGGTGTCCGGGTCCTGCACGATGACGGTGCCACCGTGTGCCTTCACGGCAGTAATGCCTCGGGTGCCGTCGCCGTCGGTTCCGGTAAGCACGCAGGCGATGGTCTTCGAACCGTAGGCTTTCGCGGCCGATTCGAAGAGCGGGTCGGCGGCCGGCCGGGAGAATTTCACCGGCGCCTCTTGTGTCAACGCGAGCTTGCCTGCCGTGCGCACGCACAGGTGCTGGTCGGGCGGGGCGATATACACCGATCCCAGGCGCGGCTCTTCCCCGTCCTGCGCCAGTTTGACCTGGAGGCCGGTGCGGCGGGACAGCACGGGGACGATTTTAGTCTCGCGGCCGCGGCGCAGGTGCTGCACCACCAGCACGAACGCCGGCAGCTCGCTGCTCAGGCCGCCCAGCAGCGTTCCCAGACCCTCAACTCCGCCCGCGGAGGCGGCCAGCAAAACGCAACAGTGATCAGATGCAGAGGAAGAGTCGGTATTCACGTCAGGAGAGTAGCCACTGGAGCCGCGTAGTCGGCGATGCGGCTCCAACTGCCTCGGACAGTCGGTCATGGCTCGGGGGCTGGGAGCCTGCGATGGGTGATTACGTCCAACTCCACCTGGATCGAGAGCAGAAGACCGACCGGGAGATCAGAAGCCGCTCCGCTCACGCCGCCTGGAGAGCCGCTGTGGGGCGGACGGCGGCCGCGGTGAGGTGGGCCGCGGGCCGGGCGAGGCGGCGGGACATCAAAATGATGAGCGCACGGTTGACCATTGTTTCCGCATGGACGGGCAGCCTCTCGTAATCTCTGACCAGCCGTCGTGCGTGCAAGATCCATGCGAGGGAGCGCTCCACGATCCACCGGCGCGGCAGCAGCACGAAGCCACTCGCACCTTGGGGCGGCTGACAGTCTTGACGGTCAGCCCGAGAGACGTCCTGGCCCAGGTGACGAGAGTGCCGCGGGCCGGAAGCGGTAGAGCGGGCCGCTGCTCTTGTCGTTCGTCATCTGCCACGTGCCGGCGCGGACGAGGGCCTGCACTGTCGGAGGCTTCGGCGGGTGAGAGGTGGCAGAGCGCGGCGAGCAGGTCCTCGTCTGCGGTGTGGATGCCGTCCGGCAGACGGCACGTGTACTGGTGGGCACGGGCGGCGCGGGGCGTCAGCTCCTGGCGGTCGTTGGGCACGGTCTTTCTCCTGAGGCTGGCGGGGGCGTGCTGGAGTGTTCGGGTCGGCTAGAGCGGGAGGTGGGGGAGCACGCTGAGTCTCACCGGGATTTCCTGTACCGCGACTACTCACACCCGCCGTCGGACTGATGTAGGGAGTCGTCGTCGTTCGGTATCCGAAGGCCAGCTCACCAGGGGACGACCTCGTTGTCGTCGAACTGCTGGCCGGTCGGGCCGTCGTCCGGGAGGGTCGCAAGACGGATGGCGATCGCCGCGCCCTGCTCGGGGGTGTGGGTCCCGTTGAATCCGTTGAGGTCGGTGGCCACGTAGCCGGGGCAGGCGTTGTTGATCAGGATGCCGGTGCCGCTCAGCTCCTTGGCGTACTGGATGGTGAGGGCGTTGAGGTAGGTCTTGGTCGGCGCGTAGCCCCCGCTGATCCCTCCGAGGTCGACGCCGGGCGTGGTCTGCAGGGTCATGGAGCCGACGTGGCTGGACTGGTTGACGATCCGCGGGTGCTCGGAGCGGTGCAGCAACGGGAGCATCGCGTTGGTGACCCTGATGACGCCGATGACGTTGGTCTCCACCAGCCGCCGCACGGTCTCCAGGTCGACGGTCGTGGGTTCGTCCGGCCAGCTGCCGGCCACGCCGGCGTTGTTGACCAGTACGTCGAGGCGTCCCGCCCGTTCCTCGATCAGTTGGACCGCGGCGCTCACGCTCCCGTCGTCGGTGACGTCCAGGGGTACGCCGAACGCATCGGCACCAGCGGCGCGCAGCTTCGCCACGGCGTCCTCCCTGCGCTGCCCGTCCCGGGCGCCGACACCGACGCTCCAGCCCCGTGCGCCAAGACCGGCCGCGATCGCATACCCGATCCCCTTGTTCGCGCCAGTGACCAGTGCGACCATGTTCTCGCTCGTGTTCTCGCTCATGACAGCGAGCATGCCCGCGCCGCCGCCGGGCACCAACACCCTCTCGGTAGTGCGGCGATACCCGAACGGTATTGATCTGCCGGCTGCCGTCACTAGCCTGGGCTCATGGAGATACGCGAGCTGAGGTACTTCGTCGCCGTCGCCGAGGAACTGCACTTCGGCAAGGCCGCCCAGCGCCTCGGGATAGCTCAGCCGCCGCTGTCCCGCACGATTTCCCAGCTTGAGCGGCGGCTCGGCATCGCACTGCTGGAACGCACCAGCCGCAAGGTCACGCTCACCGAGGCCGGGGCCGTACTGCTGAACGAAGCGCGCGCGATCCTCAGCGCGGTGACCGCAGCTGAGCGGCGTACCCAACGGGCCGCAACTACACATCCCAGCCTCGTCCTCGCCGTCAAATCCGGCACCGCAGGCGAGCTGCTGACGAAACTGCTCGACGCCTACGCCGCCGAACCCGGCGCAGCCACCGTTGATCTGCTGCTCTGCGAGGCACACCAGCATCAGCAGCTGCTGCAGGACGGGCAAGCCGACGTGGCCCTACTGCACCTGCCCTTCGACTCAGCAGCCGGGCTCGACACCGAAACCCTGCGCACCGAGGGACAGGTCGCGATCCTGCCGGCCTCACACTCGCTCGCCGGCCGCTCCCAGGTCCGGATGGCCGACGTCGCCTCATTGCCAACGCTCCCGGTAGCCCGCTGGCCCGGTCCCGGCGGCAGCTACCCGGAAGGGCTGGGCCCAGAGGTACGGAACCTGACACAGGTCTTCCAGCTGATCGCGCTCGGCCGTACCACCGTGGTCCTTCCCGAGTCGGCCGGCGGCGACCTGCGCCGGGACCTCGCCGCCGTGCCGGTCCTGGACGCTCCGCCCGTGACGACGGTGATCGCCTGGCCGCCGCACAGCCGCCTTCGCACAGTCGCTGACCTGATCCGCGTGGCCACACGTCTTTGAACTCCGATGAGCGGGGCGGCCGCCCGACGACAGCCCCGTTCAAGCAACTGGCAGCCCAACGCTCCGGGACAGCTGCCCAACCCGGAAGATTTCTTGGACGGTGGTTCGTGATGAGTGGGGTAGGGCTGGACGAGATCGACCGGGGGCTGCTGCAGGCGCTCCAGATCGACGGGCGGGTGGCATTCAGCGCCGTCGCGGAGATCCTCGGAGTGTCGGACCAGACGGTCGCCCGCCGCTACCGCGCGCTGCGCGCGGGCGGTGCGGTGCACGTACGGGGCACGACGTGGCCCGAAGCGGTCGGCCAGGAGGTGTGGTTGGTGCGCGTGCAGTGTGCTCCGGAGGCGGCCGGCGCGCTGTCGCGCTCTCTGGCCCGCCGACCGGATACCTCCTGGGTGCTGGAGATGTCCGGAGGTGCGGAGATCCTGAGCATGCTGCGGATCGGCCCGGCCTCCACGGCCCTCGCCCAGCTACCGCGCACACCCCGGCTGACGGGCGTCAGTGCCCACTGCGTCCTGTACACGTTCTGCGGGGGCGCCGTCAGCCCGCTGGTCAAGCACGGCCCGCTCACCACCGCGCAGTGCGCCGTGCTGCCGTCGCCCGCCACGGCCCCGGACCGCGACCGCGCGGTGTTGTCGGACCAGGATCAGGCGCTGCTGGACGCGCTGGCCGAGGACGGCCGCGCCGGCTACCGGGCCCTGGCAGCCGTCACGGGCTGGTCGCAGACCTCGGTGCGACGTCGGCTCGCCGAACTGCGCCGTACCTCGGTGGTGTACTTCGACATCGACTTCGATGCCGCGATGCTTGGTCTGCGGTCGCTGGCCTCGTTGTGGCTGATGGTGGAACCGGGCGCGCTGTCCGCTGCCGGGGAGGCACTGGCCGCCCACCCGGAAGTGAGCTTCGCCGCCGCGACGACCGGCCCGGCCAACCTGTACGCCAGTGTGCAGTGCCGCGACACCAAGGCGCTCTACGCCTACCTGACCGGCCCGGTGGCACAGCTCCCGGGCATCCGGTCGGTGGAGACCGCACCGGCGACACGCACCATCAAGCAGGTCGGCCGCCCGCAGGAGGGCGGTCCCGCCCGGCGCATGCCACGGCAGCGGCCCTGAGCCGGCCGGATCGCCTGAAATAGCCTGCCGTGAACCTCCGACACCCTGCTCGTCGGTGTGTCAGAGCTCGTGTCCCCTGCCCCGCCCTGCCTCCGTGACGAACCGTTCCATGAAGGCGAGGAAGAAAACGCTGCGGTCGGACGCGCTGTCATCGGATATCGCCAGAACTCCCGGGCCGGCTGGTCGTGGAGCGGGCCGGTTGTCAGGGTTGGCAACTGCCGCACCGGCTCTGCCACCCGTAAAGGAACCGCACCTCATGACCACCGCCTTCGCCCCCATCGTCCTGGGCTCGCTGACGCTGCCCAACCGCATCGCCATGGCGCCGCTGACCCGCCGCCGCGCCTACGGCGAGGGGCTGTCCGCCACGGCGCTGATGACCGAGTACTACGTGCAGCGCAGCACGGCGGGCCTGATCATCGCCGAGGCGCTCCAGCCCAGCCGCGTGGGCCAGGGATACACCGACACCCCCGGCCTGCACGACGAGCGGCAGGTGAGGTCCTGGCGCCCGATCACCGACGCGGTGCACGCGGCGGACGGCCGGATCTACGCCCAGCTGATGCACGCCGGGCGCAACAGCCACCCCGAACTGCTCGGCGACGGGCTGCACCCCGTCGCCCCCTCCCCCGTGGCGGCCGACGGGATGGTGCGCATCAGCAGCGCCGAGCCCGCCGTCCGCAAGCCCTACCCCGCACCGCACGAACTGAGCATCACGGAGGTGCGGGAAACGATAGAAGACTTCGCGCAGGCCGCGCACAACGCCATCCGGGCCGGCTTCGACGGGGTGGAACTGCACGGCGCCTATGGCTACTTGATCCAGCAGTTCCTCTCCGACAACGCCAACCACCGCAACGACCGCTACGGCGGCTCCATCGCGGGCCGTATCCGCTTCGTGCTGGAGCTGGTGGACGCCGTGGCCGCCCGGATCGGTCCGCGACGCCTGGCCCTGCGGATCTCACCCGGCTGCCCCGCCTTCGGCCTCACCGAGACCGACGTCGATGACCTGTACCCGGCCCTGGTGTCCGAGCTGCGGGGTGACCTGGCCTACCTCCACATCTTCGAGTTCCCCGGTCACCGGGCGCTCACCAGGCGCCTGCGCGCCGCCTGGCCGTCGGTCTTCATGCTCAACCCGCACGAGACCCCCGAATCCTGGCCCGCTGGGCCGGGCGACCTGCACCTGATCGAAGACGGCCTGGCCGACATCCTGGCCTTCGGCACCCTGTACATCTCCAACCCCGACCTGGTGCGACGGCTCCGCACCGGCGGCGCCGTCGCCCCGGCCGACCAGGCGACCTTCTACCGCGGCGACCACCGCGGCTACACGGACTATCCGGCACTGACCGAAGCCGGTGTGCACGCGACGCCCTGACGGTCGGGTCAGACCAGGAGGACGACGGCGCCGGACACTCCCACCCTGCACTGGTTCCGCTGTTCGACCTGCTGGTGGCGATGGACAAGCCCAGGAGCGGGCTGGCCTGGCTGGAGATGCGCCGCGGCCAGCCGGGAAACGCCTCGCAGTTGCTGCGTCGGCTCGGCCTCGGCGAGATCCCGCTGACCCACGACGCCTTCCACGAGCTCCAGCCCTGGCGGGCCGCCGCTCACCTGGAAGAACTCCTGATGACGTGCGGAGTCCTGCCCGCGGTCGACAAGTACCTGTGTTCCTTCCAACGCTGGCTTCCCGGGCATCTGGCCCGCATCGCCGACCCCGAGCACGTCAAGACGATCAAGCTCTTCGCGACCTGGCGTGTCCTTCCTCGGCTGCGGGCCCGAGCCGAGCGAAGCCACATCACACCCAGCGTCCGACGGTTCGCCGCCGAGCAGATCAAGTACGCGACCGCATTCCTGCAATGGCTCGGCGAGCGCAACAGCACTCTCGCGTCCTGCGGCCAGATCGACATCGACGCCTGGTGGTCCGGGAACACCGAACACGGCCGCACCTGCCTGCGAGCCTTCCTCAGCTGGGCGATGCAGAGCCGCCGCTGCCGCCGCACCCTCTCCATCCCCGCGATGAAGGTCTCCCGGCGGGCCGCGCTCAGCGAGGACGAGCGCCTCGATGCCCTTGGCCGACTGCTGACCGACGCGGAGATTCCGATGCGTCTGCGTGTCGCGGGAGTCATCGTGCTCCTCTACGCGCAGCCCGTGAGCCGCATCGTCCGGCTCGGCGTCGACGACGTGATCCGCGAGGGCGACAGCGTGCTACTACGGCTCGGGGAACCCGCCTCACCCGTTCCCGCACCGGTCGCAGCCCTGCTGCTGGAGCACATAGCGAACCGCGACAACATGAACATCGCCACCAACCCAGCGTCCCGCTGGCTTTTCCCGGGCCGCCGAGCCGGCCAGCCGTCCCGCCCGGATCATCTGTCCGCGCTCCTGAACGAGGTCGGGGTCCCGGCCGCCGCTGCCCGCGGCGCCGCCATCCGGCAGCAACTCCTCGAACTACCCGGCCCCGTCGTCGCGGATGCCCTCGGCTACCACGACAAGACCACCAGCCGCCTCATCAGAGAGACCGGCGGAGCATGGAGCCGATACGCCCCAGGAGATCACGCAAGGTCACCAACAGGCTGGCTTCCTCGGCGAGCCAGCGACAGTTGAATACGAGAGCCCACCAGTACTCCGTGCAGGACAGGCTCTCGCACTCACCTGCTAAGATCTCCACCAGTAGTGAGCCTTCCTGGCCCGGATACGACATCCGCCGGGGAGGCTTTTTTCATGCCCTGGGGCCGCTTTTCCGGGGACCAGCGCTGATCAAATGGACGTCAGTCCCGAGCCTCGGTATCGCCGATCCGCGCATACGGAGCTCGCTGGTTGACCACCTCTGCAAAAGGAGTCTCGTGCCAGACGTATCCATTCGCCTCGCAGGTATCGCCGACCGCCCCATAGTTGAGCGGTTATGGCTGATGTTCCGCCATGACATGTCGGAGTTCGACGGTCTGCTGCCCAACGCTGACGGAACCTTCCGCAGCGACCGGCTCCACATGGCCTTCTCTGAGCCCGACTGGGCGCCGTACCTCCTCACGAGTGGTGACAGCCCTGCTGGGTTCGTGTTCGTCCGCAGTTTTGACCGTCCCGACGCGCGTGCTGAACAGCTTTTTCGTGGTGCGCGGCGCGCGGCGGACGAGGATCGGACTGCTCGCCGTTCAGGAGATCGTGGCCAGGCACCCAGGCTCGTGGGAAGTTGCGTTTCAGGATTCCAACATCGCCGCAGTGCACTTCTGGCGTCGCGTCGCCACGGAGATCACCGACGACGCATGGACCGAGGAACGCAGACCGATACCAGGTCGGCCCGACTTGCCTCCTGACGTCTGGATCTCGTTCAATACCCTCGCGGTGACTCACGACTGAGCATCAAAGCAGGGACGCCGCCGAGCACACTCGGCGGCACCACCCACAGTGGCCTGGGCAAGACAATGAGCCACCGAGCTGCTTTAGAGGTCGCGCAGATAGGCGTGTATTCATGGGCTGCGGTGTGGGCGTGCGTCCCAGCGGTGAGTCATCCATGCCTGACGTATCAGGCTACGTACGGTGATGACGGCGTCGGCGAGGTCGAAGGAGGCGTCAATGACGGTGAGCCGGCGCTCGTAGCAGCGGGCGAGGCGGTGGAAGGCGTTCTGCCAGGCGTGGGTGCGTTCGACGTGCCAACGCTGGCTGGCTTGGATGGGCGCCTTCTCCCCCTTGTGCGCGATGCGTCCGTGCAGGCCGCGTTCGCTGAGTAGCGCGCGGGTCTTGTCCGAGTCGTAGCCGGCGTCCAGGTGCACGGTGATGTCGTCGGGTAACGGCCCCAGGTCGTCCAGGCGGTCCGGGGTCGGGGCGAGCAACGGGGAGTCGTGGCGGTTGGCACCGGCCAGGACGCGGCCCAGGGGAATGCCGTATCCGTCCGTCATGCCTGAGCGTTTCAGGCCCTGTTTGCCGCGGTCGACCGGGGAGCGGCCGGACACCTCGCCGCCTCCAGGGGCTTTGGTGATCGAGCCGTCGACGGCGATCTGGTCGAGGACGAGGCCGACGATTCGGTCGTAGGACTCCAGCGCGATCTGCTTGAACCTGGCGAAGACGCCGAGTCGTATCCACTCGTTGCGGCGGTTGCGGATCGTGGTGGCCGAGCAGGTTGTGTCGGCGATCGCCTGGTAGGAGCAGCCGAAGCGCAGGAGTTGCAGCATTTTGTCGAAGATGATCCGGTCGCTGATGCGCGGGCGGTGGCAGCCCAGCGGATGGTCCGGGTGGTACTCCGGCCGCTCGGGCAGCAGGGACGCCAATTGGTCCCAGAGCGGTTCGGTCAGCCGTGATGGCAGCACAGGCACAGGTCTCCCCAATGAGTGATGTGCATCGTGGTCACGGCTCTGGGCAGGAGAACTACTCGCGCTGCTCGTCGGCTGGTGTCCACGACGATCAGGTCAGAGGCCACGTGGCCTTGCCGCGGGCTCGAACTTGGTCCGCAGACGTCCCCGGGCCACGAGGCGGTCAAGTCGTCGCTGCTCGGCTCGTAGAGCGACAGCAGACCCTCGACGTCACCGGCCTACAGGTAGTCCATGAACAAGGGCCCCACCTGCTGAGCGTGTCTCGGCACGGCGCCGGGCGATGAGACCGACCTGCTTGTCGCCCCGGTCGGCGGCGGCAAGAGGTCTGGCTGGGGTGCGTATCAACGCGGGAGGGTCGGGCCTAGGCCTCGCACTGTCACGCGGCGGGGCGTCCCGCGGGTGATCGGGGACGAAGTCGATTTTCAGGCCGCGCAGATGGTCAGGCTGCTGGTGCGAATGCCGTGATTGCGTCGACGAGGTCGGCCGGAGCTTCCAGCGGGATCAGGTGACCCGTGTTCGGAATCACCGTGAAATCGGCTCCGGAGAGGTAGGGCACCAGGTTGTTGACGAGCACGTCGACGGGCTCGACATGGTCGTTCTCCCCGGCGACGACGAGGGCGGGGACGCTGATCATGCGGGTGTGCTCGCAGACGTCCTCCGCGATGCCGCGCAGCGGCCACTCCGTGCGGGCGGCGTCGGTGCTGGCCCGCGAGTCGGTCGCGATCTGCGACTTGATCGATTCAGGCAGCTCGGTCGCGGTGAGGATGTGATCCCGTGCGCCGGCGACGGACTCGTCGGAGTCGTAGGCGTGGGAAAGGCCTTCCCGGTACTCGGGAGTGATCCCTGCGGCGGGCTTCGCCGGACCGGAACCGACGAGGATGATCCCCCGGAGGCCGACGGGCCGGGTCGCCGCGATGAGCTGCGCGACCTTGCCACCCATGGAATGTCCGACGAGGACGTAGTCGGTGACGCCCGCGTCGGCGATCACGGCGAGCGTGTCATCGGCGAGTTGGCGGAGGGTGTAAGGGCCGGCCAGGTTGCTCGAGCGACTCCACCCGCGGAAGTCGACAGTGAGCATGTCGCGTCCCGCCAGGCGGTCGACGACGAGGTCCCAGGTGCGGGCGGATCCACCCCAGTAGTGCAGAAACACCAGGGTCGGTCCGGTCCCCGGCCGGTGGTCATAAGCGGGCAGTAGCGGCTGCTGCGTCGTGTTCATCGTGAATCTCTCGATCAGTGTTCTGGGGCGGTTGTTCTGTGTGTTCATTGAATCTCTGCCGCTGTGCCGGGGCATCGGCATGACTGGTCGCCTGATGGTGGAAACTGGACAGATGACTGTGATCCGGCAGATGACCTACCAGCCCGTCGGGCGCCGTGCCGCCACTGTCGAAACCATGACGTTCGACCGCCTTCGCGAGCTGAACGACGGCGGGACACAGCGTGCCGACTTCCACGTCCTCGCCGTCGTCGATGCCGGGCACGGATCCGTCACCGTGGACTTCCTCCGACATCCGCTCCAGGAGCGGTCCGCGGTGTGGGTCGCTCCTGGAGCTGTGCACCGATGGGATGACATCGCTGGCGTGGCTGGGCACGTCGTGCTGTTCGTGCCGACCGCGCCGGTCACCCACGCCACCCGGGAGCTCGTCGGGTCCCCGGACCTGGTTGCACACTGGAACATTCCCGACGCCGACTGGCCGTTCGTCGACACCGCCCGCAACCATCTCCTCCTCGAAGCATCCGCCCCACCAGGGGATAGCTCGACGGAGCTGCCCGAGATCCTGCTCTCCGCGCTCATCGCCCGGCTCCGGCCCCCGCACGCCGAAGCACGGTCGATCAATCCGGTGTTTAGACTGTTCCGGTCCAGCGTCGAAGCGCACTACCGGGAACATCACGACGCCGGCTACTACGCCCGGACACTGGGATACGCGCCCCGCACCCTCTCAAGAGCGGTGCAGCAGGTCACCGGCCGCAGCGCGAAGGCGTACATCGTCGATCGGATCGTCCTGGAAGCCAAACGGCTCCTCGCACACGACCGCCTCACCGCGGCCGCCTGCGCCAACACGCTCGGCTTCCCCGACGCGTCCAACTTCTCGGTGTTCTTCCGGAAGGCGACCGGCATGCGCCCGGGCGCATGGCAGGCGACGGTGGCCGTCGAGTGAGGGGGTCTACTTAAGAATGGCACTCAAATCCATGATCACAGAGTGTTGCACCTCCGTGATCGCCAGGGCCCAGTACCCGCCTCGCTGTTTGGGTACCACCGCGCCTATCTGCGCGGACTCTTAGCTACATACAGTCAGCATCGCCCTGGCTTCCCCCAAGAACCGGCGACGGTTAAATACGCGAGCCCACCAGTACCAACCCCGTATGTGCTGACGGTCTGACGGCAAGGTGGCGATCCCGTATGACGCAGCGGAATGCTGGGCTGGCGGTCCGTTAGGGGGATGTGCGGGGGGGCATGACGCGGGGCGGAAGATCGCGGTCGTGGTGCTGGCGGCGGCGGGCATCGTTTCGACGCCGTTGGTCTGGCTGTTGGACAGCCCGGGTGCGGGGGAGCTGGCCGGGGCCTCCATCCAGGGCGCGGTCGGTATCGTGGCCCTGCTCTGGGTTGTGGTCCAGCGCCCGCCGCCTGCCGGGCCGACGGACTGGGCCGTTCGGACAGGGAAGGCCCACCGTGGGGGCGTCAGCGGCATCAAGCGGCCCGGTGGCTGGGGCCGTGGCAGGGCGACCGCCCAGCGGACGGGAGAGGCCAGCGGCTTCCCCGCGCCCAGCTTCCTGGCCATGAGGACCTCAATCACCTGATTCGGGTCAGTTGAAGCCGCCCGGCGGGGCCGCAGGTGAGAGGGCCCTTGTCAGGCCCGGGCCGGGCCTGGGTCCGCTCTGCCTAACTGCCGGTCGCCGTCACAAACGTGGCCACTGCACGGCAGAGCAGTGTCGCCCCAGGGCGGGTGCTGCTTGCGGGGTGCCTTGCGGTGGTTGCTCTTCGCCGCGTTCCGTACGGCGGCTTCGTTCCAGGAAGGCTGCATGCCGCAGGCGCCGCGGGTGCGGTCCCGGGGAAGGGCTGTAGCGCCGAGGCCGCGGGCGGATCTGCGCCGGCGGCTGAAAGATCACCGTGCTGCGGAGGGCGGCACCGGCGCGGGGGAGTCCGTCCTGGGTTTCCGGTAGTGCGGGCGGCTGGCGTGCGCCCCGTGGCACGTGGTGCCCGGGGGAGTGGCGGACCGCGCCGCTGGCGTTTGCGGTGCGGCACCACCAGGCCGGTGTTGAAGTACGCGCCGTCGCCCAGCACGGTGACGCCCTCGCAGTGCCGGGCCAGCCCGGAGTTCCGCCACACCTGGGCGTCGGCCTTTGTTGCCCGGGGCCGGGCGGGCGGTTGCTACCACCAGGCGCGTGTCGGCATCGATGATGACCTGCACGTTCGCCGAGAACCGGTAGTTGCGCGAGGAGGCGGCAATGGTGCGGTCGCGGACCGGGATCAACGTGCCGTCCACGATCCACAGCCGGTCCGCTGCGTCCGCCGGAGGCGTCACCGGCTCCAGCGTCAGCAGTGGTCCCAGCTTTCGGATCACTCGGCACACAGTGGCCGGCGAGACCCCGAACAGCGGCGCCAGCTGCCGCATGGTGAGGTTCGTGCGGTAGTACACGGCCACCAGCAGCACCCGCTCGCCCAGCGGCAGACACCACGGTCGCCCCCTCATGGTGCCGTTGCCGCCTCGCTCGCGCACCACCTTCAGCAGCCGCTGGAAGGCACCGAACCGCAGCCCGGTGAACGTCTCCACCCACTCTCGCTCAGCCCTCAGCACCCCAGCCATACCCAGAAGGTGCCCAGCTCACAGCCTTCTGCAACAGGCTTTAGGGGTTGTCGTGAAAGTGTCACGCCCACATCAGGAGCGACGCGAGGGTGATGGCTGCCTGGTAGGACTCGGCGGTCTTGTCGTAGCGGGTGGCGATGCCGCGCCATTGCTTGAGCCGGTCGAAGCACCGTTCCACCACGTTGCGCTGCCGGTAGGCCGCCTTGTCGAAGGTCGGCGGTCGCCCGCCCCGGCTGCCGCGGCGGAGCCGGTTGCGGATCTGGTCGGCCCGTTCGGGGATGGTGTGGCGGATGCCGCGCCGTCGCAGCCAGACGCGGATGGCTTTGGAGCTGTAGCCCTTGTCGCCCAGGACATGGGTGGGCCGCACGCGGGGCCGACCCGGCCCGATGCGCGGCACCCGTATCGCCTCCATCACGGCGGTGAACTGGATGCAGTCATTGGTGTTCCCGCCGGTGACAGTGAAGGAGAGCGGGCGGCCCAACGCGTCGCAGGCGAGATGAATCTTGCTGGTCAGGCCGCCTCGGGAGCGTCCGAGGCCGGGGGCGCGAGGCCCCCTTTTCGGGCCCCGGCCGCGTGCTGGTGGGCACGCACGATGGTGGAGTCGACCGACACCAGCCAGTCGATGTCGCCTGCCGCGTCGGCTCTGGTCCGGGCGGCGTGCAGCATCCGCTCGAACGTGCCGTCCTTGGCCCAGCGCCGGAAACGGGTGTGCAGCGTGGCCCATGCCCCGTACCGCTCGGGCACGTCCCGCCAAGCCGTGCCGGTGCGAAACTTCCACACGATCCCGTTGAGGATCTTCCGGTCGTCCAACCGCTTGCGCCCCCGCAACGACGCGGGCAGCAGCGGCCGGACGAACTCCCACTCGGCATCGGACAGTTCATGGCGACGTATCACCCCACCATGATCCACCACCCAAGATCGTCATTTGACGACAGGACCTAGAACAGTAGGACAAGCTCACGTCTGCGGCGGTGACCAGTATGTGGTCGCGTTGTCGGCGGTCGTGGCCCTGGCTGGTGCGGGGGCTGTTCCCCTGGGGGCGCCCGCCGGGGGTGGCCAGCTGTGTCCTGGCTGTTGGCGGGCTGGGCGGGCGGTCACGACCCGAGTGACGAGCCTTGGGGTGAGCAGCGCGGAGGGACGGGAGGTCATGTTCACCACGTTGAGGAAGGTTTTCTGGACGTGCGGGTCGCGGGTGCCGGCGCGGATGACGTGGGTGAGGTAGCGGCCCAGGATCCGTTGGGTAGGGGTCAGGGCGGGGCCTTCGGTGGTGGGGAAGCGTGAGTCTGCGGTGGTGGAGAGCAGCCAGCAGGTGTCGTGGAGTGTGGCCAGTCGCCGGTGGTAGGCGGCGGCGAGGCCGTCTGGGCCGTGGTGCCGTTCGAGGCAGTGGTGCAGGAGGTCGGCTCCGAGGACGGCGGCGGTCATGCCCTGGGCGTAGATGGGGTTGAAGCAGCAGGCTGCGTCGCCGAGCAGGACGAAGTTGCGGGGCTGGGTGGTGAGGTTCTCCATGTGCCGACGGCGGTTGGCGCTGGTGTGAGTGGTGGTGACGGGCGTCAGCGGGGTGGCGGTGGCGAGGGCGTCGGCGAGGGCCGGATGGTGCAGGGTCCGTGCGTAGGGGAGGAAGTCGGCTTCGGCGTTGGTGGGTTGGTCGTCGCCGATTCCGCCGAGTGTGACGATCCACCGGCCGCCTTCCAGTGGGGAGATGATGCCGCCGCGGGTGGCGGGGGCGGTCATCATGAGGTAGCAAACGAGCCAGGGCGGTGGGGGGTACGGGATCTTGTAGGTCCTGGTGGCGTAGGCGAGGTGGGGGTCTACGACCGTGGTGGGCGGGCGGGGGTGGCCGAGGGCCGCGAGCCAGTGGGCGGCGCGGGAGCCGCGTCCGGTGGCATCGACGACGAAATCGGCGTCCAGGGTGTCGGCGCGGCGGTTGTCAGTGTTGCGCAGAGTGACGCCGGTGACCGTTGTTGCCGTGCCGATGAGTCCTTCTGCCCGGTGCCGGGGGAGCAGGGACACTGGGGGCAGGGCGGTGACGCGTTGCCGAACCGCCCATTCGAACAGGGCACGGCTTGCGGCGAGGACGTGGTGGCCGGAGGTGAACCGGCTGCCCCAGCCGTGGATCGTGCCCCAGGCGTAGTCGGCGCCGATGTCAACGGGGACCGCGCCGCGTGCCACCAGGTCACTGCTGATGCCGGGCAGCAGGCGTTCCAGGACGCGCAGGCCCTGGACGAACAGGCCGTGGGCGTGGTTGCCCTGGGGTATGCCGGATCGGGAGTGCGGCCCGGCGGGCAGGCTGTCGCTGTCGACGATGGTGACGCGGGGGAAGTGGTCGGCGAGCGCCAGGCCGGCGAGCAGGCCGGCCATGCCGGCGCCGAGCACGACGGCGTGCTGGCGCCGGGGCGAGGGGGAGCGGGGCATCGCGGACTCCCGGCGGTTGTGGCGGTCTGCGGATGGGGTATGCCGTCGTGAAACTTGTGGGCCGCGCGGTGCGCAGCGTGCTCGTTCACACCAGGGGGAAGGGGAAGCTGTCCGGCCATTGCTGTCCGGGGATGAGGCTGACCAGCCAGTAGCTGGCGGCGATGCTCAGGGCGCAGACGTTGATGAAGCCGATGCCCGCGAGTGTCCGGGCCGTGGTGTGCAGGCGGCTGGGGAGCCGGTGGACGCCCCGTGTGATCGTCGATCCGGGGCCGTGCTGGGAGTAGTGACGCCAGACCAGGTACGGGACGGTGGCCCACAGCAGGCCCATGATCACGGCGTAGTAGACGGGCATCTGGTACCAGGCGCCTGCGGCGAGGGTGAGGGCGGGGAACCCGGCGGGGTAGGACCAGACGCCGGAGAGGATCCAGAGCCATTCCAGTACGACGTCGACGACGGCTCCGACGGCCACGGCTGCGAGGATGAAGCGGATCCCGCTCAGGTGGGGGCGTCGGCGCAGGAGGACCAGCCATACCGCGAAGGCCGTGACGACGGGCCAGATGCCGCTGGTCAGGAATCCAACCCCCGCACCGAACAGCGGTTCTATCTGGCTCGCGGCGTCCGGGCTGCTCCATCCGGGGATGTGCGGTCCCCACGTGGGGACATGGATCGTTGCGGGGTTGTAGAGCGTGCCGTGGTGCCGGAACTGCAGCAGCGGCCCCATCCAGAACACCGATGCGTAGCCGGTGCACAGCGCGGCTTCGAAGGTGTAGGTGCGGTGCCGTCGGCAGTGCAGGACGGCGCACACGATGAGCGCGACGGCGATGAGGAGGACTCCGCCCTGCCCGGCCCAAACCTTGATCTGGTCTGCGGTGCTGAGGGCGGAAGTGTCGCCGGTCCTGGGGTGGAACCCGTCTGTGGTGAGCCACCGGACCATGACGTAGGCCCCCATGAGAGGGCTCAGGATTCCGGCGGCCGCGAAGTACAGGACCGGGCGGCGCCACCAGCCGGCGGCCGCTGCGGGAGGCGGTGTTGCCGGGATGGGCTGGGGGGTGCGGAGTGTGTGTTCCGTCATGTCAACGGCCCTCCACAGTGAGGTCGTCGTGCGCAGGGGTGTGGTCGTGCGGCGTCGGAGGGAGCTTCATGGCCTCCAGCAGCGCGTCGGCCAGGGCCGCGGCACTGGGGTTGACCCAGATGACGCCGGGCTTGATCTTGATGTGCAGCGCGTTCTGGAGGCGTTGCTGGAGCTGTACGGCGCCGAGCGAGTCCAGGCCCAGAACGACCAGGCTGGTGTGGGCACCGATGTGGCGGGCGGTATTGCCGAGCAGTTCACGGACCTGGTCGATGACGAAGTCCTGCAGGAGCTGGTGGCGTTCGGCGGCGTTGTCCGTCGTGAGGACCGCGTCGCGCACTGGAGACGTATCGTCCACGGCGGCGGGGGCGTCGGTGAGCAGCTCGGCCAGGAGGGTGGAGTGGCGGAGGGCCGGGTACGGCGCGGTCCACACGGCGGCGTCGATCGGTGAGTAGGCGATCTGGTGGTGCCCTTCGGTCAGGATGCGCTCGAAGGCGTCCGTGCCGTCGCCCGGGTTGATCATCACGAAGCCGCGGTCGACGAGGTGTTGGCCGCGGCCGACCTGGGACCAGGCGCCCCAGTGGATACCGGTGGCAGGCAGGCCCAGGGCGAGGCGGTGGGTGACCAGGGCGTCGAGGAAGGCGTTAGCGGCCGCGTAGGCGCCCTGCCCCGGGGAGCCGATCAGGGAGGCGATGGAGGAGTAGAGGACGAAGTGGTCCAGCTCCGCGCCGAGGGTGGCGCGGTGCAGTGCCCAGGCGCCCTCGGCCTTACCGCGCCAGACCCGGTCCAGCAGGGCGGTGTCGAGGTTGGTGAGGGTGGCGTCCTCCACCACCCCGGCCGCATGGATGATGCCCCGCAGCATGGCCCCGTTGGCGCGGGCCGCGGCGAGCGCCCGGCGGACGGTGTCTTCCTCGGCGATGTCGCCGAGAACCACCTCGACGGCGGCGCCGGTGGCCGTGCGTAGTTCCTCCAGGGCCCGTTCGGCCTCCGGGCCGGGCGCGCTGCGGCCGGCCAGGACGAGGCGGCAGGCGCCGCGTTCCGCGAACCGGCGGGCGGTGAGCAGGCCCAGCCCGCCCAGGCCGCCGGTGATCAGGTAGCCGCCGTCGGGGCGGACCAACGGGGAGGGCGGACTCGCCGGGTGGCGTGGCCCGGGACCGCGGCGGACTTGGGTGAGGCCGCGCGCGCCGTGGTGCCAGGAGATTTCGGTGACCGGGGTGGGCTCCTTCAAGAGGTCTGGCAGAACGGCCTCCAGGGCGGTGCTGCCGGACAGCTCCAGGCTGCTGGGTTTCAGCTCGGGGTGTTCGAAGGCGGCGGTGCGCAGCAGCCCGCGGACTCCGGCGGCGGCCAGCGGCTGGTCCGCCCGGCACAGCACCCACAGGCGGGGCGGCGTCGGGCGGGCGGCCAGCGTGCGGAGCACGGTCAGCACGCGGAGTACGGCGGCGCGGCCACCGTCCGCGGCGGCCTGTGTGTCCTCGCCGTTGAGGGCGAGCAGCACATGGCTGGGCGAGGGCCGGCTGTCGTCGTCCAGGGTCTTGGTGAGCTGTTCCGGGTCGAGCGGGCGGCCACAGGGCCAGCTGAGCAGGTGGCTGCCTGCGGCATGCTTGCTGAGCATGAGGTGCAGGCGCTCGCTCCACAGAGTGTCCTGTGGGGCCACAACCAGCCACTGCTGGGCGGTGGTCCGCTCCAGCGTGGGCGGCGGCGCGGGGGTCCAGGTGAGGTGGGCGAGGCGGTCGGTGTAGCGCTGTTCGGGCGGGGTGATGTTGGTCAGGCGCAGGCCGCGCAGTTCGGCGACGACGGTGCCGTCGTCGGTGGCCAGGGTGCCGGAGGCGGTGCAGGTGAGGTCGTCGGCGTGGTGCAGGGTGACGGAAGCGTGCCGGGCGTGGCCGGTGGGCCCGTAGATCCGGATCTCGTCGAACCCGGCAACCACCACTGGGCCGGGGCTGGTGGCGCAGGTGTCCAGCCAGGCGGCGACGGCGGTCTGTACGAACTCGTCGGCCAGCGCCGGGTGCAGGCGCATCGCGGCGGCGGAGACGCGCGCGCTGTCGGCGATCCGGACCGCCGACAGCGCGCCGCCGCGCTCGGGACGGAGCCGGATGCGGTCGATGGCCGCGAAGGCGGGGCCGTGGTGGACGTCGTGCCGTTCCCGGAAGTGCCGGTACAGAGCGGCCGGGGCGGTGTCGCGCCAGTCGCCGGTGGGCCGGTGCACGGCGTCCGGGCAGGGGGCCGGGGCGGACGTGGCAAGCGCCTGTACGGCTGCATGGGCATGGATCACGGTGCCGTCGGCGGTGCGGGTGAGGACCTCGGCACGCCACTGGTCGCCGTCGACGGTGAGGTGGGTGGTGACCTCGGGCTCAGGGTCAAGGACCAGTGGCGCCTCGATACGCAGTCCGGTGAGCAGGACGGGGCCGGCGTCCAGCACCTCGGCGGCGGCCAGGATCATCTCGGCGAATCCGGTGCCCGGCAGCACGGGGAGGCCCGCCACCTTGTGGTCGGCAAGCCAGGGCAGCCGACGGGGGCCCAGCGGGGTCTGCCACAGATGACGGCCGGGCCGGTCGGGGTCGTGCACGTGGCCGCCGAGCAGCGGATGCTGGCCGGCTGCCGGGAAATGCGGCGCGACGAGGGTGTACGGGGCGGCGGTGCCACCATGTCGGGTGCGGTTCCAGGCGGTGGTGGGCAGGTCCACCAGCTGTCCGTCCCCGTAGCGGCTGGCGAGGTCGAGAGCGCCGCATCCAGCCGCGTGGGCTGTGGCCAGATGAGTGAGAAACGCCTCCTGATCCGCTGCACCGCGGCGCAGTGAGCCGACCGTGACGACGTCGTCGACACCCGTCTGACGGGCGATCTCGTGGATCGGCCGGGCGGCGAGCGGGTGCGCAGTGCACTCGACGAAGAGCCGGTGCCCGTCGGCGAGGGCGGCGGTCACCGCCCGCTGAAAGTGCACGGTGTCGCGCTGGTTGCGCACCCAGTAGGAGGCATTCAGCGGACCGGGGCCGCGCGGGTCCTCGCTGACCGTGGAGTAGAAGCGGATGTCACCGGGCAGGGCGTCAGGCAACTCGGACAGCACGGCGTGCAGATCATCGATGACCGGGTCGACCTGCGAGGAGTGCGAGGCCACGTTCACGTCGACCATCCGGGCCACGGTGCCGGTCTCGTTCCAGTGCTCGACCAGGGCGCGGACCTGCGCCGCGTCGCCGGAGATCACCGTGGTGCGAGGTGCGGTGAGCACCCCCAGGTCGACGCCGTCGGCCCCGGCCGACTCCAGCGCCGCCCGGGTCTCCTCGGCGCTGAGCAGCACCGAGGCCATCGCACCATGGGCGATCCGCGCCAGCAGGGCCGCCCGGCGGCAGATCACCTTCGCCCCGTCCTCACGCGAGAGCACCCCGGCGACCACCGACGCCGCCACCTCGCCGAGCGACTGCCCGATCACCGCAGCTGGTTCCAAGCCCCAGGAACGCCACAGTTCCGCCAATGCCACCTGCACCCCGAACAGGGCGGGCTGAATTCGGTCGACGCCGACCGGCCCCTCCGGCTCCTCGATCATGGACCGCAGGGAGAACCCCGACTCGGCGAAGATCAGCGCCTCCAGCTCATCAACGGCGGCGGCGAACGCCGGCTCGCTCGCCAGGAGTTCCCGGCACATCCCGGGATACTGCGAGCCCTGCCCCGTGAACACGAACACCGGCCCCGGATGCCCGGGCGCCAGCAGCGGCACACCGCTGGCCACCCCGTCCGTTTCATCCTCCCCGGCGAAGGCCCGGGCGCGCGCCCGTAGCTGCACCGTGTCCGCGGCGACGATGCCGAGCCGGTGTTCCGCATGGCGGCGGCGCATGGCCAGGGTGTGCGCCACATCGCCCAGATCCGCCTGCGCACCCGGGCCCTCCAGCCAGGCGGCCAGCCGCCTGGCCGAGTCGGCGAGCGCCCCGGCCGAGTCCGCCGACAGCAGGAACAGCCGCGGCCCGTCCGCGGCGTGCCGGGCGGCCTTCCGTGCACGCCTGCGGCGCGGCGCCGGCGCCTGCTCCAGCACCACGTGCGCATTGGTGCCGCTCACCCCGTACGAGCACACCGCGGCTCGCCGTGGCACGCCGTCTACCGGCCACTCGGTCAGCTCGGTCGGCACGAACAGCCGCGAGCCCGCGTCCCGGTCGATGCCCGGGTTCCACGAGCGGAAATTCTGGTTGGGCGGGATCACCCCGCGACGCAGGCACTCCACCGTCTTGATCAGCCCAGCGATCCCGGAGACCGGCTCACAGTGCCCGATGTTCGTCTTGACCGAACCGAGCGCACACCGCCCCCGCCCCTTGCCGTACACGGCGTTGATGGAGGTGTACTCGATCGGGTCACCCACCGCCGTACCCGGCCCGTGCGCCTCGACCAGACCCACCTCGCCGGGGTCGATGCCTGCCCGCCGCACGGCCTCGCGGAACAGTTCCTGCTGCATCTCGGTGGACGGCGCGGTCAGCCGGGTGGCCTGGCCATCGTTGTTGACCGCGCTGCCCCGGATCACCGCGAGCACCCGGTCCCCGTCCCGCTGAGCATCCGTCAGCCGCTTGAGCAGGATCATCCCCGCGCCCTCACCGCGCACATAGCCGTCGCCCCGGGCATCGAAGGCATGGCAGGCACCACGCCGCGACAGCAGCAGCGGCGCCTCGAAATAGTGGGTCTGCGGCGCCAGCATCAGCAGCACACCACCAGCCAGCGCTGCATCGCACTGCCCCAGGGCCAGCGCCCCGCAGGCGGTGTCCAGGGCCACCAGCCCCGCGGAACAGTGCGTGCCCACCACCATCACCGGGCCGCGCAGGTCCATCGCGAACGCCACCCGACCCGCGGGACCGGCATGGTAATTCCCGAAGAGATAGGGGCTGTTGGGGGCGTCCTCCACCGGGCGGGCCTCACGGAAGAGGTTGTCCAGGGCGTACGTGCCCACATAGACGCCGGTGCGGGTGGCACGCAGCTGGTCCACCGGGAGTCCGGCGTGCTCCACCGCCTCCCGGGCAGTCTCCATCAGCACCCGGGCCTGCGGATCCACCCACTCGCGCTCGGCCGGCGCAACCGACAGCGCCTCGGGTTCCCAGGCCCAGACGTCCCCGTCCAGGAAGCAGCCCACAGCGGCCCGTTCCCGCAGCTCCGGGTCGTGCAACAGCGCGAGCTTCTGGGCGTCCCAACGGTCGGCCGGGACCGGGCCAACCGTCTGCCGACCGTCCGCCGCCAGCTGCCACAGCCCCTCCGGCGTCTCCACTCCCCCCGGGAAACGGCACCCCACACCGGTGACCGCGATCGGTTCCGCACCCAGTGCCGACACGACGCCCCCGTCCTACTCTGCTATGGCTGTGCTGTAGGCGAACCGGAACACCGGCACCCGCCGCCCCTCAATCAGCTCGGTCTCACCCGTGGGCTCGAACCGCTGATGCCGCCCGTAGAAGGCCACCACCACCCGTGACACATCAACATGACCGTCCGCAAGCCGGTACAGGCGCGGGAGCTCCGGCGGACCACCCATCAGCACAACCAGCCGCCCCGATCCCGTCACCACCTCGCCTGGCATCTCCCCACCTCACCATCCACAGACACGGCCGTGGAACCGCCTGTGCGAGAGCGCTACGGACGGTTCCTCCCCTCCCAACTTGGCCCGCACAGAGCAAACCGGAAGGCGCATGGACACGGCGCGTGGCGTGCGCCAGACGTGACGCCGGTCCTCACACGCCCCAGACAGGCGCCCCCTGAACGGCCTGAATCTGCAGCAAATCCCGGCCCTATCGCGGCAGAGCCTGCTGACCGCCCTCGGGGCCCGACGCGATACCGCTCATGCGCCCCTCACAACGTCCTGCAGGGCCGACGCCGGGGCGGCACGCCGCTTACATCCCAGCGGCCGGATTATCCGTGGCGACACAACGAGCCAACCGTGCAGGAGACGGTAACCGCGGACCGGGAATCGGTGTCGATGCGGTGCCAGCGCAGGCCCGGCACACCGTCGAGGGCGGACTGGACGCCCGGCACAGTCCTCGTAGCGGGCCAGGCGGGCTGCGGCCTTCTCTCCCTCGTCGCTGCCGCGCCGAGTCAGTTCCGTGCCGCAGGCGCCGCACCGGTCCGGCCTCGTGGGCTCGACCTGCGCCGGGTGGCGCGGGTCGTCGGGGTCCGGGTCGCAGCCGGTGCAGACGCGGCGGGTGGCCGGGCGCTCGGCGAGCGTGTCGGGGTGGGCGGTGAGCTCGACCACGGTGAGAGGGCGGCTGCGGGAGCGGCTCATCACGTGCACCGCGGCGGCCTGCTTCCTGTTGCCGGGGAAGCCTTCCAGGATCAGGGGCCGGTCCGCGGTGGCATCAAGTGCGTCGCGAACCAGGGCGTCCGCGATCAGGTTCGGGATCCAGCCCAGCGGATCCGTACTGGGCAGCGACCAGCGGGTCCGTGGGCGCTGCTTGGTGGGCGGCTTCGCGGACCCGGCAGACCTCCGCGCTGAGTGCGGCGGCCAGCACGCGGGTCAGGGTGGTCTTGCCCGCGCCGGGCGGGCCGAGGACGGCCACGACGGGGCAGGGGACGGCTTTCAGTGTTCCTCCAGTGAGCAGGAAGACGTAGGGGGAGGCGGCTCGGGGCTGTGCCGGGGGCAGGGCCCCGGCAGTTCGCTGTCCGGGGTGCTGCGGATCGTGAGCATCTGGACTGCCCACCACCGTGGCCGGACAGGGGCCGGGGCCGATGCAGTGTTGCACCACCACACGCCCCCGGCGTTCGGGCGCCGCACGGATGCGATCACCACAACGCTGAGCATGGGGGCCTGCGTACCTACGAGGGCGGACGAAGCGCGATCGCTGCCGCTCCGTCGGGGGCGGCCGCCTGGCAGGGGCAGGCCGGCGGCCGCCACTGATTGCAGTTCGGGCATCGCCCCCTGCGAGCAGGAGCAGTACGACGAGTTGCGGCAGCGCCCGCAGGAACCGGCAGCGGGCGATCCCCTCGCCGCAGACCGGACACGAGACCTGCGGAACCGTGCGGGGAACCGGAAGCAGCAGAGGCTTCTTGAGCAAGATCATGAATCTGGGGCATCCTCGGGTAGGCATAGCGCATGACGGCGGTCAGGAGAGGCCGGAGCGAAGGATCACGAGCGACACCGCCACGGCGACGCCCGCCAAGATGATCAGCCTTCCGAGCACGGTCCGCTCCTTCCTCGGCAAGGGACCCGCCGCGCCCGCACCAGCGGGGGTTGAGGATGCGGACGCGGCGGGAGAGAGGGGCCCGGGAGCGGGGCCAGCGGGTTCCCCGCTCCCGGGATTCCCGCTACTGCGCGTGGTTGTGGAGGCCGCACGCAGAGGCGGGGGTGGGCGGCGCCCCCACGACGCCGCACCGGCCGCCGCCACCGCGATGCCCCATGGGCAGGGGCGCCTGCGGTAGCGACGACGTGTGGGCCCGCCACACCACCCCCCCCGAAGGGCGTGGCCGGTGTTCAAAGCCGGGGCAGCGGTGCAAGCCAGCAGCTGCCCCCGGGGCCCGCCCCGGGCGGATCTGGCCGGGACAAGCCCGGGGCGGGGGTGGGCAGCACGAACGGGGGGCCGCGGCTGCCCTGACCCGTCAGCGACTAGGCCTCTCCCCGGGCCGTCGCTGACGGGAGTTCATGACTGGGGCCAGGCTCACTGGCCCCAGTCCCCGGCCTGAGAATGTGACGTCCCTGGCCGGGAGCTTCGGCGCGGCCTACAGGGGCCGCTCGCTGTCAGTCGTCCACGACATCGACGACGACGCCCACGATGCTGACGCCGGATGCGAACCCGACTTCGTCATCAACCGCCGCCCCCTTCGCCCGCTCGGGCCGTGTGGAAGGCGGTACCGAGCCCTCACAGAGGGCGTACGCCGCTCCCTTCCACCCGGGAGTCTGGTGGAGGTCTTTCATCGTCACCGGGTTCCCTCCTTGGGTGTAGGAGCCACCACGCCAGCGCTTCCGTGTAGTCACGTGCCGGCCCATCGGGCCCTGGGGCCCGTCGCACGCGTGCAGGATGCACGCGTGCGACAGGAGCATTGAGCACCGTGACGGCGCTCTCCCTGGGGCGGTGTCCGGGCCCGCGAGGCACCCTTCCCGCGAGACCGGACACCTTGGGGCCCGTCGCGCCAGCACCAGACCGTGACTTCTGTGGGTGTGCTGACGTGACGGCCCCTTCGCGGCAGCAGAATCAGAGCAACGCCGCATGCATCCGAGACCGCGGCCGCAGCGCCGCACTCGAGGGTGATTTCCCCCGGAGTGCGAGCGGGGCCAGGACAGCCTGCATAGCCCGGTGAAAATCCCAGCCTTCTGCGGTCACCCCCTCCGAGCCAGAAGGGGATCTCTCCACGCCACCCGCCCCCGGGAACGCGGAGAAGCTCTATCAAGGTGCGCCGGTCGGCGCGCGGACGGTCACGGATCCGGCAGCGCGTCCACGACACGTTCCGGGACGCTCACCGACGGAAGCTCCCCACCCCCGGCACCTGGAGGTCCTTGTCTGCCAGCCCGGCGCGGGCACCCCGCGCCGGGACCACCCTGCCCGGGGCGCATACACGTCTCCGGCGGCCATCGCACGCGTCGCCGCGCGCAGCCGTCCAGGCCCGTCAGACGGTGGTCACACAGATAGAAGGGGTTGCACCGACGCTCTCCAGCCCTGTGTCCCTCGAGATCGCGATGGGCCACACGTGGGAGGGCGTGCGTCAGTCAGTCCTCATCAGCGCCGTCCTCGGCGAGCGGCCGGGTGTCGAGGTCGTCGGCCCAGGGCAGTGCCCAGGCGCGGAGTGCGGCTATGTGTTGCGGGTGTAGGCCGTAGTCGGTGAAGTCTTCGGCGTCCCGTCATTCGGCGCGGCGTCATGGCGCCATGTACGGCATGACGACGAACCGAAAGGTCCATGCCGCGTAGACGGCCAGGACACATCCGAGCCGGCATCTCCCGCCGCCACCGCGTACCAGGCGCGACCCCCGTCATCGACGGTCTGTCCTCGCGTGCGCTGTCCGAGATCTGCTGTCTTGAACGCACCCGAAACTATCTCCAGCCGGGCGGCGTCAGCGCAGCCGTGCGCTTGTGGAAGGACTACGTTCGTCGTCCCGAGCGCGAGCTGTGGCACGACTACGAGTGGGGCAACGTGCACTGGTACTGCTGCGGCAATCCCCTTGAAGCGCGCGCTCTTCTCGACACCGTGATGCAGGCCATGTCGCCTGGGACATGGCTTTCCCTTCGTTGTGTTTGCGCTGGCAGTAATACTGGGAGACGGGGCAGCAGCGCTGGTTGGCCATCGCGGCGAGGCAGCAGGCTCGCAACAGGCCGCGATGGTAGTGGCGGGGCCGGTGCAGGTTGCCGCGAAGGCGGCCGGAATCGTGTGGGACCGGGGCCAGTCCGGCGAAGCCCGCCAGCCGGCCGGGGTGCCGAACGCCGTCAGGTCTCCGCCGGTGGCGGCGCTGAACTCGGCCCCGAGGCGGGGCCCCATGCCGGGCAGGGTCTCGATCACCTTGGCGTGCGGAAGGTCGTGAAAGCGGGCCTTGATGAGCGCATCGAGTTCGGCGAACTCCGCGTCCAGGTCCAGCATGCCAGTCGCGATCCGGGCCACCATGTCCATGGCCAACTTCTCTCCGGGCAGTGCGGTGTGCTGGGCTTCCGCCGCCTCGACGACGGTCCGGGCGAGTGGGGAAGGGCTCCGGGCGGCCAAGCTTTTTCAGCTATCAAACGGCGACAAGCTCACTGCCGTACCGGGGGCCCTCGGGCTCACCGATCCCTTCCTGGAGGGACGTCTGCTGACTGGCCAGCCCTATGGCGCACACCGTCAGCACCTGACGCAAGAGTGCCGACTGGCCCGCGCTGGTCAGTGCCAGCGTCCGTACCCGGGCACAGCCGCCAGGCCCTGGAGCTTGCCCGCCCTCGCCAGTTGAGGAGCCTCATCCTGAAGCGTCGGGACTCGATGGCGGCTGCCCGGCTCGGTATCGCCGGGCGAGCCCCGCGCAGCGCCCGACGGCTGAAGTCGTCTGCGCATGATGGCGGCCCTGGTGCTGGCGGGCTGCGTGTTCCGCTCAGCGGAACAAGAGTTGCCTGGGTTTCGAGTGTGTCGCAACGCTGTCTTCGACATATCAGAACTTGCTGTCGATGTGTGGCTGGTGCGCAGGGCTGCCTTGAGACGAGTTCTTGCCTACACACTTTCAAGGGGGCTTCGTGGAACCGTTGTTCCGTATGTCATTGGTCCGTCCCGCGGTGAGTCAGGACGGGGACCGCCCGAGCATCGACCTCTCTCAACAGTCCGCATTCCAGAACGCGTTGGCCTCCGCGGCCACCTCCGAGAAGCCGCGTGTCGAGGCACGCAAGGCCGCGACGCAGTTCGTGGCGTCGGCCGGGTTCGTCGGTGATCCGTCGCGCACTCCGCTGGCCGCGCAGACAGCCGCCTTCACGGCCACGCTCGGTCGGGTGCTGGCGGCTCCGCCCAGCCAGCCCGGCGCGTTGCGTACGGCGGTGGTGAAGGCCGTACGCGACACCTACGGCTCCGAGCCGTCCGTCCTCGTCGCGTCCCAGCCCTACCTGGACGCCGTCGCCAAGCTTCGGGACAGCCTGCTGGCCATCAAGTACCTGCCGGGGGAACACGGCCGGCCGCTGGCCGCCCTCACCGAGCAGCTGCGCCACCTGGACCTGATCGCCCGGCTGGCGACCGACACGTCCTTCCCCGCGAAGGCGGACGACGCCCATCGCACCCTGCGTCGTCCCCTGCGGTTGCCGCGACCCACCGGGCTGGAACCCGAGCTGTCCACCAAGGCGGCCGAGCAGCGGCAGCGGGAGCGGGAGGCCCAGGCTGCCGCGGCCCGCCGCGAGCGCGCCGCCACACTGCTGACCACCCACCGACGGCTGCGGGAGGCGGTGGGCGAGCTGACCGGACTCGGCGGCGAGCACCTGCAGTCCACCCAGCAGACCCAGGGCGCGGGCACCGTACCCCCGGAGGAGTTCCAGCCGGCGGCCGCGCTGACCCGGCAGGTGCACTTCCACAGCAAGCTCGGCGAGGCCAATCTGCGGGCGCTCGGCGGGCCCGTGCCCCCGGCGGCATCAGCCGATGCTTCCGGGAACGGGGCGCGTGCGGCCGACGGCCCGGACCCGGCGGGCACCGGTGCGGAGCCCCGTACGGACGGCGACACGGGGCCGACTCCGGCCTCCGGCGATGCGCCGGACGCCGCCACGGCCGGTGAGGGTGACCCTCCGACCCCGCCCCCTCTGCCCGTGGAGGGAGCGGCCCACCTCGCAGGCCAGCTCTTCGGCGCCCGCCCCGATCTGCTCTCCGGCACCCCGCCCTTCAAGCCGTCCGCCCTGTCCGACCTCGGTTTCCGGCTGAACCAGGCGGCGGCCGACAAGCTCAGTCCCGGCACCAAGACCGTGCTAACCGATCGGGGGATCAGCCCGGTGGGTCAGCCGCTGGACCGCATCGTGGACACGCTCAGGGACGAACAGGACGTGATCGGCGGCGAACTGGAGACCCTGGTGGGCCGGCCCACCAGGCTCAGCGTGAAACGCGTGGGCGACACCCTCGTCACCGTCTCCACCCCCTTGCCCTCCCCGTGGACGGCCCTGGTCGTCGGTACGACACCGCCGCCGGAGCAGATCCCCCTGGAGGACGACCGCGTACCGCGCAGCCGCGGCACGGTGGCCCCCTCCGGGGTCGCCGACCTGATCCTGGTCCGCCAGCAGTTGGTCGGGTACGAGGGCGCGGACATCGCGCACATCGAGAACGTGCTGCGGGGCGAGAGCAAGCAGCGGGAGCACACCCGCCGCCAGGAGACTGAGCAGATCACCGTCAGCGAGTCGGAGGTCACCACCACCGAGGAGCGGGAGCTGGAGTCCACCGACCGCTATGAGATGACGCGCGAGGCCAGCACGGTCATCAAGGAGGACGCGCAGCTCAAGGCGGGTCTGACGGTCTCGGGCAAGTACGGTCCCACGATCGAGTTCACCGCCTCCGCCGAGGGGTCGCAGTCCCGGAACAAGGAGGAGGCCACCAAGTCGGCCGCGGTGTTCGCACAGGACGTGACGCAGCGCAGCGCCAACCGGATCTCCGAGCGGGTCCTGGAGCGCACCTCGCTGCGCGTCACCACCGAGGTGACGGAGAAGAACAGCCATGGCCTGGACAACCGGAACGGCCTGAACAACATCTCCGGGGTGTACCAGTGGGTCAACAAGGTCTACGAGGCCCAGATGTACAACTACGGCCTGCGCACCATGTTCGACTTCATGATCCCCGAGCCGGCCGCGTACTTCGTGGAGACGCTGCAGTCGGCGCACGCCAGCGCCGTGGACCTGAAGAAGCCTCGGCAGTTCTCCCTGCGCCCCGACCAGATCACCGAGCTGAACTACGCCCAGTGGGTGCAGCTCTACGACGCGACGGACGTCTCCCCGCCGCCGGAGCCGTACCGGACGAAGTCCTTCGACTACAAGGCGGGCGGCGGCGACAGCAAGACCGACTACACCCACTCCGGCCAGGTGGCCATCGACGACGGCTACATGGCCGTACAGGTCTCCTGCGGGGCGCTGTTCAACCTGTGGGAGCAGGGCTGCTGCGTCGACGTGCTGGTGGGCAACCGCGCCCACCGGTTCAGCAATGACGGCGACTGGCTGTGGACCACCCCGCTGGCCGAGGAGCGCGACTCGGTGCCGGTCGCCATCCAGACCTGGCGGCTCGCCCATGTCGCCGTCGGCATCGAGGTGAAATGCCAGCGCACCGAGCGCGCCATGCGCAAGTGGGCGCTGGACACCCACGCCAAGCTCACCAACGCCTACCGGGCCCGGCTCGCGGAGTACGAGGAGAAGCTCGCCGCCCTCCAGCTCCAGGCCGGGGTGCCGATCCAAGGCCGCAACCCCCGGGCCAACCAACTCCTCATCGCCGACGAACTGCGCAAGAACTGCGTCAGCATCCTCACCGACCAGCACTTCGACCTGTTCGGTGCGATCGAGGTGAAGCAGGGGCCGGGCGGCTCTCCCCTCTCGCAGATCGACGTCCAGGAGGCCGCCGCCGAGGGCGCGTACGTGCGCTTCTTCGAGCAGGCCATCGAATGGGAGCACCTGACCTGGGTGGCGTACCCGTACTTCTGGGGCCGCAAGGAGCAATGGGACGAGCGGTTGAGCTACGACGACCCGGACCCGCAGTTCAACGAGTTCCTCAAGGCCGGCTACTGCCGGGTGACCGTGCCGGTGCGCCCCGGCTTCGAGGGGGCCATCGACCACTACATGAACTTCGGCGAACTGTGGAACGGCGGCCCGCTTCCCCCCATCACCAGCCCCCTCTACCTGCCCATCGCCGAGGAGATCGCCGAACGCCTCGACCGCCCCGGAGCCGAGGTGCCCCAAGGCGACCCGTGGCGGGTCCGCATCCCGACCACCCTGGTCAAGCTGCGTCCGGACGACAAGCTCCCGACCTGGCACAAGGACGGCTCGGGGGAGTGGGTCGAGGACTGAAGGCAACACCGGGGCAAAGGACCACCACCGGCGCCGTGGCGGCGGCACACCAGCGGCGGGCGAGGCGCGGAACACGACACGAGGACAGGAGAGGAGACCGTCGATGCCGGTGAACGCGAGGCCGTTCCTGGAGCAGTTGGCCGCCGCGGAGCTGCGGCTGTTCCAGCACCTGCTGCGCCCGCGCACGCCTGCCGACGAGGTCGCCGTCGCGCGCCGCACGGTGGACATCATGCGCGAGGACGTGGCCACGGGTCCCGCCCTTGCACAGGCGTACGCGGGCGGCGGGCGGGGCCGCACCACCGGCCTCAGCGGCCCGGAGCGCTGGTACGCCGCCGTGCTGGAGCGAGCAGGGCGTGAGGTGAACCGGCCGGTCGACGCCGATCTGCTCGCGCGCAAGCACCTGGAGTACCTCGCCTTCGCGGGTCGATTGCGCACCCAGGTGGCAGTGCAGCAGTCCTACACCAAGGACCCGCGCAACGGCGTCGACTACCTGATCACACCCAACGAGAAGACCTCGAAGCTGTACATGACCGCCGTCGCCGACGAGTTGATGACCTGGTTCCGCGCCCAGCCGTACGACACCGCCTTCCTGCGACTGTCGGCGGAAGCCGGCTACTACACGGTCTTCCTGCCCCAGCGCCCCGACGTGGTCGCCCTGCTGCGGGCCGCCCAGCGGCTGCTGCCGGACGTCGAGCGCGGTGAGATCCCCATCGAACCGCCGCTGGAGGCCGAACTGTTCGAGACCGCCGTCGGCTCCCTGCCCCTGATCGGCAGCATGCTCGCGGCGTACGAGGCGTACGAGGGCCGCGACCTCTTCGGCTACCGGCTCGGCGACATCGAGCGCGCGGTCCTGCTCGCCACCCTCCTGCTGCCGTTCGCGGGCCGGATGGTCAAGGCGGGCCGCCTGATGTACACCGAATCCCGGCTCGCCCGCCTGTACGGCCACGACGGCGCCGCCTGGCGGCGCCTGGTCCTCACGGCCGACCGGATGGCGGTCAACGGCCCGGCCGTCCAGTCCGTGCGGCAGGCCGAGGAGGCCCTGCGCGTCGAGGGCCGCATCACCGGGAAGCTCGGCCGGGAGGCGGCCGACGGACTGCCCAAACTCCTCCGCGGTGGACGCGGTGCCTCCGGCGGTGGCGCAGGCCGGGTGGCCGGGGACCTCGATGACGAGATCGAGGCGCTGCTCCGCCGGATGACCGGCCGGCACCCCGTGCTCGAGGACCTCGACGTCCCCGCGGTGCGCCGGGTCCTTTCCAAGGGGCCGTACGTCAACAACCTCAAGGGCCAGTTGCTGGAGGAACTGGTCGAGAACCGCATCGTCCCGTGGCTGCGACTGCGCACCGGCCCCCAGGCACTGGGCATCAGGGCCTACCGCGAGAAGCTGGAGTTCATCCCCGGCCACCTCATCTCCGACCGGAGCGGCGGCGCGGTCACCGACGGCATCCTCGCGATCCGCCGGAACGGCGTCCTGCACATCGAGGCGATCTTCGAGGCCAAGGCCGGCTTCGGCCAGACCGCCCGCGGCCTGAGCAGGGGACGCGGCGGTCTGTCCTCCCTCAAGAGCGCCGAGGACCGGGCCACGTTCCTGAGCCTCGTCAAGAACAAGTTCCGCAGCGAGCGCGAGATCGCCCGCGTCACCGGAAAGCCGTACCACAAGACCTTCTTGGAGCTGCAACAGGAGTACCAACTCGCCGAGGCGGGCGGCCAGTTCCGCAAGGACGTGGAGCGCCTTTCAGCCAGCGACATCGGAAAGCTGGAGCAGATCTACATCGGTGAGGAACTCGTCAAGGTCCGGATCTCGGCGACCAAGGTGAAGCTCTTCGCGGTCGTCCCCGGCGACCTCCCCGTGGCCCAGGCTCAACTCATTCGCGACGAGTTGGAGGCGGACCACTTCCAGTACGTCGAGATCATCGGCGCGGACACCAC
The DNA here is from genome assembly GCF_008704795.1 of Streptomyces spectabilis. NCBI lineage: Bacteria > Bacillati > Actinomycetota > Actinomycetes > Kitasatosporales > Streptomycetaceae > Streptomyces > Streptomyces spectabilis. The sequence goes on along the minus strand of NZ_CP023690.1, from coordinate 172,418 downwards.
CCGCGCGGAGCTGAACCAGATGGCCGGGCAACTGAAGGGCCTGGCCCAGCGCCTGGCGGAGGAGGAGGCGCCCTGAGCGCCAGCTGCACATGCCGGTGCGGGACTGGTTCGGCGCCCGAAGGGGTCGTCGTGGCTGAAGACCAGCGGGCGCGGGCTGGCCTGCCGGGGATGTCGTCACGGCACGGATGGAGGGCGGGGGCGGGCGGACCGGCTGCCCTCAGGGCGGCTTCGGCGTCGACATGGCGTCTTAGTTGTAGGGTGAACGGGAGGCACCGGCCCGGGTCAGCTGATCGGGGAATCCCACAGTCCCTGGCCAGGGAACACTGCGACCCCTTGTGCGATCAAGAGCCTGCTGTGCGATCTTCCCACGCTCGCCCCCGCTGCCCGGCCCCCGCTCACCACCGCGCCCGTCATCGACTCCACCCATGATCACCGTCACCCACGTGCTGCTCTTGGACGTGCTGCTTCCCTGCCCCAGCTTCGCAAACGGGTCCGACCGTACACACCCTGAGATGGTCCCGCGGGCCCTGTCGGGGAGTCTCAGGGGTGCAACGTGTAGACGCAGAGGCCAGCCGTCGTGCCGACGGCTATGAGGCGCTCATCAGGGCTGTAGGCACAGGACAGCACACTGCCGTCCGTGCGCATCATGGTCACGGCCTCGCCGGTGGCCGGGTCATAGATCCGCACCGTCCTGTCGTCGCTGCCGATGGCCAGTTGGGTGCCGTCGGGGCTGAAGGCCAGCGTGCGCACCCGGCCGGAGTCGCACGTGAGGGTGCGCAGTGGCTCGCCGGTGCGTGCATTCCAGATCCGCGCTACTCCGCCTTGGCCGCCGGTGGCCAGCCGGGTGCTGTCCGGGCTGAACGCCACCGCACGCACCAAGCTGTCCATTTCTCCGAGACAATGGAGTATCCGGCCGGTGGCCGGATCCCGGAGGAACGCATCGATATAGTCGTCGCCACCCGTGGCCAGCAGAGTGCCGTCGGGGCTATATGCCACCGCGTGCACTCCTTCGGGCCCCCCGCCAAGGGGACCGTAGTCCCTTTCGTATTCGGTGCCGGGGAAGGTGCGGAGTATCTCGCCGGTAACAGGGTCCCAGATCCATACCTCGTCGGAGTCGATGGTGGCGAGGGCCAGGCAGGTGCCGTCCGGGCTGAACGCCACCGTTCCCATATGACTGCGGGGACCTGTGAGCGTGCGGAGCAGGCCGGGGTGGGGCAGGGCGGGAGACGGCCAGTGGTTCGTGAGGGCGGGGGTGCCGGGCGGAAGGGGGGGTGGTGGGCCAGTGCGGGGCGTTGATGCGGCTGCGCAGAATCGCGTCGAGGGCGTGCGGCTCAGTAGGAGTGAGCAGGTGTGCGGCCTGGGCAAGCTGGCTGGCCAGGTGGAAGACAGGGGTGCCGATGCGGTTGAGGTCGCTCTCGGGCGCGGTGGGTCCGCGTTGGTGCAGTCGGGCCCGCACCCACCAGAAGCTCTCTGCGAGATGGCGTGCCTGGGACGCCACGTCCGCAGAGCCGGTCTATGCCCAGCCGGTCGGTGCTTGTCCAGCGGTGCTGTGCCGACGTCGGCCTAAGGGGCACTCAGATGCCGGGCCCGGCTCGGTCCAGGCACCAGCACCCCCAACAGACAACCTCGGGGAGCGCCGATCTACCGCTTGTGGGCCGTGCCCGGCACGTGGCAGCCGTAGGCGCCGACGTAACCGTTGCCCATCCCCGCACTCGCGCACTCCGTCTGCAGGTTCTTGACGGTGTACGACTGGGTCTGCCCGCCCCCGGTGAACACGGTCGTTGTCGCCGTGTCGACGGTGAAGTGGTAGGGAGCGCCGTTGTCGACGAAGTCGCAGCCGGCTGCCGGCGCCCTCAGGTTGGGGAAGAGGTATCCCTGCCCGGTCGGCAGGAGGGCGAAGGATGTCGACGTGGAGCAATGGGTCGTGGTGGCCGCCTGCGCGGGCGGCGCTGTGGTGACGACCACGCTCGTGGCGGCAGCCAGGACGGCGCCCGTTGCCAGGACGTGGCGCGATCGATGCCTCATGTGTCCTCCCACCTCTTTCACCACTGGGGCCGTACGGGACGCGGTGGTGGCCGCACGGCCGACGGGCGTTCAGTCTTGCGGTGGCCGGTCTGTCGTGCACAGCCCGGAACCGGCCCGGCCGTATGCGCGCCCTGGTACACCTCGAAGGGTCCCTGCGGTCCGCTGTTCTTCGGGCCACCGCCCGAGCAGATGGGCGGCAGGGTACCCCCGCAGCTGTCCGACCACGTGGCTGCTGTCGCTGTCACGCCGAGACCGGCCAGGTGGACCTGCGCCCCGACTTCCCAGTCTTCGCCGCTCAGCAGTGCCTGCTCAGCGCCCGCACTGTCGCTGCGGTGCACAGGGCGGTCGGTGCCGACGTCGTGCGCGCCGTCCGGGTCTTGGCCATCGGCGCCGTCCCGGTCTCCCTGTACGGCGCGCAGCCGCTGGCTGGCCGCCGCGCCGGAGGCTCCGCAGATGCTGGTGACGACCCGTGAGTCTCGCGGCGGACGTGCCCTGCGCAGTGATCGCCCCTGTGTCGTCGTCGAGGTGGCGGTGCGCCGGGGAGGCGCCAGCGCACGACTTGGGTCTGATGGGCCCGGGTGCGTGCTTGGTTGCTACACCATCGGGTCATGACCGAGACGTGTCCCCAGTTGGCTTTGCTGAACGTCGCCTATCTGCGAGCCCCGCTGACCGATCCGGTGATAGGGGAGTTCGTCGCGCTGCTGAACCCGGTCAACCAACATGCCGGTGGAAGCGACGGGTTCGTGTGGCCCTCTACAGGCTGCGCATGGCCGGTGACGACCGGATCCTGGGCACCCTGTCGGTGTGGGAGTCGGTGGCGGCCGCGGAGGCGTTTGTCCTTGATGAGCGTCGCTCGTTGGACGGATACGGGCACGGTGCACCGGGTCCTGGTCCGCAACGGTCTGGTGAACCGCCAGGTCCAGGTCCATCGTCGCGTCTACGAGCGATGGCAGCGCGAAGCTCCCATGCAGTTGTGGCAGACCGACCTGATGGGTGGGGTGTTTCTCGCTGACGGGCGCGAGTACAAGCCCGTCACCGGGACCGACGACGACTCCCGCTTCATCGTGATCGCCTCGGTGCTGGTGCAGCCCACCGGCCGGGCTGTGTGCCAGGCGTTCATCGAAGCGATGCGGCGGTTCGGGGCCCCTCGGAGGTACTGACCGACAACGGCAAGCAGTTCACCGGCCGTTACGCCAAGCCCCTGCCGGTGGAGGTCATGTTCGAACGGGTCCGCCGCGAGAGCGGCATCAACCAGCGCCTGTTCATGAGGGCGGCTGCGATGGAGTAGCGAACGTGGTGGCCGGCTATGGCCGCTGCGATGCCCAGCGCGATGAAGCAGGTGGGACTCGAGGTGCAGGCTCCCCTGACCAGCGAGTATCCCTTGGCGATCCAGACGTAGGTGGCGAGGGCGCCGATTCGCTGCGCGGCGCCGCCGGATGTGCGAGGCCCGGTGCCGGGTGGGTCAAGTGGTGGTGGGCCAGGTCCGCAGCAGTGCGGCGATGTGGCCTGCGGTGCAGGTGGGGTCGAGGAGCAGGTCCTTGAGGGCGATGGCGTGGTCGCGGGTGGGCTTGACGGTGATCCCGGCCGCTTCGAGGTACATGACGCCCGTGGCGGCGGCGACCGCGAGATTGGAGCGCTCCAGCCAGCGGCACCGGCCCAGGGTGTGGACCAGGGCTGCGGCCTTGGCGTAAGGACCGTCGTAGACGGGCTGTTCGAACAGCTCGGCCCGGTGGCGGGCGACCGCCGCGAGGGGAACGCCGTAGTCGTCGGGTGCCGGGTCGTTGGCCCCGGCGACCTCGGTGACGTGCAGGATCCAGGAGACGTCGATGTGCAGCTCCATCAGGCCGCGTGCGCTCCCCGGGATGCCTGCTGGGCCTGCTCGGCCTCGTCGAAGACCGCCTGGTGGTCGGCCAGGAATCCGGCGGCGGCGCCCACCGCGCGTGCGCGCAGGCCGCTCGCGTCCTCCTGCACCAGCCTCGCCAGATAGTCCCCGACGCTCAAACCCAGGTCAGCGGCACGCTGCTTCGCCAGGTCCGCGACGTCCTGGTCCACGCGCGCGCCCAGTTGTGTCTTCGCCATACCCGGCATGGTAACAGCTGTTACCAGGGTGTCGAGGGGGTGGTCGCCAGGCGGCCCCGTCCAGGACGTCGCCTGCGTGCGGGCCACGATCGTGACCGGGGCCCGCACGATGTCTACCTACGCCGGCTCGTCACGCGCGCCGCAGCGCGTCGCGGCCCGCGTAGCGCGCGGAGTCACCCAACTCCTCTTCGATCCGGATGAGTTGGTTGTACTTCGCCGTGCGGTCGGAGCGGGAGAGGGAGCCGGTCTTGATCTGGCCGCAGCCGGTGGCCACCGCCAGGTCGGCGATGGTGGTGTCCTCCGTCTCGCCCGAGCGGTGCGACATGACGGCCGTCCAGCCCGCGCTGTGGGCCGTGGCCACGGTGGCAAGGGCCTCGGTCAGGGTCCCGATCTGGTTGACCTTGACCAGGACCGAGTTGCCGACGCCGGTGCGGATGCCCTCGCGCAGCAGCGTCTCGTTCGTGCAGAACACGTCGTCGCCGGTGAGCTGGCAGCGGTCACCGACACGGGCGGTCAGCTCGCGCCAGCCGTCCAGGTCGTCCTCCGCCATCGGGTCCTCGATGGAGACGATCGGGTACGCGTCGATGAGCTTGGCCAGGTAGTCGGCGTTCTCGGAGGGGGTGCGGCGCACTCCCTCGCCCGCGTAGTCGTACACCCCGTCCCGGAAGAACTCCGACGACGCCGGGTCCATGATCAGGCCGATGTCCGTGCCGGGGCGGTAGCCGGTGCGCTCGATGGCGGTCATCACGAAGTCGAGCGCCTCCTCGGCGGTCCGCAGCGCGGGCGCGAAGCCGCCCTCGTCGCCGACCCCGGTGGAGTGCCCCGCGGCCAGCAGGTCGCGGCGCAGGGTGTGGAAGACCTCGCTGCCCATGCGGACGGCTTCGGCGAAGGTGTCCGCGCCCACGGGCGCGATCATGAACTCTTGGAAGTCCAGCGGATTGTCGGCGTGGGCGCCGCCGTTGACGATGTTCATCATCGGCAGCGGCAGGAGGTGGGCGTCGGTGCCGCCGAGGTAGCGGTAGAGGGGCTGGCGGTGGGCCGCCGCGGCGGCCTTGGCGGCGGCGAGCGAGACGCCGAGGACCGCGTTGGCGCCGAGCCGGGACTTCGTGGCGGTGCCGTCGAGGGTGACGAGGGCGGCGTCGAGGCCCGCCTGGTCCGCCGCGTCCCGGCCGCGCACGGCCGCCGCGATCTCCCCGTTGACGTGGGCCACCGCGCGGTCGACGCCCTTGCCGTGCCATCGCGCGGCATCTCCGTCGCGCAGCTCCACGGCCTCCCGGGCGCCGGTGGAGGCACCAGAGGGGACGGCCGCGCGACCCAGGGACCCGTCCGTAAGGACGACGTCGACCTCGACCGTGGGGTTGCCCCGGCTGTCGATGATCCGGCGGGCGGTGACGGTCTCGATGGCGGCGTCGGTGTTCTTGGCGGGTTCGACTGCCTGTGCGGACATGGGAGGTCCTTCCCGTTGTCGTGTGTGCCGTGCCCCTGGCTGCGACAACGCTGGCGCTGAGCCCGACGAAGCAAAACCATACAGCAATGCTGCGCAGTTTTGCTGTTCAGGTTTGCTGTTCAGCATTGCTGTGCAGGTCAGGTGCGCAGCTTTGCTGACCAACGGGGTAAAGTGCCCTATGCCCACCCCGGAAGCCGCCGCCATCGCCGTCGAACTGCGTACCGCGATGGGCAAGCTCACGCGCCGCGTCAAGGACGAGGACCGCATCCCGCTGGGCCAGGCCGCCGTGCTCGGCGCGCTCGACCGCAACGGCGCCATGACCACCAGCGACCTCGCCGCCGATCAGCGCGTGCGCCCCCAGTCGATGGCCCGCGCGGTGGGGCTGCTCATGGAGCAGAACCTGATCACGCGCCGGGCGCACCCCACGGACGGCCGCAAGTCACTGGTCGAGCTGTCGGACGCGGGCCGAACCGCACTCGAAGCGGAGCGCGGCCGCAGGGCCGGCTGGCTCGCACAGGCCATCGAGGCCGAACTCACAGAGGAGGAGCGGGCCCTGCTGGCTCGCAGCACCACTCTGCTGGAGCGGCTCGCGGGGCGCTGACTTCCGCCCCGCCTTGCTGTGACGCCCGGCGCACTGGGTGCCGTACGGTCAGCAAATTCGACCAATGCCGGTGCGTGCCACCGCTGTTAGCCTGCGTCCATGGTCAACGGGAGACCACCCGGCCGGACATCTCGCATCGCCGGGAACAACCGGCCGGAGCGGGTACTGATCCTGGCCAGCTTCGTGAACCGTGTCAGCAATGGACTCTTCAACGCGGCGTCGGTGCTCTACTGCACGCTGGTCGTGGACCTTCCGGCAGCGCAGGTGGGCGCCGCTCTCACCGTCGCCGGGGCGATCGGTCTGCTCGTGGGGATTCCGGGAGGCCATCTTGCTGATCGGCGTGGGCGGCGTACGGTCATGGTGCTCGCTCTGGCGGTGCAAGCAGCGGCGATGTCCGCTCTTGCGCTGGTCGAGACCTGGGGCGCCCTCGCGGTCGTCGCCACCGTCGGTCAACTCGCCGCAGCCGTCGGCGGCGCGGCCTGGGGTGCCCTTGTGGCCCGGGTCGGTACCGACCATCCGGCGCTGTTCCGGGCAAAGCTCCGTACTTACGTCAATCTTGGCGTCGTCCTGGGAACCGTGGGTGCCGGGTTCGCGGTGACGGCGCATACGCGTACCGCCTACGTCGTGCTGATTCTCGGCAAACGCGGCCAGCTTTGCGCTGTGTGCCCTCCTCCGGCTCTTGCTCCCCGACTACAAGGCATGGGCGCCGCCTTCGCCGCAACGCCGCTGGACAGCCCTCGCCGACCGACCGTTCGTGACCTTCACCGTCCTCTACGGCGCGATGGGACTTGCAGTACCCGGCGGTATCCCTGCTTCTGCCGATATGGATCTCAGCACACACGGACGCGCCGCGCTGGACCGTCGCCGCGGTATTCGCGGTCAATGCCGGATTCTGCGTCCTCTTGCAGACCAGAATCGGATCCCGCGTCGAAACCCCTCGCGACGGCGGCACAGCGTTCCGCAGGGCAGGACTGCTCTTCCTCCTCAGCTGCCCGATGCTGGCCCTGACGGCGTACGTTCCCGTGTGGGCCGCCGCTGCCCTCCTGATCGTGGCGATCTTCGTCCACAGTCTCGGGGAGATGTGGGAGTCCTCTGCCGGTTTCGCCCTTGGCTTCGGTCTGGCACCGGACCATGCACAAGGCCAGTACCAGGGGCTCCTCGGGCTGGGCTTCGCAGGGAGCCGCAGCCGCGGGACCCAGCGGAGCGCCGGACGGGACGCATGCGTCGCCGCAAGGTGACGGGTGGCCCGGGACCTGTGACCCGCCCGTACAGCAGCCAATCGTGCCTGGTTTTGAGACTGCCCTGTGGAACGGCGTGTTCCGTGGCGTGCAGAGGGAACGAACTGGCTCCGAGTTGCCGCATGGGGCAGGGGGAGGCTTGGAGACTGATCTTGCGTCTGTGGCCGTCGGCGTGCTGGCCGCGGCGTTGACCGGAACCGCTACGAACGTCGGACAGGAAGCCGCGGCCGCCGTGGTGCGGACCGTGCGGGAGCGGCTGGACACGACGTCCCGGGGGCGGGCTGCCCTGGCCGGCCTTGCGGCCGCGCCGGACGACGCCGAAGCACGCCGCGAGGCGGAGACGATACTGCGGGAAGAGACGCAGACGGACCCGGCCCTGCGCGGCACACTGACGGCGCACCTGAGCACGTCGTCGAGCCAGACGGTCGGCAGTGTCGTCATCAACGGCAGCAAGATTCGCGGCAGTCAGATCACCCTCGGACCCGTCACCATCAACAAGCCGAGCTCGACAGGCGGACTGCTGAGCCTCATCGCCGCGCTCGCGGTCGTCATCGGTCTCCTCATCTACGGAGGGGTACGACTTGCTGTCGACACCTCACCCGGGACCGATGACGGCGATTCCGTGAAGGCGCGTGCATTGAGCGTGGCCGAGACCGAAAAGATGCTGCCCGCCCTGACGGACCTGCGGGGAACCTGGGGAACCCTCATGCCGCCGACGGCGGAAGGCGGTGGCGGAGGGCGGTGTCACGAAGGTGGAACGGATTACAGGACGGCGGAAGGCTCCGGCCCACACGATCTCAAGCTGCGATTCCGCGTGAACGCCTGCCCGAACACCACCCGCGCGACCAAGGGCTACGCCGAAATCGTCAAGCTGCGCCGGAACCCCGGAGGCCGCAAGGAGTACCCCTTCTCGGCACAGAAGTTCGGCGACGAGAGCACGACGACCAGGTATCGGGTCGAGGACGAGACGATGGCCGACCCTTCGCAGGTGGGGGAGCACCTGATGTCAAGGGCACGCGTCGGGACCGTCGTCATCGAGATGCACTACGGGCCGATCCGTGACGAGGCGGGTTCCGAACGTGAGGCAGCGGAACTCATGCGGATCATGTGCGACCGCGCACGAGAGATTCAGGGAGGCGGCTGACAGCCGAAGCGGGACGGCGGGCCTACCTGCCCTGGCGCCCCGGCAGCAGCGCGCCCGCCCCGAGAGCCACGGCAACCAGCACGCAGGCCGCGCTCAGCAGGCCCTCCCGCATCCCCGCGGTGAAGTCCCCGGCGAGGAGCGCCCCGAAGGCGGCGGTGCTCACCGCTCCGCCCGTCTGACGAGCGGTGTTGAGCAGCGCCGCCGCCGTACCGGCCCGCTCGGCGGCGACGCTGTCGAGCATCAGGGAGGTCAGCGCCGGCATGGCGAGGGAGCCGCCGACGCCCAGCGGGATCATCAGGAGCGCGGTCACCCAGGCGGGCGTGCCGGAGTCGACGGGCAGCAGCGCGCCGCAGCCCAGCGCGACGGTCAGCAGTCCGGCGACGACCACCGTCCGCCGTCCGAAGCGGGTGACAGCCCGCGGCGAGAGGTAGTTGACGTTGGCGGTGATCAGCGCCATTGGCACGAACATCAGCCCGGCCGAGAGTGCCGACTGCCCCCGCTGCTCCTGGAAGAAGAGACTCAGTACGAACACCCCTCCGTAGAAAGCCGCGTTGAGAGCGAAGCCCGAGAGGGCCGGCACGGTGACGCCGCGCAGCCGGAACAGCTCCAGCGGCAGCATCGGGTGGCGCCGCCGTGCCTCGACGGCCACGAAGCCGACCGCGCACCCCACCGCGACCACGACCGCCGTGAGAACGGCGCGGGTGAACCCGTCGTGCCCGCCCTCGATCACGGCGAAGGTGAGTGAGGCAAGGGCCAGCACCGCCGTCACCTGCCCCGGCAGGTCGAACGCGACGGAGCGGCGCGGGGAGCGCGCCGCCCGCATCAGGGCCAGGAGCCCGACGATCCCGGTCGGCACGTTGAGGCAGAACACGGCGCGCCAGCTCCACGCCGTGGTGAGCAGCCCGCCCAGGACGGGCCCTGCGGCGACAGCCACCGCGCCACCGACCGTCCACAGGGCGATGCCACGTGCCCGCTCGACCGGATCGGGGAACGCCTGCCGGATCAGCGCGAGGGACGCGGGCACCATCACAGCCGCCGCGCTGCCCTGCACCACGCGGGCCGCGATCAGCACCCCGAGCGTCGGCGCCGCCCCGCAGCCCAGCGAGGCGAGCGTGAAGACGCCGAGCCCCCAGCCGTACGCGCGCCGCGCGCCCACCGCGTCCGAGAGCGCACCGGCGGAGAGCATCAGGGCCGCGAACATCAACGTATAGCTGTCGACGACCCAGGGGAGACCGGACGACGAGCCGCCCAGGTCGTCCCGCATCGCGGGCAGCGCGACGTTGACGCCGGAGACATCGACCGTGATCACGAAGAAGCCGAGGACGGCGGCGACCAGCGCCGCGCGGGGGGAACCCGGCCGCCCCGGGCCGCCCCCGACGGACACGCCCGCTTCGACTGCCATGCCCGCACCGGATCGCGTCGTCCTCATGGTGCACCGCTCCTCACCGCGCTGTCGCTGTGGATACGACGAGCAGCGTGCCCCGCGCCCTGCGATCACCGGCAGGCCGAACTGCGAGGGGGAGTACCGTGCCTGGCCCTGATACGGCCTCCCTGCGCCCCACGCTCTTCGCGAGGATGAACGGATGAGCGAAGGCACGGAACTGGGCCGCTTCCTCCGCGCCCGCCGCGGACAACTCCGCCCGCAGGACGTGGGCCTGCGGGCCGGCACAGGCGTGCGCCGCACCCCGGGGCTGCGCCGCGAGGAACTGGCGACCCTCGCCGGGGTCAGCGTCGACTACTACACGCGCATCGAGCGCGGCCGCGAGACCCGGCCCTCACCCGCCGTCGTCGCCGCGCTCGGCGAGTCGCTCCAGCTCTCGGACGAAGCGCTGCACCGGCTGCACGAGTTGGTGTCGCTCGCCGCGGGCCGGCCACCGGCACAGTCACCGGGCCCGTCGCGCACGGTGCGGGACTCGGTGCGCCTCCTGCTGGAGACGGTGCGCCCCGCACCGGCGTACGTCGTCAGCCGCACCAACGACCTGCTGGCCGCCAACCGGCCCGGACTGCGCCTCTTCGCCGGCATCACGGACTGGCCGTGGGAGCACCGCAACATCACGCGCTACATGTTCCTGCACCCCATGAGCCGCAAGCTTTACCGCGACTGGGAGGAGATGGCGGCGCACAGCGCGGGCCATCTGCGCGCGGTGGCGGGCGCCGACCCGGACACGCCGGACCTCGCCCGGCTCGTCGGCGAACTCGTCCTGAAGAGCCCGGAGTTCGCCCGGCTGTGGGAGCGGTACGACGTACAGGAGCGCGGCGGCGGCCTGAAACACTTCCGGCACCCCGAGGTGGGCTCGCTCCGCCTCTCCTTCGAGGTCATGACGGTCTCCCGCACGGACGGCCAGCGCCTCGTCACCTACCAGGCACCGCCCGGCACCCCGGACCACGACGCGATGCTGCTCCTCGACATGGCGAGCCCCGAGGAGGCAGGGCTCCCCGAGGGGCGGGGGCGAGCCGGGTGACGTCCGGTTGTCAGTGGTCGTGCCGGACCCCGCGCCGCCAGACGCTGGTGAGCGAGCCGAGGGCGGAGACGTCCCGGGTGGCGTCGCCCTCGACCAGGAGCAGGTCCGCGCGGAGGCCGGGGGCGATGCGGCTCCGGTCCGTCAGGCCGAAGTGGCGGGCCGGGACGCCGGTCGCCGCGGCGAGCGCCTGCTCGGCCCCGAGCCCGGCCTCGGTGAGCAGCCGCAGCTCTCGGTGGAGGCCGACGCCGTGTGCGGGCGCGAACGGGGTGGCGTCGGTCCCGGCGAGGAGCGGAACGCCCGCCCGGTGCAGGACCCGTAGCGCGCCCACGGCGTTGGCGTAGTGGCCGGGGTGCGGGCACGCGGTGGCATCGGGCTGCTGTGCGGAGACGGCCTCGAAGTAGGCGAGGGTGGTCACGACGAAGACGCCCTGGGCCCGGACCCGCTCGGCGAGGCGCAGGGAGCCCTGGTCCCCGGCAGGGAGGTCGGCCCATACGTGCGCCAGGCCGTCCACACCGGCGTCGAGCGCGCTGTCCACCTGGGCCGCGGTGATCGCGTGGGCGATGACCAGCAGCCCGGCTTCGTGCGCGGCCGAGGTGAGGGCGGCGGCGAAAGGCGGTGTCAGGAGCGGAAGGTCGGTGCCGTGCGTGGTGCCGTCGTCGAGGACGAGCTTGAGGTAGTCGGCGCCCTCGGCAAGGCGGGCCTTGACGAAGGCGGGCGCCTGCGCGGGATCGGTGACATGGTCGATGGCCGTCACCTCGCTCGGGTCGAGGACGGTGCCGGTCAGGGCCGCGAGCAGCTGCGTGGGGTGCCCGCCGGGCGCGGTGGCGATCGTGCCCGCGCTGCGCAGGTCGGCCACGTCGTCGCGGTGGTCCGCCGACCACCGGTGCCGGGCGAGCGGCCGTGGCAGACAGAACATGTCGAGCTCGGTGGTCACTCCGTACCGCAGCGCCTCGGCCAAGCTGCCGTCGAACACATGCGTATGGGCGTCGATCAGCCCCGGCAGCAGCGTCCTGCCCCGCCCGTCGACCTCCATGTCGGCGGTGTCGCCCACGGCGTTGTCGCTTGCGGCGGCGCCGACCGCGGTGATGAGACCGTCCTCCAGCACTACGTCGGTGACGCCGAGGGCACGCTCACCGTCGAACACGTGGGCGCCGCGAATCGTTGTACGCATCGAAGTCCTCTCTGTGGCTGCCGAGGAGGCTCCTTCTCCCCGGCAGCCCCACAGAGCGGGGGCGGGTGTTCACTGTGACATCGCCGGGCGTCATCGTGTCGTGGCTCACATTCCGGCCCTGATGTCACACTCGCGGCGCGACGGCCCTCTTCGGTCCGACTGAGGAGTGGGGCAGAGGATCCCCGCAGCGGAATCCCGATAGATCCCGCCAGAGGAATCCCACACGAGAGCCCCGGCACAAGGAGAGGGAACACATGACGCCCACCCCACCGCCGCACCCGGCCGCCGATGCCGTCACCGACATCGACACCGTCACCGACCAGTTCCTCGGCCACCGCGAGCTGCTGTTCGCGGTGATCTACAACATGCTCGGCAGCGTCGCCGACACCGAGGACGCGCTCCAGGAGGTGTGGCTGGCCTGGTCCGCCCGGCACCGCAGACCGGACGCCGAACCCGTGGCGAACGCCCGGGCCTATCTCGTACGCGTCGCGGTCAACCACGCTCTCGCCCGCCGCGCGGAGCTGAGCCGCAGGCGAGAGACCTACCCCGGTCCTTGGCTGCCGGAACCGCTGGTGACGGACGAAGGCTCCGTCACGGACGGCGCCGAGCGCGCCGAGGCGCTGTCCATGGCCGTGCTGGTGGTGCTGGAGACCCTGTCGCCGCTGGAGCGTGCCGTGTTCGTGCTGTACGAGGTGTTCGGGTTCACCCATCCGGAGATCGCGCGCATGCTGAACCGCTCACCGACGGCCGTCCGCCAACTCGCCACGCGTGCGCGCCGACACGTCCACGCGCGCCGCCCCCGCCACCGGCCGGAGCCGGATCTGCACGCCCAGGTCACCGAGCGGTTCGCCGCGGCAGCGCTGGGCGGTGACCTTCGGGAGCTCATGGAGGTCCTGTCACCCGACGTGACGCTCTGGACCGACAGCGGAGGCAAGGGCCCCGCCGTCAGCCTGTCGCCCGTCCACGGCCGGGACCAGGTCGCAGCGGTGTTCATGGCGGTGGCCCGGGCAGCGCTCGCGGAGGGGCTGGACGTCCACTACCGGCTGGTGGCTACGGATCCCTGTGCGCTGGTCTTCTCCGGCGACTGCCCGCTCGCCGTCCTGGTGGTGGACCTCGCGCCCGAGGGGGACCGGATCGTCAGCGTCTTCTCGGTCACCAACCCGGACAAGCTCTCCGGCGTACGGCCTCCCCGTTGATGTCAGAGCGGACCTGGTCCCGGCAAGGGGGGGGGGAGGACGTCGGGTCACCTGCGGGCCGCGGTCTCCGAGGGCAGTTCGGCGAAGCGGTCGCGGTACTGGGCGGCGAAGCGGCCGAGGTGCGAGACGCCCCACCGGTAGGCGATCGTGCCGACGGGGTCGCTGGAGGCGAGGATGTCCTCACGGATCCGGTCGAGCCGCAGGTTGCGGACGTAGGACATGGGCGAGAGGCCCAGCCGATCGCGGAACGCGGAGCTGAGGGTCCGCGTGCCGCAGCCCGCGGCAACGGCGATGGCGCCGAGGCTGATGTGCTCGGTGAGGTTCGCTTCGATGAACGCGAGGGCGGCCCGCAGGGGGCGCGGGTGGCCGGGCCGCGGACCGTCGCACAGCTCGCCGGTGTGCGAGTGCGGCTGGGCAAGGAGCAGCGCGGTGACGAGACAACGCAGCTGGCTACGCCGCAGCTCCGGGTGCTGGAACAGGGGGTCTTCCGAGTCCAGCTGTTCGAGGAGGGAACGGACGAGGAGTCGCACCGCCCGGCCCTTGGGCCTGGCCAGGTCGAGGCGGAAGTCGAAGCGCACGGTCGCCACCGGCGGGCGCCCGGTCAGCGCGGCGAACTCCTGGTCGACCAGGGCGGCGTCGATCCGCAGGCCGAGGAACCGCGTGGTGCGGCCGCGCAGCGGCCGTAGTTCCTGGGTGTCTCCGGGGTTGGCGATCCCCGCCGTCACCTCGTCGAGGGTCGCCCGCAGGCCGCCGCACGATGCCGAGATGGCGCCGGAGACACCGATGTTGACGAAGTAGGAGCCGCGCACACGGCCCTCGGTCGAGGCGACGCGCACGTCGAGCGGCGAGACGAAGTAGCCCACCGCGAAGTCGTGCGCGGCGACCCCGCGCAGTTCGTGATCGCCGCCGCGCAGCTCGGCCAGGGGCGACGCGGCGATCGAGCCGCCGAACAGGCGGGTGGCGCCGTTGAGCAGGTCGGCGGGGTTCTGGGATCGGGTGATGAGGTGGTTGCGCAGCGGTGTCGTCGGCACGATGGCGGGGTCACCTCCCTAGAGGCTCATTGTCAGGCATGACGGTCGGCCTTCCTGATTCGGCGGTGCCGCGTCCGCGCGAGGCCCCACGACGGGATCAGACGGTGAGGACGAGCTTGCCCTGGAGGTGCCCCCCGTCGAGCAGCCGGTGCGCGTCCGCGACGCGCTCGAAAGGGAACGTCTCCTGTACGTGGACCCGCAGCCTGCCCTGTTCGACGAGTTCGACGAGACCTCGCAGGGCGCCCGGATCGGGGTCGACCGCGATGCCGCTGAAGCGCATGCCGGCCGCCGCGTACCGGGCGATCAGCTCCGCGTCCTCTTCGGCGACAGCCGTCACCAAGTGACCGCCCGGGCGGAGCACTTCGAGCGACCGCTCGGCGGTGTCGCCGCCGATCGTGTCGAGGACGACGTCGATGTCGCGGACCGCGTCGGTGAAGTCGACGGCCTTGTAGTCGATCACCTCGTCGGCCCCGAACCCCTCGACGAATCCCCGCTTGCTTCCGCTCGCGGTCGCGATCACGTGCGCGCCGAACGCTTTCGCGATCTGGATCGCGACGTGGCCGACCCCGCCACCGCCGCCGTGGACCAGGACGCGGTCGCCCTCGCTCACGCCGCCGAGGTCGACGAGACCCTGCCACGCCGTCAGCCCGACGACCGGCAGCGCCGACGCCTCGACGTGCGAGAGCGCCGCCGGTTTGCGTTCCAGGTGTAACGCCGGAGCCGACACGACCTCGGCATACGCGCTCACCGCCCGCGGGAACAGGGGCATCCCGAACACCTCGTCGCCGGGCCTGAACCGCCACGTCTGCGCCTCCTCGACCACACCGCTGACGTCCCAGCCGAGGACGAAGGGCGGCTGGCCGAGCAGCGGGAACTCACCGGCACGCAGGCGCGCTTCCAGCGGGTTGAGCCCGATCGCCTTGACGCGGACGAGAACCTCGGTCGGGAGGGGCCGGGGCTCGGGCGCGTCCACGATGGTGAGGACTTCGGGACCGCCGAGCGTCTGCTGGGTGATGACACGCATGTCTCTCCTGAGCTTTAGGGGGGAGGGATCCCAGGTTAGGTTTCTGACAGGAACCAGCAGGTGCCTGTGGCGCGGGTACCTTGGGCGCCATGAGCGGCTTCGGTCGCGGTGATCGCGGTGATCCCTTCCTCGCCGACTGTCCAGCGCGTCTGGCGGTCGAGCTGATCGCCGACAAGTGGACGGTCGTCGTGCTCTACGGCCTCAGCAAGGGCCCGGTGCGCCACGGCGAGCTGATCGAGCTGATCGGGGGCATCTCCCGCAAGATGCTCACCCAGACGCTCCGACGGCTTCAGGCGCACGGACTCATCCGCCGCCACGCCTACGCCGAGGTGCCGCCCCGCGTCGAGTACGAGCTCAGCCCGCTCGGGGCGACGCTGATCGATCCGATCCACGCGCTGACCGAGTGGGCGAGGGCGAACGGCGACGCGGTGCTCGACGCACTCGACGCCCGTCCCGAGCCGGTCGCCCCCAGCGACTGAGGCCCCGGCCGCACTCGCTCTGCGGGCTCGCGTCGCCGGACGGTCAGGCGGGCTCGGCCATGAGCCGATGGCAGGAATCAACCAGCGGATACGCCTCGTGATGGCGCCGCGCCTGCTCCAGGCCGATGATCGCCACCGAGGTCTCCACGAGCGCCCGGCACCGCTGCGCGCGCCGCCTGACGAAGGCCTGGAGCCCCGCGCCGACAGATTCGTACCGCTCCAGTTCCTGAGCCAGTACGAGCCCGTCCTCGATGGCCAGGGCGGCGCCACTGGCCATCTGCGGTGCGGGAGCATGCGCGGCGTCACCGATGACCACGCCGCTGCCCCGGTTCCAGGCACCCTCTAGGAGCGCGGTACGGACGGGACGACGTACCACCCATGCCGACGCCGATACCAGGGAGCGGATCTCCTCCACCTGGCCAGGGAAGGGCTCAAGGAGCCGCCGCAGGCGCGGGGCGAGGTCGGCATCGGGCAGGACGCTCCGCTCCGCGCCGTTCTCCGTCAGGAACACGTACGCCTGCCCGGCCGAGAGAGGCACGAGGCCCGCCGTGTCGGTCTTCCCGGCGAACTGGTGGATCCCGGTGGCCCACGGCGGGCGGGGCACCAGAGCCCGCCACACCATCTGCCCGTGGAAGTCGAGTGAGGCCCCGAGCCCCAGCAGGCGCCGCGTCGACGAACGGATCCCGTCCGCGCCCACCACCAGTGCGACCCTGCGGACCACCCCGTCCGACAACCGCATACGGACCAGCTCCCCCTCCTGATCCACCGCCGCGACGGTCACTCCGTGGCGTACGACCACACCGCTACGCTCGGCTTCCGTGCGCAGGATGCGGTGCAGTACGGGGCGTGCGATGCCGACCATCGCGGGCCGCCGCGCACCGAGCAGGCGCGGCGGCCGGACCTCTCCCGCGGGCTCACCGCCCACGTCCACATGCGTGATCGTGCTCATGCCGTAGCCCTCGGCCAGACACGTGTCCGCAAGGCCCAGCCCGTCCAGCGCGCGCAGCGACGGGCCGGTCAGGCACAGCCCCCAACCGGCGGTCGCCTCCGGCGGGCCGATCTCGACGATCTCCACCTGCCATCCGCCGCGTGCCAGGGCAGTGGCCGCCGTCAGACCAGCCACGCCCGCACCCACGATCACGGCCGTCCGCACACCGCGACAGCTCTCCATGTACGCCTCCAGTGCGCCGATTTCCTCGGAACCGTAGGGCGCGGCGGCGCTCCGCCGTGTCCGAATCGGGCGGCGGCCATCCGCTGTCGGCAAGCGATGGCCATCCGAGCGGAACGCCGGAGCCGGGGGCCCTGCGGCACGGCCGCGAGAGGCCCGGGCAGGGTGCCCCGTGCTAACGTTGGGTGTTTGCAGTGTCGCTGTGCTGGTGCTCCGATCGGTGCCCCTGGCCGGTGGCCGCGTCCCCGCCGCGCCTTCCTCGGTACGGTCCCTTCGAGGAAGGCTTTCTGTGAGCGAATCAGCACGTGTCGACGCCGGGCAGCACGACGGCGCGCCGGAGGCGTCGGGCGGCACCGAGGCGCTGCCCACGGCGGCGTCCTTCGCGGAGCTGGGGCTGCCGAGCGCGGTGCTGCGGACGCTCGACGAGCACGGTGTGACGGTGCCCTTCCCCATCCAGGCGGCGGCGCTGCCGAACGCGCTCGCGGGACGGGACGTCCTGGGCCGGGGCCGCACGGGCTCCGGCAAGACGCTCGCCTTCGGCCTGGGGATGCTCGCCCGGACCGCCGGGCGGCGCGCCCAGCCCAAGGAGCCGCTCGCGCTCGTCCTCGTACCCACCAGGGAGCTGGCACAGCAGGTCGGCGAGGCGCTCACCCCGTACGCCGAGGCGCTGCGGCTGCGCCTTGCGACCGTGGTGGGCGGAGTGTCCATCGGACGGCAGGCCGCCGCGCTGCGGGACGGCGCCGAGATCGTCGTCGCCACGCCCGGCCGGCTGCACGACCTCGTCGAGCGCAAGGACTGCCGACTGGGACGGGTGCGCGTCGCGGTCCTGGACGAGGCCGACCAGATGTGCGACATGGGATTCATGCCGCAGGTCACCGAGCTCCTGGACCAGGTGCGTCCCGACGGGCAGCGGATGCTGTTCTCCGCCACCCTCGACCGCGACGTCGACCAGCTGGTGCGGCAGTATCTGCGCGACCCCGCCGTCCACTCTGTGGACCCCTCGTCCAGCGCGGTCACCGCGATCGAGCACCATGTCTTCGTCGTACACGGTCCTGACCGGTACGCCGTGGCCACGGAGATCGCCGCCCGGGACGGTCGCGTCCTGCTGTTCCTGGACACCAAGCACGGTGTCGACCAGCTCACGCGGCATCTGCGGGCCAGCGGTGTGGCCGCCGCCGCCCTGCACAGCGGGAAGTCCCAGCCGCAGCGCTCCCGCACCCTGGCCCAGTTCAAGGACGGCCAGGTCACCGCGCTCGTGGCGACGAACGTCGCCGCACGAGGCCTGCACGTCGACGACCTCGACCTCGTGGTCAACGTCGACCCGGCCACCGACCCGAAGGACTATCTGCACCGCGCGGGCCGCACGGCCCGGGCCGGTCGCTCCGGCACCGCCGTGACCCTCGTCCTGTCGGGCCAGCGCCGTGAGACGAGCCAGGTCATGTCTGACGCCGGCGTCGCCCCCAAGGTCACCAAGGTGCGGTCCGGCGAGGCGGAGCTGAGCCGGATCACCGGTGCCAAGGCCCCCTCCGGACAGCCCCTCGACGGCGGGCCCGCCGCACCGCGCCCCAAGAACCACAACGCCCCGTTCCGCGGCCTGGGCAGCACCAAGGACGCGAAGAGCGGCTCCGGCGGCAGGTCGGCGCGCAAGAGCAGCGAGGCCCGCAAGCTCGCCGAGGCCCGCAAGGCGGCCCGGGTACGGCGCGGCGGCTGAGCCCGGCGGCTCCCCGGGCCGCCGGGCGGGACCGGGTCAGGTGGGTTCGTCGATGGGGCCCAGGAGCTGGTTCCCGGGAGCCTTGGGGTCGGTGCTGAGGTAGAACTCGGTGATGGCGGTCCTGAATTCGCTGTGGCTGAGCGAGCCGTCGCCGTCGCTGTCCAGGAGGCGGAACGCCGCTTCGGAGTGTGTGGGCGGGATCCCGAGGGCGTCGTACATGCGGACGTACTCTTCCTGGCTCAGCGTTCCGTCCTGGTTGGTGTCCAGCGCGCGCATCAAGGCGTCGACGATGGCCAGCACGGCTTGTTCGAAGTGCTGGGGGTCGGTGACCTCGGCCTTCATGACGGTGATGAACTCCTGCGGGGAGATCCGCCCGTCTCCGTCGCTGTCGCCGTGGGTGAGCAGCAATTGCCACCATGTCTCGAAGGCGTCTCGCATGGCTGTGGCGTTGGCCGTGTCGTCCTCGCGTGCGAGCGCGGCGAACCGCTCGGCCATGGCGTGCAGGTCGTCGTGGGTGAGCAGGCCGTCCCCGTTCTGGTCGAACCAGCGGAAGACGGTGTTGAACTTCTGCGCCTTCACGTCGTCCGTCATGTGTGCTCCCTTCGCGTCCCGTCACATCCGGTGACGGGCGTGACGTAGCTGCCGGAGCGGATGGCCGCGCCGCCCTGCAGACGGTAGGAGCAAGGGCGTTGGGGGACCAGGGCTGTTGAGGCCGTTCCTGCGGCAGCGCTTCCGCTGGGCCTCGGGGGCCGGCCTAGAGGTACGGGAGGACGAAGTCGTACCCGGCCTTGCGGTGGGCGGCACCGGCCGGGCAGACGCCGTCGGTGGGGTAGCCGTAGAAGAACAACCCGTAACACTTGTCGCAGAAGCGCCAGTTGCGCTGCGACTTGCCGTTCTCGGGGATGTCGTGCGGCAGGACGAAGTCGTACCCCGCCATGCGGTGCGCGCCGCCGGTGGGGCAGCGGCCGTTGGTCGGGTAGCCGTAGAAGAACAGGCCGTAGCACTTGTCGCAGAAGCGCCAGTTGCGCTGGGCGGTCGGTGTCTCCGGCACGCCGTGCGGCAGGTTGAAGTTGAACCCGGCCGAGTCGTGCCCGCCGCCCGCCGGGCACGCGCCGTCGGACGGGTAGCCGCGGAAGAAGAGGCCGTAGCACTTCGTGCAGAACCGCCAGTCCGCCTGGTTCGCCCGGGCCGAGGCGGGGCCGCGTCGGGGTCCTGCCGCCGCGGCGGGGCCGGCGAGTGCCCCGGCCGTCGCGGCGGTGGCCGCCGCGCCCGCCGTCGCCTTGAGCACGGTGATGAGCATGGCGCGCCGGTCCGGGTTCTCGGTGTCTCCGCCGCCTTTCGGCGACCCGGGCTTCGGCTGTCTCAGGTCCATGAGGAACTCCTTCGCTCCGACGGCCCCCGCCACCACGGATCACGGCAACGGGCGTCCGCAGTACGGGATTTCAAAGGCTCGGCCCCGGCACCAGGCCTCCCAGGACCTCCGGTTCGCCGAGGCGCCCTCACCCTGCCCCAAGGCTCCGTCTGCTGCCAGTACGGTTCCGGTCAGTGGAACTTCACGGCTTTCGGAGGTGGCGAGAGCGGCGATCGCGCACCCGCGATGCCGCCGTTTCCGGGGCGGCGGCGTGGCGTTGTCTGGCCCAGTGGTACAGCACCACCGAAGCCACCGCGGCGCTTGCGCACCAGGTGGAGATGAACTCCCGCTGCCACAGGACGAAGGACACCGCAGCCCCGATGGCGGCCAGGATCCCGAGGAGGGTGAGGACGCGGTCACCGGAGAGGAGCAGGGAGCCGACGGTGGCGAGCAGGTAGCCCGTGACGGTCAGCCCTGTGTGTGAAAGGCCGAGGGTGTAGCCGACCGTGTGTTCGCGGATCTCGGCGGTCACGGTACGAGTGACCAGCGCGTACGCGAGTGCTGCCGACGTCGCGATACCCGCGGCGAGGGGGATGAGCAGGCGCCTGCGAGCGTGGGGCGGAGCGGCGCACAGGACGGCTGCGGGTACCCACAGCGGGAGCAGGGGGAGAGCGATGACGGCCCAGGCCGTGGTGGCGGGTCCGCTGCCGCCGTTGTGGTGCCAGACGGCGGCTTCGATGAGCTGGTGGGCCCCGAGGAGGAGCGGGAGCGCGGCCAGGGGCAGGTCACGGGGGCGTCGGGCCGCCCTGGCCACGGTGGCGATTCCTACGGCCGTGATGCCCGTGCCCGCGATGAGGTCGGCTGTCGCGCTCCAGCACATGGGAGCAACGGTACGGGTGCCCCCGTGCCGGAGCGCGGCAGGTGTCCCTTGCGATCCGTGCGCGACGGCCGCCTCGTACTCCAGGACTTGTCGTTTTTCGATATGTTCACCTAGGCTGGAACATATCGAAAGTCGATAGGGGAGGTTGATGGTGAACACGCGTCTGACCCGGACCGTGGGCTCGGTGTCCATGCTGCTGGCTGTGGTGCTCGGGCTGGCTTTTCTGGGACAGAGCACCTTGCGCCTGTTCGACGACGGGACGGTGTGCGCGAAGACAGGGTTCTGGGTCAACGCCAAACTGGATGGTGGCCTGCCGGTCGTGGCGGGCGTGGAGGCGTCCAGCAGCCAGGCGAATCTGTGCCAGCAGGATCCCTCGTTCGCCCAGCGCGCGGCCGGCGTGGGGGACGAGCTGACCTGGGGACTGTTCGCGGCCGTGGCGCTGGTGATGTTCGCCCTGCTGCTGAGGGCGATCGTCGATAACGGGCCGTTCACCGACACCGCGGCCCGGCACCTGACACGGCTGGGCTGGGCCGTGACCCTGGGCGCGCCGGTGGCCTCGCTGCTCACCGGCTGGTCCCATGCGTGGCTGGTGCAGAGCATGGCGCCGACGGTGGGGACCGACGTACAGATGGACGGACCGCTGGAACTGATAGTGCCGGGTCTGGCAGCCTTGATCCTCGGTAAGATCATGCGTCAGGGCGTGGCCATGCGGGAGGACCTCGAAGGGACGGTGTGATGGCCGACGAGGAACTCCACACCATCGACATCCACCTGGACCGGCTCCTGGCCGAACGCGGCATGACCCTCACCGAACTCTCCGCGCAGGTGGGCATCACCGTGGTGAACCTGTCCATCCTCAAGAACGGCCGCGCCAAAGCGATCCGCTTCTCCACCCTGTCGAAGATCTGCGATGCCCTGCACTGCCAGCCGGGAGATCTGATCACCCATCACTCGGCCGACTCGGCCTGAACCCCGCGCCGGGCGGCGATTTCCCGCCCCGGGCGCGAGGGCCGGGTGTACGGGAAAATGACGGAAGGCCCGGGGACACCAGCCTGCGCTGGTCCGTCCCACCTTCGAAGGCCCGGATGTCACCTTCCCTTGAGCGACCACAGAGAGGGGACGAGGGTGTCCAGCTCCCGTCCTTCCGCGCGGCGGCCGTACCGGGCGCGCAGTACCAGCAGGACGACGCCGCCCACGGCGCCCGCACCGGCGTACCCGACGACCATGTCCTTCTCGACGGGCGACTCGCTGATGTGGGCAACACCGCTCCGCGACACCCAGACGCGGTCACCGGTGATGTCGCTGGTCCCCTCGCCCTCCTCGTCCCACACGCCGTCCTCGGGCACGCCCTCGATGGCGCCGCGGACCGTCCGGCCTGCCGGGTCCCTCCAGGCGAAGTCGCCCAGCTCGCGCCCGTCGGTGACCGTCGCCCAGTAACCGGCCCGGTAGGCCTGCGTGGCGACGAGCGCGTGCCGCAGCGGGACGGCGAAGGCGACCAGCGCGGCTGCCCACAGCACGACCGCCACGACTACGGCGAACCGACTCCGGCTGCCCTTCGCACCCCGAACGTCCCTCACACCGCCCCCCCGCACGTAACTCGTTCGAGCTGCCACCTTAAGGTCCGCGCTGGTCGAGGCACTTCGGGAAGGTGGTCGGGTGGCGGGGCGTGGGTGCTTCTTCGGTGTCACCGGCGGAGGCTCACCCGGTCCCGCCCCGCCTCCTTCGTCACTTCCTCGGGGCTGCGATCTCGGGCCTGGCGGCGCCCTGGATGCCGTCCAGGTCGAAGGTGACCTCCGCCGTACCCAAGGGGGCGTCGGCGGCCACCGCGATCCGCTCCTGTTGGGGTTCCAGCTGTACGGCTGCGTGTGTCCTCGTTCGCGGCCTGTGGCCGGACAAGGAGCTGGTGGTAGCCCGGCTTGTCGCCGAAACCGTCCGGCCGGACCGGCAGGGCGAAGGTCTGTCCGCCGTCCTGGTGGATGCCTTACGCGCCAACGGCGCCCGCCGGGGCTTCGGCGACCCCGGTTGTTGCCTCCGACCAGCTGGGCCCGGTCGAGAACCCGCACGCCTTGGCGGGCGCGGGCCGGGGTGAGTCGGCGGGCTGCGCCGGTCACCCTCACGCCGAACCGAACGGCCACTTGAGGGGGTCGAGAGTTGGCCGTGGCCGCCGGAGAAGCGGCTCAGGACGTCCGCGAGGTCGCGGCGTGGGCGCGCGTCGTCGGCCGGCATTTCCAGGAGCAGGCTTACGGCGGTGATCGCCTCGCCCAGCGTCGTGCTGCGCGGGGCGAGGCGGTGCCATGCCAGGAGCGGCAGAAGGAAGAGGTCGTGGCGCTGGCGCAGAGGTGTTCCTGGTCCTCGTGGTCACCCCGGCCCTCCTGGCGAGGCTCGGTGAGCGTGCCTGGTCACCGCGCATGCGCCGTCAGTGCGCGGAGAGGGGAGTGCGTCGCCTGTCTGTCTGAGGATGGCGACCGTCTCTCGGGGAGGGCGGGTGGCGGCTGCCCGTGCTGGTGGGGGTAACCCCCGGACGGATACGGCGACGGGCCCCATCGTGGCTGAGTGGCCGCTCCAGCAAGCTCATTGCCTACGGGGCCGAGCGTACGGCGGGCGCTGTGGCGAGTGCTGATGGGGAGGCCGGGATGAAGTGCGTACATCGGGTGCTGGTGACGGTGACGACGGCGGTCGCGGTGCTCGCGGCGCCAACCGCCGCGCTCGCCGGGGCGGGGGAGCCGGATCGTTCCGGGCTGCAGAGAGGACTTGACGCGATCATCGCCGAGAGCGCTGTGGGCGCGCTGATGGAGGTGCGTGACGAAGACGGCGTATGGCGGGGCACCAGCGGGGTCTCCGAGTTGGGTACGACGCGGGCGGTCCCGGCACACGGCCGCTTCCGGATGGGCAGCATCACGAAGACGTTCCTGGCCACCGTCACCCTGCAACTCGTGGCCGAGGGCCGCCTGCGGTTGCACGACAAGGTCGGAACGTGGCTGCCCGGTGCCGTCCCCAACGGCCACCGGATCACCGTGCGGCAGCTGCTCAACCACACGAGCGGGGTGCCGGACTACCGTCGCCTGCTGCCGATGCCGCCGACGCCGGAGTTTCTGGACAACCGCCTGCGGACCTGGCCCGCAGCCGAGTTGGTGCGGCGGGCGGTGGCCAACCCGCCGACGTTCGAACCCCCGGGCTCCGACTACGCGTACTCCAACACCGGCTACCTCCTGCTCGGCCAGATCATCGAGAAGGCGACCGGCCGACCGTACGGCAAGGAGATCGAACGCCGGATCATCCGACCCCTGCGGCTGCACGGCACCTCGGCGCCAGGGACATCCCCGCGCATTCGAGGTCCGCACCCGCACGGCTACGTACCGATAGAGCTGGCCACCGGAAGGCGTCTCGTCGACCTCACCGTGATGAATCCGTCGCTGCTCGGCGCCGGCGGCGAGATGATCTCCACGACGAGCGATCTCAACCGGTTCATGGCCGCGCTGCTCGATGGGCGCCTCCTGCCGGGCCACTTGCTCGACGAGATGCGGACACCAGGTGTCAAGGAAAAGCAGTACGGCCTTGGGCTGCGGTGGCAGGACACCTCGTGCGGGGTTCGCCTGTACGGCAACGACGGCGACGCCCTGGCCTATCAGGCCTGGTCGTTCACCACGGAAGACCGGCGCCGCCAGGTCACCCTCGCGCTCACGCCCGACTTCCGCGGCGATCCGGACGACGCCGTCGACGCGCTCCTCGACAAGGCGTTCTGCGACTGACCCGCACCCGGCGGATCGAGGAGGCGGCTCTGCAGCCGGTCCGGCGCAGTACGCGTCGACGAGGTCATGCCGGTCGGGATCCGGAGCCACTCGCGGGTGGCCCGGGTGGTTCGGGCAGCCAGTCGCGGGTCGGGTCGTACTCCAGCCACCGGCTCCGCTTCGCCTCCTCCGCGCAGGCGGTGGCGAGGCGGTTCAGCCCCGGGTGTCCGTTGCCGGTGCGCCACAGCAGCGACCAGGCGTACAGCGGCGTGGGAGCGACGAGGGGGACGGAGCGCAGTCCGGGGACCTCCGGCAGTGGTACGTCGGCGGGGACCAGCGAGAAGCGCCGTGGCTCGGCCGCCACCTCGGCGAGGAAGTGGGCGAGCCCCAGGTTGACGCTCGGGGCCGTCGCCCGGATGGCGAAACGGTCGGCGAACCGGTGGAGGAAGTCGAGCCGGTCCAGCGCGCCGGGTGCCCACAGCACGCTGTCGCGCAGTTGGTCCGGTCGCAGCGCCGGTTCTGCTGCGAGCGGGTGGCGGGTGCTCAGCACGGCGTCCACTGGTTCGAGGCGGACGAGGCGGTGCGCGAGGCCCGCGGGCAGCGGAGGGTGGACGCGGCCGAAAGCCGCGTCGATGTCACCGTGGAGCAGCGCCGTCGTCACCGACGGCAGATCGCGCCCGTGCCCCAACGCCAGTTCCCCGGCTCGCCCGGCGACCTGGGCCAGCGTCCGCATCGGCGCGTAGAGGTGTCCCCAGACGTCGACGCGCAGCGGGCGTTCCTTGCCGACCGCCGCCGCGACGGCGGCGTCGGCCGCGGCCACGGTCTGCCGGGCCGGCGGGAGGAAGCGCCGTCCGACCTCGGTGAGGCGCACGCCGTTCGCGCCGCGGTGGAACAGGTCGGTGCCGAGCAGCGATTCCAGGCGCGCGATCCTCTTGGACAGGGCCTGCTGGGAGATGGCGAGCGTCCCGGCCGCCCGCCCGAAGTGCAGTTCGTCGGCGGTGCGCACGAAGGCACGTACCTGCGCCACGTCGAGATCCATGGCTCTCACCATAGGTGACAACCGATGGTTGTCGGCCTTCCCCGTTCGTTGTTGGATCTCGGTACGGCCGCGGGGGTTGCATCGTCGGCATGCAAAGACTGATCCCTACGGGGGAGGCGGCGCGCCCTGTCGCCTTCGCCGAGTTCCCCCAGCCCGTGCCGGAGCCCGGTGAAGCACTGGTCAAGGTCGAGGCGTTCGCGCCGAACCGGGGCGAAACCTTCCTTCTCGAACGGCCCCAGCCGGAGCTGCTGCCCGGCAAGGACATCGCAGGGCTCGTCGTCCAGGCGGCGGCCGATGGCTCAGGCCCCGGCATCGGCACCCGCGTGGTCGGGCACCCGGCGCAGGGCGGCTGGGCCGAGTACGCCGCCGTGCCCACGCACTCGCTCGCGGTGCTCCCGGACAGCATCGACAGCGCCAGGGCGGCGGCCCTTCCGCTGGCCGGGATCACCGCTCTGCGGCTGCTGCGTACGGCCGGTTCCCTGGCGGGCCGAAGGGTGCTGCTGACCGGCGCCTCGGGCGGCGTCGGCCACTACGTCACCGAACTGGCTGTCGGGGCCGGAGCCGAGCTGACCGCGGTGACGGCCACGCCGGTGCGCGGCGAGCGGCTGGCGCGGCTCGGCGCGACGCTGGTGCACGAGGTCGCCGCGGCGCGGGGACCGTTCGACATCGTGCTGGAGTCCACGGGCGGGCCGGACCTGCCGCTTGCCCTGTCGAAGATGCGCCCGGGCGGCACGCTCGTCTGGTTCGGCCAGGCGAGCCGCACCCCGGTGACCCTCGACTTCTTCCACCTCCTCGGCGGGCCCGAGCACGCCACGATCCATCACTTCCACTACGCGGGCGCTCCGTACGCCCCCGATCTCGCCGCACTGGTACGCCTCGTGGAACAGGGCCGACTGCACCCGGAGATCGGCCGCACCGCCGACTGGGCGCACACCGCCGACACACTGGTCGACCTACGAGAGCGCCGGATACGCGGCAAGGCCGTCCTGCTGATCGGAGGAGCACGATGAGTACCACCGAGTTCGCCGCCGCCCAGTGGACCCGTGCCACCGGTGCGGGCGTGGACCCGCACGAGTACCGGCGCGTCACGGAGGGCCTCACCTCCGTCGCCGACTGGGGGCCGTCCTTCCTGCACTGCGGACACACCTACCTCCGGCGTGCGGACGACGCCGGATCGTCCCTCTCGGCGGGGGAGTACCTGCTGACGGCGGCCCGGTGGTTCCATCTGGCCACCCTGGCGCCGTACGCGGAAGCGCATCGGGCAGCCGCCGAGGCGGATCGCGCGCTGGGCAGAGCACTCACGGTGCTGGAGCCCGATGCGCGGCGGGTGAGCGGCGAGGGCTTCACCGGCTGGCTGCGCGGCCCCGCCGACGCACCGGGGACGGTGGTCGTCGTCCCCGGCCTCGACTCGGCCAAGGAGGAGTTCCTCGATCTGGCGTCCGCGCTGCTGGCCAGGGGGCTCGCGGTGTTCGCGATGGACGGCCCCGGACAGGGCGTGCTCGCGGCCACCACGACCCTCGAGCCGGACTACGAGCAAGTCGTGGGCCGGGTCATCGACGCCCTCGGCGTCCCACGCATCGGACTCGTCGGTCTCAGCCTGGGCGGCTACTTCGCGGCCCGGACCGCGGCTCTCGAACCACGCGTGGCAGCCGTCGCCACCGTCAGCGGTCCCTTCCGCCTCGACTGGAAGGAACTGCCCCCGCCGGTACGGGACATCATGGCCCGGCGCGCCGGAGGCGCCGACGCCGCCCACGAGTTCGTACGCCACGTGGATCTCGCCGCGCTGGCGCCCCGCATCGCGGCCCCGCTGCTGGTCGTGGACGGCGGCCAGGACGTGATCCCCGGCGTGACGAACGGTGAGCCCCTGGCCCGCCTGGCGCCGGGCGCCAGTTACCTGTCCGTCCCGCACGGCGACCACCTTCTGGGCAACGCGCGGCCCGACTGGCTGCCGCACGTCAGTGATCACATGGCCCACGCGTTGAGCTGAACACCAGCGTGGACAGCCGCACAGGGAGGATCGTCGTCATCATCTGTGCGGCTGCGGGCGCGCCCGGCCCCTCGCCTGCGGGCCGGGCGCGATCCGGTTACGTGGTGAGTGGGTCCGGCTGGGCCGCCGTGGCGGGGGTGGTGCGCGGGTCCTGGGCGGTCTAGCTCAAGAAGGTCGCCCATTCTCCGGGCGGAGCAGTTCCGGATGGTGGCCTTCATGAACGCCTTCCGCGGGTCCCGTGCACGATTACCTCGCAAGTAATCGATCTTGATGTCGTCGGTGTCCATGCTGATCACCCCGAGCGGTGCTGGGCCGCATCGGATGAACAGGAAGGGGACGCGCATGGTCGCGAACCGACGGGGTGTCTTGGCGGTGGCGTTGGCGAGCACTGTTTTGGGTCTTACGACGTCGGCTGCCGCACTGCCAGGTGACGGATCGGCCGATGGCGGTGCAGCTGCCGGGCGAAAGGTGTGCCCGGCAGCTCAGGCCAAGGTGGAACGGCTGGAGGGTCGCGTCACCCCCAACGTCTGTGCGTTCTTGCAGCGTCAGATCAGGTTCGGTGAGATGCCGACGGGTCCGGCACCGGAGCCGGGTGAGAGCGGCTTCGAGCACCCTCGGGTCAAGGCGTACCTCGACATCTTCGACACGGATGCCACTTTGTGGGAGGCGGGCAGCAAGGCCAGGCGTGGTCGTGACGAAATCGGCCCGTCGATCATCAACTCCCTGGGGCTGGTGAAGGATCTGCGCTACCGGGGCACGGACGTGGTGGCCGAAGGGAGCACCGTGGTCTTCGGCCAGTGGAACGAGGCCACGGTCAAGGGCCACAAGATCGCCTTCCCGCAGATAGCGCGCAACGTGCTCGGGGACGACGGCAAGTCCCTCCAGGCCCGCCGCTACTACGACCGTCACGTGCTCCTGCGCGACACCCTGCCCGACGCTCCTTCCGGCCTGTTCGAGGGCATCGCGGACAGCGGTCCCGCGCCTGCCAAGACACCGGCGTCTCGCGGCCGCGCGGACGCCGAGCTCCCCCGGCGTCTCGCGGCATGGAACAGCGAGGACATCGACACCTTGCTGGCGCGCACGGGCAACATGCGCCTGTCAGGGCCGGGCCTGGATGCACCGCTGTCGACCGCGGCGGCGAAGAAGTCCTACCTCCAGAGGTTCTTCGACAAGGCGAACGTCGAGCTCAAGGCGGGGCAGGTCGCCGTCGGCAAGACCACGACGTACGTCGAGTGGCACGGTACGGTCACACGCCCCCAAGGCGAGCCCGTCCCGTTCGGAATCATGGAACGCTTCGGCCCGGGCGGCGAATGGGAGCTGTACTTCGACACTCTCCCCCTGCTCGCCGACCAGAAGACCATCGACGACCTCTTCGCGAAACTGGCGAGATCCTAGCCGCGAGGCGAGGCCCCAGGGCGAGCGCGGTCGACTCGCCCTGGGGCCCCGCTGATCGCATTCGAGCTCGGGTCCGGACTGCTCCAAGTCCCGAGCGCGGCCACGCGGGCAGCAGGTCCCGGAGCATGCCCAAGACGCCGACGATGTGCGAGGTGGGGGCAGCCGCCGGTTATGAGGACATGTATCGGAAGTGGATGGAGCCGAGGGCATGTCCTCAGGCACCTCACTGACAACGCCCGTGCCTTCGAACGGCAGGCTCTGGTGGCTCTGCGGGGCGAGGCCGTTGAGCTCTATCTTGCTGATTACCGCGCCGAGGCGATTATCGGCAGCAGCATCGGCTTTCATCGCGTGGCCGCGGCAGCCCGCTACGCCGAGGGAGGCTTCATGCGTACGAGCCCGGAAGCGCTCGTCCATGGGGGCTTCGCGGACGCGTCGGGCCGGCCGAAAGGGGACATCCACAAGCAGGCCGGGTACGACGTGAGCGTCGTCCAGAATCGACGCTGTCCCTGACTGGGAACGTCGCCGCGATGCGGCTGTTCCCGGACGCACAGGACGGTGCGATCTGCCTTGCGAGCAGGCGGCATTCCTGGCCGACTCCCAGGTGCCACGGGGTGTCGAGGCTCTTTCCGGGGGCCGTGGTGGAGTCGGCCGGGCAGGAGGTACCTCCTCGCGACCGAGGGCCATGTTCCCGCGGACGGCCCAGCTCCGCATGGCCGAGGTCGCTGCCAGCCACGTCGTCCACGTGTCGGTTTTCCACGGCGGGGACGGAGTGCGCGGGTCGGCGAGGTGCTGACACCGCGCGTACGCCCCGCCTTGCACCCCGCTTGACGTTCCGCTCGCGTCCCCTGCCAGTGGAATGCAACCCCCGGCGGTGACACTGCTCGTCATGCGGCAGCCGTTCACCGTCGCCGCGTCCACCCGCGCATCGCCCGACGGGGGGCGCCCTCGCGCATGCGTCGACGGGCCGCGCACACCAGAGTGCCGACGGGCCATCCGCACCACCCGCGAAGGAGCTTGCCCCATGTCCACATCCTCGGCGGTACCGACGCCCGGTCCTGACAGGACGGCCCAGTGGGTCCGGTCCGACCGTGATCGGCTCATCCACCCCAATCTCCCCAGCAGCCGCACGGACCGCACCGTCATGGTCGAGGGCCGTGGGTGCTACGTCCGCGACAGTGAGGGAAACCGATACCTGGACGCCGCGGCCGCGCTCGGCATGGTGCAGGTCGGGCACGGACGTGGCGAGATCGTGGAGGCGGCCGCCGCTCAGATGGGGTCCCTGGAGTGCTTCCACCTCTGGGAGACCATGAGCAACGACA
Source organism: Streptomyces spectabilis (assembly GCF_008704795.1). Classification (NCBI taxonomy): domain Bacteria; kingdom Bacillati; phylum Actinomycetota; class Actinomycetes; order Kitasatosporales; family Streptomycetaceae; genus Streptomyces; species Streptomyces spectabilis. The sequence goes on along the minus strand of NZ_CP023690.1, from coordinate 141,943 downwards.
AGGCCATCGAGCTGGCCGTGCGGCTGACCGATCTCGCACCCACCGGCCTGGACCGGGTGTTCTTCACCAGCGGAGGCGCGGAGGGCAACGAGATCGCCCTGCGCATGGCCCGGTTCTTCCACTACCGCAGGCAACAGCCCGAACGGACGTGGATCCTGTCGCGCAGGACGGCCTACCACGGCATCGCGTACGGAGCCGGAAGCGTCTCGGGGCTTCCCGTGTACCACGAGGGCTTCGGCCCTGTGCTTCCGCACGTACACCACCTCACGGCCCCCGATCCGTACCAGACCGCCGCGTACGACGGCGAGGACGTCACCGACTTCTGCCTGCGGGAGCTGCGGGAGACCATCGAGCGGATAGGGCCGGACCGGATCGCGGCGATGATCGGCGAGCCGGTCATGAGCGTCGGGGGCACGGTCGTCCCGCCGCCGGACTACTGGCCCCGGGTCGCCGAACTCCTGCGCTCCCACGGCATCCTGCTGATCTTCGACGAGGTGGTCACGGGCTACGGCCGGATCGGACACTGGTTCGCCGCCGAACACTTCGGGGTGCGGCCGGACCTCCTGGTCACCGCGAAGGGCATCACATCCGGGTACGTCCCGCACGGCGCGGTGCTCGTCACCGAGGAGGTCGCGGCCGCGGTGACCGGCTCCACCGGCTTCCCCATCGGGTTCACCTACACCGGGCACCCCACCGCCTGCGCGGTCGCGCTCGCCAACCTGGACCTCATCGAGCGGGAGAAGCTGCTCGACAACGCGACGGCGGTGGGCGGCTACCTGGCCGACCGACTGGCGGCGCTCCGCGATCTGCCCGTCGTGGGCGACGTACGACAGCTCGGCCTGATGCTGGGCATCGAACTCGTCGCGGACAAGACGGCGCGGACCCCACTGCCCACCGGCACGGCCCCGGTGGCGCAGGCACTGCGGGAGGACGCCGGGATCATCCTGCGCGGCAACCCGCGCTCTCTCCTGATCAACCCCCCGCTTGTACTGGACCGCGCCACGGCGGACGAACTGGCCGACGGACTGCTCGCGGTCCTCACCCGCGTCGAGCCCGACGGCCGGGTCCGGCCGTAGAGCCGGAGCGCAAGCGCGCTCACGGCCAGAGCCGACGCCCGAAAGCAGCCGCAGCCCATGACGGCCGACGTCGCATCCACCGCCCGCAGATCGAAGGACCACCTGATGGCGCTCTTGGACCTCACCCCGGACCAACTCCTCACCACGACCCGCTCCGTGCGCAAGAGGCTCGACCTCACGCGGCCCGTGCCGCTGGCACTGGTCAAGGAATGCATTGAGATCGCCTTGCAGGCACCGTCGGGAAGCAACCGGCAGACCTGGCACTGGATGGTCGTGACGGACACGGCGCGGCGCGCCGAGATCGGCCGCTACTACCAGCGCGCGGTGCGGACGTATCTGGCGTCGGAAGGGACGTGCGGATCGCTGTTCCCCGAGGACCCGGAACGCCACGCGGTGCAGCAGCGCGTGGGCGACAGCGTGGCCTACTTGGGCGACCACTTGGGCGATGTGCCCGTGCTCGTGATCCCCTGCCTCGACGCGAACGAGGCTCCCGAGTACAACGAAGCGGGCAAGTGGGGGTCGATCATCCAGGCCGCGTGGAGCTACATGCTCGCCGCCAGGGCCCGCCGCCTCGGCACCGCCTGGACCACCTTGCACCTGATGTACGAGAAGGAGATCGCGGAACTCCTCGGCCTGCCGAGCGGTGTCGACCAAGCGGCGCTGATCCCGACGGCGTACTCGCTCGGCACGGAGTTCAGGCCCGCCGCACGCCAACCGCTGGAGCAGGTGCTCCACCTCGACACCTGGTGAGGAGGCAGCCGCATGAAGGCGGACGACGGCACACCGCTTCCGGTGCGCAGACTCGGTGACCTGCGGCTCCCCGCCCAGGGGCTCGGCTGCCTGAGCATGACGTCGTTCTACGCGCGCGCCGACCCCGCCGAGGCCCGTGCCACCGTGCGCCGGGCGATCGACCGGGGCGTCACGCTCCTGGACACGGCGGACGTCCAGGGCCTCGGCGAAGGGGAGCGACTGCTCGGCGAGGCCGTGGCCGGCCGACGCGATCGCGTACTGATCTCCACGAAGGTCGGCCTGGAGCGGGACCAGGAAGGGGAATTCCTGGGCGTACGGGGTGACCGGGGCTACATCAGGCAGCGCTGCCACGCTTCGCTGCGCCGCCTCGGCGTCGACCACCTCGACTTCTATGTGAAGCACTGGGCGGCGCCCGGCGAGCGGATCGAGGAAGCCTTCGGCGCCCTGGCGGAACTCGTCACCGAGGGAAAGGTGCGCCATCTGTGCCTGTCGGAGGTCTCCGCCGCCACCATCCGGCGCGCTCACGCGGTGCACCCCGTCACCGCCGTCCAGAGCGAGTGGTCACTGTGGAGCCGGGGCATCGAGGCGGAAGTGGTGCCGGTCTGCCGGGAGCTGGGCATCGGCATCATCGCCTCGTGCCCACTGGGACGGGGCTTTCTGACGGGGAGCATCGGCTCGGCCGCCGACCTCGGCCCCGCGCAGGACTTCCGGCACGGGCTACCGCGCTTCGGCCATGCCAACCTCGCCCGCAACCAGGCCGTCCTGGCGGCCCTGAGGCACCTGGCCGCGAGCCGTGACCTGACGGTCGCCCAGCTCGCCCTGGCCTGGCTCCACCAGCAGGGCGACGACGTCGTGCCCATTCCCGGCACCGCCCGCCGCGACCACCTGGAGGAGAACCTGGCAGCCGCGCTCGTCGAACTGACCCCCGACGAGCGGCAGGCCGTGGCGGCCGCGGTGCCTCCCGAGGCCGTCCACGGCGACCGGTACCCGCCCTTCCTGATGCGGCTGGTCGACAACTGAGCCGCCCCACCGGCACCGGACAGCCTCGGCACGAGCAGTAGGGACGAGACCGTGAGATTTCTGCAACGCGACCACGACACCTGTGAAGCGCTCCTGCCCGGACTTGCCGACCGCTTGGCCGACGTGCCGTTCGACCAGTTGGAGTCGCCGAAGAGTCCGGCCGTCGCGCTCTTCAAGGAGTACGGCGGCACCAATCTGCTCGTCCCCGGTGACTACGGGGGAATCGGTGCCTCCGCGCTCGAAGCGGTCAGAGTGATCCGCGCTCTGGCGTCGCTCGCCCCATCTCTGGCAGTGGCGACCGCCATGCACCACTTCTCGGTCGGCATGCTCTTCTCGCTGGGCCCGCTCTACGAGAGCGGCCCTTCCTTCCGCACCTCCGTGCTCGAGGCGGTCGCGAAGAACCGGTCGCTGATCGCGTCGGGATACGCAGAGGGACGTTCGGGGCACGGCATCCTCACCCCCACCGTCGAGGCCCGCGAAACACCCGGCGGCTACCTCGTCAGCGGCTCCAAGAAGCCCTGCAGCCTGTCGCGTTCGATGGACCTCCTGACCGCGAGCGTCGCGCTGCGCGGGCACGACGGCGCCACCGAGATGGGCCTGCTGGTGCTGCCCGCCGACACGCCGGGCATCTCCGTCCATGACTTCTGGTCGACGTTCCCGCTGGTCGCCGCGGAGAGCCACGAGGTGCGCCTCACCGACGTGTTCGCCGGAGCCGAGCACGTGCTGCGCGCGCCTGCGAGCGCGGGCGAACGGCTGGACGCGCTCAACGAGGCCGGTGTGATCTGGTTCCAGATGATCGTCGCCGCCACGTACACCGGGGTGGCCAGCGCACTCGTCGATCAGGTCCTGCGCGACAAGCGAGGACCGGTCGAGGAACGTGCCGGCCTGTGCCTTCTCATCGAATCGGCGGCGTCCCTGGTGGAGGGCCTCGCCCGCAGGATCATGGACGACGACCTCGGCAACGACTGCGCGGCGGCCTCGCTGTTCACCCGCTTCACGGTGCAGCCCATCGTCACCAGGGCCGTCGCCCAAGCGGTGGAGATGCTGGGTGGGATGGCCTTCATCACTTCACCGAAGATCGCCTACTTGGCTTCTGCCGCGCAGGCCGTGGTCTTCCACCCCCCGTCCCGGACGAGCATGAGTCAAGCGGTCGTCGACTACTACACCGGCAAGCCTCTGTTCTTCTCCTAGACGGCCGCCGCCCCGCGCCCGGGAGAACTCCACGGAAAGAGCCACGGACAGCCGAAGAGACGAAGGAGAGGTGGGCAGTGGCTGGGATCGTCGATTTCGACGTCGTGTTGCCGTCGGCCCGAATCACCGTCACAGAGATGGCCGCGAAGTCCGGCCTGCCGGAGGAGGACGTCCGCGCGATCACCACGTGCGACAGCATCCCGGTGCTCGCGGCGGGCGAACAGGAGTGGGAACTCGCCCTGCGGGCCGCCCGGACGGTGCTGGGACGGACCGGTGTTCCGCCCTCGGCCATCAGCACGGTGATCTACGCCGGCTCGGGCACATGGGGGACACCGTTCTGGTCTCCGGCAGCCAAGGTGGCCCAGGAACTCGGGATCGAGCGGGCGTTCTGCTTCGAGATGGCGAACTACTGCAACGCCGTGACGGCCGCGGTGCAGTACGCCTGCGACACGATCGGGTCGAGACCCGACGCCTACGCTCTCGTCCTGATCGGCGACCGGGTCAGCACGCTGCTGGACCACGGCGAACCCGGGGCGAAGGAGCTGTTCAACAACGGCGACGCCGCAGGCGCGATCCTCCTGGCGGCGTCCGCCCCGCTGGCCGAGGTCCTCGGCTCGCGCATGGTCACCGACCCGAGCTGGTGCGACTACTACACGGGCGTCCAAGAAGGCGACAAGGTGGTCGTACGGCGCCACGGCCACCGGGACGGCCTCGGCGACGCCTACATGAAGAACTTCGGTCAGCTCACCGCCGACGTGCTCGACGCGCTCGACAAGAAGATCACCGATGTCGACCACATACTGGTCACTCACGGCAACCGGCACATCCACGAAGGCCTGCTGCGGCAGTTGGACGTTCCCCGGAGCAAGAGCGTCTTCCTGTACGACAGGCTGGGCCACATGGGCAACGCGGACACCTTCATCGCGATGCGGGACCTGATCACCCGCGACGGGCTGACCCGTGGCGACCTGGTCCTGCACGCCACCAGCGCGCTCGGCTTCAGCTGGGGGATCATGGCCATGGAGTACCGCGGCTGAGTGCGGGCGTGGGGGTGGGGCCCGCCGACACCGGCGGGCCCCACCCCCACGCCCGCACTCAGTGGCGCGGCACGAAGCCCACCACGTCACCGGCCCGCTCTCCGCCGGAGAGCTGCCCGTTGCGGTCGGTGCGGATGTAGACCCGGTGCAGCCACCGGTCCTTGCCGTCCCAGCGGGGCGCGAAGGGCGTACGGGCGTGCGTCGTCCGGAAGTTGTCCACGATCAGTACGTCGCCGGGGACCAGGTACACGGCCTCGCGCACCTCGTCGAGCGCCTTGGACAGGACGGCGACGGCTTCGACGTCGGCGGCGTTCCGGGGGGCGAGGAGTTCGCGGTCGTACCCGAGGAACGGGTCCTGGACGTCCCCGTAGAGGGCCGTGACGTCGGCGATGGCCCCGGGATCGTCGACGCCGCCGCGGAAGGCGACGTCCACGCAGCAGGGCAGGGGCCTTTCGAAGAGGTGGGCGCGGACGCCGTCCGGCAGCAGGGGCAGTGCCTTGCGGACCGAACTGACCAGGGTGGCCGCCCGGCGTTCGTGGTCCGCCCGGGAGCAGGCCAGCATCACGTAGTTCGGCTGGCGCACGTGGTAGGCCATCTCCGTGTGGAACTCGAGGAGGGTCTCGGAGGTCTCGGAGGAGAGGTAGTGCGCGCCGGGCGACGGATAGACGTCGTGGTACACGCTGCCCGCGCGCAGTTCGCGGTAGCCGGTGTGCAGGCCGAGGCGGCGGCCGACGATCGCGAGCATGGCCTCCTGGTTGAGCAGCGGCCGCTCCACGGGCGCCGGTGTGCTGTCGGGGGTGCGCGGCAGGGCGTCGTCCTCCTCCACCGGCAGACGGCGAAGGAGCAGGTATCCGTCGTCGTTGCCGCGGGCGTTGAAGTCGTCCAGTGCCTTCGCCAGCGGCGCGGGCAGCGCGCGGGCGGCCGTCGCCGCCGCGTCCAGGAACCCGTACAGGTCCTCGCGGGGGACGCGCGGCAGCCCCGCGGCCAGGGTCAGGAGCCGCGCGGAGTACGCGGAGCAGTCGAGCGTGGTCATGGAGACGTCCTCTCTCGGGTGTGTGCGCAGGCGTACTGGTGGAGCAGCTCCGCGCCGATCTCGGTGGCCAGGACGGACGTGATGCCGCCGTGGTCGTACAGCGGCGAGACCTCCATGACGTCGAGGCCCACCGGGTGCAGGCCCCCGACGCAGCGCAGCAGGGCGAGCACCTCGCGCGAGGTGGGACCGCCCGGTGCGGGGGTGCCGGTGCCGGGGGCGAACGCCGGGTCCACGACGTCGATGTCCACCGACACATAGAGGGGCGCGTCGCCGACGCGCGCGCGGACCAGCTGCCGGGTACTCGCGGGACCCAGCGCGCAGAACTCGTCGGCGGTGACGATCCGCACCCCGTGGCCCCGGGCGAAGTCCAGGGAGTCGGGCCGCGGATTGTGGCCGCGGATGCCGATCTGCACCATGCGCTGCGGGTCGACGAGCTTCTCCTCGATCGCGTGCCGGAAGGGCGTGCCGTGGTGGTACTCGCCGCCGTAGAAGGCGGGGTTGGTGTCGGAGTGCGCGTCCAGGTGCAGGACGGCTACCGGTCCGTGCCGGGAGGCGACGGCGCGCAGGGCGGCAAGGGTGAGCGAGTGGTCACCTCCGATCATGAGGAAGGCGGCGTTGTCGGAGAGCAGGCCGCTGAGCCTCTCCTGCGCGGTGGCCATGGCGATGTGCATGTTGAACGGGGTCAGGTCGATGTCGCCGGCGTCGACGCAGTCGATGAGGTCGAAGGTGCCGGGCCCGCGGTCGATCCCCACACCGTGGATGAGCCCGGACTCGCTGCGCACGGCGCGCGGGCCGAACCGCGCGCCGGGCCGGTAGCTGGTACCGCCGTCGTAGGGGGCGCCGATGACCACGACGTCCTTTCCGCGCGGCGCCGGGTCGTACGGCAGACGCATGAACGTGGGGATCTGGGCGTAACGCGGCGAGACGGTGATGTCGATGCGTTCCACGGTGCGGTCCCTCCCTCGCTGTGCGGACCGTCGGGCGGCCCCGGAGCGTCGTGTGGCGGTCGTAGACGCGGGCGTGCGGGCGGCCGGATGCCGGGTCATCGCGGGACCGGCCGGGTGCCGGGCACCACGTGGCCGGCCACCCGCTCGACCACCGCGCCGGTCGCCACCTCGTCCGGATGCCGCCCCTCGACGACGACGCGGTCGAAGATGGCCTGCACGACCAGGCCTTTGACCCGGTGTACGAGGTCCCGGGGGACACCGGCGTCCCGCACGAGCCGGGAGAAGGACGAGGTGGTGCCCGACCCTTCGTGCACGCCGAGCTTGGGGCGGACCACGACCTCGTGCGGCAGCACGTCGTCCATGGCGGCGCGCAGCACCCACTTGTCCCGTCCGTGCCGCCGCTTGAGCCCGGCCTCCAGGGACACCAGGACGTCGAGGACGTCGCGGTCCCAGTAGGGGTGGGTCGACCAGTGGCCCGCCACCCCGGACAGCGCGGGCGCCATCTCGTTGAGTCCGTCGAACGTGTCCATGTCGTGGCAGACGGCCGTGTCCAGCTGCGGCAGCCGGCTCTCGCGGTGCATGCCGCCGAGCGGGATGTCGGCCCCGTAACCGGTGAGGATCCGGCGGCCGCCGTCGCCGCCACGGCCGAGGCGCAGATAGAGCGCGGTCAGCGGCAGCAGGTACTCGACGATGTCCGGGTCGAGGCACTCGGACGCCCAGACCGTGTGCGGCAGCCGGCTCAGCAACTCGTCCGCGGGGATGGTGACGTCACGGTGTGTGGAGCCGACGTGCCGGGCCACGACGCGGGCCTGCGGGAACTCGTCGGCCTCGTCCGTGCCCATGGACACCGTGTCGATCGGCCCGGTCGACCGGCGGGCGGCCAGTGCCGCGACCGTGGAGGAGTCGATGCCGCCCGAGAGCACCACCAGCGGGGTGCCGCGGCCCGTGCGGGCCGCCACCGCACGCTCCAGCGTCCGGCGGACGGCGTCGACCGCCTCTTCCTCCGGCATGACCCGGCGGGCGAGCGGTGGCGTCCAGGTCCGGTGGGGGAGGCACGAAGCGGTGGCCACCGCGATGTCCAGGACGGTCCCGGCCGGGACCTGGTGCGTGCCGGGCAGGCGGCGTACCGGCCGGGCGGGCAGGGGCCGCCCCCGAGGGGCGGTGCGCAGCGCCTTCGCCTCGGTCGCCGCCAGGACGCGCCCGGGGGCGACGGACGCGTACAGCGGCACCGAACCGGCGTGGTCCGTGGCGAGCACCGCGCGCCCGGAGTCGGCGATGAGTGCCGCGAACCGTCCGTTGAGGAGCCGGAAGGCATGGACGTCGTAGACGGCGAAGAGGGCCGCGACGAGCGTGGCGTCGCTGTCCGGTGACGCGCCACCGGGCAGGAGCCCGACCAGTTCGTCCCGGTTGTACAGCTCTCCGGCGAACACCAGCGCGCCGCCCCGGGTGCGGGCGCGGGCCCCGGCGGGCGTCCCGGAGTGCACGAGGTCGGCGTGCAGGACCGCGTCGCCGGTCCGCTCCTGCCACCGGTCCCGGGCGCCGAGCGCCGCGAAGACCGGTGCGAGGGTGCGGCCGCCGTCCTGGCGGACGTCGGCAAGGAAGCCGGTGGCGGCGGGCAGGTTCGGCTCCATGGCTCAGATGCTCAGGGCGGCGAAACCGCCGGCCTGGAAGTCGTAGGTCACCGGCACCTCGATCAGGAACGGCCGTCCCAGGCCCGCGCCCTTGCGCAGCGCCGCGAGCAGCTCCTCACGGCTGGTGGCCCGGACGGCCTCCACGCCGTTGGCGCGGGCGAGCGCGGTGAAGTCGACCCCGGTGAACTTCACCGCGGGGTCGTGGGAACGGTGGTGGCCGATGTTCTGGTACAGCTCGATCAGACCGTTGGCGTCGTTGTTGACCACGACCGTGACGATGGGCAGGTTGAGCCGGGCGATGGTCTCCAGGTCGGCGCTGTTGGAGTGGAAGCCGCCGTCGCCCGCGATGAGGAAGGTCGGCTGTCCTGGCCGGGCGAGCTGGGCGCCCATCGCCGCCGGGATGCCGTAGCCGAAGCTGGAGCACCCCGCGGAGGTGAGGAAGCCGTAGGGCTGGTCGGCGCGGGCGAAGAGCACGCCGTAGTGGCGGAAGAACCCGATGTCGGACACGATCGTGCCCTCGCCCGCCTCGGCGGTCTCCGCCATGACGGTGTTCATGGAGTCCATCACCTGGTGCACGCGCAGGCCGTCGTCATAGTGGTGCGGATCGGCAAGGAACTCGGCGATCCGCGCGCGCAGCGGCGTGATGTCGTGCGGGGTCCTCGGGGCGAGGTCGGCGGTGTGCTCGTCGAGGTGGTCCACGAAGGCCCGTACGTCGGTGACGATGTCCAGGTCCGGACGGTAGACCCGGGGCACGGGGTTGACGGTGGGCGCGACCCTGATGGTGGTCTTGTCCGCGCCGCGCTGCCACATGGAGGGGCGCAGGTCCTCGGCGTAGTCGTAGCCGAGGGTGAGGATGAGGTCGGCGGGACCGAAGAGGGTGTCCAGGGCGGGGAACGACAGGATGCCGTCCATGTATCCGGTGACCGCCCCGTAGTTGAGGTCGTGCCCGTGCGGCAGCACGCCCTTGGCGATGTACGTCGTGATGACCGGCAGCCGCAGCCGCTCGGCCAGTGCGCGGATCGCGGGCACGGCCCCGGACCGGATCGCGGCGGCGCCGACGACCAGGACGGGATGGCGCGCCGATGCCAGCAGCTCAGCGGCCTTCAGCGCACCCTCCTGCCAGCCCTCCTCGACCGTGCTGACCGGTTTCGCCGGGATCCTGACCGGGGGGCGTGGCCGTGAGGAGTCGACCTCGCTGCCGAGCAGGTCGACGGGGAGGGAGATGAAGCTGGGGCCGACGGGTTCGGTCATGGCCGCCCCCATCGCGCTGTCCACCAGGTCCGTGATGTCGTCGGGACGCCGGAGCTCGGTCGCGTACTTGGTCATCGGCCGCATGACCGACACCGAGTCGAGGCACTGGTGCGTGTCGTTGGGAAAGATGTCGTGCGACTCGGACTGGGCCGAGAGCGCGACGACCGGCGACCGGTCCAGGGCGGACGTGGCGACTCCGGTGGCCAGATTGGTCATGCCGGGGCCGAGCGTGGCCCAGCACGCCTGCGGTCGGCCGCTGATCCTGGCCAGGACGTCAGCGGCGACTCCGGCCGTGAACTCGTGCCGGGTCAGCACGAATTCCACGCCTTCCGCCTCGTCGAACAGGATCGAGGCGGCCTCGCGGCCCACCACCCCGAACACGGTGCGCACCCCGTGGTCGTGGAGCCGTCGCAGCAGGGCGTGGGCGGTGGTCGGTTCGGTGCTGGGGCCGGTGGAGACACGAGACATGGCGGATCCTCCTGAGTCGGAACGGTGAGGGCTGCGCCCGGCGTGGTTTCGGCACACGAGGGGCATGGAGCCGAAGGCGCTCTTCAGTGCCACTCGTCACTGTGCAGACCGTGTCTTGCAGCACGGTGGGCCGCCCCCTTGCACGGTCCCTGTGGATGACTGGGGCACCTCGTCACGGCGTGGACGGGAAGCCGGTGCAACCCAACCGCTCTAGAGATACGGACAGTTACTGGGCTGACGGAAGGTTCGCGTCGGCGGGCGCGGCGCGCTTGTGTCCGGCGTGCAGACGGGCAGCGACCGGGCGGCGTCACCCCGTACTTCGGTCAGGCCGCGCGACCGTCCATCGCGGGGGTGCCGCGAAGACGGACGCCGGAGCCGTCACGGCGGGCAACCGGATCCCCGCATTCAGGCAAAGGCAGGCACAATCCGCCGCGCTGCGGGCAAGGGTCGCGCGCTCCCGGCGGGGGACGCTTGGTGCACGACGGGGGAACGGGGCCGGCAAGCCGCTCCCGGACAGGCGGGAGCGCCAGCCGCCACTGGCCGGTCCCGCCCGTGGCCCGGTCCGCCGGGGAACCCTGGAAGCCCGGGCCACGTTCATCCCCCGTCGCGAGTGCTGTTGGCGCCACGGGGCGGTTGAGGCGCGGCCTCCTCGCGGAGAGCGCTCACGCGAAGCACTGCGCCGCCGCCGAGGCGCGCATCCGGCGAAGGGGCACAGCGTCCTCCCGGTGACGCGGGTGGAGCGACCCGCATCGGAGCAGGCTCGCTACCGCGCGGCAGGGCAGTCACGCGCCACTGAGAGAGAATGAGGTGGGGCAGTGGAGTTGACGAGCGGCGAGAGCCGTGCCGACGCGCCTGAACCGAGCGGACCGCCGCCCATCAGCGCACTGGGTTGTCTGTCCGTACGCAGCGACGGCCGGTCCCTGGAACTGGGCCCGCCCCGCCAGCGAGCCGTCCTCGCCCTGCTGCTGATCGGCGCGGGCAGCGTGGTGTCGGTCGACTCGATCGTCTCCCGGATCTGGGGGGACACCCCGCCCGCGACGGCCCACGCGACCTTGCAGTCGTACGTGTCGCGCCTGCGCAGGCTCCTCGCCGACTGTGTGCTCCCCGACGACTCGCGTCCCCAACTGCTGTACCGACAACCGGGATACGTGCTGGTCATCGCCCCCGAGCAGGTGGACGTCCACCGCTTCGAGCGCGCCGTGCGGACCGGGTCCGGCCTTGCCCGGCGGGGGCGGGTCGAGGAGGCCCACGCCGTGCTCGCCGCCGCTCTGGAGTGGTGGGTCGGCGCGCCGTACGAGGAGCTGAACGCGTACGACTTCGCCGTGCAGGAGGCCGCCCGGCTGGATCAGCTCCGGCTGAGCGCCGTCGAGTCCTGGGCACAGTGCGTGATCCAGTTGGGGCGGGAGGAGGACGCCCTGCACACCCTGGCCGTGGAGGCGAGGCGCAACCCCCTGCGTGAACGGCTGACCGGCCTGTTCATGCACGTCCAGTACCGGCTGGGCCGACAGGCGGACGCCCTGCGGACGTACGACGACACGCGCCGCGCCCTCGCCGACGAGATCGGCGCGGCGCCCGGCAAGGAACTGGCGGCGCTGCACGCGGCGATCCTGCGGCAGGACGGTTCCCTGGACCGGACGCACGAGGCCACACTCCCCGCCACGGCGCCCACCGGGGCCGACGGCCACCTCACGGCGGACCGCACGGACATCCTCCACCTCGTGACCGCATCCGCGACCGACCGGGTCACCATCCCGGCACCCCGGTCGTACACCGCGCGCGGCCGCGACACGGGCACGCAGCAGTGCCATGAGGAAGCCGCACCACCCTTGTTCGTCGGGCGCGACGAGGAGCTGCGTGCTCTGCGGGAGTCCGCCAAGGGGGCGTTCGGCACCTCGGGCCGGGTGGCGTTCGTGGTCGGGGAAGCGGGCAGCGGCAAGACCCGTCTGGTGTCCGAGCTCACCCATGCGCTCCCGGGCAGCGTGCACACCCTCTGGACCTCCTGCTCGGAGAACGAGGACAAGCCCGACTACTGGCCGTGGACGACGCTCTTGCGCGGGCTGAACGCGCTCTGGCACGAACGGATGGCGCGATTACCCGGCTGGGTGCGGCACAGCCTCGCCCATCTCGTTCCCGAGGTGTCCCCGGACACCTGCCGGGCACCGCGGCACGAGCCGAGCGCGCGGGCGGCGACGGTGCGGCTGTACGGCGACGACCGGTTCACGTTGCACGACGCGGTCTGCCAGACACTGCTGCGCACCGTCCGGGAGCCGACGGTCCTCGTCGTGGAGGACGTCGACCGTGCCGACGCACCGTCCCTGGCCCTGCTGCGGCTGCTCGTGGAGCAGCTGCGCGCGGTCCCGGTCCTCCTGGTGGTCACCACCCGTACCTTCCAACTGGCCCACGACCCGGAGCTGCGCCGCGCCGCGGCCGTCATCCTCCAGTCACTCGACGCCCGGCGCATCCCGCTCGACCCGCTGGACCTCGCGGCCACCGCGACGCTGGTGGAACGCACCCTGGGACAGGCCCCGGAGCCTCACCTCCTCCACCGGCTCCACCGGCGCACCGCAGGCAACCCCTACTTCCTGGGCTACTTGCTGCACACGCGCAAGCAGGGACTCTGCGCGGACCTGGACGCGGCGATCCCCCACGAACTGGCCGGAGTCGTGCTGCAACGGCTGTCGGGGCTCCCCGTCGGTGTCCGCCGGGTGCTCGAACTGTGCGCGGTGATGGAGGACGGCTGCGAGCAGCGCGTCGTCGAGGCGATGCTGCGCCACGAGGGAATCGCCGCGGACAACGTGCTCATGGCTCTGCACGGCGGCCTGCTGGAGCCCGACCCCGACGGCACCGACCGCGTGCGCTTCGTCCACGCGCTGGTGCGGGAGGCGGTCCGCCACGACCTGGAGAACACCCTCGGCGCGCCGTCCGCCACCACCGGGGCGAGGGCGCTGTCGGCCGGTTAGCGCCTCCGAGCGTTCCACGACGCCGCGGCCGAGCGACTCCTCCCGAGGGCCCCAAGGGCGCGTCCCTCGTTCCAGGGAGTTCCAGCGAACCGGGCAGCGATCCGCAAGCGAGGCGTGCCACCGTGGATCACGGCCACCGCCGGCGGCCGCGATGGCCGGCACCAGCGATTCGGGAAGGAACCTCCGGTCCGATGGACGCAGCTTCTCCTCAAGGTTTCCTCGTTCACCACGGCCGAGCCGGCGTCAAGGAGGCCGACGCGGACTTCGCCGTGATCGCTTCGGAAGTGCCCGCCGCCGCGAGCGCGGTGTTCACCCGCTCCCGCTTCGCGGGGCCGAGCGTCCTGCTCAGCAGGGAAGCGGTCGCCGACCGGATCGCCCGCGGAGTCGTCGTCGTGTCCGGCAACGCCAATGTCGCCACCGGGGCGGACGGCCGCCAGGACGCCGAAGAACTCCGCCGCCGTGTCGCCGACCTGATCGAGGCGGACGAGAACGACCTGCTGATCGCCTCGACCGGGCTGATCGGCCGTCGCTACCCCATGCCCAGCCTGCGCACGCATGTCGCATCCGTGCGCTGGCCGTTCCCCGGCGCCGACTTCGACGCGGCGGCGACGGCCATCATGACCACCGACACCCACCCGAAGATCCGCCGCGCACGGTGCGGAGACGCGACCTTGGTCGGCATCGCCAAGGGGGTGGGGATGATGGAGCCCGACATGGCGACGCTGCTCACCTTCTTCTGCACCGACGCCCACGTGGGGCCGGTCGTGCTCGACGACGTCTTCCGCCGCGTCATGGACCGTACGTTCAACGCGCTGAGCATCGACACCGACACGTCCACCAGCGACACTGCGGCCGTCTTCGCCAACGGCATCGCGGGCCCCGTGGACCTGGTGGAGTTCGAGAGGGCCCTCGGCGGTGTCGCCCTGGAGCTGGTCAAGGACATCGCCAGGGACGGCGAGGGCGCGACCAAGCTCATCGAGGCGCACGTCACCGGTGCCCGGGACCGGGCCCAGGCCAAGCGCGTGGCCAAAGCCGTGGTGAACTCACCGCTGGTGAAGACCGCCGTGCACGGCGCCGACCCCAACTGGGGGCGGGTCGCCATGGCGGTGGGAAAGTGCCAGGACGACCTCGACATCGTCCCCGAGCGGGTCACGATCCGCTTCGGGACCCAGGAGGTGTACCCGGCGGGCCCGGAGCCCGAGAAGCTGGAGCGCGTCGGGGAGTACCTCAAGAGCGACGAGGTCACCCTGCACGTCGACCTCGGTGTCACCGCGCACTCCACAGGCGAGTTCACGGCCTACGGCTGCGACCTCACCGAGGGGTACGTGCGGCTCAACGCCGACTACGCGACCTGAAGCCCGCGGCCCGGAGACGCCATGACGCACATCGCCACCAGGAGCTCCCAAGACGCCGTCCGCGTGGAGAACTACCGTACGATATTGGGGCGTTGGCCCACCGGTGTCGCCCTGGTCACCGCGCCTGCGAGCCGTCCCGGGGCGCCGCCGCCCGGGATGGTGGTCGGCTCCTTCACCTCGGTGTCCCTGGACCCGCCCCTGGTCGGCTTCCTGCCGGCGCGCACCTCGACGACCTGGCCGCAGATCAGGGCGGTCGGTGTGTTCTGCGTCAATGTGCTGAGCGCCGGACAGCGGCCCGTGTGCGAGGCGTTCGTCGCGCGCTCACCCCGCCGCTGGGACGTTCCCCACCACTGGTCCCCGTCCGGCTGCCCCGTCCTGTCCGATGCCCAGGCGTGGGTCGAATGCGTGCTGCACGCCCAGATCGAGGCGGGCGACCACTGGTTCGTGACGGGTGTGGTGCGGTCGCTGGGGGCCGGGAGGCAGGGGCACCCGCTGGTCTTCCTGGGCGGCCGGTACGGCACGTACGCGCCGACTCCCGTTCCGGGGGGACGGACGCTGGACCCCGTCACTGCCTGAGCTCCCGACGGTCACCGCGCCGCGGCGCGATGGCGTGGACGAGGTGCGGCGGGGGCGACCGTGGAGCCTGCCCCTGGAAGAGCCCCGCGGCGCCGGTTCGGCTACGCGCCGGGGAGTCGGCAGCCTCATGGCCCCATCCCTCTCCCGCTCCGTAAGACGACACAGTCATCCAGCAGAGTGCGCGGCGCCCTGAGGAAGAGACAGGGCCGCCCAGTGCGTAGCCGGGCTGTGTGCCCTGGTCAGCTCCAGAAATCTGAACGCATCGGGCTCAGGCCGCGGCATCCCCGTGGTCGTCGGACGCGAAGGCCAGGATGTGCGGGACTGCCTCGCGCAGAGTGACGAAGTGGCGGTGCACGCCCTCCACCGCAACAGCCGCGTTCACCCCCCACACCGTCATTCCGGCACGCAGCCCGGCTTGCACGCCGGAGGGAGCATCCTCAATGACCAGGCACTCTTCCGGTACGGCACCCAGCTGCGCGGCGGCCCGCAGATAGGGAACGGGAGAGGGCTTGCCCTCCTCGACCGCGGCCGCGTCCACGATGACGCCCGGCACCGGCAAACCCGTCCGCAGGAAACGGCCGCGCACCCGGTGCTCGTAGTTCGAGGTCACCAGCGCCCATGCCCGGGACGGAAGGCCGTGCAGCAGCTGCGACGCACCGTCGAAGGCCGCATAGACGCCGGTCCGGACGTCGTCGTCCTCCAGCTCGTGCAACATGGCCAGGCACGCGCGCGGATCGCGGTCCGCGGCAACCTGCGTGAACGTCTCCATCGGCCGGGTCCGCAGTGCCACCCGGTAGACCTCCTCCGCATCGAGTCCGTACCGCTCCGCCCAGGTCCCCCAGACCCGGCGCTGGTTGCTCACCGCGTCGATCAACGTGCCATCGACGTCGAACAAGACGTACTTACCGCGGTCGGTTCCCTCGCCGTCCGGGAACGGCTGAAGTGGCGCTTTGTCCACAGGGACGGGCGAAGCTGGATCGCCAGGCCCATGTCGCATCTGGGGTGCGCATCTCGTCTCAGGAGGGGTACTCCAGCTGCGTACTCGTTACTCGTTCCGAGGGTAAGGAGCACATCATGCTTCCCGCCTACCTCACGGTCACCTTCGTCGCTGCGGCTGCCAACGGCTCGGCCGCCATCGCCAACCTCATCGGCCACGACTATCCCAAGAGCCAGGCTGATCGGTTGCGCCTGTCCCATTCCTGGATACGTCCGCTGGGCATGCTCCTGGCCTTGGGGGCGCTGGGCCTGATGGCCGGCATCGTCGTACCGGTGCTGGGAACGGTGGCAGGCGTCGGCCTGGTGCTGTACTTCCTCGGCGCGCTCTTCGCTCATCTGCGGGTGCGCGACCGTCAACTGACCGCCTGGGCCGTGTACTTCTGCCTGTCCGCGGCAGCTCTGGCGGTGAATGTGGCCCATCACGGCGCTTGGTGATCCGGCTCCGGCCGTCCCTCGGGAGGAGCCATACCCGCCACGGGTTCCGGGGGTGCGCGTGGCCAACTACCGCTGGGGCCTGCCTCAGTACAGGTTGTACTTGTGCAGGCGTGCGCGGGAATGTGCCTCGGTCAGGCCGAGTTTCGTGGCGATCGCGTCCCAGTCCTGCTCGTCCTGCCATGCTCCGAAAGCGGCCCTCTGTCCCGTCTCGGCGAGGGTGTGTTCCAGGGCTCCAACGGCTCGCAGAGCGGCCAAGGGCGCGTCCTCGGCCAGCACGGTCAGGCGTTCATGCAGCTGTTCCAGAAGGTGTTGTACGTCGGCCGGTAGGGACACCGTTCGCCGCTCGACCTCGCCGACGTGCCGCTTCCAGGCACGGTACGGACCCGTCAGATCGTAGGCATCAGGGGCATCGGGGTCAACGCGCTCCCAGTCGATGGCGAACCGCTCTTCTCCGCGCCAGCCGCATGCACACGCTCCCCGCACCGCGCGGGCCCGCGGTGTCCCGAGGGTACCGTCGTAGACCCACCAGTCGCTGGTCTCGTACACCTCCGCAGAACTGCCCGCGTCGAAGAGCGCGGGCTTCGGCTCACTGCCGTCGGCCAGGACTGCCGCCGCCCTGCCCTCGTGCGAGGGCCCGAACTCCGTCGCCCACATCATCATGGTCATCACACCCCGCCTTCCCTCCCACGGACCGCGGTTCGGTCTCGACGACCATCGTGACGCCCGTCGCAAGCTCGCGTACGCCGCTTCGACGAAGAGCCCGTTGCCGGACGAAGACTGAGGGGGCGCCCGTCCGAAGCAGTACCCACTCGACGCGCCCCTAGGAACTGTCCGGGTCGCTCCCAGGGCAGGTGAATGGCCTCTGGGGTCTGGAGCGGCGGCCCTGGCTGACTTGCGGTGATGGGGTGGGGTTGCGGTGGGTGCGGACATGGGAGGAGGGTGGGCAGGCGGTGCATTTCCCCAGGCCGCCTACGGAGGCCGGGTGTTGACCGCCTGCCGGGACGCTTCCCCTGCGGCGTGGGAGTCCGTGGACCTCGGTGACCGTTCACCCTTCCCCGGCCAGCGGGCGGCGCCGCCCGCGGAACGGACCTCCCATGACTCCCGCCGATGGCGGGCCCGTCGACCCCTCCTCAGTGGTCGACCTGCTGCTGGACACCGAGACCCTCGACGACTTCCTGAACGCCCTGGCCGAGCAGGCCATGCAGCACGCGCCCCGGGCCGACGGCTGCGGCATCACCGTGCAGCGCGCGGGCCGCTTCCTGACGGTGACCAGCGCGGGCACCAGCGCGTCCCAGCTGGACGAGAAGCAGTACGGCCTGAACGACGGGCCCTGTCTGCAAGCCCTGCGCACTGCGAAGGAAGTCCACGTCAGTGACCTGATGGAAGAACAGCGCTGGAGCTCCTACCCCGCCCACGCGATAGCCGCCGGAACCCGCTCCTCGCTCTCGTTCCCCATCGCGGCCCGCAGTGACACGGCCGGGGCTCTGAACCTGTACTCACCGGTCCCGCGCGGCTTCGACGACGCCGACCTGCACACCCTGCGAGCCCTGGCCGCGCAGGCCACCGGCGCCATAGAACTGGCCCAGCGCATGGCCCTGTCCCGTCAGTTCACCCACGACGTGCAGCAGGCCCTGCGCTCACGCGGCATCATCGACCAGGCCGTCGGCATCATCATGGCCCAGCAGCGCTGCCCCAGCGAAAGGGCGTTCGCGATCCTGCGCGCCGCCTCCCAGAACCGCAACGTCAAACTCCGTGAGCTGTGCCGGAACCTGATCACCAACCTCACCGGCCAGCCCCCGCACGACCCGCCCGGCCTCCAGCCGCCTGCCCCATGACCCCCACCGCACGCCGCACGCATCTCCGCGTCCACGCGCGGAGGACCCGGCTCGTGCGTGCCCGCTGCCCGGAGGGAAGAGGAAAGGCCAGGTCGGAGCCTATTCCGATCAAGGAAGTCGGTCGTTATCCTCGCTGTCAGGAGTTGGGATGAAGCTCCGTGACGACACCGGCATCCCTACCGCCTTCCATTGCGCATGTACGGCAGTGTGGGTGTCCCGCGGGGGCTGGAGCCGCGTCGCCCATACCACGGCTCCAGCCCTGGCCCTCCGGGGGAACACTCCCGCGCCCCTTACGGAGGGCCCCGGTGTGAGGAGTCGGCGAGAGCAGCGCCGCGCCTCACACCCGGCGGCCGCCGCGACCCGAACATGCGGCGGCCGCCAACCACGAACGCTCACAGCAACTACCCACCAAGCTACGCCCCTCAAGCCCGACCGCCGCCCTGCCGGTGGAAGAATCTCCACTTCCAGACAGCCCCCCCGCATGTGGTCGAGCGCGTCGTGAATCCTGCCCCATCGGACAGCCCCTAGGGTCCAGCGGAGGCCATCAGGTCCTCCCACCCCCGCAGTGGGGGGCGCAGGCGGTCTACGAGGTCGCCGGGTAGGGAGTGAGGGCGTAGTCGGCGAGCGGAGCGGTGTGCAAACCGAAGCGGCGAGCCGGGCGAGGCGGCAAGGCCCGGCAGGCGTTATCGGCGGCGTGGAAGGCGGCGGTGAAGTCTTCGGCATCGCTGTCAGCGGCGGCAGCGCGGGCGGACTGGGCGTGGAGGCGCACGGTCGGCGGATGCTGGGCCGGTGCTTCGCTGAGGCCCTGAAGGGCGGCTTCGCGGGCCTTGACGGGCCGTGGTTCATAGAAGTTGATCGACGCGGCGGCGTCCATCGCCCACGCGCACAGCTGGCGCTATGTCCGGCCTGTTGGCCCTGGACGAACGCGTCGGTGGCGAACGCGAGGCCGGTACCCATCGTCCCCGAGGTCGTGGGCGAGCCACGCCAGGAGTTCGGACAGCCACCCGGCGAACGCCCGCAGGTCGCGTTCCTGCCGATGGGTGTGGTCACCCTTGAGGAACCGGTCGACCTTGCGCCGGTAGTCCAGTACGGCCTTGAAGGCCTTGTCCGGGGGCTTGAGGGAGTACGCGCGGTTGAACTCGGTGACCAAGGCAGACCCACGTGTTCCCGACGGTCACCCGGTCAGGGAGGATCCGCCGCGGTGCCGTGCAGCTTGTCCAGCAACTGCCAGCTGTCGGGATGCCCCAACTCGGAGAGGATGGCCGCGGCCCGCCCCCAACTGGCCAGTGCGGAAGGCCGGTTGCCCAAGGCGTGCTGGGTGTCACCGATGTGGCTGAGGGTTTCGGCTTCCAAGGTGCGGTCGCCGACTTCCCGGTAGACCGCGAGGGCATGGCGGTAGCAGCTCAGGGCGTGCGTGTACTGCTCCAGATGGTGGTGGGCGTAGCCGAGGCTGTCCCAGGCCGCCGCCTCGCCGTTGGCGTCGCCGGTCTCCTGGTGGAGGGCGACCGCGGTGGCGCACTGGGTGAGGGCTTCGTGGTGTTCGCCGCGCAGGATGTGGGTCCAGCCGATCTCGTTGAGGACGGTCGCCCTGCCGCGGGGGTTGTCCGCCGCACGATGAAGGGCGAGTGCGCGGCCGTAGTGGTCCAGGGCGTCCTGATGGCGGGCGCGGGAGTTGGCCAGGAAGGCGAGGCTGCGCAAGGTGCGGGCCTGGCCGTCGGGGTGGTCGAGGGAGGTGAAGAGGTCCAGGGCGCGGTCGAGATGGGCGAGGGCCTCCTCGTTCGCGCCGACGCGGTGCAGGGCGAAGCCGAGCGTGCGGTGGATGTGGGGAAGACCGAGTGGGTCGCCGTGCTGCTCCGCGGCCGCCAGCGCCGTTCGCTGCACGGCGATCTGCTCCTCCCTGCGCCCCCGCCGGTCCAGTGGGAGCTCCACGGCCAGCGCCAACTGCCAGGCGTGTACCGGGAATCCGCCCTGCGCGGCGCTCTCGACCAGGGCGATAAGGCCGGGAATCTCGGTGCTGAGCCAGGTGGCTGCCGCCTCCCGGCCCGAGAGGGGCTCGACGGCGGTGCCGAGGCGGGGCGGAGGAGGCGTCTCTCGCGCGCTGCGGTGCGGCAGGAGCAGGTCGACCGCCGCCCGTACGGTGCCCAGGGCGTGATCGAGAAGCCGGCCGAGAGCGCCGTGACGACCGGCCTCGGTCTCTTCGGTGCGCAGGCGCTCACCCGCGTAGGCGCGGAGCAGGTCGTGGCACGTGTAGCGGCCGGGGACGGGTTCGGTCAGGAGGTGGGAGCGGGCCAGTGAGGCGAGGGTCGTACGCGCCTCGCGCAGGCCGAGCCCGGCCAGGCTTGCCGCGGCGTGCTGGGAGACGTCGGGGCCGGGGTGCAGGGCCAGGAGGCGGAACAGACGGGCGGCCTCGGGGCTCAGCGCCCGGTAGGACCAGGAGAAGACGGCCCGGGCGTCGGCCTCGTCACCGGAGAGGGCGTCCAGGCTGCCGTGTCCCGCGCGCAGTTCGGCGGCGATCGACGACAGCGGAATTCCCGGCTCGGCGGCGCGCGCGGCCAGGATGGCGAGGGCCAGGGGCAATCGCCCGCAGAGGGCGATGACGGCCTCGACGGCGGCGGCCTCGGCGGCCATCCGTCGCGCGCCGAGGCGCCGGGTCAGCACCTCGCGGGCCCCGGCGTCGTGCAACGGCCTCAGGGTGAACGAATGGGCGCCGACGGCGGCGACCAGGCCTTGGAGCCGGGTGCGGCTGGTGACGAGGACGAGGCAGCCGGGTGCGCCGGGCAGCAGGGGGCGTACCTGGGCGGAGTCCCGGGCGTTGTCGAGGAGAACGAGCACGCGCCGTCCCGACAACAGGCTCCGATACAGGGAGGATTGTGCGTCCGCCCCGACCGGCATGTCCTGCGGGTGCACCCCCAGGGCGAACAGGAAGGCGCGCAGGGTGTCCTGCGGGTCGACGGCTACTGAGAGCGGGTCGAAGCCCCTGAGGTCCGCGTAGAGCTGGCCGTCGGGGAAGCGGTGGGCGACGCGGTGGGCCCAGTGCACGGCCAAGGACGTCTTGCCGACCCCGGCCATCCCCTCGATCGTGATGACCACCGTCGCCGGGGGCGTGCTGTCCGCGGCCCGCGGCTTCGGCAACAGGGCGTCGACATAGGCCAGTTCGGTGCCCCTCCCCGCGAACACCGGAAGGTCGCCGGGGAGCTGCGCGGGGCGGACCAACGGGCCCGCCCGCGGTCTGAGCCGACCGAGCGGCGCGTCGTCGCTCTCCGGGCCGGACGAGACGGCAGGAGGCCGCACGGCGGCCGTGTGCCCTTCGAGGACCCGCTGGTGGGCTGCGACCAGCTCCCGCCCGGGCGCGACGCCCAACTCCTCGGCCAACCTGACCCGCACGGTGTGGTACGCGGCCAGCGCCTCGGCCCGGCGTCCGGCACCCGCGAGAGCGAGAACCAGGTGGGCCTGGAGGGGCTCGTCCAGCGGATGCGCGGCGGTGGCCTGCCGCAGCGGGGCGAGGGCACGTTCCGGCACTCCGGCGGCCAGGGCCTCGACGGCCGCACCCCGCACGGCGTCGAGGCATTCCTCGTCCACGGCGCCGAACGCCGGGTGCGCGCGCACGTCCGGGGGAATGCCGTGGGCGACCGGCCCGCGCCACAGTTCGAGCGCCTCGGCGTACAGGTCGGTGGCAGTCCGGGGCGAACCGTCGCGCGCGGCCTGTCGGGCACGCTCCGCCAGCTGGCGAAAGGCCAGCAGGTCCACGTCGTCGGCGTGGACGTCGAGACGGTAGCCACCGGACCCGCGCACCACGGGCCCGGCCGCCCGGGCCCCGCCGTCCGGTCCCAGAAGGCGCCGCAGCGACCCCACGTGATGGCGCACCACGTTCGGCGCGCTTCTCGGCGGACCCTGCGGCCACAGCACGTCGACCATGTCGCTCAGGCTGACGGGAGCGCCGAGCCGTACCAACAGGAGTGCCAGCAGAGCCCGTTGCTTAGGAGGTCCCAGGGCCAGCTCGGCCCCGTCACGCCATGCCCTGACCGGCCCGAGCACCGTGAACCGCATAGTCGCAGACTTTAGCCGGGCCCGTGAGGACTGTCCGGCGGCGGTGCCGGTCCGATCCGCCGCGGCGAGCCGTTTTCCACACCTTTTCGACACGCCACCTCCTCTACGCTCACGGCGACACGGCCACCGGTACGGAGGCCGGGCCCGCATGGGCAGGCCGTCAGCGGGAGTTGACACGGGGGAGGGCCGCACATGACGAACACGGAGACAGGGAGCGCGTTCCTGTCGGAGGGTGAGGAACGTCGCCGCCGCATCGTGAGCGCCGCCCGACGGGCGGGCTCGGTGAGCGTCACCGCGATCGCAGCCGACCTCGGGGTGTCCAGGGAGACGGTGCGGCGCGATCTGGGCACGCTGGAGCGGCGCGGCCTGGTGCGTCGCACGCACGGCGGTGCGTTTCCGGTGGAGAGCGCGGGTTACGAGACGACGCTGGCATTCCGTACCGGCATGCACGTTCCGGAGAAGACCCGCATCGCGGCGGCCGCCGCGGAACTGCTCGGAGACGCCGAGACCGTCTTCGTGGACGAGGGCTACACCCCACAGCTGATCGCGGAGGCCCTGCCGGACGGCCGCCCGCTGACGGTTATCACGGCATCGCTCACCGCCGCGCAGGGCCTGGCGGCCCGGCCCGGGATGACCGTGCTGCTGCTCGGCGGCCGGGTCCGTGGCGGCACGATGTCCACCGCCGACCACTGGGCGGCCCGGATGCTGTCCGGCTTCGTCATCGACCTGGCCTACGTGGGTGCCAGCGGCATCTCCCGCGAGTACGGCCTCACCACACCCGACCCGACGGCCGGCGAAGTCAAGCGCCAGGCCGTGCGCGTCTCACGGCGACGGGTCTTCACGGGGGTGTACTCGAAGTTCGGCGCGGTGAGCTTCTGCCGGTTCGCCGACGCGCGCGCCTTCGACACGATCATCACCGACAGCCGACTCCCACAGAGCGAGGCCCGCCGCTACGCGCTGTTCGGACCGGAGGTGTTGCGGGTGTGACTGTCGCTGTCGAGGAATTTGGACGACCACCACGTGCCAGCCATTGATCTCGGATCGATGAGGTTGAGGACGGGTCTGGGGTACGCGGTCCGAGGCGGCGGCGCCGGTGTTCGGTGGCCTGTCGCGGCACGGCTGCTGGAGATGTTCGAGGAGCCTGTGCCCTTGCTGGAGGTCCTGCACGGGCTGCCGCCCACCGCCGAGCCGGCGAAACGTCCACGGCCCGGGGTAGGGACCGGACCGCTCGCTGACGGCCCGGCAGCGGGCCAAGGCCGCCGAGCTGACCGCATCAGGGGCACGAGGTGCCTGCTCAGGCGGTCGCGAACTACCGGCGTCGCCACCAGGCCAACGGGGCCGTCGGGCTCGCGGATCACCGTCCGGTCCGCAAGAAGCGTGAGTTCGGGCTGGTGGCCGACGCTGTGAGCGCGACCCTCAAGCAGACGCCCGCTGGCCAGGAGGCCAAGATGCCGTCCGAGTGGACTCCCTACCGGCTGCTGGACAAGCTCACCCGCAACACGCACACCTTCGGCTCGGCCACGACCCGCAGGCCACGGGCTCACGGCGCCAGTGGCGAGTTCGACGAGCCGGGGGTGCTCGCACCGGGCGAGGTCATGCAGATCGACTCCAACCCTGCTCGACGTCCTGGTCCTCCTGGACAACGGGGTGGTGGGCAAGGTCCAGCTCACGGCCATGATCGACGTCGCGAAGAGGGCTCTGACCGAGGCCGGGCTGCGTCCCACGACGAAGTCGGCCTTCCGGTGTGCCGGTCATCCGTCTGGCGCCGCACCCCGTGCACCACGGCGACGGTCATGTGACCGTTCCCCATGGGACTGCCGACCATCGGCGCCCCGCCTGGAAGCGGAACGCAGCGCGTCCGGGGCACAGGCCCCGCGTGCGCGGCACCTCCCTCGAAACGGAGCGCATCATGTCTCGCACGCTCGTCACATCCTTGGCCATGTCGGCGGCGGCCTTGGGGACCGTGACCACCCTCGCGATCGGCGCGGCCGGGCCCGCAGCGGCCCTCTCGAAGACGGAGCCGTGGCAACTGAGTACGGCCTTCAGCACGGCGGTCGGCGCTGCGCACGTACGTCTGGGGCAGCCCACCGGGACGCGGCCTGTGTTCGGCCCGACGGCCGGGGCAGAACGGCAGCGCTCCGTGGCCGGTCTCCCGATCGGGAATGCGGTCCTCGCGATCACCAACCTGGCTCTGCCAGAGAGGGTCCCCGATGAGTTCAAGGACCTCCTGCCCCCCGAGGTGACCGATTTCTATAACGGTCTCAGCGAAGAAGAGAAGACCATCATCAAGGAAATCGCGGCAAAGCACGATACATTCCAGACGGAGGACCAGGCCCTCGACTACCTCAAGGCCCAGTCCGAGAAGCTCTACAACAAGGCTGTCGAGCTCAGGAATCTCCTGAAGTCCAAACTGGATGCTCTCACCCCAGCGGCGAAGGCGTTCGTCGACTCGGTCGTGGAGGAGCTCAAGCATCTCGGGAGCGGCACAAACGGAACGGTCTCCCCAACTGAACTCCAGGTGAAAGCAACTGTCATCGTTGTGAAGTACAAGTCTCTTCCCGAAGGCGCGAAGGAAAGCCTCAAGACCAACTTCCCCAAGATGGCATCGATCCTGCAAAGCGAGACGGCTCAGCAACTGGCCGGAGCCTTTCGTCCCGTCCTCGAGTTCGTAGACAGCGTGTTGGAGTGGGGAACGATGAACGGCTGACGGCATCGAGAGCCGCGAAGGCTCTGGTCGTCGGGACGCTGGCGCATCGTCAGCACGGCAACGGTCCAGTGGGAGGCCCGCATTCCGCGCCGGGCGCCCCGTGGCAATCCGATGCCGGTGGAGGAGACACGTCCGCCCGACGACGTCGACGGCACCAGGGCGCATGAGGAACCGGATCCCCCCCCGGAGCGGGGCAGTGGCGATTGACGCGTCACGTCTCACGCTCATGCCCCTTCGGGAGACCGCCGCGCAGCGCCCTCCCGGCACACACCGACACCCTCAACGGCTGACCTGGCTCTCGCCGTCGCCCTACGGCCTGACCACCTCCAACCTCTACCACTCCCAGCCACTGCTGCCCCACCGGCTGCCTCATGGGGTCCACGAGGTGGTGGCCGGGCAGCCCTCGGTCAGGCTGGCCGTTGTAGGTGATGGGGTAGTCGATGTCATCGGGGTAGTACTGGCCGCGGGGGCAGTGGAGGTCGCTGTGAGCCGCCGCAGACGAGGGCGCGGCGGCAAGGACAGTTCCGACGGCAAGCACAGAGGGTGAGGAAGCCAGGCGGTGGAAGGGGTGCCGCCAGTGCTCCAAGCGGATCTGGAAGTTGGCTGCGTCACGTACTACGTAGGCCGCACCGCAGGTCTGTCCGGGCCGTGTGGATGAAGGACGACGGGGGCGTCGCCGAAGGCGTCACGCATCGCGGCCCCGGTTCGCCGATCATGCCGTTCACCTGCGCTTTCCAGCCATGACCGCAGTCGCGGATGGCGGGGAACCGACGTACCAGGAACAGCGGAGGCTCGTTGGTGATGATGTGTCAAACCTACTTTCCCCAACCTTGCCCGCGCCCGACCTGAGCACCCTGCGCGGGATTCTTTTCGACGATGGCCATGACGACGCGCACGGGCACTGGCGCAAGGCCGTCTCCACCGATGTGTTCCGGTATCGGCCCGGCAGCGACAGGGAACGCTGGGAGCTCGCTTATGCGCGATTGCGTGCCCTGAACGCCGAGTTGGCCGCGCCGCACCTCCTGCCCGCCGACCCACGAGGCCTGGCCGCACTGCACGAGTGGGCCGCCGTCGTGGACGGCGCCACGGCAACCGTCGCGGGGATTCACTACAACTTCTTCCTCGGCAGCCTGCACGACGACACCGTGTCGGTGCCGCGCGACCTCTCCGCGTTCCACGCGATGAGACGCATCGGGGTGTTCCTGTGCACCGAGCGCGCCCACGGCAACGATGTCGCCGCCCTGGAAACCACCGCGAGCTACGACCGGGACAGCCAGACGTTCGTCCTGCACACCCCGAACCCGGGGGCGGCCAAGTTCATGCCCAACACCAGCCCGGCGGGTGGACCCAAGAGCGCCGTAGTCGCCGCCAGGCTCGTCGTCGAGGAGCAGGACCACGGGGTCTTCCTCTTCCTGGCGCCGCTGACCGACACCGACGGACCCTTGCCCGGTGTCACCGTCACCGCGCTGCCCGCCCGCACCGGAAGCCCGGTGGATCACTGCGTCACCTCCTTCGACCACGTGCAGCTGCCGCGCACCGCGCTGCTCCAGGGCCCACACGGCCGTCTCACCCAGGACGGCCGCGTCATCAGCGACGTACGCGCCACGCGCAAGCGCGTCGGGCACGCCATCGGCCGGGTCACCGTCGGCAAGCTGTGCATGAGCGCCGCCACTCTGGGCGGCTCACGCGCCGCCCTCGCCATCGCCGTCCGCTACGCCCACCGCCGCACCATCTCCGCGCCGGTCGCCGGACAGCGCGTTCCGCTCGTCGCACACCGCAGCCACCACGCCCCGCTGCTGCACGGCGCCGCCACCGCGTACGCCATGACGTTCCTGCACCGCGCGACCGTCCAGCGGTGGATCGCCCACGAGCCCGACGAACGCGCGAGCGCCGAGCGTGAAGTAGCCGTCGCCAAGGGATGGATCACCTGGCAAGCCCGCGCGCTCACCATCGAAGCCCGGGAGCGATGCGGTGCCCGCGGCCTCTTCCCCGAGAACGGGCTCGCCGAATACCCCGCCAACGCCGACGGCGCCATCACCGCCGAGGGCGACAACCTCGCCATCTGGTGCAAGGCGGGCGCCGAGATGATCTTCGGGCAGGAACCCGCTCCGCAGGTGCCTCCGGCCACGGGCAACGAGGACAACACCGACCCCCGGTTTCTCGTACGGCTACTCAGCGCGGCAGAACGCCGCTCGCACCTCCTGGCCCGCACCCGCCTGCGGGGTGCTCCCGCTGGGGACACGCTCGGTCGCTGGAACAACGCCTGCGCCCCCGCCCTCGACATGGTCGACGCACACGTCGTGAAGACGGCCGCGAACGCCTTCCTCGCCGCCTGCGCACGGGTCGACCACGCACCGACCCGCGATGTCCTGACCGACCTGTGCGCCCTGTTCCTCCTCGAGCGGTTGCACCCCCGCAGCGGCATGCTTCTCGCGCAGGGCGCCATGACAGCCGCACAGGTCGAGGCCCTGCCCGATGCCGTCCATACATTGGTCACGCGCCTGTCCTCGCACCTGCTGAAGCTGACCGATGCCTTCGGTGTCCCCGAGGAACACCTGATGTCCCTGCCCCTGCTCAAGGCCATCTGAGCGACCTGGACAGAATCTGGTGCTGCTGACTGGCGGTCGCGGTCACGCTGTCGTGTCATCGCGGGACCGACGGCCGCGCCCAAGGATTCGGCGCAAGGGAGCGTGCTCCAAGCGCCGTCGAGGGCTGACTGGATGAGCAGCCCGTCAGCGCCGACTCGTCACCGCCCGGCGTGACCTTTTCGCACTGGGCGGTGGACCTGTTCTTTCACGATGGGCCTGAGTTACTGCCCTCGGCTAGGGATACTCCGACTCGATGGGGCCCTTCTCCCGGATGGCCTGCTCTCATGGCGTCGTACCAGCAGTACGTGCCGCCTCGAACCTCAGCTCCGTCGCGCGCGGGCCACATCACGCCCGTTCAAGCAGGCCGACGCTGTGGAGGCGCGCAGGAGCAGGCCAGCGGCAGGTGCTCGAGAGTGGCTCGCTCCAGGTCGAGGACCTGGAATTGCGGGTAGCCCGGGCGAGAGCTGCGTAGGCGGCGAAGGAGGGGCTCACCGAGCCCGGTGGTCTGCATGTGGCGGCGAGTTCGTCGCCCCGTTCGGCCGACGGATAGTGCAGGTCGGTGAGTTCGGCTTCGGGCCGTGGACGGGAGCCTGGGCTGGGCTCTCCGTGCTGAAGCTCTGAACTGCGCCAGCGGGCGCGGTATCAAGCAGTGACGGGCTCGAGGGCCAGCGGCTGTTGCTCCTGTTGTCGAAGGAGAGCAATGGCCTCGCGCAGGGTGAGGTGCGCCCGGGCTCGCCATTCGTGTTCGAGGATGGTGAACATGTAGCAGTCCCACCAGCGGCCGTCACGGAAGTAGAGCTCCCGGACCTTTCCGTCCTGTGTGCTCCCGGAGGCGAGGAAGAGCCGCTGGGCGGCGAGGTTGTCGACCGCTGTCATGAACCACAGGCGGTGGACGCCGAGTTCGTCGAATGCGAGGCCCGCAACGAGTTGGCTGGCTTCGTAGCCGGCCGAGAGGTTCGCCAGGTGGGGCCGCAGGATGATCGAGTGGCTGTAGACGCTTGAGTACCGTTCGCGTTCCACCGTCACCGTGCCCACGAGGGCGCCGCCCTCACGCTGGACGATGGCGAGTCGGTGCCGGGTCCGAGCGGGATCCGCCTGGTCAGCCTCGGCCTCGCGCACCAGGTCGACGACGTCCTCGTACGACATCGCGCCGGATGAAGTATGGCGCATGACATGAGGGTCGCCGAGGATCTCGGCCAGCGCCTCGGCATCGGACGACGCGAACTCCCGCAGCGACAGCGCGGTGCCCTCGCGCACGACACGGGTGGTGGGCGGAAGGTAGGCGGCCGAGGAGAGGGAGGCTGTACTCACGGTGATGTTGATGATCCTCTGTATGTGAGTGAGGCGGGTCGGCGAGGTCTCCCCACAGGCTTCTGGCGGATGGGGCTCTGCGACCCTCTCGGGTGTTTGACGTGGTCGTGGTCATTGTCTGGGGGGAGACCCAGCGTGTCGGTCACCGCCTGCGGCGGTGGAGTTTTTCGTGTGGTGCACAAGACACCGGCAGCGTGGGTGACAGAGGGGGGCGGCCGCCGCGCCCCACTGCCACACGCTTGATCACGAAAATCCTCCAAGGTCCCGGACGGGCCAACGCAGACAGTGAACCGACTGCCGATCAACAACCGATCAACACCAGCGTGACGACGCGTCTCTGGAGGCGCGCGGCGGTGGCCAGGATCGTGGGTCCAAGTGCGACCCCTTCGTTCTGATGAGCCCGTTACTGCGGATATGACGCGGTCACCTGTTGGGTGTCGTCCGGCTGCCCAGCAGGTGGGTTGGCCTGGTGTGGGTTAGGGGTGGGGTGTGGTGGTGATGGTGCTGGTGAAGGCGGTGTGGTTGTTCTGGGTGGCGGTGATGTGGGTGGTGGTGGGGGTGTCTGGGCTGGTGGTGGCGTTGGTGTGTGTGTTGGTGGGGTGGTTTGGGTGGTGGTGGTGATGTGGGTGGGGGTGGTGTATTCGAGGAATTGGAGGAAGGTGGCGTGGATGTGGGTGGGGTAGGGGGGTGGTCCGGGTGGGGTGGCGGGTGTGGCGGTGCGGGGGTGGGGGTGGGTGCGGGTGGTGTGGGTGCGGGTGAGGGTGGCGGTTCGGGTGTGGGTGGTGCGGGTGAGTGTGTCTGTTCCCATGCCCGCGCCCATGCCGGTGTCCGTGTCCGTACTCGTGCGGGTGCCGGTGCCGGTGCGGGTGTCTGTGGTGTGGGTGGTGGTGTGGTGGGTGGCGTGGGTGGCTTGGCGGGCGGCTTCGAGGAGGAGCATGCCGGGGGTGTGGTCGACGGGGTGGTCGAAGAGGGTGGGGTGGGTGGTGTCGTTGCGCAGGAGCCAGTGGTGGGGGTGGGGGGTGGGGGCGAGGACGACGTCGTGGGGGTGGTGGCGGTTTACGTGGGTGGGGTGGGTGGGGGTGGTGGGGTGGTGGGGGTGTTGGGGTGGGTGCCGCGGATGCGTTGGTAGATGGTGGGGGAGTGGGCGGAGAAGCGGGTTTGTGCGGTGCCGAGGTGGGTGCCGTTTCTGAGGGCGATGGCGTGGAGGGTGAGGGCGGTGAGGTGGCCGCCTGGGCGTCGGCGGATGTCGGAGCAGGTGATGTGGAGGGTGAGGTGGGCGGGGTGGTGGGGGTGTGGTGCATGGCGTGGGGGTTGATGTCGGCGGTGAGGTATTGCCAGATGAGGTGGTGGCCGTGGGGGAGGTGGTAGGCGTGGTGGGCGAGGAGGGGGAAGCACTGGCGGATGGTTTCGATGAAGATCAGTGGGTCGTTGAGGTGGGGGGTGGGGGTGTAGAAGGGGTGGTGTGTCGGCCACCTGGCGGTGACGGTGAAGGTGTCGGTGCGCAGGGTGTCGAGGCCGGTGAGGAGGACTTCGGCGGGGTTGTGTTTGTGCACGTGGTGGGGTGCGAGGGTGTTCCGGGCGGGTGTGCGGGTGAGGTGCTGGGTGACAGGCATGGTGAGCCCCCGTTGAGTGGTTGCGAGTGACCGCTTGCACTTGTGCTCGGTTGGCGCTGTCTCGCCGTCCAGCAACATAACGAGTGTTCTTTTTGTTGTCGAGGGGTGTCCGGATCCTGTCCCTGGCACCGGGTGCCGGGGCGGCGGGCCGTGGTGGGGGGTACGGGGGAAGCCGGGCTCGTCGGGCGGGTGCACGCGGGGCGGGGCGGGGGCGGGCGGGGGGTGGTGCGGGGGCGGGCGGGGTGGTGGAGTTGACCGGAACTGTTCGGCGGGGGGCGGGAGTTGGGGCCGCGGGGCGGGGTCGCGGGGGCTGCGGGTGGCTGAAAGTGGAAGGTAGTCATCCGTCGCGGCGCGGGTGGCCGTTTCCCGCCCCCCGGGGGGCTCCGCCCCCGCGCGGGCTGCGGTGCCCCCGGCCCCCGGGCTGTCTCCGCCGCCCCCCGGGGGGGGCGCCCCCCGGGGGGCGGTGTCCCCGGCCCTCGGGCTGTCTGGCCCCCGGGTCCGTCTGTGTCTTCAGGTTTGACGCCGCGTCGGCGCCCGTCCCCGGCGCCTCCCTGTCCCCGGGCGTCTCCGCTCCCCTCCCTTCCCCGGGGGCGGCCGTCCCCCCTCGGCTGCCCCTGCGCTCGGGCTGACGATGCCCGGCGCTTCAGTGCCGGGCACCCTCCCGCCTTCCCGCCTTCCCGGCCTCCGGGCTTCCCGGCCTCCGGGCTTCCCGGCCTCCGGGGCTTCCCGGCCTCCGGGGCTTCCCGGCCTCCGGGCTTCCCGGCCTCCGGGCCTCCTGGGCGTCGTCGGCCCTTCGGGCGTCTGTGTTCTCCGGGTTGACGGTGTGTTAGTGCTTGGTGCCCGGCGTCTCCCCGGGGGGGGCTTCGGCCCGGCTGTTTCCTCTTCGGGGTCTTCGCCTCCGGGCTGGCGGTGCCTCTGGCTCTGCGGCCGTTTCTGTCTTCAGGGCTGACGGTGTCCGGTGCCCGGCGTCTTCCCATCCCGGGCCGGCTCCGCCCTCCGGGCCGGCTCCGCCCCTCCGGGGGTCTCCGGCTCTCTGGCCGTCTCCGCTTCCCGGCTGTCTCCGGTTCTCCGGGCTGGCGGTGCCCAGTGCTTCGGTGGCCGGTGTCTCGGGGGCTGTCTCTGTCTTCCGGGCGGGCTGATGGTGCCCGGCCTCTCTCCGGCCTCTCTCCGGCATCTCTCCGGCGTCTTCGGCTCTCAGGGCTGATGCTGCGTTGGTGCCCGGTGTCTCCTTGTCCCCGGCTGTGTTCGCTTCCTGCTGCCTGTGTTCTTCCGGGTTGGCGGTGCCCGGGTCTTGGGTGGTCGGTGGTTCTCTGGTCTCTGGGTGTCTGCGGAGCCGCCCCGTGTTCTCCGGGGCGCCGCCCTGTCGTTCGGGTCTGTGCCGTTCGGGCTGATGTGGTCTGGTGTCCCTGGCCGTTCTTGTTCCCCGGGTCTTGGGGCGGGTGCAGTGTTTGGTGCCCGGTATCTCCTCGCTGCCTGGGGGTCTTTGCCTCGGCCGTTCGCCTCGGGGAGGTGTGTCTGCGTCTCTGGGCTGGCTGCCGGTGTTCCCGGCTCTCAGGCCGTTTCTGTCTTGAGGGCTGACGCTGTGCCGGCTCCCGGCTCCCGGCTTCCGGCTTCCGGCTTCCGGCTTCTGGCTTCTGGCTTCTGGTGTCTTCCCGTCGGCGGGCCGGCTCGGCTCCTGGCCGGTCCGGGTCTGTGGGTGTCTGTGGTTGCTCCGGGTGGTTTCGTTCTGCGGGGTGGTGTGGGTGTGGGGTGGGTGGGGTGGTCTGGTTTCTGGTGTGGGTGGTGGGTCGGGTCTGGTGCTTGGGTCGGGGGCGGTGTGCGGGAGGGGTTGGTGGGGGTGTTCAGGTGGTGTGGTGTGGGGTGAGGGGGTGATGCCGAGGTCTTTGCGCATGAGTGTGCGCATGTGGGCGGCTGCTGTGGCGCGTGTTTGCCAGTGTGTGTGGTCTTCGGGGCTGCTGACGGGGGTGCCGTTGATGTAGCTGTCGCGGATGTTTCGCAGGCAGTGGAAGACGGTGTCGGCGGCGTGGATGACGGGTTCGGGTGCGGTGAGCCAGAGGCGTTCGGATGCGGTGGCGATGTCGGAGGTGCGGAAGGCTTCGTTGAGGGCGTGTGCCCGGTGGCCGGGGGAGGGGTGTTCTTGTGCGGCCAGGGCGCGCAGGGTTTCGCCGAGGACTTTGACGGTGGTGGTGTACTGCGTGTAGGTGTCGAGCCGTAGCCGGAGGGCGTCTTTGGCGTCTTCGTGTTTCCAGCGGCTGCGCTCGGCGAGGAGGGTGGCGATGATGCCGATCGCGGCTCCGGTCAGGGTGGAGAGCAGGGGCAGCCAGTCCATGCGGGTCAGCTTGCGCGCTGTTGTGGCGGGTGCGCCAGAGGGGCTTCGGGGCGGGAGGGGTGCGGGCGGGCCAACGTTCTTGTCGGTGCGGGCGGCCGGCTGGGGGTGAAGGGCGCGGCCCCGGCCCTGTCCAGGGGGCCGGGCCGGGGTGGTGCGGAGGGCCGTGGTGCCGGGGCGGGCTGCCGTGGCCCCGGTCTCGTTGCCCGGCCGTGCTGCCCCAGCGGTCTCGTGGCCCGGTGGTGCTGCCGGTGCCTGCGCCGGTGGTCGGGCTGTCGGCCTGGCCGTGTCTGGTGGTTGGTGTGCCGCGCGTGCTGCGGGTGGTGTGGCGTCCGGGCGGCTTCGTTGGGGCCGGCTGGCTGCCGGTCCGGGTGTGTTGCCGGCGGATGCGTGGCGGGCGGGCGGGTGGGTGGCGGGTGCGGAGACGGGCCGTTGCTCCCGGGCCGGGCGCCGGTGCGCGGTGGCCGGTGGCGTGGCTGCCGCGGGGTGAGCGGCGCGGTTGCGTCCGGGTTCCGGGCCGGAGGGCCGTGGCTCTGTGTGCCGGAGGGGTACGGCACCGGGCGGGGCGTCTGGAGCCGGCTGCGGAGACGGGGCGCCGAGGGTGCCTGGGGCGGGTGTTCACCGTGCTGGTGCGGACGGGGCCTGAACGGGGGTGTCGCGGTGGACTCCACGCGGGTGCGGGTGCGGGTGCGGGTGCGGGTGGGGTGGAGGTGGGGTCTGGATTGGTGGTGGGGGTGTTGGGTTGGGCAGGATGGGGGGATGACTGAGATCCGTACTCCCCGTCTCCTGCTGCGTGGCTGGCAGGACGATGACCTTGTGCCGATGGCGGACATTCATGCGGACCTGCGGGTCATGCGCTGGATCGGGGACGGTTCGGTGCGGGACCTGGAGCGTACGGCCGAGGACATCGAGCGGTGGGAGCAGGAGTGGGACGAGGAGGGTTTCGGGCTCTTCGCCGTCGAGCTGCTGGCCTCGGGTGAGCTGATCGGTTTTGCGGGGCTGTCCGTGCCCGAGGCGCTGGCGCAGGTGCTGCCCGGGGTGGCGGTGGGCTGGCGGATCGGCTCGCAGTTCTGGGGGCAGGGGTATGCCTCCGAGGCCGCCCATGCCACGCTGGAGTTCGCCCTGCAGGACCGGGGTCTGGACCGTGTGATCAGTGTCAGCCGGGTGGGGGACAGCGCTTCGGAGAACGTCATCCGCAAGCTCGGGATGGTGCCCGAGCGGGAGATGGCGCACCCGGTGTACGGCTATCCGGTGCGGGTGCACGGCATCGACCTCACCGAGTTCCAGGCGTGAGCCGGCCCGGCCGCCGGCCGCCACAAGACCCCTGACCCCTGCCCCTGGCTTCTGGCTCCTGTTCCTGCGTCCCCCGGGGGGCGTCGGCCGCGGCACCATCCGCCGCCTGCGGGCGGCGGATGGTGCCTTTTCCCTGACGGGCCGACGGGCTGGCGGGCTGGCGGGCTGTCGCCGGTCTTCGCTTTCGCGGGACTGCGGCCGCTGCCGGGGTGCGGGGCGCTCCTGTCGGGGCCGGTACCGAGCGGGCGCGCGGGGCGGGGCGTGCGGTGATTCGGTGCGGCGGAAGTCCTCGGGGCCGTGGCTGTGTGGTTCGGCGGGAGGGGTGTTCTCTTTCCGGTTCCGGTTTTTCCGGGGTGCGGTCACCGTCCACCGGGTGCGGCGGTGTGCCGGTGGTCCGCCGCGGGCCGGGCGTGGGTCCGGGTCCGTCGGTGAGCGGGGGCCGGTGGCCAACTGCCGGGCCGGGGCGTGAGGGGAAACCGGCGGAATGCCCCGGGCTCGCTCGGGTTCCCCATTCGGTTGCTGTCGAACAACGAGGAACGGGGCCGCCCGCTCATGCAGGGCGCGGGCCGTGCCGGGGGGCCAGGGGCGCCTGCGGCGGCGCTGCGCGCTGAGCTTCGCTCACCCTGGACAACTCGCCCCGCCCTATCGGGCGGCCGCTCCGCTGCGGCACTCCACCACG
The DNA here is from genome assembly GCF_008704795.1 of Streptomyces spectabilis. Lineage (NCBI taxonomy): Bacteria > Bacillati > Actinomycetota > Actinomycetes > Kitasatosporales > Streptomycetaceae > Streptomyces > Streptomyces spectabilis. Next base: position 106,818 of record NZ_CP023690.1, on the reverse strand, counting down.
GGCCGGCTGGCTCAGGGCGGGGAACCCAGATGAGCAGGTCTGACCTACCCCTTAGCAGGGGGTGGGGATTTCAGGGATTCCCGTCGTGCCGGGGACGGGCGGCGTTCCGGCAGGCCGGGTCGCCCCCCCCGGGGGGGAGGTTGCTGGAGTCCGGGCGGGTCTGGTTCCGGTTCTGTCCGGCTCGCGGGGGCGGGGGCGGGGGCGGGGGCGGGGGTGTCGGTGGCCGGGTGTTGCTGTGGCTGCGGGCGGTGGGTCGGCGTCCGGGTGCGGTGTCCGTGCCGGTGTCTTCGGGCGGGTGGCCGGTTTGCGCAGTACGGGGCGGCGGGGCCCGGGTCGGGCCGGGTCCGGCGGCGGGTTCCAGGGGCGCGGGGCCGGATGCCGGTGGCTCGTGGCGGTGTGCCGGCTGCGGCCGCGGGGCCGGTGGCCCGGCGGAGGCGTACGGCAGCGGCCTGAAGATGCTGCCCGTCCCGGCGCACGGCCCGCTCATACTGCCCCCGCATCCGGCCGCTCACCGGGGAAAGCAGCCATCGCACCGGGCTGCTCACCCGGGGAGGCCGCCGCCGCGTCCGGTCGCTTGCCCGGGAAGGCTGCTGGCTGTGTCCCGGCCGCTCCCCGGGGGAGGCGGTGGCCGTGTCCGGTGCTGTGCCCGTCAGCGCATGTGCCTGTCCGGGCAGGCCTGTTGCGGGTTCTTCGGGGTGCGGGCGGTGGCCTGCTCTGCCCGGACCGGTCCTGGCGGGGCCGGTGGTGCCGCCGCGCGCGGCTGCCTGCGGGGCTTGGGGGATGCGCTGGCGCGGGCCGCGGGCTGTGCTGTGCGGGTCCGGCCGGGCGCGGCCTGTTGTCTGCAACTGTGCGGCCTGGCCCGCCTGTTGTGCCGGTGGTCTCGTCGTGCCGGACTGCTGTTCCGTGGAGTCGGCCCGCCCGGTGCCGGGGGGCGGGGTGTGGGCCGTCCGGGGGTGTCTGGGGGGGTGTTGATCGTGCCGGGGGTGTTGGCGTGATCCGGCGGGGGCCGGGTGGCGGGGCCGGGGGGTAGGTGTCCGGGGGTGGGTTTGGGTGGGGTTGGCGGCCTGGTGCGGGGGCGGGGCGGGGCGTAAAATAACGGCCGTTCGTTTTTGTGGCGAGGAAGGGCAGGGGACGCTCGATGGTGGAGCCCAAGCAGGAGCGTGCTGTGAAGACCCGGGATGACATTCTGCGGGCGGCGGCGCTGGCTTTCGACGAGCTGGGGTACCGGGGGGCGAGTATGCGGGAGATCATGCGGCGGGCGGGGGTGACGCTGGGGGCCGTCTACTTCCATTTCGAGAACAAGGAGGCGCTGGCGCGTGCGGTGATCCGCGCGCAGCCGGAGGTGATGGTGCCGCGGGTGCATTCGCAGGGGCTGCAGCGGCTGGTGGACCTGTCGCTGGTGTGGGCGCATCAGTTGAATGTGAATCCGCTGCTGCGGGCGGGTGTGCGGCTGGCGGTGGAGCAGCGCAGCCACGGGATCGAGGACGACACGTCGTTCTACGAGTGGGAGAAGATTTTCCAGGGCTGGCTGGAAGTGGCGCGCGAGCAGGGGGAGCTGGCGCCGGGGGTGGAGCCCGAGGTGGTGGCGGAGTTCGTGGTCGGGGCGATGACGGGGACGCAGCAGCACGCGCATCTGACCGGGACGACGGCGTCGCTGCCGCAGCGGATCGTGCACATGTGGCAGCTGCTGCTGCCGGGCATCGCGTGCGCGCAGGCCGCGGCCGCGATCGATCTGGATCCCGGCCGGGGCCAGTAGCCGACAAAAGAGGGGGCGGGGGTGTCGTTACCGGCAGGGGCGTTCACAGCCCGGGGCGAGACGGACGACAAGACGGACGGGCCGGGCCGCGCGGGCCGGGCCGGTCGTGCCCAGCGCGCGGGCCAGGCGGATGCCGTGGGCGGTGCGGGCCGTGAGGGGAGTACGGACCGTGCCGCCCGCGCGGACCTCGGTGCCCGCGCGGACCTCGCCGGCCGTAGAGGCGGCCGTGCGGGCGGTGCCGGTGGCGGCGACCGCGTGGGTGGTACGGGGGGTGCCGAGGGGGTGAGCGGCGCGTTCGGCCCGGCCAGTGCGGCCAGTGCGGCCAGTGCGGCCAGTGCGGCCAGCGCGGCCAGTGCGGCCAGTGCGGGTGGCGTGCGCGGTGCGGCCGGTGCGGGCGGGGCGGGCGGGGCCGGGGGAGTTGACGGGGTATCGGGTGCGGGTGGTCCGGAGGGTGCAGGTGGCTGGCCGGGCGGTGCTGGTGGTGCGTGCGGGGCTGGCAGTGCGGGCCGTGCGGGTGGCGGGCGTGGTGGAGCTGGTACAGGCGGTGCGGGGGCTGTCGGTGCCGTCGCCCGTACGGGGAGTGCGGTCACTGCCGGCCGCGAGGTCGGGCGGGACGGTCCGGGTGGTGTGGACAGTAGCTGCGGCACCGGCCCTGCGGGTGGGGCGGCCGGCGCGGGATGTGTGCGTGGCGGGGCCGGCGGAGGCGGCAGCGGCCGTACCGGTGGCGGGGGCGGTACTGGTGGTGCGGGGGAGACGGGCAGCGGGTGTGGTGCGGGCGGCGCGGATGCCTCATGTGATGTGGGGAGTACGGGTGTTGCGGGCGGTGCGGGGGGCGGGTGTGGTGATGGCGGTGCGTGTGCGGCAGCCGGTGCGGGTGGCCCGCGCGGCGAGGACGGCGGGGCCGGTACCGGCTGCGCGGTCGGTGCATGCGGTGCGGGCGGCGGGGCTTCGGGCGGCGCGCCGTACCCGGACTTGAGGGGCCGGGGCCCCCACAGCGCCCATGTCGGCGTCCGCGCGGGGGGCCCGGAGCGCGGCGCGGGTGCCCCGGGCGGTGGCGGGGGCACGGGCCGTAGGCGTACGGCAGTTGGCGCGGCGGGCGAGGGCGGTGCCGGGGGCGGGGGCAGTTGGGGCGGTGCGGGGGATACGGGCCGTATGTGTGCGGCAGCCGGTGCGGGCGCCAGGGGCGGCGCCGGTGGCGCGGGCGCCAGGGGAAGTGCTGGTAGTGCAGGTGGTGGGGGAGGTGTTGGTGGTGCGGGTGGCGGGAGCAGTGCAGGTGATGCAGGTGATGCAGGTGATGCGGGGGGTGTGGGCGGGATACGTGGAGCGGGCAGTGTGACCGCCTCCGACCCTGGCACCGCCTCCGGCACCGGCCCCGCCTCCAGCACTGGCCCTGGCCTCGGCACTGGCTCCGGCTCCCGTGCCGGAGGCGGAGGCGGGCGTGGGCGTGGGCGTGGTGGTGGGGGCGGTTCGGGTGGTGTGCGGGTGGTGGTGGCGGGGGCTTCGGGGACGGTGGGGCGGCTGGTGGTGGAGATGCTGGAGGCGCGGTATGAGGTGCGGGCGCTGACGCGTGATCCGCGGGCGGCGGCGCGGGCGGGGTGGGGGGCGAGAAGGTACGGGCCGATTTCGCCGACCGGCGCTCGCTGGAGCGGGCGCTGGCGGGCGGGGACGCGCTGCTGCTGATCACCAGTGACCCGCTGCGCCCCGATCACGATGAGCGGGTGCTCCGGGCGGCGGTGCGGGCGGGGGTGGGGCATGTGGTGAAGCTGTCCGCGCTCGCGGTGACGGATCCCGGCGCGGGGGATGTGATCACGTGCTGGCAGCGGGCGTGCGAGGAGCGGCTGCGGGCGTGCGGTCTGCCGTGGACGCTGCTGCGGCCGCGGGCGTTCATGTCCAAGGCGCTTGGCTGGGCGCCGTCGGTCAGGCGCCAGGGGGTGGTGCGCGCGGTGTACGGGGCGTCGGTGAACGCGTGCGTGGATCCCGCGGATGTGGCGGCGGTGGCCGCGCGGGTGCTGACCGCGCCGGGCCATGCGGGGCGCTGTTACGAGCTGACCGGGCCGGGGCCGGTGTGCGCGCGGGAGCAGACGGCCGTGCTGGCGCGGGTGCTGGGGCGGCCGCTGCGGTTCGAGGAACTGGACGTGCAGGAAGCGTGGCGGCTGTGGCGCGCGCGGTATCCCGAACCGTATGCGCGGGCCCTGCTGGAGAGCGCCGAACGCCAGCGGGCCGGGGCGAAGGCGGGCGTGAGCCAGGCGGTGCGGCAGGTGACGGGCCGCGCACCGGCCGACTTCGCCGACTGGGCCCGGCGCCATGCCCGCTTCTTCCGCTAGCCCGGCCCCGGGCAGGGGGCCGGGCGCCCGCGCCCCGCCGCCCGGCGGGCACCGCTTCCCCTTCCGGGCCCGGGGACAGGGGCTTGCGGCCTGTGGCCTGTGGGGTCCGGGGGCGGGGAAAGGTTTCTGCTGCCGGTGTGCGGGATCCGCCCGCCCGGGGCGTCTGCGGCCGCCGGGCCCGGGTGCGCAGACACCCCGGCAGGCCGGCACACCAGTACGCCGGTGCACCAGCACGTCGGCACATCCGTACGTCGGCACGTCAGCAAGTCGGTACACCGGCACCGGCGTACCGGCACATCAGCACGCCGGTACGCCGGTGTGTCCGTGGGCCGGGGGGCCGGTGCGGGTGCGGGACTCATACGGGATCGGATCGGGGAGGGGTTTGCTGGTGAGGGATGTTCTGGGAGCGGGGCGGGGTCTGCTGGGCGGGGCGACGGTGATGATTACGGGTGCCTCGAGCGGGATCGGTGCGGCCGCGGCGCGGCTGTTCGCGGCGGAGGGGGCGGCGGTGGTGCTGATGGCGCGGCGTCAGGAGCGGCTGCGGGCGCTGGCCGGGGAGATCGAGGCGGGCGGCGGGCGGGCGCTGGCGGTGGCGGGGGACGTCACGGTCGCCGAGGACGCGGTGCGGGTGGTGAAGGAGGCGGTCAATGTCTTCGGGGGGCTGGACGCGGCGTTCAACAACGCGGGCTGGGCGACCGCGGGCACGCGGCTGCACGAGACGGACGACGAGGTGTTCGACCGGATCGTGGAGGTGAATCTGCGCGGGGCCTGGAACTGTCTGAAGGCGCAGGTCACGCAGATGCTCGCGGGCGGGCGCGGCGGTGCGATCGTCAATACCGCCAGTGTCGCGGGGGTGGTGGCCACCGGCGCGGCGGCGCCGTATGTGGCGGCCAAGCACGGGGTGATCGGCCTGACGCGGGCCGCGGCCGAGGAGTACGGGGGCCGGGGCATCCGGGTCAACGCGCTGGTGGTGGGCAGTACCCGTACCGAGCTGATGGACGATGTCCTGGCCCAGGCGCCCGCCCTGGAGGAGTCCTTCGTGGCCCGCTCCGCGCAGAAGCGCATGGCCCGCCCCGAGGAGGTGGCGCAGGCCGCGGCCTGGCTGTGCAGCGGCCGGGCCTCGTTCGTCACCGGGGCCGCGATGGCCGTCGACGGCGGCTGGACCGCCGCCTGACCCCACCCCCCGGCCCCCGCCCGGAGTGCCGCCCCCCGGGCGGGGGCCGGGGAGGGTCAGGCGGTGCGGGGCAGGGGCGGGGCGGCGGCGCTAGCCGGGGCGCACAGGCGGCTGTAGGCGTAGGCGGCCGAGACCAGGGTCATGTGGTGGTGCCAGCCGGGGTAGGAGCGGCCCTCGAAGTCCAGCAGCCCGCACTCGTCCTCCAGATGGGTCATGGTGGCGCGGGTGCGGGTGTGCAGCTGGGCCAGGGCCATGAGTTCGTCCAGGCGCGCGTCCAAGAGGTTGGAGACCCACACCCGGGCCGGGCGCTGCAGGCTGGGCCGCCACTGGGTGAAGATCCGCAGGGTGTGGGCGGTGCCGGGCAGGCGGATCAGGCCGGACAGGATCCGGATGTGGCGCTGGCCGTGCTCGGGCGTGGTGACGGTGACCACGTGCGGGTGGCGGGTGCTGTGCTGGTAGAGGAACTGCCGCGCCCCGCCGGGGCTGTGGGCGCCCAGGTGCGCGGCGGTGGTGCGGGCGGTGGCCGGGCACACCCCCATGCCCGGCGGCACCGAGACCACCATGGCGCGCCCCTGGCGGTGCAGCTGCTCGATGAGCTGCGCGACGTCCGTGTGGTCGCTCATGTCGGCCACCACCGGCGCCGGGGTGTGCCGGGTGCGCCGGGCCAGGGTGGCCGCCAGGTCCGCGGCGTGCGCCCACAGCGGCCGGTGCCGGGCCAGGGCCGGGATCCGGGCGCGCTCGCGCAGCCGCTCGTCGGCGTTCCACTGCTCGGGCAGCATCAGCCGCCAGTCCACCGGCAGCTGCAGCTCGCCCAGGGACAGGAACACCCCGATGCCCAGCTGGCAGTTGATGGTGCGCCCGGCCTCGGGCACGAAGCGGCGGTGCACCCCGCAGGAGTGCCCGCCGCGCTTGGGCAGCACCGCGGTGGCGATGATCCACGCCCGCGGGGCGCCCCGCTGCTCCACATACCGGGTCAGCTCCTTGCGGGCCGGGTCCCACTCCCAGGGACTGGCGTTGATGAACTGCTGCAGCGACTGCGAGGCGGTGGGCGAATCGGAGATCGCCGCCGCCAGGCGCCGCACCGACTTCTTGCCCGGCGTCGAGAGCAGTCCCTGCAGATACCCCTGCGCCCAGCGCCGCTGATCGGCGCGCGGCAGATGCCCGAAGAGCGCCGCGGCGAACGCCGGCAGCGGATCACTGCCCCCCGCCGCTGACGCCACCCCCACCTGCTGCTGTCCGGCCATGGTCGTTCCCCTCCGTGACGTGTCCGACCCAAAAAGCGTAGCGAACGTTCGCTTTGTTTTCGAGAGCGGGGAGCGCACCGGTGCGACTTGGTGAACTCCGGCGCCCGGCACGGGACTTCACGCCCGCGCGGGCACCCCCCGGCCCCGCGCGCCGCCGCCCGCGCCCCGCCCCGCGGGCCCCTGCACGCCGCCCCGGCACCCTGCCCGCACCGCCCCCTCCCGCCCCGCCGCCCGGTGGGCCGTGCGGTCCCGGCGGGTGGGGGTGGTGTGGGGCTTCGGGGGATTCGCGGGAGAGTCCGGGCCTTCGGTGTCCGGTCGGACGAAAGGGCGAAAAACTGTGGAAAGAGGGGGAGTGGGGAGGGAAAAAGAACCCTGCGGCTTTCCCACGTTGGCGTTGTGGTGGCTCTCTTCGCGTCGGAGGCTCAAAGTCCGGTACGTCGGTCGCGGGGAAGGGAGGCTTCGGTGGCGCACAGGCGGGTGCACACGGCGCCCGGGCCCGCACCGGCGGTGCCCGCCGCCCCGGGCCGGACCGGCAGCCCCCCGCTCCCGCCCCCGTACCCGGCCCGCCCGCCGCATCCGCCGCATCCGCTGCATCCGGCGTGTCCGCCGCATCTGCCGCACCCGCCGCATCCGCCGCACCCGGCGTGTCCGGCGCCTTCGCCGTGTCCGGCGGGGCCGGCGGCCGGACACGCCGGCCCGCCCGCGGCGCCCGCGGCTCCGCCCGGACCGCCCGCGGCCCCGCGCGGGCGCCCCGCGGGGCGCCGGTCCCCGGCCCGCGGCGGGCGGGCACCGGGGCCCGCGGCGGCGGGGCGCGGGCCGGGCCCGCCGCCCGGCCGCGCGGGCCCGCCGTCCGCGCCGGCCGTGCGCCCCGCTCCGACCGCTCATGTACCGCCTTCACCCCCCTGCGCCGGTCTGTGGTGCGCGGGGGTGTCCCACGTCCCCAAGGGAGTCGACAGTGAAACAGGAACGCGCCGCACGCACCCGCGAGGCTCTGGTGCAGGCCGCCGCCGAGGCCTTTGACCGGGCCGGTTTCCACGGCACCTCCCTGGGCCGGATCAGCAAGGCGGCGGGCATCTCCATGGGCGCGCTGACCTTCCACTTCCCCACCAAGGACGAGCTGGCCGACACCGTGCAGCTGCGCGGGCTCACCGTCACCCGCGACGCCGTCCAGCGGCTGCTGACGGGCCGTGAGGCGGCCCTGGAGACGGTCGTGGACCTCACCCTGGAGCTGGCCGCGCTGCTCCAGGAGGAAGCGGTGGTGCGCGCCGCCGCCCGCCTGACCCGCGAGCGCGAGAGCGCACCGCAGGGCGCGCCGTGGCCCTCCTCCTGGCTGCCGGCCGTGGAGGGGCTGCTGGAGGCCATGCCCGCGGGCCAGCTGCGCGCGGGCTGCGACCCGCGCACCGTCCTGGCCCTGGTCGGGCACCTGGTGGCCGGGGTGGAGTCCTACCTGCGCAGCTGCGCCGCCCAGGGCTGCGACACCTGCAAGAGCGCCCCCGAACAGCTGGCGCGGATCTGGGAGCTGGCCCTGTACGGCATCCGGTGCGGGCGCCAGGGGTAGGCGGCTGCGTCTTGCGCAAGTCGGCGTTGCCGCACCGCCCGTGGCCGCCGAGGGTGGGAAGCACCCCCTGCTGCCGGTGTCTTTGCAAGGAGCTGCCCCGTGGCGGACACAGACGTCGTCGCCCCCGCCGAGCCCGAGCCCCCCGCACCCCCGCCCCCGCCCCCGCCGCCCCGCCCGCGGCCGCCGGCCCCCACCCGGAGACGGACCCGGAGACGGCGACGGACCCGGCCCCGGAGAGGGAGGCGGGCACGGGCACTGATGCGGGGGCACGGCGGCGGGACGGGCTGCTGCTGGTGGTGGTGATGGGCGGCACCTTCCTGGCGGTCATGGACGGGTTCATCGTCAACGTGGCGCTGCCGGCCGTGCGCGCGGGGGTGGGCGCCAGCTTCGCCCAGGCCGAACTGACCGTCTCCGGCTATCTGCTGGCCTACGGCCTGTTCCTGGTCGCCGGCGGCCGCCTGGGCGACCTGTGGGGCCCCCGGCGGCTGTTCCTGGCGGGCCTGGCCCTGTTCACCGCCGCCTCCCTGGCCTGCGGCCTGGCCGCCTCGGCGCCCGCGCTGATCGCCTTCCGCGCCGTGCAGGCCCTGGGCGCCGCCCTGTTCTACCCCCAGGTCCTGTCCGTGCTGCAGACCGCGTTCACCGGCCGCCGCCAGGTGCGCGCCTTCGCTATGTTCGGCGCCACCATCGGCGGCGCCTCGGTGGCCGGCCAGCTCCTGGGCGGCCTGCTCCTGCACGCCGACCTGTTCGGCCTGTCCTGGCGCCCCGTCTTCCTGCTCAACGTGCCGCTGGGGCTGCTGCTGTTGCTGGGCGCCGCCCTGACCCTGCCCCCCGCCCGCCGCCCGCCGCACAGCACCGGCCGCCGCGGCCGGCGCGGCGGGCGGGGCGGGCGGGGCGCGGCACTGGACGGGACGGGCACGCTGCTGCTGGCCGGGACCCTGGTGTCGCTGCTGGTGCCGCTCACGCTCGGGCACGGGGCCGGCTGGCCGGTGTGGAGCCTGGTGCTGCCGGCGGCCGCGCTGCCGGGGGCCGCCCTGTTCTGGCGCCACGAGCGGGCGCTGGCCCGCCGGGGCGGGCAGGCGGTGGTGGACCCGGGCCTGTTCAGCGGGGGCCGCTTCGGCGCGGGCAGCGCGCTTGCCGTCGCCTTCTTCGCCGGGAACGCGGGCCTGTTCTTCCTGCTCACCCTGCACCTGCAGACCGTCCTGGGCTACGGCGCGCTGCGCGCGGGACTGTGCTTCATGCCGCTGGCGGTGATGTTCGTGCTGGCCTCACTGGGGGCCCCGCGGCTGCAGGAACGTATCGGCCCCCGGCTGCTCGTGGCCGGCTACGCCCTCAACGCCGCGGGCACGCTGGCGCTGCTGGCCGCCGCGGTGGCGGACCGGACCCACACCGCGGTGCTGCCGGCCTGCCTGGCCGTGATCGGCTTCGGGCAGGGCCTGGGGGTCAGCCCGCTGTTCGCCGCCGCCCTGGAGCAGGTGCCCGCCCGGCTCGCGGGCGCGGCCTCGGGGGTGCTGGAGACCGCCGCCCAGCTCGGCATGGCACTCGGCGTCACCCTGACCGGCCTGGCCTTCGCCGCCCGCGGCGGCGGACACCCGGCGGACCCGGCGGCGTTCGGGGCCGGCCTGGCGGTGGCCGCGCTGCTGGCCCTGACCGCGCTGGCCCTGGCGCCCCGCCTGCTGCACCCCGCCCCCGGCCCGGCCCGCGCGCCCGGCCCGCACCGGTGAACGGCCCCGCCCCGCCGCCCGCCCCGCGGCCCGCGGCGCGGCCTGCCGTGCGCGGCGGGCGGCTGCCGTCGCTGACCGGGATGCGGTTCGCCGCGGCGCTGCTGGTGTTCTGCTTCCACGCCTCCTACGAGAACCTCTTCGCCGACCGGCGGGTCAACGACGCCTTCGCCGAGGCGGTCAGCCAGGCCGGCTGGACGGGGGTGTCGTTCTTCTTCGTGCTGAGCGGCTTCGTGCTGGCCTTCTCCGCCCGCCCCCGCGACACCTGGCGGGCCTTCTGGCGGCGCAGGCTGTGGAAGATCTACCCCAGTCATCTGCTGACCCTGGCCGCCGCCGTGGTGCTGCTGGCCGCCGCCGGCCTGCCCCGGCCCGGGCTGCTGCCCAACCTGCTGCTGGTGCAGGCCTGGTGGCCGGATGCCGACGTCATCCTCAGCGCCAACCCGGTCAGCTGGTCACTGAGCGCGGAAGCCCTGTTCTACCTGGCCTTTCCCGCCCTGTGGGCGGGCGTGCGCCGCATCCGCCCCGAACATCTGTGGCGGTGGGCCGCCGCCCTGGCGGCGGCCGTGGCCCTCATGCCGCTCGCGGCCGCCGCGCTGTGGCCGGCCGGGCCGCACCTGCACTGGCTGGCCATCAGCGAGGAGCACTACTGGTTCCTGCTCGCCTTCCCGCCGGTACGCGCCGCGGAGTTCGTCCTGGGCATGCTGATGGCCCGCCTGGTGAGCACCGGCCGCCTGCCCCACGCCGGGCTGTGGCCCCCGCTGCTGGCCCTGGCCTGCGCCTACACCGCGGCCCTGGCCGCCCCGGTGGCCTACGGCATCGCCGCCCTCGGCGTGCTCCCGCTGGCCTGGCTGGTCGCCGCCGGCGCCCAGGCCGATCTGCGCGGCCGCCCCAGCCCGTTCGCCGCCCGCCCCCTGGTCTGGCTGGGACAGGTGTCCTTCGCCTTCTACCTGCTGCACCGCCTGGTGCAGTTCCACGGCCACCGCGCGCTGGGCGAGCACCGCGCCTTCTCCACCCCGGCGGCGGCCGGGCTGCTGATGGCCGCCGCCGCCCTGACCCTGGTGCTGGCCTGGGCGATGCACACCGCCGTCGAGCAGCCCCTGCTGCGCCGCTTCGGCCACCCCCGCCCCCGCCCCCGCCCGCGCCCGTCTGCCCGCGGCCCGCTGCCCCGGGCCCGCGGGGCGAAAGGCCCCGCGCCCGCTGCCCGTCCGGTTCTTCCGCCCGCGTCCGAAGAGGCCCGATGACCGTCACGATCGACGTCTGGTTCGACTTCATCTGTCCCTACAGCCTGATCACCCGGCATGTGCTGGCCAGGGCGCTGGACGGCAAGGACGCCGCCCCCGCCTTCCATCCCTTCGAGGTCAACCCCAACTGCGTGGAGGAGGCCGGGGAGTACCCGCGCGGGGTGTGGGAGAACTCGGTGCGCCCGCTGGGCGCCGAACGCGGCGTGCATCTGGCCGGGCCGCCGGGCACCCCGCTGCGCCGGGCCCGGATGGCGCTGCTGGGCTACCGCTACGCGGCCGAGCACGGCGCCGGGGCCCGCTACACCGACCTGGTCTTCGGCGCCTACTTCCACCACTGGCAGGACATCTCCGATCCCACGGTCCTGGCCGCGCTCGCGGTGGAGGCGGGCCTGGACCGGGCGGGGTTCCGCGCGGCCATCATGTCGGCCCGCTACGCCCGCGCCCACCAGCAGGGCCTGGCGCACGCGCGCGGCCAGGCACAGGTGTCGATGGTGCCGGTGATCGTGGCCGGGCAGCGGCGCATCGACGGGGTGCCCACGGCCGCCGAGCTGGCGGGGGCCGTGGACGAGGCGATCGCCGCCGGCACGGCACCCGCCGCGCCGGCCCCGGCGGGGGTGTGGGACATGACCACCCAGGCCCCGCCCGGGATGCCGCTTCCCGCGCCGGTGCCCAAGGCCCGCCCGCAGGCGGGCCCGGCCCGCCTGCACGGCACCTGACCCCCGCCCCGCCCCGCCCCGCCCCGGCCCGGCCCGGCCCGGCCGGGGCGGGGCGGGGCGGGCAGGGGGAAGCGGCGCGGCCGGCGCCCGCGCACCAGGTGCCTCCTGGTGGTGCGGGCGCCGGCCGCGCCGCTGCTGTCTCCGGTCCGGCGGGCCCCGAAAAAGGGGGGCGCGGGTTCAGGCGGCGGCCGAGCCGCGCACGGCGGCGCTCCATTCGTCGAGGAGCGCGTCGGCGGCGGCCGGGTCGGGGCCCTCGGCCCACAGCCGGGTGATGGGCGCGGCCGCGTCGGGAAGGACCAGGGCCCAGCGGCCGTCGTCCTCGGTGACGCGCACCCCGTCGGTGGTGTCGATCTGCCGTCCGCTGGCGGCCTCCACGACGGTGCGCATGACCTGGCCCTTGATGCGCCAGGCGGTGGGCAGGTCGCGGCGGCGCACGTGCACGGCGGGCAGCGGGGCGATGAGCTCGCTCAGGCTGGTGTGGTCCGCGGCGAGCAGGGCGGCGAGTTTGACGAAGGCCGCCACCCCGTCGGCGTAGATGCTGAACTCGGGCAGCACGAAGGCGCCTTCGCCGTCGGCGGCCAGGATGAAGCCGCCGCCGGCGGCCGCCCGGTTGAGGTCGCCGGGGGCGGTGGCCACCCAGCGGACCTGGCCGCCGTGGGCGCGGGCGGTGTGCTCCACGGCGCGGCTGACGGTGACCGGCACCGCGGTGCGCCCGCCGCCGGCCTCGCAGGTCAGCAGCCGTACCAGCAGCAGCAGGATGCGGTCGTCGGCGACGATGTGGCCGCGTTCGTCGACCAGGGACAGGCGCTCCCCGGTGGGGTCGAAGCGCACCCCGAAGTCGGCGCCGGAGGTGGCCACGAAGTGGCCCAGGGTGTGCAGGGCGGCCCGCCGTTCGGCGGCGGTCTCCGTGCTGGAGGCGGGCACCAGGGCGTTGTTGACGGTCAGCGCCTCGATGCTCAGCCGTCCCAGGACGGCGGGCAGGGTCAGCGCGGTGCTGCCGCAGGCGGCGTCGATGACGACCTTCAGGCGGCGGTGGCCGCCGAGGGTGCCCAGCTGCCCGGTGAGGGTGTCGGCGTACTCCTCGATGCTGGTGGGGGCCGTGTGCAGGCGGCCCATCTCGCCCGACAGCACCCGCCGGTACTCGCGCCGGCTGAAGACCCGCTCCAGGCCGCGCTGGGCGGTGGGGGACAGGTCGATGCCGTGCGCGTCCAGGAAGACGATGTCGACGCTCTCCTCGCTGCCGGGGGTGGTGGTGACCACGATGCCGCCGTGGCTGTCGTCGGCGGCGGTGTGCCGGCGGGCCAGCGGCAGCGGCACGTGCCCCAGGTCGCGCACGCCCACCCCGGCCGCGCGCAGCGCGGAGACCATGGCGGGCAGCAGCACCTGGGCGGCCACCCCGTGGTCGCGGGCCACGGCGACCTGGCCCTCGCGCGGCAGGGTGGTGGCGAACGCGCTGGCCAGGCGCACCGCGAGGTCGGGGGTGACCTGGCTGTTGAGGACCCCGCGCACCCCGCGCGGGGTGAACAGGGACTTGGTGGCGCGCGCCTCCCAGACCAGGCTGTCGTTGACGGTGGTGCCCGCCTCGATGGTCTTGCCCGGGTAGACCAGCACGTCGGCGGCGACCGAGGCCTCCTCCTCCACCACGCAGCCCGCCCCCAGCACGCTGCCCTCCTCGATGCGCACCTCGCGGCGCAGGCTGGCGTTGCGGCCGATCACACAGCCGCGCAGGCGGGCGCCGGGGCCGAGGTAGGCGTGCGGGTGCACCACCACCCGGTGCAGCCGGGCGCCCTGGTCGACGACCGCGTGCGCGCCCACCACGGTGTGCTCGCCGATCCGTGCGCCCGCCCCGATCTGGGCGTGCGGGCCCACATACACCGGCCCGGTCAGCTGGGCGGTGGGGTGGATGCGGGCGGTGGCGTCGACCCGCACGGTGGGGGACAGCTCCACCCCGGCCCGCTCCACGCCCACCCGCCCGCCCAGCACGTCGGCCTGGGCGCGCAGATAGCTGGTGTGGGTGCCCACGTCCTCCCAGTAGCCCTCGGCGACGTACCCGTAGACGGGCCGGCCCTCTTCGAGCAGGCGGGGGAAGACGTCGCTGGACCAGTCCACGTTCTCGCCCGGGGCGACGTAGTCCAGGACTTCCGGCTCCATGACATAGATGCCGGTGTTGACGGTGTCGGAGAACACCTGGCCCCAGGTGGGCTTCTCCAAAAAGCGCTCGACGCGGCCCTGGCCGTCGACGACGGTGATGCCGAACTCCACCGGCTCGGGCACCCGGGTCAGGCACACGGTCACCAGCGCGCCCTTGGCACGGTGGAAGGCGATCAGGTCGGTGAGGTCGATGTCGGTCAGCGCGTCACCGGAGATCACCACGAACGGCTCGTCGCCCAGCAGGTCGGCGGCGTTCTTCACGCTGCCCGCGGTGCCCAGCGCATACGGTTCGGTGGCGTAGCTCAGGCGCATGCCCAGCTGGCTGCCGTCCCCGAACTGCTCGCGGATGAGGGAGGCCAGGAACTGCACGGTGACGACGGTGTCGTCCAGGCGGTGGCGCTTGAGCAGGCGCAGCACGTGCTCCATGATCGGCCGGTCGGCGACCGGCAGCAGCGGCTTGGGCAGGTCCGAGGTCATCGGCCTCAGCCGTGAGCCCTCGCCGCCGGCCATCACAACAGCCTTCATGTCGAAACAATCTCCCTTGGGGTGGCGCGGGTGCCGCGCGGTGTGCGGACGTACGGGGGTGTGCGGGGTGCAGCGGTAGGCGGGGGGGGGTGCCGGGTCCGGGAAATGAGGGGTGGGGGTCAGGCGGCGGCGGGCTCGTCGGGCAGGCTCAGGGAGCCCTCGATCAGCGTGACGGCCTGGGCGAAGCCGCTGGCCTGCAGCACGCGGCGGACGCTGTCGCAGGCGCCGTCCACCACGATCTGCGCGCCCGCGGGCAGCTGCTGCTGGGTGCAGCACAGGCAGCGCACCCCGGCCGCGGACAGCGAGGTCAGCCCGTGCATGCGCAGCACCAGCCGGTTCACCGGGCGCGACAGGGCCTGCTCGATCAGGGTGCGTACGGCGGGCACCCGTTTGTCGGTCAGGTCCCCGCTGAGGTAGATCGTGGCGGTGTCACCGGTGAAGCCGAAGTAGGCCTCGAAACTCATCACGTCATCCCTTTGAGGTCGTCAAGTGCGATACGGACGTCAGCAACGAAAAGGCGGCGGAACACACAGAGGAGAGAAAGAGGGAGAGGAGGGAGAGGAGGGAGAGGAGGGAGAAGGGGGAAGAGGGGGAGGGGGTCAGGGGCCGGGGGCGGTGGGGCGCAGGCGGACCTGGACGGTCATGCGCCGTTCGCGCTCGGGCAGGCGCACGGTCATCGCGGCGGCGTCGAAGTCGTCGTGGGGCGCGCCGTCGATCAGGACGTACTCGAGTTCGACGCGGCCGGGCGGCAGCAGGTCGGGGGCCACCCGCAGCAGCCCGCCCGGAAAGCCTTGGCCGCCGTGCGGTTTGAACCACAGGTTCAGCGGCTCGCGCCGGATCAGCAGACGGGTGTAGACCTCGGCGAGGTAGCACAGTTCGGCCTTGTGGTACATGGCCATCGCGTGGCTGCCCTTGAGCCGTTCGTTGCCCAGCAGGTAGGGGATGCCGCTGGCCAGGACGGTGAAGTGGACGCCGCCCTCGTCGTGGTCGAGGAAGAAGGCGTTGTAGAAGGCGGCCGCCTCGTCCGCGTGCCGGGTGTAGCCGTCCTGGCCGGTGGACCCGGCCAGGATGAGGTAGGCCAGGACGGCCTGCTCCTGCTGCCACCAGGTCTTGCGGTCGTGCCAGGCGAACGCGTGCCGGCCGTCCTCGGCCTCGCGCTCCAGGACGTCGTACCAGCCGCCGCGCTGCCCGTCGCGGCCCGCCGCGGGCAGGGCTGCGGCCAGCTGCTCGGCCAGCTGGCGGTACTCGCGCTTGGGCAGCACGGCGTGCATCCGCATCAGGTTCCACACGATCTTCAGGTTGTGGCCGACGACCGCGCGGTTCTGCTGCCAGCCCCAGTCGTGGTCGGGGGTCCAGTCGGCGTGGAAGCGCTCGTTGACGAAGACGCCCGCGCCGCGGGAGCGGTCGGGCAGATGGGTGACGATCATGTCGAAGGTGTGCTCCAGCATGCGCCGGTAGCGGTCCTCGCCGGTGGCCAGGTACAGGTTGATCAGATAGGCGGGGGCGTGGTCGCCCACCGAGTTCCAGTTCTTGCGCGAGCGGTTGGGGCCCAGGCTGTCGTGGTGGGGGCTGAGGGTGACCGGGTCGATGTGGGAGAAGTAGCCGCCCAGGCGCGGGTCGTGGAAGGCGGTCTCGAAGAGCCTGACGGTCGCCTCCAGGTCCTGGCGGATGACCGGATCGCCGGTGATCCGGTAGGTCTGGGCCAGGCCGACCAGCGCGTAGATCTGCTCGTAGGCGGGGATGGCGCGGTAGTCGTCGCCGAACTCCGAGGCGAACAGCTTGCGCTCCACCGGACCCGAGACGTCCACACCGTGGTACCAGTACACGGTGGACTCCTCCGGGTCCTCGAAGCGCAGGTGCTCGTGCAGATAGCGCGCGCCGCGCTCGGCGACGTCGAGGAAGTCCTCGTTGCCGGTGAGCGTGTAGGCGGACGCCATGCCGTAGACCAGGCGGGAGAGGGTGTCGGTCTCCTGGATGTGCTGGGCCGTCTTGTGGCCGCTGCCGTGGATCTCGGTGCGGTACTCGGCGAAGTCCACCGCCCCGGCGCCGAACTGTGAGCGCCGGTAGAAGCAGGCCAGCTCCGTGAGCTGGCGCGTCCACCAGCCCGGCTGCTGCCAGGGCGGCACACCGCCCGCGCCGGAGGCGATGACCACCCGGTCGGCCTGGAAGAACAGGCCCGTCCCGCTGGGGTAGATGGGCCCGTAGACGAACACCTGCGTGCCCGGGGTGAGCAGGTCGGCCAGCTGCCCGCTCACGTCCTGGTAGGGCTCGCCGAGGTTGCGCAGCCGCTGGCCGGTGGTGGCCGCGCTCAGATGGATCAGCACCTCGCGGCCGTCCAGGGTGGTGAGCGTGAAGCGGCTGCCCAGCCGCCCGGTGACATAACCGGCCGTCAGGTCGGAGAAGGAGAAGGGCAGCTGGGCGGGCGCGCTCATGCGGCCGCCCGGGCGGGGATGTCCAGGCGCTCGATGACGGTGCGGGCCAGCAGATGGCAGTGCTCCACGGTCCGCGAGGTGATCAGGTCACGGTCGACGACCAGGTCCTGGTTGAGGTAGACCGCGCCCATGTTGCGCACATCGCCGGCCACGTTGTTGTGGCAGGTCACCGGCCGGTCCCGGAGCAGCTCGGGGGCGGCGGACAGCAGCTGCAGGCCGTGGCAGGAGAACGCCTTGAGGACACTGGGCACCCTGAAGGCGCGGCGCAGCAGTTCCAGGGCGGGGGAGATCTGCTCCACGTCCTCGCTGTAGCGCAGCCGCTCGGCGACCTGCCCGGAGGGCACGATCAGCGCCGAGTACTGCAGCAGTTCGTGGAAGTCGACCGCCTCCAGGTCGCCCTCGACGGTGAGCGGGGCCTGGTGGCCCTGGCCGGTGAAGGTGATCGACGACAGCCCCCACAGCCGGGTCAGCAGCGTGACCTCGGCCCCGTCCTCGGCGAAGCGGCGCTGGTAGTAGGCGATCTCCTCCTCGACGTAGCCGCTTTCCAGCAGGATGCCGAGGCGCTTGCCGGCGAGCCGGCCGGTGGGCAGGGGTTTGACGATTGCCATGTGGACGATCCCGGAGTCAGTGGTGTGGGAGACAGGCGAGCGGGGCCGCGAGGCCGCAGAAGAAGGGTTCAGAGCGGGGGCGAGCCGGGCATCGGGGCCAGCGCGGTGACGGTGTAGGTGCGGATGCGCCAGCGGCCGTCACCGCCCTGGGCCACGGTCCAGCGCTGGTGGGCGTCGAAGCCCAGCCAGGTGCTGCGCGCGCCCGGCGGGTCCCACACCTTGGTCTGCCAGTTGACGACGAGGTCCACCTCCGCGCAGGGCCCCTGGGCCAGGCGCACCTCCAGCGAGGTGAGGGTGTGCTGCTCGTCGAAGAAGCGGTGGGTGACGTCCCGGTACCACCGGGCCAGGCCGTCGTGGCCGTGCACCGCGCCCTCGGGCAGGTGCAGCACCACGTCGTCGGTGACCATCGGCGTGATCTCGTGCAGCGGATCGTGCCGGTCCAGCGCCCGGTACCAGCCGGTGACCAGGCGGCGGATCGCGGCCGTGGTGATGTGCGGGGCGGGCGGGGTCTGCACGTGCGGCATGGGCGGGCTCCTTGGCTCCACGGGGAGGCACCCGCCCCCGGCCCCGCCCTCCCTCCCGCGAGGGGGAGGGAGGAGCGGGCCCGGCGGCGGGGGCCAGGGGGCTAGGCGGTGTCGAGGTCCACCAGGTAGGGGCCCTGGTGGCCGAGCAGGGCACGGACGGCGCCGGGGACCTGGCCGGGCTTGTCCACCCGCCGCCCCGGCACGCCCAGGGCGGCGGCCAGGGCGGTGAAGTCGATGTCCGGGCGGGAGAGGTCGAAGGCCTCGGGGTGGGCGCGCGGGGCGATGCCCAGCTGCGCCCAGTAGCGCTCGATGTTGTCGTCCAGCAGCCGGTAGCGGCGGTTGTTGCAGATCACGAAGGCGGCCCCGATGCCGTAGCGGGCCGCCGTCCACAGCGCCTGGAGGGTGTACATGCTGGCGCCGTCGCCGGTGAAGGCCACCACCGGCAGCTCGGGGCGGGCCAGTTTGACGCCCAGCGCGCCGGGGATGCCCACCCCCAGCGAACCGCCGCGGGTCTGGAAGTAGCTGCCCGCCCGCCGCGGCGGCAGATGGCGCAGCAGCGGCCCGCAGGCGGTCAGCGCCTCGTCGAACACCACCAGGTCGGGCGGGGCCTGGGCGGCAAGGACCCGCACGAAACAGTCCATCAGCGAACCGTCCCCGGCCGGCGGCCGGGCGGGCGCCGCCGCGGCCGGCCGGGCGGCGGCTGCCCGGCCGCCGCCCGCTGCGGCAAGCCCGTCTGGCGCTCCAGGTGGTCGGCCAGGCCCTCCAGGGTCAGGGCGGGGTCCGCGGCCAGGCCGAGATCGACGGGGAAGTTCTTGGCGATCTCATAGGCGTCGGCGTCGATGTGCACGATCGCCGCGCCCTGCTGGAACGGGCTGTCCAGCTCGGGGAAGACCTCGGGGAACACATAGGTGCCCACGATCAGCACCGCGTCCGCCCCGGCCACCACCCGCGCACTGTCGGCGCCGAACATGTGCCCCAGCGTGCCGGCGAACAGCGGGTGCCCGGCATCGAAGTTGACCTCGGAGGAGTTCACCCCCCACACCGGGGCGCACAGCTTCTCCGCGACCCGGGCCAGGGCCTGCTGGGCGCCGCTGGCGGCGACGCCGTCACCCATCAGGATCAGCGGCCGGCGCCCGGCCGCCAGCAGCCGCGCGGCCCGGGCCAGGGCGGCCGGCTCCGGGGCGCTGCGGGTGTGCGGCAGCGAGGCGGGCACCACCGGCTCCCCGGTCTCCTGCTCCAGGACGTCGGCCGGCAGCACCACCAGGACCGGGCCGCGCGGCGGCGTCATCGCGATCTTCACCGCGCGGCGCAGCTCCCGCAGCACCGAGGAGGCGTCCAGGACCCGGGCGGCGTACTTGGTGACCGGCCCGGCCATGGCCACCAGATCGGCGGCCATCTGCGCGTCCAGGGCCGCATAGCGCACCCCGGCCTCCCCGGCCAGCACCACCAGCGGAGAGGAGCCGCGCCTGGCCTGGTACAGCATGCCGATCGCGTTGCCCAGGCCCACCGCGCTGTGCAGCTGGACCACGCCGGGGCGCTGCGCGGCCCGCGCGTAGCCGTCGGCCATGGCCACCGCCACGCTCTCGTGCAGGGCCAGCACATAGCCGACCGCGCTGTCCGCGGCCACGTCCAGCAGACCCTGCTCGACCGTGCCGGGATTGCCGAACAGATGCCGCACACCGTCGGCGGCCAGCTGCTCGAACACCGCGGCCTTCGCGGGCCTGGCGGGCATGGGCGTCTCCTCTCCTTGGCCGGGCATGTCGGACGGGGCGGCGGCCGCTCACCAGCCGTAGCGGCGCAGCCCGTTCTCCAGGACCTCGATGAGCATCTCCCCGGCCGTCACCGAGTCCGGCGTGGAGCGCGCGGTGATGAACGGGAAGTCCACGACGACCGAGACCTCCTTGCCGACGTTGCCGTGGAAGGCGCCGTCGGGGCCGGTGGCATCGCGCAGGATGTACTCCAGCGGGTAGGGCGGCGGCCCCATGTTGAAGTCCACCCCCACGAACCCGGTGCCGTCCTTGTAGTCGTACTCCTTGGGATGGCCGGTGACGTGCTTGCCGCGCAGCAGGCTGGCGCGCGCGTCCCAGTCCCGGGCGAAGGCGAGCGCCGCCACGCCGTAGCACTCGGCCAGGATCGGCTTGTCCGCGCGCGCGAACGCCAGGATCAGCTCGTGCAGCCGCTCGTTGTTGGCCAGGTCCACGATCGGGCCGCTGCCGCCGACGATGACCAGCGCGTCGAAGCCGCCGAGCAGCTCCTGCGCGGCCGCCGCCAGGTTGCTGTGGTAACTCTCCAGTTCCCGCAGGTGGTTCAGAGCGCTGTAGTACGGGCGCTCGGGGATCATCTCCGCCAGGCTCAGGGGATTGTCCAGACGGCTGGAGTCATCCAGCGCCCTCGCCCGGCGGGCCATGTCCCGCGAGGTGACCGCACGGCCCAGCGGCGGGTCGATGTACTCGGAATCGAGGCTGGGCGGCAGGGCCTGGGCCCGCTTGCCGTGCGGAGTCATGAACGTGGTGCGATACCCGCGTGCGTCGAATGCCTCGATTGGGCCCACGAGTTCCTCGCCCCAGTAGCCGTATTCGGAAAGCACGACCAGGATGCGTTTGGACACGAGGTCTCCCTGTCATCAGATGAGATCCGTCCCCGCGAGAGAAGAAATAGCACGGCCGATGGCCGAAATTCAGGGACATTCGGAGTCAACCCGCTGCTCGCGCAAGGCGGCAATAAACAGCGGCCCGGGACGGGAGACTCGTCCAACTTGCCCCAGTCGCAGCAGAGTCCGCGAATCCGTACGGGTGTGCGGCGTATTCACTGGTCACCTGTGAAGAGAGCACCACCCCCTTCCGCACCCCCCTGCGCCCCCTCCCGCAACCCCGCCCCGTGCCCGCTGCCCCCCATCCCGCGCCCCGCTCCGCCCCGCACCCTGCCGAGCCTCATCCCGCGCCGCGCGCCGCACCCCGCCGAGCCCCGCCCCGTGCCCCGCCGAGCACCGTCCCGAACCCCGCCCCGTGCGCCGCCGGGCGCCATCCCGAGCCCTCTCGCGCATCCCGGCCCACGCCCCATCCCGCGCTCCGCCGAGCGCTGTTCCGCGTCCCGCCCCGCCCCGCGCCCCGCCCCGCGTCCCGCCGCGCACCCCGCCCCGTACGCCACCGAGCCGTTCGCGCCTCCCTCGCCCCCTACCCCGCGCCGAGCACCTCGCGCCCCTCGCCCCGCGCACCGCCCCGGACCGGGCCCGCCCCGCACCCGCTGCGCTTTCGCCCGCCCGCCCCGGCCGCCCGCCCCGGCGGCGGGCGGGGCGGGCCGGGTGCCGTGATCGCCCAGGAGTGTTTCCGCATGGCCGCCGCCGCAGTCGCCGCCGTCCGTCCGCACCGCCTGCCCTCCCTGACCGGCATGCGCTTCGCCGCCGCCGCCTCGGTGTTCGCCTTCCACGCCTCCTTCGCGGGCTTCCTCGCCGACACCACCGCCCAGCGCCAGCTCGCCGACGCCCTGTCCAAGGCCGGCTGGGTGGGGGTGTCGTTCTTCTTCGTGCTCAGCGGCTTCGTGCTGACCTGGTCGGCACGGCCCGCCGACAGCGCCCGCCGGTTCTGGCGCCGCCGCCTGGCCAAGATCTACCCCAGCCACCTGGTGACCGCGCTGGCCGCCTTCGCCCTGCTCGCGGCCACCGGAACGGCGCTGCGGCCCGGCGAGGTGACGGCCAACGCCCTGCTCCTCCAGTCGTTCTTCCCGCAGCCGGACATATACGTCAGCGGCAACCCGGTCAGCTGGTCGCTCTCCTGCGAGCTGCTGTTCTACCTGGCCTTCCCGCTGCTGTGGCGGGCCCTGCGCGCGCTGCCCGCGCGCGGCCTGTGGCCGCTGGCCGCCGCCCTGGCCGCGGCCGTGGCGGCCCTGCCGGCGGCCGTCGCCCTGCTGCCCGCCACCCCGGCCCTGGCCCTGCCCGACGGCACCACCGGCCAGTGGCAGTACTGGCTGCTGTACGTCTTCCCGCCGGTGCGCGCCGCGGAGTTCGTCCTGGGCATGACCCTGGCCCGGATCGTGCGCGAGGGCCACTGGCGCGGCCCGCGCCCGCTGCCCGCCGCCGCCCTGCTGGGCGCCGGCTACGTCCTGGCCACCCAACTGCCCTACCTGGCCGGCCTGGTGGCCGCGACCATCGTGCCGATCGCCCTGCTGATCGGCGCCCTGGCCCACGCCGATGCCACCGGCCGCCCCACCCGGCTCGCCGCGCCCCTCCTGGTCCGCCTCGGCGAGGTCTCCTTCGCCCTGTACCTGGTGCACCGCCTGGTCCTCATCCACGGCCACCGGGCGCTGGGGCAGCGCACGTTCGCCACCCCGGCGGCGCTGCTCCTGCTCGCCGCGGCCTTCGCGGCCAGCCTGCTGCTCGCCGCCCTGCTTCACCACGCGGTGGAAAAACCGGCGATGCGATTCCTCGCGGCCCCCGCGAAACACCGCGCGAAAACACCGCGGGCCCGCGCACGGCATTCCTCAGGACAATCCGCGACTCGGGCAACTTGCCGGGATGAAACACCATTCCTTGCCCGCGCCGACCGGTCTCAGAATCCTGAAATCCTTGCCGGCTCAACGGCTGAAGGCCCACAGGGGGGTGAACGATGAGCGGCCCTTCGGCCCATAACCGCGCACCCCGCGCACCCCGCGCACCCCGCGCGGCCGGCCCCGCACCGCCCCTTTAGGCACGGCCCCCACGCCGTCCGGCCCCCGCCCCCCCGCGGCCCCGGCGCCCGCACCCCCGGCCCCGGCCGCCACGGCCCCGGCGGGCCGCCCGCACCACCCCCGCCCCCGCCCCTGCCGCCCACCCCCACCCGCCCCGCACCGCGCCCCGCACGGTGACCGGCGGGCGCGCGCGGCGCACCCCGCTCAGCGACGTCCACGTCAGCCCGGAGCACTCCGGGACCCGCACCGTCACCGGGAGGAACCCTTGAGCACCGACCAGGCCGAAGCCACCGCCGCCCGGCGCGCGCCCGTGCCCGTCACCCCGTCCACCCGCGCGGTGACCGACACCCCCGACTGGTACAAGCGGGCCGTCTTCTACGAGGTCCTGGTCCGCTCCTTCAAGGACAGCGACGGCGACGGCGTCGGCGACCTGAAGGGCCTGACCTCCAAACTGGACTACCTGCAGTGGCTGGGCGTGGACTGCCTGTGGCTGCCGCCCTTCTTCCAGTCCCCGCTGCGCGACGGCGGCTACGACGTGTCCGACTACCGCCAGGTGCAGCCCGAGTTCGGCACCCTGGACGACTTCCGCGACCTGCTCAAGGCCGCCCACCAGCGCGGCATCCGCATCATCACCGACTTCGTGATGAACCACACCAGCGACCAGCACGCCTGGTTCAAGGCCTCGCGCGCCGACCCCGAAGGCCCCTACGGCGACTACTACGTCTGGGCCGACGACGACGAGAAGTACCCCGACGCCCGCATCATCTTCGTCGACACCGAGACCTCCAACTGGACCTTCGACCCGGTGCGCAAGCAGTACTACTGGCACCGCTTCTTCTCCCACCAGCCCGACCTGAACTTCGACAACCCGGCCGTCCAGGACGAGATCGTCTCCGCCCTCAGGTTCTGGCTCGACATGGGCATCGACGGCTTCCGCCTGGACGCCGTGCCCTACCTGTACGCGGCCGAGGGCACCAACTGCGAGAACCTGCCCGAGACCCACGCCTTCCTCAAGCGCGTGCGCGAGGTCATCGACACCCACTACCCGGGCCGCATCCTGCTGGCCGAGGCCAACCAGTGGCCCGAGGACGTCGTGGACTACTTCGGCGACTACGAACGCGGCGGCGACGAATGCCACATGGCCTTCCACTTCCCGCTCATGCCGCGCCTGTTCATGGCCGTGCGCAAGGAATCGAAGTTCCCCGTCTCCGAGATCCTCGCCAAGACCCCCAAGCTGCCCGCCGCCTGCCAGTGGGGCCTGTTCCTGCGCAACCACGACGAACTGACCCTGGAGACGGTCACCGACGAAGAACGCGACTACATGTACGCGGAGTACGCCAGGGACCCGCGGATGCGCGCCAACATCGGCATCCGCCGGCGCCTGGCCCCGCTGCTGGAGAACGACCGCGACCAGATCGAGCTGTTCACCGCCCTGCTGCTGTCCCTGCCCGGCTCGCCGATCCTCTACTACGGCGACGAGATCGGCATGGGCGACAACATCTGGCTCGGCGACCGCGACGCGGTGCGCACCCCCATGCAGTGGACCCCGGACCGCAACGCCGGCTTCTCCGAGGGCGACCCGGCCAGCCTGACCCTGCCCACCAACCTGGGCCCCGTCTACGGCTACCCGGCCGTCAACGTGGAGAGCCAGCGCGACAACCGCGCCTCCCTGCTGCGCTGGACGCGGCGCATGCTGGCCGCGCGCCGCCGCCACCACAAGGCCTTCGGCCTGGGCGACTTCGAGGAGATCCCCACCTCCAACGCCGCCGTCCTTGCCTATGTGCGCCGCCACTTCGACGAGGACGGCCACCCCACCGAGATGCTGTGCGTCAACAACCTCTCGCGCCACCCCCAGCCGGTCGAACTCGACCTGCGCGCCTACAGCGGCGTCGTCCCGGTGGAGGTCACCGGCCAGACCACCTTCCCGCCGATCGGCCCGCGCCCCTACCAGCTGAGCCTGACCGGACACAGCTTCTACTGGTTCTGCGTCTGCCGCCACGGAGCGCCCCAGTGACCCCCACCGCCCTGGCCATCCCCTTCGACCGCCTGGAACGCGCCCTGGCCGCCTGGCTGCCCGCCCGCCCGGGCCGCGCGCCGGTGCGGCGCGTGACGATCGAGGAGCTCGGCCTGGCCGCCGAAGGCCCCCGGCCCACCGGCACGGCCCTGGTCCTGATCCTGGGCCTGCGCACCCACCATGGCGACGCCCCCACCGGCACGCGCCGCCTGGCCATCGCCATCCACCCCCTCACCGACCTCCCCGGCCCCGGCCCCGGCCCCGGCCCCGGGCCCGGTGCGGGGGAGGCGCCGCGCCTCATCGCGGTCCTCGACGACGTCGTCATCTGCCAGAGCCCGGCCCCCGCCGGGGACACCCCCGCCTGACCCCACCCCACCCCACCCACCCATCCACCGGACCCCGCCCCCAACCCCCTGTGTGACAACAGCCTCCCGCCACACCGCCTCTGTGTCGCCCCGCCCCCGCTCCACCCGGCCCCGCCCCGGCGGCGCCGGGCCGCAGGGGGCGGGGCACCGGCACCCGGCCCCGCCCCGGGCAGGCCGCGGCGCCCCTCCTGCTTGTGTTTTTGTGTAAGGAGCCCTGATGTCCCTCACCATCGACGTCTGGTTCGACTATCTGTGCCCCTTCTCCGTCATGACGGGCAAAGTGATCGACGACACCGGCCTCGCCCAGGACCACGCCGTGCGCTGGCGCCCCTACGAACTGCACCCCGAGGGCATACCGGCCAGCGGCAAGAAGGACTATCCGCAAGGCGTCTGGGAGAACTCCGTGGTGCCCATGGCCGACCGGCTCGGCGTGCCGTTCGGCAAGGCCCCCGCCGGACCGCTGCCGCGCACCCACCTGGCCATGTACGGGCACGCCTTCGCCTGGCGCCACGGCGCCGGACACGCCTATGACACGGCCGTCTTCGACGCCTACTTCCACCACGGCCAGAACATCGCCGACCTGGACACCCTGGCCGCGCTCGCCGCCGACACGGGCCTGGACCCCTGGCACTTCCGGTCCTGGACCGACTCCCCGGAGGCGGCCGCGCACCACCAGGCCACCCAGGACCAGGCCCGGCGCACCCACCGCATCCACACCGTGCCCACCCTGGTCATCGGCTCCTGGCGCACCGAGGGCGTGCCCGACGCCGCCCGGCTGCGCCGCGCGGTCAACACCCTGCACGCCCGCAGCCGCGTCCCGGCCTGAGGCCCGCGGGCGCGGCTACTCGGGGGCTTCCAGGACGTCGGCGGCCTGGGCGAGCAGCGCCGAGAGCGCGTCCACCGCACCCGGCGGCAGCAGCGCAAGCCGGCGCTCCTGCACGGCCGCGACCGCGTCCTGGATCCGCGTGGTGACCAGCAGCCCCTCCTCGGTCAGCTGCGCCCAGGCACTGCGCCCGTCGGCCAGGTCCGCCTCGCGCACCACATAGCCCGACTCCGACATCCGGCGCAGCACATTGCTGGTGCCGCCCGAGGAGAGCCGGCAGCGGGCGGCCAGCTCGGTGGGCTTGAGCCGCAGCTCGCCGCCCGCCGAGCGCAGCGCGGCCAGCACGTCGTAGTCGGCACGGGTCAGCCCGTACCGCGCCACCCTGCTGTTGGTGGTGGCATCCAGCGCGGCACACAGCCGCCCCGCGAGCTGCGCCAGCTCCATGGAGGGCACCTGCTGCCCGCCGCGCCGCCCGGCCGCTTCAGCCCTCACGTCGTACCCGCTCCCGCGCTCGCCTGCCGTCCGCCCTGCCGGCGGCCGCCGTCG
This sequence comes from Streptomyces spectabilis, assembly GCF_008704795.1. Classification (NCBI taxonomy): domain Bacteria; kingdom Bacillati; phylum Actinomycetota; class Actinomycetes; order Kitasatosporales; family Streptomycetaceae; genus Streptomyces; species Streptomyces spectabilis. The sequence goes on along the minus strand of NZ_CP023690.1, from coordinate 80,437 downwards.
AAAAACCCCTGGAGCAGCGCAGTCTAGACGGGCGGCGAGAACTCCCACCACAACAGCACCCGGCACGCAATTGCCGAAGTCGCCGCCCCGCGCCGCCCATTGCTTCCACGCCGCCGCGACACGCCCATAGCGTGAATCCCATGAATGTCGCGTCTGTCGGTATTACCAAGGCAGTTGTTCCCGTCGCAGGCCTGGGCACCCGATTCCTCCCGGCGACCAAGGCCACGCCCAAGGAAATGCTTCCGGTCGTGGACAAACCCGCTATCCAATACGTCGTCGAGGAAGCGGTGTCCGCCGGAATGTCCGACATCCTCATGGTGACCGGGCGCAACAAGCGGCCCCTGGAGGACCATTTCGACCGCAACCACGAGCTGGAGGAAGCCCTGCGCCGCAAGGGCGACACCGACCGGCTCCAGCGGGTCAGCCGGCCCAGCACCCTCGCCGACATCCACTACATCCGCCAGGGCGACCCGCGCGGCCTGGGCCACGCCGTGCTGTGCGCGGCCCGGCACGTGGGCGACGACCCCTTCGCGGTGCTCCTGGGCGACGACCTCATCGACCCGCGCGACCCGCTGCTCGCCCAGATGGCCCAGGTCCACGCCCAGCACGGCGGCAGCGTGGTGGCCCTGATGGAGGTCGACCCCGCCCAGGCCCACCTGTACGGCTGCGCCCGCCTGCACCCCGGCGCCGGCGGCGACGTCGTGGCCATCGCCGACCTGGTGGAGAAGCCGGAGCCGGGCACCGCGCCCAGCAACTACGCGGTCATCGGCCGCTACGTCCTGGCCCCGGAGATCTTCCAGGCGCTGCGCGCCACCGAGCCGGGCCGCGGCGGCGAGATCCAGCTCACCGACGCGCTGCGCACCCTGGCCGCGACCGGGTCGGCCGGCCCGGTGCACGGCGTGGTCTTCCGCGGCCGGCGCTACGACACCGGCGACCGCTCCGACTACCTGCGCGCCACCGTGCGCCTGGCCTGGGAGCGCGAGGACCTCGGCCCCGAATTCCGTTCCTGGCTACGCGACTTCGTGGCGCAGCACTCCCTGGCCTCCGCGGCCTGACCCCGCCCCGGGCAGCCGGGCCCCGGCCGCACACCGGGGGCTGCCCCGCACGGGTGTGCAACCGCGGAAACTCCGCGGTTGCACACCCCCTGCCCCGCCCGCGCCGGGCGCCCCCGGCAGCGGGGCCGCGGACGACTTGCCCAGGTCGCGCCGCCGGGCCCGCCGGGCACGGAAGAACCGGACAACAGCTCTGTACGGTCGGGGAGTTGCCGGACGGGGCCACCCCCCCCGCGCCGGCCGGCGGGCCGCGGCGCACCCCCCGCCGACGCCGGTTTCGACCCCCCTTGTGGAGGAGGTGCACCGAGCATGGGCGTCACCCCCCTGGACCACCCGGACACCCCGCACCACCCGCCCACCCCGCACACCCCGGCCACCCCGGAGTCCGCGGAGTCCGCGGGCTCCGCGGCGGCCCTGGACGAGGCCGTGCACCAGGTGCCCATCGGCATCCTGCGGCCGGCCGACTCACCGCGCATCGGGGAGAACCTCCAGCACGCGCGGACCCTGGGCGCCTGCGGCGCGGTGCTGCCGCCGATCCTGGTGCACCGCGAGACGATGCGGGTCATCGACGGCATGCACCGGCTGCGCGCGGCGCTGATGCAGCAGCGCGAACTGGTGGAGGTCACCTACTTCGACGGCAGCACCGAGGACGCCTTCGTCGTCGCGGTGCAGACCAACATCGCCCACGGCATGCCGCTGACGCTGGCCGAACGCGCCGCGGCCGCCGCCCGCATCATCATCACGCACGCGCAGTGGTCGGACCGGGCGATCGCCGCCGTCGCGGGCCTGGACCCCAAGACGGTCGCCGCCCTGCGCCGGCGCGGCCTGCCGCCCGGCCAGGCGCCCGCCGTCCGGGTGGGCCAGGACGGCAAGTTCCGCCCCGTGGACCCGGCGGCGGGACGCCAGGCGGCCAGCCGGCTCATCAGCCAGGAGCCGCAGGCCTCGCTGCGGCACATCGCGCGCCGCGCGGGCGTCTCCCCGGGCACCGTGCGCGATGTCCGCGCCCGCCTCGAGCGCGGCGAGGACCCCCTGCCCCCGGCCCTGCGGGCGCCCGCCCCGCAGGGCCGGCCCGAGCCCGGCCCCGGCCCGGGCCCGGCCCGCCCGCCCGCCGGCGGGCAGGAGCGGGCCGCGCAGGAGGCCCGGGCGGCGCCCGCCGCCCGGGCGGCAGCGGGCCCAGGCCCAGGCCCAGGCCCGGGCCCGGGCCTGGAGCGGGTCTTCGCCAGCCTGTGCAAGGACCCCTCGCTGCGGCAGAGCGAGACGGGACGGCTGCTGCTGCGCCTGCTGGAAATGCACCTGCCCGCCCAGTTCAGACGCATCACCGCCGCCGTGCCCCCCTACCGGGCGGGCATGGTCGCGGCCGCCGCCACCGAATGCGCCAGAGCGTGGCAGCACCTCGCCGACACCATCCAGCACAGCCACCCCGAATAACCCTCTCCACTCCCGGCTTTCCCGGCTTTCCCGGACGCGGGGGAGCCGGGGGAGCGCGGCGGCTGTGCCCGCCGCCCGCGCAGAGACCGGCGGTGCGTCCGGAGTCTCCCCCGTCGCGGACGCACCGCCCCCCTTTCCCGCCCGCCGCCCCGGGCCGGGAAGTCCCGCACCGCCCCCGGGCACCGAAGCCCCGCAGTCGCCCTTACCCCCGTACCGAAGGAAACGCACCATGGATCCGCAGCCCGCGTCCGCCGCGGCCCGCAGCGGCACCAGCACCCTCCCCGGCCCGAGCGGCCCCGCGCGGCCGCCGGGTCCTTGGTATGCGGGGCGGGCGGCGAAGGCGCCGCCCGCCCCGGGCCCCGCCGCGCCGGGGCCGGAGACGGCCGAGCAGCGCACGGCCCGTTTCGAACGCGACGCGCTGGCCCACCGGGCCCGCCTGTACGCGTACGCGCTGCGGCTGACCCGCCACCGGGCCGATGCCGAGGACCTGGTGCAGGAGACCTACGCCCGCGCCTACCGCGGGTTCCACCAGTTCCGCCCCGGCACGAGTCTGGGGGCCTGGCTGTCGCGCATCCTGACCAACGCCTTCCTCACCTCCTACCGGCGCCAGAAGAGCAGGCCGCACTTCGCGCCGGTGCCCGACATCGAGGACTGGCAGCAGGCGTGCGCCGCCTCCCACACCTCCGCGGGCCTGGCCTCGGTGGAGGCCCAGGTCGTCGACCGCATCCCGGACGCGGCGATCAGCCAGGCGATGCGCTCGCTGCCCGCCGCCCTGCGGATCGTGGTCTACCTCGCCGACGTCGAGGGCCTGCGCTACGAGGAGATCGCCGCGGCCGTCGGCATCCCCTCCGGCACGGTCAACTCCCGGCTGCACCGCGGCCGCAGACGGCTGCGGGCCCTGCTGGAGGACCACCCGGGACGCGGTGTGCGCGCCCACACCTGGCACCACCACAACAAGGAGAATTAGATGCCCATCGCCCTTCTGGCGCTGGCCCTAGGCGCCTTCGGCATCGGCACCACGGAGTTCGTGATCGTGGGCCTGCTGGAGGAGGTGGCCGACGACCTCAGCGTCTCGATCCCCTCCGCCGGCCTGCTGGTGACCGGCTACGCGCTCGGCGTGGTCGTCGGGGCCCCGCTGATGACCGCCGCCGGGACCCGGCTGCCGCGCAAGACCATGCTGGCCGTGCTGATGGCCGTGTTCATCCTCGGCAACCTGCTGTGCGCGGTCGCCGGCAGCTACGCCCTGCTGATGACGGGCCGTCTGGTGGCGGCCCTGACGCACGGCGCGTTCTTCGGCATCGGCTCGGTGGTCGCCGCCAACCTGGTGGCGCCCGAACGCAAGGCCCGCGCGATCTCACTGATGTTCATCGGCCTGACGGTGGCCAACGTCCTGGGGGTGCCGATGGGCACCTTCCTGGGCCAGCACTTCGGCTGGCGCTCCACCTTCTGGGTGGTCACCGGGCTCGGCGTGGTGGGCCTGCTGGGCATCCTGGCCCTGGTGCCGCCCCAGCCGCGGGAGGACTCCGGCGGCCTGCGCAGCGAGATCGCCGTCTTCCGCCGCGGCCAGGTGTGGCTGGCGCTCGCGGTGACCGCGCTGGGCTTCGGCGCGGTCTTCGCCTCCTTCACCTACATCGCCCCGATGATGACCAAGGTCGCCGGGTTCTCCGACGGCGCGGTCAGCTGGCTGCTGGTCATCTTCGGCGTCGGCCTGTGCCTGGGCAACGTGGTCGGCGGCCGGCTCGCGGACCGCGCGCTGATGCGCACCCTGTCGATCGCCCTTGCCGCGCTCAGCGTCGTCCTGGTGATCTTCGTGTTCACCGCGCACGCGCAGGTGCCCGCGGCCATCACCCTGGGCCTGTTCGGCGCCGCCGGCTTCGCCACCGTGCCCGCGATGCAGATGCGGGTGCTGCAGAAGGCCGACGGCGCCCCGGCCCTCGCCTCGGCGGCCAACATCGCCGCGTTCAACCTGGGCAACGCCGTGGGCGCCTGGCTGGGCGGCTTCGCCATCGACCACGACCTGGGCTACACCGCGCCGAACTGGATCGGCGCCCTCCTGGCGGGCGGCGCCCTGGCGGTGGCCGTGTACTCGGTGCGCCTGGACCGCCGCGGCCGCCCCGCCCCCCAGGACCAGGACCGGGACCAGGACCGGGACCGGGCGTCCGGGCCCGGTGCGGAGCAGCCGCAGGACACCGGCGCCCCGGCCGCCCAGGCCCACGCCTGACCCCGCCCCCCTTCTCCGGCCCCTTCTCATGCGAGGTGCTCCGGCCCGGCATCCGCCGGGCCGGTCCGCTCCCGGGCCCGCGCCCGCCGGGGCGCGGGCCCGGGAACGAGCTGTCGAAAGACGAGGTAGCTGACGATGAACGATGTCGATCGCCGCACGCTCATAGGGCGCGGCGCCGCGGTCGCGGGGGCCGCGGTCGCCGCCACCGCCGTGGCCCCCGCCCTGCTGGCCGCCCCGGCCGCCGCCGCCCCGGCCGCCCGCACCCCGCGGGCGGCCGGGGCGACCATAGGCCCCGACGACGCCCGCTATCCGCTGCTGACCACCGGCAACAACCAGCGGTTCGTGGCCAGACCCGACTACATCAAGATGATCACGTCGGCCGCGGACGCCGAAGCGGCCCTGGAGCAGGCCTTCAAGGACCGCAAGCGGATCTCGGTGCGCAGCGGCGGCCACTGCTTCGCCGACTTCGCCGCCCACGCGGACACCGAGGTCCTCCTGGACTTCTCCCCGATGACGGCCGTCGGCTACGACGAGCGGATGCGGGCCTTCACCGTCGAGCCCGGCGCCCGCCTGCTCAACGTCTACGAAACCCTCTACAAGGGCTGGGGCGTGGCCGTGCCCGGCGGCATCTGCTACAGCGTCGGCGCCGGCGGGCACGTCAGCGGCGGCGGCTACGGCCTGCTCTCACGCGCCCACGGCCTGGTCTCCGACCACCTGTACGCGGTCGAGGTCGTGGTCATCGACGCCCAGGGCAAGGCCCGCACCCTGGTGGCCACCCGGGAGCAGGACGACCCCCACCGCGAGCTGTGGTGGGCCCACACCGGGGGCGGCGGCGGCAACTTCGGCCTGATCACCCGCTTCTTCTTCCGCTCTCCGGGCGCGCGCGGCACCGAGCCCGCCGACCAGCTGATCAAGCCGCCCTCCACCGTCCTGGTCAGCGCCCTCGACCTGCCCTGGGAGGAGCTGAACGAGACCCGCTTCACCCGGCTGCTGAAGAACTGGGGCGCCTGGCACGAGGAGCACAGCGCCCCCGCCTCCCCCTACCGCCATCTGAGCAGCCTGTTCAACGTCAGCGCCAAGGCGCACGGCAGCCTGGGCATGTTCACCCAGGTCGACGCCGGCGTGGAGAACGCCGAAGGCCTCCTGGACGCCTTCCTGGCCGCGGTCCTGGCGGGCACCGGACTCAAGCCCCGGGCGCTGGCCCGGCCCAACGGCGAACTGCCCGCCATGCCCGGCCTGCACACCCCGCGCCGCATGCCCTGGCTGCAGGCCACCCGCCTGGTCGGCACCGACAACCCCACCATCACCAACCCCACCTCGCGCGGCGCCCACAAGTCCGGCTACATGCGCAAGAACTTCACCGACCACCAGGTCGCCGCCCTCTACAAGCACATGACCCGGGCCGACTTCCACAACCCCGACACCATGCTGGTGCTGTTCTCCTTCGGCGGCCAGGTCAACGCCCTGGCCCCGGACGCCACCGCCAACGCCCAGCGCAGCTCCGCCTTCAAGATGTGCTTCCAGACCTTCTGGTCCGAGCAGAAGGACGACGACTTCTACCTGGGCTGGGCGCGCGGGCTGTACGAGGACTTCTTCGCCCGGACCGGGGGAGTGCCCGTCCTGGACGAGCGCACCGACGGCTGCTACATCAACTACCCCGACCGGGACGTGGCCGACCCCGAGCGCAACACCTCCGGCGTGCCGTGGCAAAAGCTCTACTACAAGGACAACTACCCGCGCCTGCAGCAGGTCAAGAAGCGCTACGACCCCACCGACTTCTTCCGCCACTCCCTGTCGGTGGAACTGCCCCGCCGCTAGCAGCCCCGCCCCGCCCGGCCCGCCGCCGGGCCCGCAGGGCCTCGCGCCGCCCCGCCCGGCCCCTGCCCGGGCGGGCACGCCCCTTCGCCCGCCGCCGGGCGCGCAGCCGCACCCCCCGCGGACCGCGCGCCCGGCTTCCTGCGTCACACCCCGCCCCGCCGACACCGGAAGGCACCGCCTTGTCCCTCACCTCCACCCCCTCCACCCCCTCCGGCAGTCCCGCCGCCTCCGCCGCCGTGCGCGCGGCCGCCGCGGGCGCCGATCTGTCGGGCCTGGTCAAGGCCTACGACATCCGCGGAACCGTGCCCGAGCAGTGGGACGAGTCCCTGGCCGAGCTGTTCGGCGCCGCCTTCGTGCGGGTGACGGGCGCGTCCGCGCTCGTGGTCGGGCACGACATGCGGCCCACCTCACCCGCGCTCAGCCTGGCCTTCTCCCAGGGCGCGGCCCTGGGCGGCTGCGCGGTCACCCAGATCGGCCTGTGCTCCACCGACCAGCTGTACTACGCCTCGGGCGCGCTGGACCTGCCGGGCGCGATGTTCACGGCCTCGCACAACCCGGCGCAGTACAACGGCATCAAGATGTGCCGCGCGGGCGCCGCCCCGGTCGGGCAGGACACCGGCCTGGCCGACATCCGCGCCCTGGTGGAGCGCTGGCTGCGCGAGGGCGCGCCGCCCTCGCTCACCGCGGCCGGCGCCATCACCCGCCGCGACACGCTCAAGGACTACGCGGCCCATCTGCGGTCCCTGGTCGACCTGTCGGTGATCCGGCCGCTGAAGGTGGTGGTGGACGCGGGCAACGGGATGGGCGGGCACACGGTGCCGACCGTCTTCGAGGGGCTGCCGCTGACGCTGGTGCCGATGTACTTCGAGCTGGACGGCACCTTCCCCAACCACGAGGCGAACCCGCTGGATCCGGCGAACATCGTGGACCTGCAGCAGCGCGTGCGCGAGGAGGGCGCCGACCTCGGCATCGCCTTCGACGGCGACGCCGACCGCTGCTTCGTCGTCGACGAGAGGGGCGACCCGGTCTCCCCGTCGGCGGTCACCGCCCTGGTCGCCGCCCGCGAACTCGCCCGCAACGGCGGTTCCGGCACGGTCATCCACAACCTCATCACCTCCTGGACCGTCCCCGAGGTCGTGCGGGAGAACGGCGGCACCCCCGTGCGCACCCGGGTCGGCCACTCCTTCATCAAGCAGGAAATGGCCGCCACCGGCGCCATCTTCGGCGGCGAGCACTCCGCGCACTACTACTTCCGCGACTTCTGGAACGCCGACACCGGCATGCTGGCCGCCCTGCACGTCCTGGCCGCCCTCGGCGGCCAGGACGGCCCCCTGTCGGCCCTCGTGGCCGCCTACGACCGCTATGCGGGCTCCGGCGAGATCAACTCCACCGTCACCGACCAGCAGGGCCGCCTGGACGCCCTGCGCGCCGCCTACCGGGGCGTCGCGGGAGTGAGCGTGGACGAACTCGACGGACTGACCGTCAGCGGCACCCACTGGTGGTTCAACGTCCGCGCCTCCAACACCGAACCCGTGCTGCGCCTGAACGTCGAGGCCCGCGACCAGGACGTGATGGCCCGCGTCCGCGACGAGGTCCTGGCCATCGTCCGCGCCTGAACACCGCGCGCAGGCCGCGCGCCAGGCGCCGCAGGCGCCCCAGAAGCCGGGGAGAACCCCCGTGCCCGCCCCGCGGGCACGGGGGTTCTCGCATGTCCGCGCCCCTTTTCCCGCACAAAGGAGCGCCGACGCGTACGGCCGGTGTCCAACTCCCGTGCAACCGCCGGGACAAAGCTCAATTGACGCAGAACTAGCTCACAGGAAAGATATCTAGTGCCGGAAGGGACACCGAAAGGAATCCCGGAGGCAAGAGAAACAACAAGAGCCGCCCCGCATTCAACGGGCCGGCCGCCCTAAGCCCGGCGCGATGGGCATCCGCCTTTCGGAACCGATGCCGCGCCTTCTGACAAAAACCCTTCATCCGCTCTCCCTTGACACAGAAGAGGAATAAAAGCCATGCGTTCCGTAGCCGTTGTCCTCGGTACCCGCCCCGAAGCCATCAAGTTCGCCCCGGTCATCCGCGCCCTGAAGGACGACCCGCGCTTCGCCCCGACCGTCATCTCCACCGGCCAGCACCGCCAGATGCTCGACGAGACCCTGGAGGCCTTCGGCCTCAGGCCCGACATCGACCTGGAGATCATGGCCCCCCGCCAGACCCTGTCCCAGGTGACCTCCCGCTCCCTGCAGGGCCTGGGCGAGGTGTTCAAGGAGCTCAGGACCGAAGCGGTCCTCGTGCACGGCGACACCGCCACCACCCTGGCCGGCGCCCTGTCCGGCTTCCACCACCAGATCCCCGTCATCCACGTCGAGGCCGGCCTGCGCAGCGGCCACCTCAACTCCCCCTTCCCCGAGGAGGGCAACCGCCGCCTGGTCGCCCAGGTCTCCGCCCTGCACCTGGCCCCCACCCCGGGCAACCGCGCCAACCTGCTGCGCGAGGGCATCGCCGACGACACCATCGTCGTCACCGGCAACACCGTCATCGACGCCCTGCGCTGGGCCAGCGACCGCGCCCAGGACTACGGCTCCGACGCCATCGAGGACCTCGACAGCGACAACCGGCGCGTCGTCCTGGCCTCCGCCCACCGCCGCGAGGCCTGGCCGGACCTGCCGCAGATCGCCGAGGCCTTCGCCAGCATCGCCGACGAGCCCGACGTCCGCGTGGTCATCCCGCTGCACCGCAACCCCGTCGTGCGCGACGCCCTCCTGCCCCGCATCGGCAACCACCCCAACATCACCATCGTCGACCCGCTGTCCTACCTCTGCTTCAGCAAGCTCATGCGCCGCGCCGACCTCATCGTCTCCGACAGCAGCGGCGCCCAGGAGGAAGGCCCCGCCCTCGGCAAGCCCACCCTGGTGCTCGGCAGCGTCACCGAGCGCTCCGAGGCCGTCGTCGCCGGCACCGCCCGCCTGGTCGGCACCAAGACCGGCGGCATCGTCCAGGCCGCCTGCGAACTCCTGCGCGACCCCGGCGCCTACGACCGCATGGCCAACGCCACCAACCCCTACGGCGACGGCCGCGCCACCGAGCGCACCGTCGACGCCATCGCCCACTACTTCGGCGACAGCCCCGCCCCCGACCAGTTCGTCCCGGCCACCCCCATCGACGAGCTGTCCGCGGAACTGGCCCGCACCGCCGCCTTCGCCCGCGCCTGAGACCCCCACCCCGCACCGACCCGGCCAGCCCGACCCGGCAGGAGGCACCCGCCATGACCACCACCCACCGCCACGAGAGCGCCCCCAACACCGCCACCGCCCTCAACTTCTCCGGACCGCACGTCCAGGCCACCCTCGTGACCAACGCCCGCCACTACGCCGTCGACGGCACGGCCATCGTCGTCAACCCCCAGCCCCGCCGGGTCACCCTCAGCGAAAGCCCCCGCACCGGCATACCGCCCCTGTCCTCCACCATCCTGCGCGACACCCGCATCGAGGAGGCCGACACCCTCATCCTGCTGCGCACCGACCCCGACGCCCCCATCGGCGCCATCACCGACGAACCCGGCTGGCAGCTCCTCGCCGACCTGCTGCCCCCCGACACCCCCACCCCCGCCGGCACCGCGCCCTTCCCCCGCGACACCCCCCTCCACAAGAGCCCCCAGGACCACGCCGGCACCGTCCGCTTCGACCCCGCCCACCTGCTCAAGGAGACCGAACACCCCACCCGCCCCCAGGAGTTCCAGGTCAAGGCCAACCTCTGGTACGCCCCGGCCGGCACCCACTGCCACATCCACAACAGCCACGACTTCATCGAAGTCCACACCCAAGTCCACGGCCTGGGCCGCATGCAGAAGTTCACCGCACAGGACCGCACCCGCCTCTACGAGGACCTGCGCATGGCCCCCGGCTACACCACCCCCGACCCGTTCTGCGCCACCCGCCCCGACGGCTCCTACCACTACCCCTGGCACCAGTACTACGCCGACACCGACTGCGTCTGGCTCGCCGTCGAATACCACCGCCTCACCCCCTGACCCCCGCCCCCTTCCCACCCCCACCGGCCGCCGCGCCCCACCGACACCCCAAGGAGAACGACCATGACCGCCGACTCGCTGTCCGCCTTCCGCGCCCCGAAGTTCACCCCCGAGCTCGTCGCCGACCAGCTGCGCGACGGCTACTGGCTGGAGGCCCCGGACCTCAACAACGACAACAAGCCCGACCTGTTCGGCTACGGCCTGCGCCTGGGCGAGGTCTACTGGTACCAGAACGACGAGAAGTGGACCCGCCGCCTGGTCGCCGACAAGATCAAGATGCCGGTCGGCGCCGACTACGCCGACGTCAGCGGCAACGGCCACCCCGACATCATCCTCTGCTACGACCTCTACGGCCCCATCGGCACCATCCAGGACGCCAACACCCAGGGCGGCAAGATCGACTGGCTGGAGAACCCGGGCAGCCCCGACAAGGACGAGTCCCGCTGGAAGAGGCACTACGTGGGCCGCGCCACCGGCATGCACCGCCTGCGGGCCGGCTACTTCACCCAGACCGAGCGCCTGGAGATCATCGGCCTGCCGATCGTCGCCAAGGAAGACGTCCACGCCGTCCTGCCGGTCGTGCTGTTCACCCAGCCCGACGACGTGCACACGGCCGAGGAGTGGCCGATGACGGTCATCGACGACTGCCACTTCCGCATGATCCACGGCGCCGAGAAGAAGCAGGGCCTCATCCCCGGCTCCGACCGCGAGTCCCTCCTGCTGGCCTCCGACGAGGGCGTCACCTGGATGTTCTACGACGAGAACAAGAAGGAGTGGATCCGCAAGCTCATCGGCACCGGCGAGGTCACCCAGTTCGAGCAGACCGGCTTCCGCGGCAGCGGCGACCTCAACGTCGGCCGCATGGGCGAGGACGCCATGGGCTACGTCGCCGCCGTCGAGCCCTTCCACGGCAACACCGTCGCCGTCTACACCAAGGCAGGCGACGGCCGCCCCGAGGACGTCGAGTGGAACCGCGTCCTGCTGGACGTCTACGGCGACCCGAACGAGAACGGCGAGGGCCCCGGCCACCAGATCGTCACCGCCGACTTCGACGGCGACGGCGAGGACGAGTTCCTGGTCGCCCTGCGCGGCCCGTGGCCCTGGCAGGGCGTCATGTACTACAAGGCCATCGACCTGAAGAACGGCGTCTGGGCCAAGTGGCGGGTCTCCGACGAGTCCGTGGCCCGCATCGCCACCGCCGACTTCAACGGCGACGGCCGCCTGGACTTCGCCACCATCGCCTACTCGGTCCAGAACTACTACGTGGCCAAGGACGCCAAGCTCATGGTCTACCGCAACGAGACCGACGCCCAGTAACCCCCAACCCCCAACCCCCAACCCCCGACCGCCCCCGACCCCCGACCCCCGCCCCTTCGACCCCGCCCCCGACCGCCCCCGACCCCCGACAGAGCCCCCGACCGAAGAACGACGAAGAAGAAGCAAGAAGAAGAAGGAGGAGCACATGACCACCCCCGGCGAGAGGAGCACGCGATAGCCGCACGCCGGAGCAGACGCCACCACCGCAGAACCGACCACAACCGCAGACAGGAGGACCCAGACCCCCCGGGGCGGCCGTACACCAACGGCCGCCCCGCTCTTCTGTGCCCGCCCCCGGGCACCGGCACAACGCAGAGGCGGGAGAGCCCGGTGAGGGCTCTCCCGCCTCTGTCCCGCCCGCGGTTCCTACACGGGTACGGCGTCGGGCGCGGGCGCCTTCAGCTCGAAGGCCTCGGCGAGCAGCCGGTAGGAGCGCACCCGGTCGGCGGGGTCGGCGGTCAGGGTGTTCACCAGGATCTCGCCGACGCCGTGTTCGGCGGCCAGCTGTGTCAGCCGCGCGCGCACCTGCTCGGGGGTGCCCGCCACCAGGGTGCGGCGCAGCGCGGCGGCCCGCTCCGCCTCCAGCGCGCTCCACCGGTGGCCGCGCACGCCGTGCACCGACGGCAGCGGCAGGTCCTGGCCCAGGTCCTTGCGGCTGCGCCACAGCAGCACGCTCTGCGCGAGCTCCTCGGCCCTGGCCTCGGTGTCGGCGCTCACCACGCGCACGGCCACCACGCCGCGCTGCGGCGGGTGCCCGGCGGCGTCCAGGGCGCCGCGGTAGGCGTCCATCACGGCCCGGCCCGGCTTGTGGGTCAGGAAGTAGGCGTAGGCGAAGGAGGCGCCCAGCTTTCCGGCGTGGCGGGCGGAGTTGGTGCCCGCGCCCAGCAGCCACAGCCGCGGCGGCACGGGTGCGCTCTGGTCGGTCTCGGGGCGGCGGCCCGGGATCAGGCCCAGGCGCAGCCGCACCTCTTCGACCTGGGCGGGGAAGCGGTCGGCGGGGCCGCCCGCGCGCCCCACCCCGAGGTCGACCCGGCCCGGATGCAGCGCGGCCAGCACGTTGAAGACCTCGGCGACCTTGGCCGCCCGGTAGCGGGGCAGCAGGACGCCGCCGGTGCCGATGCGCAGGTGGCGGGTGCGGGCCAGGAGGTGTCCGGCCAGGATCTCGGGTGCGGTCCCGGCGAACCCGGGGGAGTCGTGGTGTTCGGCCACCCAGTAGCGGGTGTAGCCCAGGCCGTCCACGGCCTGGGCGAGATCGGCGGAGGCGCGCAGTGCCTCGGCGGCCGTCTGGCCCTCGCCGACGGGGGTCTGGTCCAGGACCGAAAGACGCAGCGGTGTCTGCTCCATCAGGCCTCCTCGGGCGCGGCGGGGGTGCTGTGCGGGTCGGTGATGGCGGGCACGATGCGGAAGTCGCGCTGGAAGACCAGGTTGTGCAGGTCGGCGGTGGCGATCGCGCGCAGGGTGGGCACCTCGGCGGCGGCCTGCTCGTCGGTGAAGACGTTCAGCGGCCATTCGGCGACGGTGGCGCCGCGCAGGTGCGGGTGGTGGAATCCCCGGCCGTAGTGCGCCACCAGGCTGATCGGGTCGATGCCCTCGGCGCGCTGCCGGGGCCAGGTCAGCGCCCAGGTGGCCACCAGGCCGCCGTCTCCCGCGCGGGTGGATCCGCCGGCGTCCACCCGGCCCGCCCCGTTGAGCAGATGGGTGTTGAACTCTGCGAGCACCTGGCGGGCGTAGGGGTCAAGGAGCGCGACGGCCTGCCGGAACAGCTCCTCCTTGGCCGCGCGCGAGACGGCTCCGTCGCCGTGGGTGCCATCACGCAGATCTGCGAAGTGCCGCAGCAGCGCCCCGATAGGGGCGGTGGGGCGCGTCACGCTGGTGTTCATCCTGTGCCTCCTGGGCGGTGCGGAAAGGGTGTGCCGGGGCGCGGCCGGGGGCGCCTGCGGGGTGCCACATGGCCGCGCATCACCGGGCCCAACGCCCGTGCCTCCACCGGCCCCTCCCGCCGCGGCCCGCCCGGCACCCACTTGGCCAAGTCGCCCACCGGGAACCGCCCTTGGGGCCGCCCCCCGGGCCGGGGGGCGGGCGGGGCATGTTGCCGAAGTAGCGCCCGGGCCTTTGCGGCCCGCCGCCGGGCCGCGTCACCATGGGAGACAGGAAGCCGGGCACACACCGGTACGCCCCGCCGCTCAGGCGCCCGGCTTCCTTTCCCCCTCTGTCTTCCCCCCTCTTCGGCCTTCCGTGCTGGCCGCCCGCCCCCCCCGTGGCGGCCCGAAGAGGGGGGTTTCAGCGTTTGGGCGCGGGCCGCGGGGCGCGCACGATCCTGCGCCCCCGCCCCGGCGCCCCGGCCGCCGCCCCGTCTCCCGCCGCCCCGTCTGCCGCCGTGAACGCCCCGGCGCCGGGGGCCTGTTCGAGGGCGGCGGCCACCAGGGAGATCAGTCCGGACAGCGCGTCCGCCGCGCCGGCGGGCAGCGGCCCCAGCAGCCGCTCGTAGACGGCGTCCGCGGCCCGGCGCACCGCGTCCACCACACGGCGTCCCTCCTCGGTCAGCTGCGCCCAGGAGCCGCGCCCGTCGTGCAGGTCGGCCTCGCGGACCACGTAGCCGGACTCGGCCATCCTGCGGATGATGTTGCTGGTGCCGCCCGAGGACAGGCGGCAGCGCCCGGCGAGTTCACCGGTGCGCAGCCGGTAGCCGCGCTCGGCGCCCGCGCCGCGCAGGGCGGCCAGGACCTCGAAGTCGGCGCGGGTCAGGCCCCGCCGGGCGGCTTCGGTGTCGGTGACGGCGTCCATGGCGGCCGCCAGGCGGGTGGCCTGGGCGGCGAGGTGCGCCGGGGTGCAGCGTGCCGTGGGTGTCTGGGCCATCAGTACCTCTTCCTGGGCCGGCCGCTTCGTGGTGCACGGGCGCGCGTCACGAAGCGGCAGCGCAGTGTGGACAACGGGGGCAGGACCGGGCACGCGGCTACTCGCGGCCGGTGGCGGCGGCCATGAGGGGCGGGACGGCGTCGGGCAGGGGGCGGGCGGCGTCCACCGCGAGGGCCGTGCCGTGGGCGGGGGGTGTGCTGTGCGCGGGCAGGGCCAGCAGGCTGTGGGCGATGGCGTCGGCGTCGCCCAGGATGACGGAGTCCACGCCGGGGCGTATGCCCGCCGCGGTCGCCCAGTGCACCGCCTCGGTCGGCACGCCGTAGGCGAAGCGCCGCGGGTGGGCGCGGCCGCGGCTGTCCACCAGGTGGTAGGGGCGGGCGGTGACGGCCAGGCCCCCGGTCTCGTAGTCGCCGCGCGGGCCGGTGAGGGTGTGCAGCCGGGCCTGTCCGCTGCCCAGCAGGTGGCGCAGCAGCGGGTCGGTGGTGCGGTGCAGGTCGGTCTCGGGAAGGCGGGCCTCGATGAGGGTCCGCGCGGTGACGGGCGGCCCGGCCACGGCCGCGGAGGTGGCCGCGAACACCGGCCCGTCGGGGCCCTGGGCGGGGCGCACGCTCAGTTCGGGGCCGGCCACTTCCAGGACGCCGGCTTCGATCAGCGCGGTCATCTCCTCGATGCGCGAGGCGGGCGGGCCGATGGACAGGTAGGCGTTCAGCGGGGTGTACCAGCGCTCCAGGTCCTCGCGGTGGGAGTCGGCGCTCAGCCCGCCGTGGTCGACGACCTGGCGGATCTCGTTGCGCAGGTCGCGCAGCACGTCCAGGGCGGCCTTCACCGGACCGCTGAGGTTGCCCTGGCGGGCCTGGTCCAGATCGCGCCGCAGATGGGCCAGGAGCCAGGCGGTGAAGTCGCCGGGCCCGCTGAAGGCGGTCTCCTTGTAGGGCTTGGCGACCTGCTCCCAGTCCCAGCGCTCGTCGGCGGCCACGCGGTGGGTGTCGAGCAGGGAGGCGCGGGCCTGGGCGGAGGGCGCGGCCAGGTAGCGCTCGGCCAGTTCCCGGCCCTCGCCGGTGCGGCCGTGGGCGGCCAGCAGGGTGCGGTAGTAGACGGCCTCCACCTCGGTGGCGATCAGCGGCCACAGCCGGGCGGCGAAGTCCAGCGGGCGCTGCTGTCGCAGCAGGGCGATGCGCTCGGCGGTGAGCAGGCGGGGGGTGTGGCGGCCGAAGGCGCCCTTCTCGTTCTCGCCGCGCGCGTGGTAGGGCACGCCGCGCCGTGAGCCGGCCACCAGGTGCGGTTCGCGGCCCGAGGGCCGGTAGGTGAGTACGCCGTCCTGGCGGTGGAAGGTGCCGCCGCGGCCGAGGGTGAACAGGGCCATGTGGTCGAAGAAGTTCAGGCCCAGGCCGCGCAGCAGCACCGTCTCGCCGGGGGCGATGGCGGACAGGTCCAGGTCGGCGGGGTTGGCGGGGGGCAGGTAGCGCAGCTGGTGGCGGGCGGCGTAGCCGGCCAGGTCCGCTTCGGCGGCCGTCGGCCGGACCGGGGTGTGCCCCTGGGCCAGGACCACCGCGTCCAGACCCGTCAGGACGGTGCCGTCGGCCAGGCGCAGGGTCTGCGGGCTGTGCGGGTGCCTCCCGGCGTCGTCCAGGGCGGTGGCGCGGGTGGCGTGGGTGCGCACCCGGGTGTGGGAGGGGGCGCGGGAGACGATGTGGGCGAACGCCCAGCGCAGGTAGTGGCCGTAGAAGGCGCGGGTGGGGTAGGCGTCGGGGCCCAGGGCGCTGGCCTGCTCGAGCACCCACGCCGGCTGGGCGGCGGCGGTGCGGGAGCGGGCCAGGGAGCGGGCCCACTGGTACAGGCTCGGGCCGCGCACCAGCGGGCCCTGCATGCGCACGGAGGCGTCGGTGAACACGGTCACCTGGGAGGCGACGGTGTTCATCAGCAGGTGGGCGGGCTGGTCGGTGCGCCACACGGCGCCCGCGCCGGGCGGGAAGGGGTCGATGACGTGCACGGTCAGCGGGCGGGTGGGCAGGGTGCGGGCGCCGGCGAGGGTCCGCTCCAGGACGGACAGGCCTCGGGGGCCGGCGCCGACGATGGCCAGGGTCAGGGGGCGGCTGTTCATGACGGGAAGCTCTCCTTGGGCGGGCGGGCGGGGCAACGGGCCGGGTGGCGGGGGCGGTTCAGGGGCGGGCGGCCTGCCGTGCGGACGGACGCGGGACGCGCGGGGCGGGCAGGGGGCGGGCGGCGTCCTGCCAGGCGCGCTGCCAGTCCGCGGCGCGCTCGGCGGGCCCGGCCCGGTAGGGGGTGTGGGGCCAGGCGGTCACGGGCCGGATGCCGTGCAGGGCGTTGACCAGCCACACCTCGTGGCCGCTGAGGTCGGCCGGGCGGACGTCGCGGGGGGTGAGGGGGATGCCCAGGCGGGTGGCGCGGGCGGTGATCCAGGCGGCGGTGATGCCGGGCAGGACGGGCAGGCCGGGCGCGGGCAGGCACAGCCGCCCGTCCTGCCACCACAGCAGGGTGGCCGAGGTGGCCTCGCTGGCCCGCCCGTCGGGGGTGGTCAGCAGGTAGTCGTCGGCGCCCCGGCCCCGGGCGTGGGCGCGCAAGCCGGCGAGCGCGGCCAGGTCGGGGCCCTTGCGGGTGGGGCAGGTGCGCGGGTCGGGCCCGTACCAGCAGCTCAGGCGCGCCTGGCCGGTGCGCTCGGGGCAGGGCCGAAGGCGCAGGCCGAGCACCGGCCGGGCGCCGCCGAGCAGTTCCACGCGCGGGAACCAGGCGCCGGTGCGCGGCAGCCGGGCCAGCGCCTGGGTGAAGAAGCCGTCCGCGTCCAGGCCGCGGCCGGCGCCCGCGGCCCGGCAGGCGGCCAGGAACCGGGCCCGGTGCCCGGCGGTGAACCTTGCCCGGCCGTCCTGGACGAGCCAGGAGTCGGCGGCCAGGACCGGGGCGTCGGGCGGGCGGGCGGGGGCCAGGTGGGAGCCGGGCCGCCAGGCGAACCACGCCGTGTGCCGGGGGGACACGGCCGGTCAGTACTTTCCGTGCACGGCGGTGGCCGGTGCGGTGCGCGGCCCGTAGGGGGCGCGCTCCAGCCATTCGCCCCAGGCGGGCACCAGCGGGGCCAGGCGGGCGGAGAAGGCCTGCAGCAGCCGGGTCCTGCGGTGGCGGGGGCGCAGGTGGGCCAGGGCGGTGCCGGCCGCGCGGGAGTTGAACAGGGCGGCCTCGCGGCGGGCGTGGGCGAACGCGCCGACGGCCGCGGTGCGTTCGCCGCCGGCCAGGGCCTGGGCGATGGCGTCGGCGGCGGCCACCGCGTCGGCGATGCCGCTGTTCATGCCGCGCGCCCCGAACGGCGGGAACAGGTGCGAGGCCTCGCCCACCAGCAGGACCCGGTGGGCGGGGTCGGTGAAGGCGTCGGCCACGACCTGCAGGAAGTGGTAGCGCGAGACCCACAGCAGCCGGTCGGCGTAGGCGGGGGGCACCACGCGGGCCACCCAGGCGCGGGCGGCCTCCTCGGTGGCCCACTGCTCGGGGTCGTCGCCGTCCTTGCACTGCAGGTCGAGCTGGAAGCCGCCGGCGAAGGGCACCCGCATCACGCTGCGCCCGCCGAGCGCGGGGTGTTCGTAGGTGAACACGCGCTCCAGGGGCAGCGGGTGGCCGGGGTCCTCGGCGATGTCGACCACGACGTGGAAGGCCTGGGAGCGGGTGCCGCTCATGGGGATGCCCAGGGCGTGGCGCACGGTGGAGCGGGCGCCGTCGGCGGCGATGACGAAGCGGGCGTGGTGGACGGTGCCGTCGGCGGTGTACACCCGTACGCCGTCGGGGCCGGGTTCGGTGCCGGTGACGGGGGCGTCCCACACGAAGCGGACGCCGGCGTCCTGGCAGGCGCGCAGCAGGTGCTTTTCGGTCTCGACCTGGCGCAGGCTGGTGAAGGGCGGGGTGGCGGCGCCGGTGTGCTGGACGGGGTAGGTGCGGGAGAAGACCTCGCGGTCGCGGTAGACGGTGCGGCGGGTGGGCCAGATGACGCCGTGGTCGATGAGGGTCTTGTCCAGGCCGGGGCTGATGGTGCCGAGCAGGTCCAGGGAGTCGCGGTGGACGAACAGGGCGCGGCTGCCGGGCCGCCGGCGCTCGGCGGGGTCGGCTTCCAGGACGGTGACGGGGATCTGGTGGTGGCGCAGGGCCAGGGCGGCGGTGAGCCCGACCGGGCCCGCGCCGACGACGAGGACGGGGTGGGTCGGTGCCTGGGGCGAGGGGGGTGCCATGGTCTGGTCAGTCCTTCCGGCAGGTGCGGCTGGTGCGGCAAGAGGCGGCACGCGTAAGGGAGTTGGGGGTCAGGCGGTGGGGGCGGTGGCGGGGGCGGTGGGGGTCTGGCCGTCGCGGAGCATGCGGGTGATCTCCACGCGGCGGACCTTCCAGGTGGAGGTGCGCGGCACGTCGGCGAAGGGCCAGTGCAGGGGGGCGGCCAGGGCGGGCAGTCCGGCGGTGGCCTGTCGCCAGCGGTCCTCGTCGAGGGGGGCGTCGCGGCGGGTGCAGATCACGGGCACGGGGGTGTCGTCGGCGCCGGGCACGATGATGACTTCGAGGAGTTCGTCCAGGCGGGACATCAGGACGTCCTCGAGTTCGAGGTTGCTGTCGATGGTGTCGATCTGGTCGATCTCGCGGTCGATGAGGCGGAGTCTGCCGCCGCGGTGCAGGGAGCCCATGTCGCCCAGGCGCCACCAGCCGTCGTGGCGCTGCTTTTGGTAGCGCTCGTCCTCGCCGAGGTAGGTCATGATCGTGCCGCGGCCGCGCAGTTCGAGGTGGCCGGCCCGGCCGCGCGGGACGGGGCGGCCGTTGTCGTCGACGGCGCGCAGCTTGATGAAGCCGGGCAGGACGAAGCCGACGTCGCGGCCGTCGTTCTTCTCGGCGCTCTTGCGGGTGTACCAGGCGCCGGAGATGGGGCCGGTCTCGCTCTGTCCGTAGAGCTGGACCAGCAGGGGGCGGCGGCGGTGGGAGGCGGCGAGCAGGCGCTGGATGGTGCGGGGGTGGATGGCGTCGAAGGTGCTGCTGTAGTAGCGGACGCTGGAGAGCGGGGCGCCGGGGGCGTCGGCGAGGTCTTCCCACTGGATGAAGTTGTTGGGGTGGGTCTCCACCAGGCCGGGGCGGGTGCGGGTGAAGATCGGGCCGACCGTGTCGGGGTCGGGGTCGGTGAGGATGACCAGCGGGTTGCCGTAGTTCAGGAACACGCCCAGCGAGTGGTAGAAGCGGGAGTGGACGTAGCTCATGGCGAGCGCGACGGTCTCCTTCCTTCGGATGGGCCAGGCGATGAGCTGCTGGGGCAGCAGCCGGTGGAAGAGGGCGCGGGCGTTGTGGACCATGAGCTTGTTGACGCCGGTGGTGCCGGAGCTGTGGGTGATCAGGGCGGTCTGGCGGCGGTGCAGGCGCACCGGCTCGCGGCGGGGGGCGTCGGTGATGTCGGCGAGCAGGCGCAGCCGGCCGTGGGCGGCGGTGCCGGCCAGGACGGTGTCGCGCACCAGCGCGCTCAGGTCGGTGCCGCTGAGGGGGCCGGAGAGTTTGGCGGCGTCGCTGACCAGCCAGGGCTGCTCCAGGCGGTGCAGGAGCTGGGCGGTGACGTCGCCGCTCAGGGCGGCGGACAGGACGACGGGGACGGCGCCGATGCGGGCGGTGGCGGCGGCCAGCAGGGCGATGTCGAAGTTGTCGTCCTTGTGGATGGCGACGCGTTCGGTGGGGCGGATGCCCACGTGCCACAGCCGGGCGGCGAGGTCGTCGACGAGGTCGGCCAGGGAGCGGTAGGTCAGGTCGGTGCCGGCGTGGGGGAAGGTGGCCAGGGGCTGGTCGAGGGTGACGGGCACGGGCCCGTGCTTCTCGGCGGCCTTCTCCCACAGCAGGCCGAGGTAGAAGGCCTTTTCGGGCAGGGCGAGCCTGGGCATGAGGGGTGTCCTTTCGTGGCGGCCGGGGGCGGCCGGGGGGTCGGTCAGCGGGCGGTGGCGGCGGTGGTGGTGCGGATCAAAAAGCGCTGGAGCTTGCCGGTGGCGGTGCGCGGCAGGGAGTCGACGAACTGCACGCTGCGCGGCACTTTGAAGGGGGCCAGGCGGGTGCGGGCCAGGGCGGTCAGTTCGGCTTCCAGGCCGTCGGCGTGTTGGGGGTGGTGGGGGACGACGAAGGCGCGGAGTTTGGTGGCGCCGTCGGCGTTGGGCAGGGAGGCGACGGCGACGTCGCGCACGGCCGGGTGGGCGGCGAGGACTTCTTCGACCTCGGTGGGGGAGATGGTGATGCCGCCGACCATCTCCAGGTCGTCGGCGCGGCCGCGGTGGGTGTAGGTGCCGTCGGGGTTGCGTACGGCGCGGTCGCGGGTGGCCAGCCAGCCGTCGACGAGGGTGCGGGCGGTTTCCTCGGGCCGGTTGAGGTAGTGGGGCATGAGGGTGGGGCCGCGGACCCACAGGTCGCCTTCGGTGCCGTCGGGTACCGGGGTGTGGTGGCGGTCGCGCAGCTGGAGTTCGAAGCCGGGCACGGGGGTGCCGACGGTGCCGGGGGTGTGGCGGGTGAGGCTGTTGGAGCTGAAGGCGTGGCCGGCTTCGGTGGAGCCGAGCTGGTCCAGGACGGGGGCCTCCAGGTGGGCGGTGATGCGGGCGGCCAGGGCGGGGCTGAGGCGTTCGCCGGCGGAGACGGCGGCGCGCAGGCGGCTGAAGGCGGCCGCATCGCCGTGGCTGAGCAGGGCGGCGTAGGCGGAGGGGACCGCGTGCAGGTGGGTGACGTGGTGGCGGGCGGCCAGGGCGGCGATGGCCGCGGGGCGGGGCGGGGCGGGCAGCAGGACGGCGGAGCCGCCCGAGTACAGGGGGAAGGCCAGGGAGTTGCCCAGGCCGTAGGCGAAGAACAGTTTGGAGACGGACAGGTTGACGTCGCTCTCGCCGATGTCCAGGAGCTGGGCGCCGGCGCCGGTGTAGTAGCGCTCGGGGTCGCTCTGGCGGTGGATGACGCCTTTGGGGGCGCCGGTGGTGCCGGAGGTGTACTGGATGTAGAGGGCGTGGCCGGGGTCGAGGTCGGCGGGCCGGGCGGGCGGTGCGGCGGCGGCCCGGTGCAGGAGTTCCTCGCCGGTGAGGTGGGCCAGGGCGGTGAAGCGGGGGGCGAGGGGGGCGTCGGTGAGGGCCAGGCGGGGGCGGGCGTCGGCCACGATGTGGGCGTGTTCGCCTGCGGCCAGGTGGGGGTTGGCCAGGACGGCGACGCCGCCGAGGCGGGCGGTGGCCAGGAACGCGGTGATCCAGGCGACGGTGTCGGGCAGGGCGATCAGGACGCGGGTGCCGGGGCCGATGCCGGCGCCGGCCAGGACGGTGGCGGCCTGGGCGGCCAGGCGGTGCAGGCGGCCGTGGGTGAGGGTGTGGCCGTCCTCGTGGTAGGCGGGCCGCTGGAGCCACCTGTTGCGGGCGGCCCGGCGGGCCAGGTCTGCGGCCATGTTCATGGCGGGTGGGGTTCCTGTTCTGGGTGTGCGCCGCGCCCCTTCGGGGGGCGGGCCGGGGGCGGCGCGGGGGTGGCGGGGGCGGGGGCCAGGGCGGGTGCTGCCGGGGGGCCTTGGCCCCGGGCGGGGGGCGGGGCGGGGCTCAGACCGCGGCCGGCACGTCGGGCACCTCCGCGGGCTCGGGCGCCGCGTCCGGCCCGGCCGTGCCGGGGGTGTGCGGGGCGGGGGCGGTGTGGTGCAGGGCGCGCAGCGGGGCGGCGGCCTTCAGGAGCATTTCCTGGTACTCGTCCTCGGCGTCGGAGTCCAGGACGATGGCGCCGCCGGCGCCGATGCGCCACTGGTCGCCGATGCGCACGGCGGTGCGGATGACGATGTTCAGGTCGGCGGTGCCGTTGGTGGACAGCCAGCCGATGGAGCCGGAGTAGACGCCGCGGGCCTCGGTCTCCAGGGACTCGATGATCTCCATGGTGCGGCGCTTGGGGGCGCCGGTCATGGAGCCGCCGGGGAAGCAGGCGCGCACGGCGTCGATGGCGTCGGTGTCCTCGCGCAGGGTGCCGCGGATGGTGGAGACGAGCTGGTGGACGGTGCGGTAGCTCTCGGTGGCCATCAGGCGGGGCACGTGCACGGATCCGACCTTGCTGACGCGGCCGAGGTCGTTGCGGAGCAGGTCGACGATCATGAGGTTCTCGGCGCGGGTCTTGGCGCTGTCGGTCAGGGAGTCGCGCAGCCGGCGGTCCTCGCGGGGGTCGTCGCTGCGCGGGACGGTGCCCTTGATCGGTTTGGTTTCGACGGTGCCGGTGCGGTCGATGGTCAGGAAGCGTTCGGGGGAGGAGCCGGCGATCTCGACGTCGTCGCCCAGGCGCAGGTAGGAGGCGTAGGGGGCGGGGTTGACGTGGCGCAGGGTGCGGTAGAAGTCCAGGCCGCTGCGGGGGGCGGCCGGTGCCCAGGCGGCGTTGGTGAGGCAGACTTCGTAGCTTTCGCCGGCGCGCAGCTGCTGGTGGATGTCGGCGATGCGGGCGGCGTAGGCGTCGGCGTCGTGGACCAGCCAGGGCTCGACGGGGGCGGTGCTGGGCTCGGCGGCAGGGGAGGGCCGGCGCGGGGGCAGGGCCAGCAGGGCCGCGGCGGTCGCCTCCAGCCAGCGCACGGCGTCCTCGGCGCCGCCCGCCCCGTGGCTGCGGCCGGTGCGGCTGAGGGCGGCCAGGTAGGTGGTGTTGTCGTGGTGGTCGACGGCGATGAAGCGGTCGGCGAAGAGCCAGACGGCGTCCGGGGTGGGGGCGCGGTGCTTGTTGGTGGCGCCCAGGTCGCCCTTGAGTTCGTAGCCGAAGTAGCCGACGTAGCCGCCGGTGAAGTCGAAGGGCAGGTGGGGGGCGGTGGTCTGACGGGTGCGCAGTTCGCTTTGCAGGTAGTCGAAGACGGTGCCGGGCACGTGCCGGGTGGCGGCGCCGGTGGGGGTGACCTCGACGTGGCCCTGGCCGGTGCGGTAGCGCACGGTCTCGGCCAGGGGCCCCGAGGCGTCGCCGAAGAAGGAGAACCGGGCGCGGCCGGCCTCGGCCAGGGCGCTGTCGAGCCAGAACACCGGGGCGTCGGTGGTGCCGTAGAGGTGGGTGAAGGCGCTCTCGGTGTCGATCTCCTTTTCCAGGATGCGCAGGTGCAGCTGGTAGGGCGCGCCCGCGGCGGGGGCGGCGGCCCGCTGCGCGGCGTCGGCGGCGGTGTCGGTGGTGTCGGTGGTGTCGGTGGTGTCGGCGGGGGTGGCGGGCCGGGGGGCGGTGTGCGGGTGGCGGGCCTGGTGGGCGAGGGTCAGGTCGCGGAAGTTGGCGAGCATCTGGTGGCCGTACTGGGTGGAGACCGACTCGGGGTGGAACTGCACGCCCCACAGCGGCCGTTCGCGGTGGCGCACGGCCATGATCACGCCGTCCTCGGCCCAGGCGGTGGCCTCCAGGGCGGCGGGCAGCGGCTCGGCGATGGCCAGGGAGTGGTAGCGCACGGCGGTGAAGTCCTGCGGCAGGTCGGCGAAGACCTCCCGGGCGGTGTGGGTGACCTGGCTGAGGTAGCCGTGGCGGGCCTGGGGGGCGCGGGTGATGAGCGCGCCCGCGGCGGCGGCGATGCCCTGGTGGCCCAGGCACACGCCCAGGACGGGGATGGTCGCGCGTTCGATGATGCGGGCGCTGGCGCCGAAGTCCTCGGCGCGGCCGGGGTGGCCGGGGCCGGGGGAGATCACGACGTTGTCGTAGGCGCTGAGGTCGAGGTCGGCGGCGCCGGGGGCGTCGTTGGTCACCACGTCGGGTTCTTCGCCGTTGACCTCGGCGATGAGCTGGAAGAGGTTGTAGGTGTACGAGTCGTAGTTGTCGATCAGGAGGGTCTTCATCACGGCTCCGTCGGGCGCGGGCAGGAAGGGGGGCGGGGGCGGGTCAGCCGCGGGCGATCAGGTCGGCGGCCGTCCGGGCGAGCAGGCGGGCCTGGTCGTCGTTGAGCCGCGGGTCGCACAGCGTGCGGTAGGCGCGTGAGAGGCCCTGCTCGCTGCGCGGGCCGCCGGCGCCCAGGCACTCGGTGACGCGGTCGCCGGCGACCTCCAGGTGCAGGCCGCCGGGCCACTGCCCGGCGCGGTGCAGGATCTCGATGAACGCGGCTGTCTCGGCGGTGATGGCGTCCATGTGGCGGGTCTTGTGGCCGGTGGCGGCGGTGAAGGTGTTGCCGTGCATGGGGTCGGATGCCCACACCACCTGGTGTCCTGCCTCGGCGACGGTGCGGATGAGCTCGGGCAGCAGTTCGCGGACGCCGGCCGCGCCGAGGCGGGCGATGAGGGTCAGGCGGCCGGGGCGGCGGTGCGGGTCGAGCCGGTGGCACAGGGCGATCAGGTCGCTGCGGCTGATGCCGGGTCCGATCTTGACGGCGACGGGGTTGGCGATGTGGGCCAGCAGGGCGATGTGGGCGCCGTCGGCCTGGCGGGTGCGGTCCCCGACCCAGGGCAGGTGGGTGGAGAGCAGGTAGTCCTCGCCGGTGCGCGGATCGCGGCGCACGAAGGGCTCCTCGTAGTCGAGCAGCAGGGCCTCGTGGCTGGTCCACAGTCCGGTGCGGCGCCAGCCGTCCTCGGTGCGGTGGGTGCGTCCGTAGTCGTCCAGGACGGCGCGCAGGGTGCCGTCCCAGGAGCGCGGGCGGCGGGTGCTGATGTGGGCGGCCGAGAGCGGGGTGAGGTCGGAGGCGGCGCGGTGGGCGATGATGTGCAGTTCGCTGAGCAGGGCGCGGGCGCTGTGGTAGCCGGCCAGCAGGCGCCGCGGGTCGGGGATGCGGGCGGCCGGGTCGGCGTCGGGGGCGTTCACGTTCAGGCCGCGGAAGACGGGCAGGGCGCGGCCGCCGACGATCTCCTCGGGCTTGGAGCGGGGCTTGGCGTACTGCCCGGCGATGCGGCCCACCGTCATGGTGGGCAGTTCCAGGCGGTCGCTGATGATCTCGGCCATCTCGCCCAGGACGCGGTGCTTGCCCTGCAGGGCGGCCACGCCCATGGCGCCGGTGGGCTCCGCGCAGTCGCCGGCCTGCAGCAGGAAGGCCTGGTGCGCGCTGACGTCGGCGAGGGCGGCGCCGGCCTGGCGCACGTCGGCGGCGGCGGTCAGTGCGGGCAGGCGGGCCAGTTCACCGGTGACGTCGGCGACGGCGGCGGGGTCCGGCCAGGGCGGCTGCTGGGCGGCGGGCAGGCCGCGCCAGGGTGGGGCGGTCAGGGTGGTGGTGCGGGCCGGGGGTGCGGGTGCGATCAGTGGCATGGCGGGTCGTCTCATTTCGGAAGGAAAAGGGGGGGCCGTGGGCACGGGGTGTGCCGCGGGCGGCGGGCGCGGGCGGGCGGGCGGTGCGGGGGTCGGGGCCGGTGCCGTCAGCGGGGCGGGGCACCGGCCGGTGCGGACGGGGGGGAGGGGGTCAGGTGGCGTGGATGAGGGCTTTGGGTTCGAGGAGGAATCCGGCGAGGCTGCCGTCGTGGGGCAGTTCGGGGCGTGAGAGCCAGGGCCGGACGTCCCCGGTGGTGACCTTGCGGACGCTCGGTTCGCGCAGGAGTTCCTCGGCCAGGCGGGTGTGGCGGCCGTTGAGGCTGACCACCAGGGAGTCGCGCAGGGGGGCGGTGCCGTGTTCCTCGCGCCAGGGGGCGACGACGACGAAGGGGAAGGGCAGTTCGGTGCCGAGCAGGGCGTGGTGCGGGTCGTCCACGGAGATCACCAGCGGGCGCAGGACGACGCTGGTGTCGGGAAGGACGCTCAGCGGGCCGTCCGGGTACAGCGCGCTGGAGTGGTCGGTGCCCTGGGCGGCGAGGTCGGCGAGGTAGGGGGCAAGCGCCTCGGCGTTGGTCTTGGTGGTGGCGGGCAGCAGTGCCTTCGCCGAGGTGACGGGGTGCACGTCGAGGGCGGCCAGGCGCCGGGCCAGGGCGTCGGCGAGTTCGCCGGCGTCGCCGGAGGTGAGGACGGCGGAGATGTTGTTGCAGCGCACGCCGCCGTCGTCGGCGATCCACCGGGTGAGGCTGTCGGGCAGGGCGGCGGCACTGGCGGCGTCCACCAGGGCCTTGCTGCGGCCGGGGCCGCGCACCAGGATGTCGCGCCGGTTGCCGTAGCGGGCGGCCGCGTCCGGGCCGCCGTAGACGATGCCCAGGTCGGCCTGGTCGAGCAGGTGGTCGCCCAGGTCGTGGCCGCCGGGCAGGAAGGCGAGCCGGTGCGGGGGCAGTCCGGCCCGGAGCAGGGCGGCGGTGAGCCGGCGGGGGGTGAAGGGGTCCTTGCTGCCGGGGCGCAGCAGCACGCTGTAGCCGAGCGAGAGGGCGCGCACCCAGGTGACGTTGGGCTCGGGGTGGTTGTTGGGCACGACGACGGCCAGGACCTTCCCGCGCGGCACCCAGTGGCGGGCGAAGCCGCCCTCGGCGAAGGGGGCGGGCAGCTCGGCGGAGTTGAGGTCCTCGATGCGGGCCAGGGCGGCGCGGATGGAGGCGGTGGCGCGCTCGACGGCGGCGCGCGGGGAGCCGGTGGCCGCCGCGACCCGCCGCTGGTACTCCGCGGGGCTCTCGCCGTCCAGGGCGGCGGTGGCGAACAGCTCCCCGGCGGCGGCGAACAGCTCCGCCGCGGGGGCGGGGGCGCCGGCGTGGGCGCGCACCCGCTGCACGGCGGCCTGGGCGAGCAGGCGCGGGGCCAGGCCGACCTCGGCGACCACCTGGCCGTCCACGCCCGTCAGTTCGGCCGTGTCGCGGCTGTCGACCTCGCTGCCGGCGATGACCGGGTTGAGCCGGACGACGGCGGGCGGGGCGGTCACGGGGGGTGTCATCAGTAGACCCCCTCGATGACGCGGGTGCCGCCCTGGGAGGGCAGCGGGGCGATGTCGGCGAGCCCGTCGACGGTGTCGCCGGGCGCGGGGCGGACCCGGATCGCGGTGTCCCGCTCCAGCACGTTGGGCAGGAACATGTCGCGGCTGAGCAGGTGCACCAGGACCTGGCCGCGCTCGCCGTAGGCCACCGGCGCCCCGCCCGGGCCGTCGACGAGCTCGACCACGGACTGCGGGAAGAACGGCCGGAAGACGGCCGGGTGGACGTCGCCGTCCTGGCGGGGGCGCTGCGGGGCGATGCCCATCAGGGTGTTGCCGTAGATGGCGGCGATGCGCGCCCGCGGGAAGAACGTCTCCTCCAGCTGGCGCAGCGACTCCGCGCTGATGGACGTGCCCGCCCACACGATGCCCTCCAGGCCGGCCGCGAGCCGCTCGTACAGCTCGGGCCGGGCCACCAGCGCCTCCAGGACCGGCGGGGTGATGAACAAGACCTTGATGTCCTGGGACTGCACGATCAGCTCGACCTGGTCCAGGAGGTAGGAGCGGTACTCGCCGGCCAGGTCGGTGCGGCCGGAGCCCAGCAGGCGCTTGACCCAGCGCGGGTCGAAGTCGACCGTGAAGGCCACCCCGCCGCGGCTCTGCGCCAGCTGGCGGATGGTGCGCCCCACGACGTGCGGCCCGGTGGGGCCCACGTGCAGCCAGTTGCCGGTGGCGGGGAAGCCGTGGGCGTCCAGGACGGTGCTGACCCAGTCGACGTTCAGGCCGCGCGAGGCGCTGTCGACGACGCGCTTGGGGGCGCCGAGGGTGCCGCCGGACTCGAAGACCTCGAAGGGCGGCCCGGTGTGCCCGGCCGGGATCAGGTCCTCCACGGCCACGGTGCGCAGCTGGTCACTGAGGTCGGGGAAGCGGCGCAGGTCGGCCAGGGTGCGGATGTCGCGGACCGGGTCGAAGCCGAGGGCGGGGGCGGTGCGCAGCCAGAACGGCGAGCCGGTCGCGGCGCCGAAGTGCCAGCGCAGCGTCTGGCGCAGATGGGTGTCGGCATCGGTGCCCAGGGGGCTCAAGGGGGCGTGCGGGAGCAGTGCGGTCATGGTGGGTTCAGCCCATTCGTCAGGGTGGGGTGGAAACGGTGCAGGCCTGAGCCGGTGGCGCGCTCAGGCCTGGGCGGGCATCGCGGGCAGGGAGGTGCGGCCAGGGGAAGCGCACCCATAAATAGCTTTCAGAAAAGCTTTCTTGATGTCAAGAGTTGGCCGCGATACGAGGCGAACTGGGCATCACCGAACCGTCAACAACCCCCACAAGTACGGAGGTTCAGCACCGAGGGCTCGTTGAAGAGCGGATGGACTCACAGGGTTCAGACGCTTTCAGAAAAGCTTCTTCGCGGTGTCGGCCACGCCCGGCCGGCCGCGCGGCAGCCCCCCGGCACACCCCCGTATCCCCGGCCCACCGGCCCAACGGGCCTACGACACCAGCGCGGTGACGGACCGTCACCACCCCGGGCGGGGCACACCCGGCAGCGCCAAGGGAACAGGCGCTCCGGCCCGCCCCGCCACGATGGCTGCGACAGTGGGAAGTCGCGCTTCCCCCGCCACCGGAACCCTTCCTACCGTGCAGGGCATGACCACTGCCGAGTCCTCCCCCCGCCTGAAGCTGTCCGAGCTGGCCCCCCAGGTCTACTCCGCCATGGGACGCCTGCACGCCACCGCGGAGAAGGCCGCCCAGGAAGCCGGACTCGAGCACTCCCTGCTCGAACTCATCAAGATCCGCGCCTCGCAGATCAACGGCTGCGCCTTCTGCATCGACATGCACACCCTGGACGCCCGCGCCGCCGGCGAGGGTGAACAGCGCCTGTACGCCCTCAGCGCCTGGGAAGAGACCCCCTTCTTCACCGCCCGCGAACGCGCCGCCCTCGCCCTGACCGAAGCCGTCACCCTCATCCACACCGGCCACGTGCCCGACGACGTCTACCGGGCGGCCCTCAAGGAGTTCAGCGAGGCCGAAGTCGCCCAGGTCATCTGGGCCGCCGCGGTCATCAACGCCTACAACCGCATCGCCATCTCCACCCGCATGGTGCCCGGGAACCACACCCCCAAGGCCTGACCCCGGACCGCGCACCCCCACCGTGCCGCCCGGCACCCCCGGGACCCCGGACCCCGGTCCCGGCCCCGCCGGGCGGCACCCGCGCCGAGCCAAGGGGCCGCAGATGACCCGCCGCACCCCCGGCCACCCCGCCGAACAGCCCGCCCTGCAGCGCGCCCAGCAGTTCGCCGACCCCTTCACCCGGCGCCTGCTCACCCACCGGGGCTCCACCACCGCACTGCTCGAACACCACCTCGGCGCACCCCTGGCCCTGCGCCTGGTGGCCCAGCGGGTCAGACGCACCGGCATGGAAGCCGCCCACCTGCTGCCCCTGCTCGGCCCGCACGCCGACGAGCCCTGGCTGGTGCGCCGCACCGAACTGCGCCACGGCTCCCACGCGGCCGTCTCCCGCAACCTCGTCATGGGCCCCCTGCCCCGCCGCGCCGACCTGTGCACCATCCTCACCAGCGACACCGTCCCCCTGGGCCGGGCCCTGGCCGAACACCGCCTGCCCCAGCGCCGCCGCCTGCTGCGCGTGGGCCGCTCACCCTGGCGCCCCCTGGCCACCAGCGCCGCCTGGCGCGGCTACGTCGTCCACGTCGACGACGAACTGCCCTTCTACGTCGAGGAGTTCTTCCACCCCGCCATCGCCCCGGCCCGCCT
The DNA here is from genome assembly GCF_008704795.1 of Streptomyces spectabilis. NCBI lineage: Bacteria > Bacillati > Actinomycetota > Actinomycetes > Kitasatosporales > Streptomycetaceae > Streptomyces > Streptomyces spectabilis. The sequence goes on along the minus strand of NZ_CP023690.1, from coordinate 50,279 downwards.
GCGCCCCGCCCCGCAGCCCGAGCCCGCCACGGCGGCGGCGTCATGAGCGAGGTCGCCGTCGTCGGCGCCGGCCCCGTGGGCCTGGCCGCGGCCCTCGCCGCCCGCCACCACCGCCTGCCCGTCACCGTCCTGGAAGCCGGCCCCGAACACCGCCCGCGCCCCGGCAGCCGCGCCATCTTCGTGCACCGCGCCACCCTCGACCTGCTCGATACGATCCACCCCGGCCTGGGCGCCACCATCGCCGACGCCGGCCTCGTCTGGCGCACCCGGCGCACCCTGTGGCGCGGCCGGCCCGTCCACACCCGCACCTACCACGGCCCCGCCCACCGCATCCCCTTCACCAGCCTGCCCCAGACCGCGGTGGAGGACCTGCTGCGCACCGCCTGCCACCAGGCGGGCGCCGAGATCTGCTGGGCCCAGCCCGTCACCGACCTGCGCACCACCCACCGCGCCGCCGAACTCATCACCGCCACCGGCTACTGCCACCGCACCCGCTACGTGATCGCCGCCGACGGCGCCCGCTCCACCGTGCGCGCCCGCCTGGGCATCGCCCTTCAGGGCACGACAGCTCCCACCGGCTTCGCCGTGGCCGACCTGACCGGCGAAGCCGGTGGCCTCACCCCCGCCCGGATCTTCCACTACCGCCACCCCGCCGCGGGCGGCCGCAACGTCCTGCTGGTGCCCTTCGCCGGCGGCTGGCGCGTCGACGTCCAGTGCCGCGACGGTGACGAGGCCGCCCGCTGGGCCCAGCGGGCCGCCCACTGGCTGCCCGGCCTGCTGCCCGGCGCCCGCCCCACTGACCTGACCTGGTCCTCCGCCTACCGCTTCCACCAGAAAGTCGCCACCACCTTCACCGACGCCCACCACCGCGTCCTGCTCGCGGGCGAAGCCGCCCACCTGCTGCCCCCCTTCGGCGCGCGCGGCATGAACTCCGGCATCGCCGACGCCGTCGCCGCCGCGGCCGCCATCGCCCGCGCCACCCCCCAGGCGATGGCCGCCTGCGCCCGGGGGCGGCGCGCCGCCGCCCTGGCCAACGCCCGCGCCGCCGGCCGCGCCCTGGACCACCTCCAGGCCGCCCGGCCCCTGCGGCGCACCACCCAGCACGCCGCCGCCCTGCTCGCCCCCCGCCTCCCGCGCGCCGGCCGCTGGCTCGACCACGCCCCCTTCGGCCCGCCCCTGCACACCGTCCCCTACTGACCCCCGCCCCGCCCCCGTACCAGCGGACACCCCGCCCCCACCTCAACCCCCGTACCAGACAGCCGAGTCGCACGACTTGCCACAGTAAATCCCCGTGTGTTGCCCCCCGTCCGCACGCGCACCACGCTGTGCCGCACCGATCCGCCCGAGGAGAACCCCCGTGCTCCACCGTGCTCTTGGCACCACCGGCCCCCAGGTGTCCGCCCTGGGTCTGGGCTGCATGGGCATGTCCGCCCTCTACGGCCCCGCCGACCGCGACGAATCCCTGGCCACCGTCCACGCCGCCCTCGACGCCGGCATCACCCTCCTGGACACCGGCGACTTCTACGGCATGGGCCACAACGAACTGCTCATCCGCGACGCCCTGCGCGCCCACCGCCGCGAAGAGGTCCAGCTGAGCGTGAAGTTCGGCGCCCTGCGCCGCCCCGACGGCACCTTCCTGGGCTACGACGGCCGCCCGGAAGCCGTCCACACATCCCTGGCCTACTCCCTCAAACGCCTGGACACCGACCACATCGACATCTACCGCATCGCCCGCTGCGACCCGCAGGTCCCCATCGAGGACACCGTCGGCGCCATCAGCGAAGCCGTCCAGGCCGGACACGTGCGCCACATCGGCCTGTCCGAAGCCGGCTGCGCCAGCATCCGCCGGGCCGCCGCCGTCGCCCCCATCGCCGACCTGCAGATCGAGTACTCCCTGCTGGGGCGCGGCATCGAGGACCACATCCTGCCGGCCTGCCGCGAACTGGGCATCGCCGTCACCGCCTACGGCGTCCTGGCCCGCGGCCTGATCAGCGACAACTGGCCCCGCAACCGCGCCTTCACCCCCGACGACGTGCGCGGCCACACCCCCCGCTACACCGGCGCCAACGCCGAGTACAACCTCGGCCTCGTCGACACCGTGCGCGCCCTGGCCAAGGACCGCGGCACCACCGTCGCCCAGACGGCCATCGCCTGGGCCCTGGCCAAGGGCCCCGACATCGTGCCCCTGATCGGCGCCCGCACCCGCGAACGCCTGGCCGAGGCCCTCGGCGCCCTGGACGCCCCCCTCACCCCCGAAGAACTCACCCGCATCGAGGAGGCCATCCCCCCCGACGCGGCCCGCGGCGACCGCTACCCGGCCGACCAGATGCCCTACCTCGCCCCCCACACCGCCTGAACCGCCCGCCCCCCACGCGCCCACGGGCCCGCCGGGCACCCCCGCCACCACCCGCACTCCGTACACCGTCACGAAAGGCAGACACCATGCCCACCAGAAGGGCCCTCCTGGGCGCCGGCGCGGGGATCGCCGTCGCCTCCTCCAGCACACTCCTGGTCGGCTCACCCCCGGCCCAGGCACGGCCCCGGCCCCGGCGCGGCCGCGGCACCAACTGGGGCCAGCTGGGCGCAGCCCTCCAGGGCGACCTCGTCCTGCCCGGCGACAGCCGCTACGACCGGGCCCGGCAGCTGGCCTCCGCCCAGTACGACCACCTGCGCCCGCAGGCCGTCGCCTACTGCGAGAACGCCACCGACGTGGCCACCTGCATCCGCTTCGCCCAGGACCACGACATCCACACCGCGATCCGCAGCGGCGGCCACAGCTTCACCGGCTGGTCCACCACCCAGGGCCTGGTCATCAACCTCACCCGCCTCGACGCGGTGCGCACCAGCGGCTCCACCGTCCACGTCGGGCCCGCCACCCAGATGGTCGACGTCGTCACCCAGCTCGCCACCCACGGCCTGGCCGTGCCCGGCGGCTTCTGCCCCACGGTGTGCCCCGGCGGCTTCGTCACCGGCGGCGGCCACGGCTGGCAGCACCGCAAGTACGGGCCCGCCAGCGACCGCCTGGTCGGCGCCCAGGTCGTCCTGGCCGACGGCCGCGTCGTCACCGCCTCCGCCAAACAGAACCCCGACCTGCTGTGGGCCCTGCGCGGGGGAGGGGGCGGCAACTTCGGAGTCATCACCGACTTCGAACTCGCCCCCACCCAGGTGCCCGTCGCCACCACCTTCACCATCACCTGGCCCTGGGACAAGGCCCAGGACATGCTCGTCGGCTACCAGCAGTGGGCGAAGGGCGCCGCCCCCGAACTCGCCCCCGACGCCGTCCTGCTGCTGCCCGACGCCCGCCCCGGCGCCGTGCCCACCGCCATGGTCACCGGCGCCTACCTCGGCACCGCCACCCCCCTCAAGACCCTGCTCGACCAGCTCGTCTCCCTCGTCGGCAGCGCCCCCGCCACCCGCGTCAGCGAGGAACTGCCCTACGACAAGGCGATGATGCAGCGCTTCGGCTGCGCCACCCTCACCCCCACCCAGTGCCACACCAGCGGCACCGCGCCCGGCGCGAGCCTGCCGCGCACCGCCTACACCAAGAACCGCGGCCGCATGTTCGCCCGCCCCCTGCCCGCCGCGGGCCTGAACAACCTGCTGACCGCCTACGAAGCGGACCGCCGCGGCGGACAGACCCGCGTCATCAGCCTGATGGCCCTGGGCGGCAACGCCAACAACGTCGCCCCCGGCGCCACCGCCTACGTCCACCGCGACGCCCAGTTCACCTCCGTGTGCGGCATCGACCTGACCACCCCCCAGCCCACCGCCGCCGAGGAGAAGGCCGCACAGGACTGGGTCGACGGCTGCTTCGCCGCCATCGACCCGCACTCCAACGGCCGCGCCTACGTCAACTACCCCGACCCGAAGCTGCCCGACTTCGCCCAGGCCTACTACGGCACCAACCTGCCCCGCCTCACCCAGGTCAAGCGCCGCTACGACCCCCACGGCTTCTTCCGCTTCCCCCACGCCATCACCCCCTGACCCCCGGCCCGGCCTGGGGGAGGAGGGCAGGCCCTCCCGCTCCAGGCGGGCCCCTGTGCCCTCCACGAACAGGCAGCGCCCCGCCCCCTTCCAACACCGGGGGAGAGCAGCCCCTTTCCCCGCGGAGGGGGGCGGCCGCCCGTGCCCGCCGCGGACGGGCAGCGCCCGCTCCTGCCCGTCCGCGGCGGCGAAGCGCTCCGGTCCCGCCATCCCGGCAGGGGAAGACCGGCCCCTTGCCGCCTCCTTCCCCCGCCGGGGTGGGGGCGGGCCCCGCCGCAGACGCCCGCCCGCCCCGCCGCCCCCGTCCGTCCCGCCCAGCGAGGTGCTCCCATGTCCGAACCCAGCGGCCCCGCCCCCGAGATGGCACCACTGGCCCCGGACCCCGGCCCGCCCCCGCCCGGCGGCGAAGGGCCCGCGGCGGCAGCGGGCCGGGCCGAACCCGCCACCGGCACACCGCCGCGCCCCGACGGCACCCCCGCCCCCGCCCCGGCCGCACCCCCGCCCGCCGAAGAGGCCGCCCGGCCCGCCGGGGAAGCGGCCGAGGCGGCCGAGGACACCGGCCTGCTCGCCCCCGTCCGCGCGGGCGTCCCCGCCGAGGCCGCCGTCACCGACCAGGCCTGGCTGCACGCGATGCTGGCCGCCGAGGCCGCCCTGGCCCGCGCCCAGGCCCGCCTGGGCACCATCCCCGAAAGGGCCGCGGACACCATCACCCGGGCCGCGGCCGCCACCCGCATCGAGCCGCGCCTGCTGGCCCTCGCCTCCCGCGAGACCGCCAACCCGGTCGTGCCGCTGGTCAAGGAGTTCACCCGCGAAGTCGCCGCCCTGGACGCGACGGCTGCCGAGTACGTGCACCGCGGCTCCACCAGCCAGGACATCCTCGACACCGCCACCATGCTGGTCACCGCGCACGCGCTGCGCCTGATCCGCGGCGACCTGCACCGCACCGCCCAGGCCCTGGCCCGCCTCGCCCGCACCCACCGCGACACCCTGGCCACCGCCCGCACCCTGGCCCTGCACGCCCTGCCCACCACCTTCGGCCTGAAGGCCGCCAGCTGGCGCCAGCTCATCCAGGACGCCCTCACCCGCACGGACCGCCTCCTCGACGGCGGCCTGCCCGTCTCCCTCGGCGGCGCCGCGGGCACCCTGGCCGGCTACCTCGAACACGCCACCACCGTCACCGACCCCGCCTCCTACACCGAGGACCTCACCCTGGCCTTCGCCACCGAGACCGGCCTGGCCACCCCCGACCTGCCCTGGCACAGCCTGCGCACCCCCATCGCCGACACCGCCGCCGTCCTGGCCTTCACCGCGGGCGCGCTCGGCAAGTTCGCCATCGACGTACAGACCCTGACCCGCACCGAGATCGGCGAGGTCACCGAGCCCACCCGGCCCGGACGCGGCAGCTCCTCGGCCATGCCCCACAAACGCAACCCCGTGCTGTCCACCCTGATCCGCTCCACCGCCCTGCAGGTGCCCGCGCTCGCCGCCACCCTCTTCCACTGCCTGCTCTCGGAGGACGAGCGCTCCGCCGGCGCCTGGCACGCCGAATGGCAGCCGCTGCGCGAGGCCCTGCGCCTGGTCGGCGGCGCCGCCCACACCGCGGCCGCCCTCGCCGAGGGCCTGCGCACCGACCCCGAGCGGATGCGCCGCAACACCGGCCTCACCCAGGGCCGCATGCTGGCCGAACGCGTGGCCGCCGCCCTCACCCCGCACCTGGGCCGCGCCCGTGCCGGGGCGCTGCTGTCCCAGGCCGCCGACGAGGCCGCCCGCACCGGCCGCACCCTGGCCGAGATCCTGGCCGCCACCGGCGAACTGGCCCCCCACCACGGCCTCGTGGGCCCCCTGCTGGACCCCGCCCACTACACCGGCGCCGCGGCCCCCCTGGTCGACCGCGCCCTGCCGCCGCGGGCGGACAGCTGAGCGACCCACACCCGTACGAGCGCCATCGCCGGTGCCCGGCCCCGCCCCGGGCGCCGGGCCCCTAGCCTGAGGTCTCCGCCACCGCACCGCGCCCGCGCGGGCGCGGTGAACCGCTCACCCAAGGAACCGGAACCTCATTTCGTGGAACTGCACCTGAAGGACAAGGTCTTCCTCGTCACCGGGGCCTCCGCCGGGATCGGTGAGGCCACCGCCCGGCTGCTGGCCGCCGAAGGCGCCCAGGTCGTCACCGTCGCCCGCGCCCCCCACACGATCACCGCCCCCGGCCCCGCGATCCACACCCTGGCCGCCGACGTCACCGACCCCGGCGCCCCCGCCCGCGTCATCGACACCGTCCTTGAGCACCACCGGCGCCTGGACGGCCTGGTGAACAACGTCGGCGGCCTGACCTCGCGCACCGGCTTCCTCGACGTGAGCGACGAACAGTGGCTGCACAGCTTCGAGTTGAACTTCCACTCCGCCGTGCGCATGACCCGCGCCGCCCTGCCCGCCCTGCTCGACGGCCAGGCCGGCTCCCTGGTCCACGTCGCCAGCGAGGCCGCCCGCTTCCCCGACGCCCCCATCGTCGACTACGCCGCCGCCAAGACCGCGCTGCTGTCCGTCTCCAAGACCCTGGCCGCGGAGTTCGGCCCCCGCGGCATCCGCTCCAACGTCGTCTCGCCCGGCCCCACCCGCACCGCCCTGTTCGACGCCCCCGGCGGCTTCGCCGACCAGCTCGCCGCCCGCTTCCAGCGCCCCCGCGAGGAGGCCGTCGACCACTTCGTGCGCGAAGTGCGCCGCCTGCCCACCGGCCGCATCGGCACCCCCGACGACGTCGCCCGCGTCATCGCCTACCTGCTGTCCCCCCTGGCCGGCCAGGTCACCGGCTCCGAATGGCCCGTCGACGGCGGCGCCCTGCGCCAGCTCTGAACACCGCCCGCGCCGCCGCCTATCCGCCCTGCCCACCCGCACCGCTGCCGGGCCCGGCCGGCAGGGCGGTCAGGGCCCGCCACTGCTCGAGCGACCGGATCATGCTGTGACTGACGTGGTCCAGGAGCTGGCCCATCTCCTGCAGCCGCGCCCCGGCGGGCGTGGCGGCGCCCAGCACCCCGACCCCCTCGTGGACGGTCTCGGCGAAGGCGGTGTTGCGCCGCAGATTGCCCACGATGGCCCGGTACATCACGTCGTCGTCGATGACGTACCGGTCGTGCCGCTGCCCCTCCTCGCGCTCGCGCCGCACGATCTCCTGCCGCTCCAGCTGGCCGATGGCCTTGGAGACCGAGGCCGGGCTCACCCGCAGCCGCCGGGCCAGGTCGGCGGAGGTGACGCTGCCGGAGTCGGTGACGCAGATGCAGGCGAGCACCCGCGAGACCATCCCCTGCAGGCCGATGGAGACCAGGAGATGGACCAGGCGCTCCTCGTAGGCGCGCACCGCCTGCCCGTTGCGCCCGTAGTCCTCGCTGCCGGCCGCCGGCAGCGACGGCTGCGGCAGGGCGCCGCCCGCGGGCCGGTCCCGCCGGGCCCGCCGCCCCGCCGCGTGGTGCGCGCGGTCCGCCCGGTACTCGCGGGGCCCGCCGTTGCGCATCACCTCCCGGGTGACGGTCGACGTCGGCCGCTTCAGGTGTTTGGCGATCGCGGTGTACGAAAGCCCGTCGGCCAGGCCCGCCGCGATCTGCCGGCGGTCCTGCTGCGTCAGTCTGTTCCCTGGCATGGCTGGTCACCTCGTGCGCTGGCGTGTGCGGTGGCCAGTGTGCGTTCGAATTCAGCTCGTTGCAAAGCATGAATCAGCCAATCATTGCATTAACCATCAGCCCCTTTGCAAGAATTTCTCCCTCCTGACCTGCGCACTCACCCGCCCGGCAGCCCGCTATTCGTTGACCCGAAAATGAATGCAACATAGCGTTTTCCAGGCGGTGAAGGCCCCGTGAGACGCCCTGCGCGGACCTGCCCTGACACCCACTCACCCCGGCCCGCCCGCCACCGCCATCCCCGCCGGGACAGCGGCCCGCCAGGGCCCCGCACGACGCCCGCGGCGCCCGCCACCGGCGTCACCCGGCGGCGACCGGGCCCCTCCGAAACAAAGGACGAGGACATCGGCATGACCCAGCTCACGGTTGGCCTCATCACGGCACCCCGCGCGACCGGCGACCGGCGCCTGCCCCTGCACCCGCAGCACCTGGCCCGGCTGGAGGCCGGCATCAGCAGCCGGCTGTACGTCGAGACCGGCTACGGCACCGCCTTCGGCGTCAGCGACGACCACCTCGCCCAGGCCTGCGGCGGCATCTGCACCCGCCAGGAGATCTTCGCCGAATGCGACGTGATCCTCGTCCACCACCCCGCCCCCCAGGACCTCACGGACCTGAAGAACGGCCAGATCCTGTGGGCCTACCCGCACCTGGCGGCCCCCGCCGCCCCCGCCCGGCCCCCGGGCCGCCGCCCCGCCCTCCTCACCCCGTCCCGCCCCCACCCGCCCAGACCGGACCACACCCCCCGCCAGGCCCCCGCACACCCGGACGCGATGACGGGCTACTGCTCGGTCACCCACGCCCTGGCCGCCGCCGGCAGAACCGGCCACTGGGGCCCGCCCCTGCACGCGGCCGTCATCGGCGACGGGGCGGCGGCCCAGGGAGCCGTCGACGCCCTGCGGACCCAGAACATCACCCGCATCACCCGCCTCACCACCCGCTTCCCCGGCCCCGGCGCCCCCGAGCACACCGCCCAGCTGGAGACCGACGACACCGGCACCCTCCACGCCGTCCGGACCACCGGCCACCTGCCCCTGGCCGAACTCCTCGCCCGCCACGACATCATCGTCACCTGCGAGCCCCCGCCCGCCGGCGAGCCGCTGACCTTCCTGACCGCCGCCCAGAGTGCCGCCCTCAAGCCGGGCACCCTCATCGTGGACATCCCCGCCGCACCCGAGGCCGGCTTCCCCTGGGCCCACCCCACCACCCTGGCCCACCCCCTGCGCCAGATCACCGCCGGCGTCCAGTACTACGCCGTCCCCGACAGCCCCTCCTACCTGTTCAACTCCGCGACCTGGACCCGCAGCACCGCACTCCTGCCCCACCTCGCCACCGTCGTGGCCGGCCGGGCCCACTGGACCACACCCCCGCCCGGCCACCCGGGACACACCCCGCAAACGACACCGGGCCCCTCACCGCTTCGGTGAGGAGCCCGATACACCAATTCAGAGCGCCCGGCAGGCCTTGCACCCGCATTTCCCATCGGATGATGGGCGTCTTTCCTTGGACCACAGACGCGTGACTCCCGTGCCCCGCACCGGAGTTACCCCAAGATCATACACAGCCCCGGGCCCCGCCCACGCCGCCCCGCAGCCCGGCGGCACACCCCCCGCGCCCCGCCCGCCGCTGTCCGCTCGTAGATACTGGACGCCATGCCCCAAGCGATCTTGCACACCGAACGGCTCCGCCTCGTCCCGCTGTCCCACGCACACATCGAGCACCAGATCGAGCTCGACGCCGACCCCGAGGTGATGCGCTACCTGGGCGGCCCCCGCACCCGCGCACAGGTGGTGGACACCGCCCACCGCGCGGCCCTGGCCGACGCCCGGCGCGCCGACGGCCTGGGGTACTGGGCCGGGTTCACCGGCGGACACTTCACCGGCTACTGGATCCTGCGGCCCCCCGGCGACACCGACGAACCGGCCCCGCCGGGCCAGGCCGAACTCGGCTACCGGCTCCTGCGCCGCCACTGGCGACAGGGCCTGGGCAGCGAGGGATCGGCCGAACTCATCCGGCACGGCTTCCAGGACCTCGCCCTGGACCGGATCTGCGCCATGACCTCGGCCGCCAACACCGCCTCCCGGGCGACGATGGCCGCCGTCGGCCTGCGCCACGCACGCGACTTCGACGCCGAGGCCAGCTGGTTCCCGCCGGGAACCGACCTGCGCTCCGTCGAGTACGCGATCACCCGCACCCAGTGGAACGCGGACCGGGCCGCCTGACCGGCACCCCCGCTCAGCCGGCACCGAGCGCGGCAGCGATCGTGCGGGCCATGGCGGCCGCCACCGGCCCGGGCTCACCGCGGTGCGCCCGGGCGGCCGCCTCCACCGCGATCAGGACGGTGCTCCGGTAGGCGGCGGCCTCTGCCGGGGACTGCCGGTCCAGCAGGTCCACGGCCGCGGCCAGCGCGGGCAGCACCTGGTCGGCGAGCGCGGCGGCGCTCGCGCCGTCCAGGTTCCTGATCCGCGTCTTCTCGGCCAGCACGTGCCCGACCGGGCCGGTCGCGGAGGCCAGGGCGAGGCAGCCGTGGGTGGCGGCCCTGTGGGGCTTTCCGGCGACGGCGTCGGCGGCGGCCATCAGTGAGACGGCACCGTAGGCGGCACGGCGCAGGATGTCCTTGTCCTGGACGGTCAGAGCGAGAGCGACAGACATCGGATACTCCTCAACGGGACATACGGACCGGGGGGTTCAGACGACCGCCCGGTGCTTGATGCCTCTACGATCCCCGCCCCGCCTGTCACCGGCCTGACACACCCCTGACACGGCCCGACACCGCACGCCCCTCAGCCGGCCATCCCCCCGGGCCCCCTCGCCGCCAGCCGCGCCCACGCCCGCTGGTTGTACGGGCACCGGGAGCGCAGAGCGAGGCGCTCGCTCAGCAGCGTGCGGCCCAGATCGTCCTCACCCGCGCGCAACGCGGCCTCGACCAGCGTCTTCTGCAGCGCATCCCGCTGGGCGTGACTGCCCCCGAACTCCTGCAGGCACCGGCGCAACGGCAGCAGCAGACCCACCGCCTGCGCGTAGCGCCGCTGCCCGTACGCCACCAGCGCCCGGCACACCGGAAGACCGATCCGCGCCGTCATCGCCGCGTTCGACACCCCCGCACCGGCCTCACCCAGCCACGCCTCCCGCGCACCGATGAGCCGTTCGGCATCCCCGATCCGGCCGGCACCGACGTAGGCCATCACGGCGTGGACGTCGTTGAAGGCGTAGTGCGGCCCGTCCTGGCGCCGCGCCCACGCCCGCGCGAGCACCTCCCACCGGCTGCCGGTGCCGGCGCCCGCCAGATACAGGCGCCACAGCAGCGCGGAGGCGTCCAGGAGCTCCATCGCCGCCCCGGCCGAGCCCTCGTGGTGCAGGGCCGCGTCGTAGACGGCCAGCACCTCGCCGGTGTCGCCCGTCTCCAGCAGATACAGGGCGTAGTGCCACCAGTTGTGCACCTTCAGGTAGTTGCCGCTCGACCAGGCCTGCCGGCGGGCATCCAGGTAGCCGATGCCGTCCTCGTGCCGCCCCTGCATCTCGTAGGCGTGCACGACGGCGTGGATGCCCCAGACGTCGCGCGCGTTGCGCTCGACGGCCTCCAGGCCCACCTGCTCGGCCAGCGTGTAGTGCCCGGCCTCCTCCAGGCCGAAGGCGTACATGCCCTGGAGCAGGCCGTAGTGCGGATCGTCCCGGTCCCAGGCGGCCAGCGCCCCGCCGATGCGGTCGCGCAGCAGCACCGCGTCCCCGGTGAAGAAGTCGATCTGATGGCCGACGGCCAGCGCCAGGACGTCCCGGGGGTGCGCCACCACGAGGTCGCCCAGCACCCGGCCGGCCCGGTGCATGTCGCCCGCCAGCCAGGCGGACGCCGCCTCGACATGCATCCGCTCCCGCGCCGTCAGGCCCCCGGCCGCAACCTCCCGGCGGAACGCCCCGAACGCCTCGGCCGCCTGGGCCGCGTCCTTCTCCTCCGTGCCCAGCAGCCCGAGGTAGGCCTTCAGGACGTGGCCCATCACGGAGCGGGGCGAGGCCTCGAGCACGGCCCCGGCCTGCCCGGCCACCTCCTCGCGGAAGAAGAGCAGCTCCTCCAGCGCCTTCTCGTAGTGCCGCACCGCCGCGGCGTCGGTGCACGTCATCACCTGGCCGTGCCGATCCCTGGTCATCCAGCCCGCCTCCCGAAGCCCGCCGCCACAACCCTGCCCCCCGCCGGCCCGGCGGACACCCCTGCGGGGACACCGGAGCCGGGGCGTGGGGGCAGGCCCTCACATCCGTGCGGCACCGGCCCGGATCGCTTCCCGGATACGGAAGTACGTACCGCAGCGGCAGATGTTGCGGATCCCGTCCAGATCGGCATCGGTGATCTCACGGCCCTCCTGCGCGACGCGGCGCACCAGCGCCACCGCCGCCATGATCTGGCCGGGCTGGCAGTAGCCGCACTGGACCACGTCCTGCTCCAGCCACGCCTGCTGCATCGGATGCAGCTCCGCCTCCACGGTGTCGGCAAGACCCTCGATGGTGGTGACCTCATCACCGGGCCGCAGGTCCTTGACGCGGATCGCGCACGGGTTGGCCGCCTTGCCGTTGAGGTGGCTGGTGCAGGCCTTGCAGACGTTGATGCCGCAGCCGTACTTCGGCCCGGTCACGCCCAGGATGTCCCGCAGCACCCACAACAGCCTCTCGTCGTCGGCGGCCTCGACCGTGACCTGCTCGCCGTTGAGACCAAACGTGTGCTCAGGCACGACAACTCCTTGTAACGAAGGCCCCCTTGAGGAGCCCGCGGGCCCGCCGGGGGGGACGAAACGGGTCAGCGGACATGGTCGAGCCCGTCGGTGGGCGATGCGGGAACGGGAGGCACCGTCGGCTTCGGCACGAAGGACAGCGTGCCGTGGTTGACCGGGAACCGCGTGGGCATGCTGCCCGTCGCCCGCCCGTAGGCACACGCCACCGCGGCCATCGACGCGGCGACGGCCAGCTCCCCGGCACCGCCGGGCTCGCCGGTGGTGGGCGGCATGACGACGACCTTCAGCTCCAGCGGGGTGTTCCACTGGCGGGTGTAGAAGTAGTTGTCCCAGCTCGCCTCCAGGAAGTGTCCCTCGCGCAGGTGCAGGCTGGAGGTCAGCGCCTGCGCGATCCCGTCCATGACACCGCCCATCATCTGCGCCTCCAGGCCCCGCGGGTTGACGGCCAGGCCGACGTCCACGGCGACGACGGCCTTGGTGACCCGCGGCCCGCTCACCCCGTCACGCACCGGCCGCTCCACGGTCTGTCGGCGGCAGTCGATCTCCACCAGGACGGCACTGGCCGCGCGGTACTCGCCGTGGAAGGCGATCCCCTGCGCCATCCCCTCCGGCAGCCGCCGCCCCCAGTCCCCGGCCTCGGCCGCCTTCTCCAGCACCGCCCGGGCGCGGGCGTCCCGCAGGGCCTCGCGCCGGAAACCGAAGGGATCCCTGCCCGTCTTCGCCGCGAGCTGATCGACGATCAGCTCCCGCGCGCACACCACGTCGGGGGAGTAGACACCGCGCATGCTGCCGGTGTTGAACCCCTTGCCAGTCTCGCTGAGCAGCCGGCTGTGCACACCGAAGGCGTACGGCATCGACTGCGTGAGATGGAAGAACGTCTGGGAGAAGGCGGCATCGCCCACCGGCAGCTTCGCCGCGAGCGCGGTGAACACCTCGCCCAGGCCGTGGCCGAAGTCGGTGGCCACGCTGGTGTGCCGCTGCTTGAAGCTGAGCACGGTGTCACCGGCGTAGGCGGCCCGCACCCGGGAGGTGGCCATGGGGTGGGCCCGCCCCTGCCGGGCGTCATCGGCCCGGTGCCACATGAGCTTGACCGGCTTGCCGAACTTCCGGGAGATCTCGGCGGCCTCCAGCGCCGCGTCGAAGAACAGCTTGCGCCCGAACGACCCGCCCCCCTCGGTGACATGCACCCGCACCGCGCCCGGAGGAAGCCCCAGCCGCGCCGCGATGGCCTGCTTGGCGACGATCGGCGCCTTGAGCGCCGACCAGATCTCCGCCCCGTCCGGCCGCACGTCGGCGATCGCACAGTTGGGCTCAAGCGCGCTGTTGCCGCGGAAGTGGAAGGTGAACCGGGCCTCCACCGACTTCGTCAGCGGCGGAAGGCCGAGCGGCAGCTCCGCCTCCCGCAGCTCCTCGAGCACCGACTCATCCGAGCTGCCCTCCGCGGTGCCGGGCCGCCACGCCACCCGCAGCGCGCGCACGGCCTCGATGCACTGCCCGAAGGTCCGCGCGCGCACCGCCACACCGGTGGAGACCACCCCGGCATCGGTGACGCCCGCCATGGCCCGGACCTCCTCGAGATTGGCCACCGAACCGACCCGGCCGTTGAGGGTCGGCGCCCGGCACACCATGGTGGGCAGGGCGCCGGGAACATCGAGGTCCATCGCGAACTTCTTGCGCCCCGTCACCGCGGCGAGCGCGTCGATCCGGTTGTGGGGCCGGCCGATGACCGTGAACCGGCCGCGCTCCTTGAGTTCCACCGCCACCCGCCGCACCGTGACGCTCGCCGCCTTCCTCGCCAGCTCCCTGATCCCCACGCTCCCGCCCGCGCGGCTCCTGACGACGCCCGCCTCCAGCGAGAGCCCCCCGGCCGGAGAGCCGAGCACGTCGGCCGCGGCCCGCAGCAGCCGCTCCCGGGCCACAGCGGCGGCGACCCGGATGGGGGCGTAGGTCGAGATGGTGGTGTTGGACGCGCCGGTGAGCTGGTTGAACACCAGCTCCGGCCGCGCGTCGGCCAGCGTGACGCGCACCCGCTCCAGGGGCACCCCCAGCTCCTCGGCGATCAGCATCGCCGTCGACGTCGTGATGCCCTGGCCCACCTCGGCCCGCGGCAGCGCGAACGACACCGTGCCGTCCTCGTGCACCTCCACCGTCACCAGGTGCGAGGTCGGCAGCGCCGCGGTCGTCATCACGTCGTTCAGGTCCACCAGGTCGGTGATCTCCGGCAGGGCGGTCCCCGCCTCGGCCGCCGGCGCCGTCCCCAGCTCGGCAGCGGTCACCAGGGTGGGCGCGGCCAGCACGAAGCCGAGGAACCGGCGCCGCCCCACCCCGCCCCCGCCCGGCCCCGCCGCCTCCGGACGCTCAACTCCGGCCCCGTCCCCGGCCGTTGCCTTCCGCCGTAAACCCATCCCGCACCCCATCTCGACACGCCCCGCACCGAGCCGCACGACCGGCACCCGTGCCCCTCGGAAAGATCAAGACGAACTCTACGTCGCCGACCCGGTCACCGAGCGTGCCCCCGGAAGGCGCCGGGAGCAAGGCCCGGGCAGCCGGAGGTTCCGCCGCACCAGAGAGACACAGGATGGTCACTGCAGGTAGCGGTCCGGTCACCAGTTGACATGCAGGTAAATGCTTGCCTTACTGGAGGGGTGAACGACGACATGGACAAGGCCTTCAAAGCCCTGTCCGACACCACCCGCCGACACCTCCTGGACCGCCTGCACGAGGACAACGGCCAGACCCTGACCCAGCTGTGCGAAGGCCTCGGCATGTCCCGCCAGGCCACCACCCAGCACCTGGGACTCCTGGAAGCCGCCAACCTCGTCACCACCGTCAAACGAGGCCGGGAAAAACTCCACTACCTCAACCCCGTCCCGATCCACGCCATCCAGGAACGCTGGATCAGCAAATTCGACCGCCCCCGCCTCACGGCACTGGACACCCTGAAACAGAAAGCGGAAAGCGCCATGAACACCCCCCACACCACCAAACCCGACTTCGTGTACACCACCTACATCGAAGCCACCCCCGAAAAGGTCTGGCAGGCCCTGACCGACGCCGACATCACGGCCGCCTACTGGGGACACCACAACGTCTCCGACTGGCAGCCCGGCTCGACCTGGGAACACCGCCGCACCGACGCCACCGGCACCGCCGACATCACCGGCACCGTCATCGAAGCCACCGCACCCACACGCCTGGTCGTCACCTGGGCGAGCCCCGGCGAGGAACGCCCCGACGGCCCCTCCACCGTCACCTTCGACCTCAAACCCCTCGGCGGCACCGTCCAGCTCACCGTCACCCACGAGAACCTGCGCGACGACGCCGAGCGACGCCAGGCCGCAGGCGGCTGGTCCGCGGTCCTGTCCAACCTCAAGACCTACCTGGAAACCGGCAAACTCCTGCCGCTGCCCGCCTGGTCCTGACCCCGGCACCGCCACGCCCCACAGCCCCCCAACCGCCACCCCGCCCTTGAGGTCTCCACGGCCCCAGGGCGCCGCACCCGCCCGGGGACGCCGCACCACCGCGAGACGCCGAGCACCACCGCGAGGTGCCGGGACCGAGCGCCGCCGGGAGATGTCCCACCGCCCCAAGACGCCGCACCACCCCTGCACCTTGCAACCCCCCCTGCACACGCAAGGCACTTCCATCCCCCCCGCAACACCCCCCGAGGAACACGACCATGCCCACCCCCACCCCCGCCTCCGCCCCGGCCGCCCGCTTCCGCCGCACCGCCGACGGATTCGCCGCCCGCCTCGCCACCGTCCCCGCCGACCGCTGGAACGCGCCCAGCCCCTGCCCCGGCTGGAGCGCCCGCGACATCGCCGCCCACGTGATCAACGAATCCCGGCGCATCCTCGCCACCGTCCACGGCACCCAGCCCGCACCGCTGCACGGCATCGCCGTCGCCGACATGGGCGGCCTGCCGGAATTCGCCCCCGACGCCGACCCGCAGGCTGCCTGGAAGGAGATCGCCGACGGCCTCACCGCCGCGATCGACGACCCCGCCTGCCTGCGGGCCGAAATGCCCACCTTCGCCGGCCCCATGCCCTTCGCCGACATCGTGGAGACCCTGCCGGAAGACGTCCTGATCCACACCTGGGACCTGGCCCGTGCCACCGGCGGCGACGAACGCCTGGACCCCGAAGCCGTCGCCCACGTCCACGCCCACCTCAAGCCCATGGACGAAGCACTGCGCCAGCCCTGGGCCTTCGGCCCGAAGACGCCCGTCCCCCCGGGCGCCGACGCGCAGACCGCGTTCCTGTGCTTCGTCGGCCGCCGGCCCTGACCCCTTGAAGCTGCCGCAGCGGAAGCCTCTACCGTCCTGAACAGAGCCGGAGAATCCGGCCGGGTGCAGACGTGCGAGGGAGGCGGCGATGGCCTGGCCGATCGAAGAGGTCGCCCGGATATCGGGCGTGACGGCCCGGACCCTGCGGCACTACGACGAGATCGGCCTGCTGCCGCCGGCCCGGACCGGGGCCGGCGGCCACCGCTACTACGAAGAGCGCCAACTGCTGCGGCTGCAGCAGATCCTCGTACTGCGGACACTGGACCTGGGCCTGCCCGAGATCGGCCGGATCCTGGCCGCACAGGTCGACGAACTGGAGGCCCTGCGGGGCCACTACCACCGGCTGCTCGCCGAGCGCGACCGGCTGGACGTCCTGGCCGGCACCGTCGCCCGCACGATCACCGAACTGGAGCAGTCCAGGAAGGACGGCACCGACATGATCACCATCAGCCGGCCGGAGAACCTGTTCGAAGGCGTCCGGTCCGCCCAGTGCATGAAAGCCCTGCACGGCTTCCCCGACCTGGCCGGGGCCATCGAGCGGCACACCGCGGCGTTGAACGACGCCGAGACCGAGGCCGACGAGCGCGAGCGCACGGCACAGATGATCCGGCTGGCCGAACTGCTGGCCGCCGGCCTGCCCGCGGACGCCGACGCGGTGCAGGCCCAGACCGACACCCAGTACCGCACACTGGCCCGCATCCGGGCCGCCACCGCCGAAGAGTACCGCGCGATCGGCCGGTCCTGCGTGGAGAACGAACACTGGCACGCGGTGTACGAGTCGATCGCACCGGGCCTGGCCGCATACCAGCGGGCCGCCATCGAGACATACGCCGCAACCCGGCTGCGCTGAGCCGGGACCGGGCCGCCGCCACGGGGGTACGGCGGCCCTGCCGGGGCCGGGCCGCTTCCCGGTCCCGGCCTTGGGCCCGGCCCTGGAATCTGCCAGCATGAGCAACCTCGAAGAGATCCACCTGCCTTGGAGGTTCGATGCGTGCAGGCGTCGTGGTCGCCGCTCAGCCCGGCGTGGAGGAACTCGCCGTACGGGCCGAGGCGTTGGGCCTGCACAGCTTCTGGGTCAACGACACCCCGATGGTCCACGGCGACCCCTTCGTCGCCCTGAGCCTGTGCGCGAAGGCCACCCGCCGCATCCGGCTCGGAATCGGCGTGACCTCACCGGTGCTGCGCTCGGCCCCGGCCGCAGCGAGCGGGTTCGCCAGCCTCAACGCCCTGGCCCCGGGCCGGATCATCTGCGGGATCGGCACCGGCAACACCGCCCGGCGCACCCTGGGCATGCCACCGGCCACGACCGCCGCCCTTGAGCACTTCACCGCGGCCCTGCAGGACCTGTGCGCCGGGCGCCCGACCGCCTACCGCGAAGGCGACCGGGTCCGCGACATCCGCTTCCTGCACACCGGCGCACACGTGAACACCGCCGATCCCATCGAGTTCGCCGTGGCCGCGCTCGGGCCCAAGGCCGCCGCCGTCGCCGGCCGCCGCGGCGCCGGCCTCATCTCCTTCGGCCTGCTCGACCCCACCGCCTGGCACGCACTGCACGACGCCCGCCGCCAGGCCGCCCACAGCACGCACCGCGACCCCGCCCCCCACGCACACTCCTACGTGGTCACCGCACTCCACCTGCTGCACGACAACGAGGACCCCGCCGGCGACGCGGCCCGGGACGCCACCGGTCACCTCGTCCTGTCACTGCTGGACTACGCCGCCGACACACCCGAGGTCGCGCAACAACTCGGCCCCGACGAACGCGCCGCGGTGCGCGAACTCCTCAACCGGCGCGGCACCACCGCCACCGCCCCGGACCGGTACACCAAGCTCTACCCCAACTACCTCGGACGCATCGCAGCCCAGGACCGGGACCTGGTCCTGCCCTCACTGATGACCACCCTGGCCCTCGTCGGCACCCGCGACGACATCCGCACCCGCATCACCGCCCTGGAACAGGCAGGCATCGACGAACTCCTCATCCAGCCAGTGACCGACCCACCCACCGAAATGACCCGACTCGCCGAACTCCTCACCTGAACACACCCCACAACCACACCACCCGGCCTCCCCACCCCGGCCCCGGCAAGACGCCCCGGACAGCAACCCACCGCGCATCCGCCCAAGTCCGAGAGCCAGACCCGGCGCCGGTGGGACGCGCGGTGGGCCGGCCGAAGTGCCACAGACCCGGTTCACGGGCGGTTTGCTGTGGCACGGCCTCCGTCAGGGCGTGGAGGCAGGCACAGGCCTGGAGAGGGCCGCCGCAGCAGAACCAGTGCACGTTGCCACTCGTCGCCGTGCCCCAGCGCGCGCTGGGGACGGTGGACGGAGTTGCTTCCACCGGCAGGCACCCGGCCGAACGGACGTCTCCGGGCTGCAGATAGGCACGGGCGCGCTCGAGACGGACGATCTCGGCCTCTCAGCTCATAGCTCCAGCAGGGCCCAGCGCCGGTTTCCCGCCTCGTCGCGTTCGGTGTCGGCGCCGCAGGACAGCACCCCGAGCGCGGCGATCGCCTCCAGGAGCGTCTCATCGTTCTGGCCGGGCCCGTCCTGGTGGGAGAGCGCCATGATCAGTGCCGCGCCGTCCTGGTCGGCCACGTGGACGGTGATGCGCTGGCCGCCGTCGCCCAGCGCGGCCCCGGCCAGCAGGCGGGTCACCGCGGTGTACTTCTCCCGCTGCGCGGCGCTGGTGAGGTACCCCCAGGAGCGCAACTGTTCGACGACCTTGGCCGCGGTCTTCGCCTGCGACCAGGGGGCTGATTCCAGGGCCCAGTTCGCGGCACGCCGGTTCGCGATCAGCGCGGCCGCACGGCGGCGGGCAGGCGGCGTCCCGGCCCGCTTCTGCGGCGGAGCAGGCGGGCCGGGCGGGGGCGGCGAAGGGGGATTCTTCGGCGGGGTCGGGGTCCTGGGCGGATACTCGGGCCGGGGCTCCACGGGGGCTTCCTGCCGTGCGCCGTCCATGAAGCGACGGTACTCCCGAACAGCCAGCAGAGATCTGGTACTTCACGGTTTGCCCCACTCCGCCCGCGGGTGAGGCAGGGGCTCGTCGGGCACGCCCCCCGTCACGCGTGGTGTACCGGGTGCCTCCGCGCGGTCTCGCTGACGCCGAGGAGCCGAGTAGCTTCCGCCTGGCAGCCGATGCGGGCCGGCGAATCGGCCGTGCTTGGAGAACGCTACCGATCCCTGCAGGAATCGCGGCGCTTGTCTGGCGCCGTGCCGCCCGCACCCGGGCCTGATGACCGTGGCCCCGCCAGCCGCACCGCCTGACCGGCTGGCGGGAGCCTTACGGCATCAGATGAGCAGCAGCCGCGTATGCGCGACCAGCTTCCGGTTCACACTGGTGCTCTGCACGAAGATCGTGAAGTCGTCGTTGTGGTCCGGTTTCACGCGCACCTCCGTGTCCGGCAGGCCGAGCAGCGCCCGGGCCTCCGGACCCATGTACAACCGGTCCGTCTTCTTCTCCAGGACCGCCACCTGCTTGCGCGCCTGGATCTTCTCCGACTTGCTCAACTGATAGAACGCGCCACCGGTGCGGTACGTGTGCCCGCACTCGACGACCCAGTCCCGGATCGCCGCCTCACGCGCCACCGGAATCAGCTGGTACGTCGACGGATCGACCGGGGTGAGCCCCGCCGCCTCGATGGTGTCCTTGTTGACCGCCTCCGCACCCGTGGAGAACACCGCCCGCGATCCCCGGATGCCCTGGGCGCGGCCCACCATGAACTTCTCCGTGGCCTGCTGGATGACCAGCCCGGCCTCCGCCAGGCCCTGCGTGCTCGTGGCGTCCCAGATGGCGATGTTGTCCTTCGGGAAGCCGCACTGCATGGCCTCGCGCTTGCCCATCTGGTCCGGCACCAGGACGGCCAGCGTCCAGTTGTCCTCCTGCGTCTCGATCAACCTGGCCACCGCCTGCACCAGTTCACGCGGATCCCCAGAAGGGGCGTCCGGACAGCGATGGCTGACGTTCTCCTGACCGTCGGTCAGCACGAACGTCAGGAAGCTGTGATCGCCGTACAGCTGGGCTGTCTGCGCCAGCTCCCGCTGCGACTTCAGCGCGGCCGCCAGCAGCGCCGTCATGCCCCCTGCCTGGTACAGCTGCTTCAAGGACGGCATGCGCAGCACGTCCTTGTCGTAGATGACGCACTCCACCGTGTCCGCGAAGACGTACACCGTGACCCGGGTCTCCTGGTCGAGCTCCTCCGAACGGCGGGCCAGATAGGCGATCTGCTGGTCGGCCACCTCGACGACCTTGCCGCTCAGGTGTGACATGGACGAACTGGCATCCAGCACAAGAGCAACATGATTGATGTAGTTCTGACTTCCGGACATGACCGCTCCCCCTCATCCGAGTCGATGGACCTACCGTCTCACCCACCACTGACAATCGGCGTTGAGCAGGAGGACGGCGGCAACATCGGGCGCGCGGGGCCCAGGGCGACACCACCGACCAGTCCGCGTCGACCGACCTCAAGCTCGGCAGGCCCGGGGACCGGGCGGACGCGGCGTAGAAGCAGAAGAGGGTCGCCCGCTCGTGCATGACCTGGGAAACCTCCCTCTTCGCCAACGCCCTGGTCGCAAGGCCGTATCGGCGCCAGCCTCCAGGCCGGGCCTCCCTACGTCACCGAGGGCGGCATCTACAAGCTCAACACCCTGACCCCCACCCTGCTTCACCCCGCAGGACGCCGATGAGAACGACATGGTCCGGGGCACGTACCAGATCACGGACAAGGAGACCGGCAAGGCCGTCTCCACCGTGAAGGCCGCCGGCCCCGTGGCCACCGGCAAGACGTCCCAGGTCGCCGTTCCGGAAGGCAAGCCGGTCAACGGCAAGACCTACACCTTCCGCGCCACGACGGACGACGGCACGCACTGGAGCCCCGGGTGGTCCGATTCGGTGACCTTCACGGTGGACACCACGTGGAAGCTCACGCCGGAGCCCAAGGCCCTCGGCGCGGTCAACTCCGCACTCGACGCCGCAGACGTCACCGCGGCCACCAGTGACAGCAATGACGCGGCCCCACCACCACGCGTGCTCAAAGCGCCGAAGGCCCCCACAGCCGAACAGCCCCAGCACACCGCAGCCCCGCACCCGAGCCACCGGCACACCGACAAGCCGACAAGCCGACGCCCCCTGAAACCCAAGCAGCACCCCACCGGCCCGGCGGCACCACCGCTTCGTATGCTCGCCGTACGGGGAACCGGAAGACGACCTTCGGAGGCGAACGACCATGGCGGAACAGCGTGTTGTCCTGGTGACGGGCGGGGGAACGGGAATCGGGGCCGCCACCGCCCGGCTGCTGCGCGCGGACGGGCACCAGGTCGTGATCTCCGGGCGGCGGCCCGAGCCCCTGCGCCGGGTCGCCGAGGAGACCGGAGCACTGGCCCACCCCTCCGACGCCGCCGACCCCGATGCCGTGCGCGAGCTCGTCGAGACGACGCTGAAGACCTACGGAAGCCTCGACGGCCTGGTGCTCAACGCCGGAACCGGGGGAGGGGGCGCGGTCGGCGACACCACGGTCGAGGACTGGGAAGAGCTGATGAGGACCAACCTCACCGGCCCGTTCCTGCTGCTGCGTGCCGCGCTGCCGCATCTGCTGGCCGCCCGCGGCGCGGTGGTCGCGGTCGCCTCCGTCGCCGCGCTCCGCAACAGCGCCGGCAACGCCGCCTACGCGACGTCCAAGGCCGCTCTGCTGCACCTGTGCCGCTCCGTGGCCGTCGACTACGGGCCGCAGGGGCTGCGGGCCAACACGGTGTGCCCGGGCTGGGTGCGCACGGAGATGGCCGACCAGCGCATGGCGCGGTTCGCGGCGGAGGCAGGGCTGGCCGGCGGTACCGAGGCGGCGTACGAGGAGGCGAACCGGCTGAACCCCGCCGGGCGGCCGGGCGACCCGGGGGAGGTCGCCGAGGCGATCGGCTGGCTGCTGTCGCCCGCCGCCTCCTACGTCAACGGGACCGTCCTCACCATCGACGGCGGAATGACCACGGTCGGCGTCGGCGGTGCCGCCTTCGACCACCGGATCGAGCCGCGCACCACCCCGCACCTGTAGCGGACCACCGGGCAGAGCCGCGGCGGGGCCGGGGCCCAGCAACATCCCGGCCCCTGGACGGATACGAGTTCCGGCCGAGCAGCGCCAACGAGGCAACGCTCCCTCCCGGTCAGCAAGCCGGAAGACACGCCGACCGCAAGGGCGTCCCCCGCCGGATCACACGACAGACAGGGGACGCCTGCGCACACTCAACCGCCCGGCCCTCTCCAGGAGGGCACCGGGCGGCACCGGCCAGAGGCGGCGCCCTGCCGATGGGGCGCGAGATCCGCTCTCAGGGGTCTTTCGGCTTCGACTCACCGAAGAGCCACGTGTCAAAGACCTCGGTGAGATCCTTCCCGGCCTTCGCCTCACAGAAGACGAGGAAGTCCTCAGTGTCGACGTTCTTGTGCCGGTGACGCTTGGTCCAGCCCCGGAGGATGTCGAAGAAGGCCGTGTCGCCGACGGCCTCGCGCACCTTGTGCAGGGTCATGGCGCCCCGGCCGTAGACCGGTGAGTCGGAGACCCGTCCGGCGCTGGGCGGATCGGTCGGCGGGAAGTCCCAGATGCCTTCGCTCTCGGGGCGGGTGCCCTCGTAGAAGGACTCGAAGATTTCCTGGGCGCTCTTGCCTCCGTGGTCCTCCTGCCAGAGCCATTCCGCGTAGGTGGCGAAGCCTTCGTTCAGCCACATGTCCTTCCACCGGCGTGGAGTGACCGAGTTGCCGAACCACTGGTGTGCGAGCTCGTGGACCAGCAGCGTGTCCTCCGGAGTCGAAGTACGGCTTGGTCTGGGTCTCCAGCGCATAACCGAGGCCGGGAAGGTGGTCGACGACGGCACCGACGGAAGAGAAGGGGTACGGGCCGAAGCGCTCGCCGGCCCAGTCGGTGATCTCGGGCACCAGGTCCTTGACCTCTTCGGCGTCCTCCGTCTCGTCGGGATCGACGGCGACGTAGACGGGCAGGCCATCGGAGGTCCAGCCCTTTGTGGATCTCGAAGTACCCGACGGCCACGTTGGCGAGGTAGCTCGCCATGGGCTCATCGCTGCTCCACCTTCTGGTGACGCGACGGCCCGTGTCCTCTTCCCTTTTCAGCTCCCCGTTGCTCACCACGTCGTACGGATCGCCGTCCTCGTCCTTGGGCACACTGACCGTGATGTCGTACGTGGCCTTGTCGGAGGGGTGATGGTTGCCCGGGAACCAGGTCATCGAGCCGGTGGGCTCGCCGAGGGCGGTCGCGCCGTCGTCCGTCTCGATCCAGCCCTCGGTGCCTCCGTCGGAGCCCTCGATCATCTTGGGCGTGCCGTCGTACGTGATGGCGGCCTCGAAGACCTCGCCGTTCTCGATCGCCCTCGTCGGTGTGAGGGTCAGCTCGTTCTTCTTCCGCGTGAAGCGCGCTCTCGTGCCATCCACCGTGACCGTTCGCACCGTGAGCCCGGCGAGGTCGAGGTTGAACCGGCTCAGCCCCTGGGTGGCACGTGCGGTGATGGTCGCGGTGCCTTTGAGACGGTTGGTCTCGGGCACGTAGTCGAGGGCGAGGGCGTAATGGGAGACGTCGTACCCCCCCCCGTTGCCCAGCGCCGGGAAGAGCGCATCACCCACTCCGGCCGCCCCGGGCCCGGCAGTTCGCGAGGACGAGCCGGTGGTGTGGGGTGCGGAACCGGTGCAGGCCGTGGTCATGGCCGCAAGCAGGACAGCGGTCAGCATCCAGCACGCGGGGAGGGGGACGCCGGGAAGCTCCCTCACAGCGACCGGACGGCGATGCGCCGGTCGCGTCCATCGAGAATGAGGACGCTCCTGGCGACACCGGGGCCGTCATCCCCGTCCCACCACTCCGCGAAGACGCCGGCGAAGTCCTTGGCCTGGCCCCGCGAGGTGTAGTCGGTGCGCACTTCGACGTCGTAGTCGGGCCCGGTGAGCTTGACGGTGAAGACCTGGTCGGCGTGCCGGCCCAACGGCCCGTCCCCCTCGGTGCGCGCCCACGCGCGAAAGTCCTTCAGCAGCGCGGGATGTGACTCCTTCTTGCTCATCGGACGGGCCGGCGGCTCCTTCGGCCCGCCTTGCACGGCGTCCTGACAGCCCTTCACCCAGGACCCGCGGTCCCCATCGGCACGGGCGCCGGCGTCCAGGGCCCGGCGGGCGCAGCCGCCGTGCACGACTTCGCGCACCGCCGCACCCTTGCCCCCGTCGTCGTAGACCTTGCGGCCTTCCTCGTAACCGGCGGCGTAGGCGCGCTTGTAGCCAGGGATCTTGTCGCCGTGCTGCCCAGGCGGGTTGGAGGCGCGCCTCTCCGCCGACTGCGGTGCGCCGTCGGTCCCGCACGCCGAGACGACCAGCACTCCCGCGGCCACGACGGCGGTTGCGGCCGCGTACTGCCGCCTGCGCCTCTTGCCTTCACGTGGGCTCATTGCCGTGCTCTCCAATCGATCGTGCGACGCGAAGAAGGAGAGCCCCACGGCCCTCACCAGGTTGCCTCACGCAACGTAAAAGAATCTTTACTCAGGATCACATCGACAGGGGGGCGCGGCGTAATTCATGATCTTTAACTTCGTGGGCCTGTTGACCAAGGCCTGTACGTCCGTACGAGGGGGGAAAGTTGAGGCTGAGACACAGCCTGACGGTCGTGGCTGCCATGGCGGCCGCCATCACCATCCACACACCCGCGTGGGCCGATCCCACGCCGGGCACGACACAGCCCGCACCAGAAGCCAGCAGTCCGCACCCGTCGACCAGTCCCGCACCGCAGACGCCCTCCACCAGCCTGCCGAGCCCCGCACCGACTGCCGGGCAACCCGGCCTCCCGTCTCCTTCCGCCCCAGCGCCCTCCGGGTCCGCGACGGACGAACCGACTGCGGACGAACCGACTACGGACGAAGCCGGCGAGCTGGAGAAGTTCTGGACACCGGAGCGCATGGACGAGGCGGACCCGGTCCAGGAGCAGCAGGCCCGAGAGGCACAACTGCCCCAAGCCGCACGCCAGAAGAGGCTGCGCTCTCCTTCCCGCCCGTTCCAGGGCATCAAGGAAGTGGGCACCTTCTACTGGGCCGAGCGCAACGACAACGGTGACCTCTTCTACCGCTTCTGCGGCGGCACGGTCGTCCCGTCGCCGGGAAAGAACATGGTGCTCACCGCCGCGCACTGCTTCGACAGCAGCGACCGGCAGGAGAAGCTCGTCTTCGTCCCGCAGCACAGCAAGAGCAAGCCCCAGCCCCACGGCATCTTCCCCATCACCAAGGGGCAGATCTACGCTGACCCCCGCTATATGCGACGGGGCGGCGACAAGGACTACACCGGGCTGGACTTCGCCCTCCTCAAGACCGGCACCCGCAGCGACGGCAAGAAGCTCCAGGACGTCGTCGGCGCCATCAAGATCGGCTATGGCTCCGGCTTCGACCACCCCAAGACCCGCGTGATCGGTTACCCGGGGTTCAAGCCCAAGCAGGACCCGCTGGACTGCATCTCGCCCATGAAGAAGTACACCACCGGCAGTGCGGACGGCTGGAAGGGCGGCACCTTCTCGCAGATCGACTGCGACGGATACGTCTCCGGGACCTCCGGCGGGCCCTTCATCACGGCGGGCAGCGAAGAGCCCCGGGTCATCGGGGTGACGGGAGGCTGGAAGACCGGGGGGCACAGCCCGAACACCTCGTACTCGTCCTACTTCGACAACGACCTCAAGAACATCTACGACGCAGCTGTGGCCGGGAAGAAGCCGACGCCCATCGTGCTGCCGTCGGCGTCGACCTGGAAGCACGCCACGGACATAGCCTCGGGCTACTTCGCCCTGAACGGGCCCGTCCCGGAAGACCGCATGGACATGTTCGTGAAGTGGTCCGACGGCGAGCTGACCGTCTACCGGGGCGCGGACAAAGGCCTGAACTACTTCGACAAGGAGTTCAGGGTCATGAAGCCCAACAAACTGTGGGCCGACCACGCCAAGCAGGTCGTCGCGGGCGACTTCACCGGCGACAACGGCTCCGACCTCATCGTGCGGTGGTCCGACGGCGAGGTCACCCTCTACCCCTCGGTCGACGAGAAGGGCTTCCACGGCGAGATCCAGCTGGTCGCGCCCAACGGCACCTGGAAGCACGCCGAAGCCATCACCGCAGGCCGCTACGGCGGCAACAAGTGGCAGGACGACCTCGTGGTCCGGTGGTCCGACGGAGAGCTGACCCTGTACCAGAACACCGGCGACGGCAAGAAGCTCGGCAAAGAGATCAAGGTCGTCAGCCCCGGCAAACTCTGGAAGCACGCCGTTGAGATCGGCTCCGGCGACTACACCCAAGGCAACACCTGGGACCTCGTCGTGCGCTGGTCCGACGGCGAACTCACCCTCTACGACGACTTCACCGGCACCGGCAGCACATGGGGCGAGCACCAGTGGAAGGCGCCCAACCAGCTCTGGACCCACGCCAAGCTCGTCACCGGCGGCGACTTCAGCGCCAACCCCTGGCCGGACGACACGCTCGTGCGCTGGTCCGACGGCGAACTCAGCCTCTACACCGAGGGAAACGCCTCCGGCATCGGCAAGGAGAACCAGCTCGTCGCCCCCTAACGCCCGCGTGATCCTCCCTGTATCCGGTTCGAACGAAGGTGGTAAGCATGCGTTCTCTCCGAGCGGCCGCTGCGGCGAGCGTCGCCGTCATGGCCTTGATGTCGGGAACATTCATGACCAGTCCCGCTGAGGCGATGAGCGTCCCCAAGTGCAAGACGTGGAAGTCGCAGGGCGGCCACAAGGCGAATGCCAAGTGCGGCTACACCAACGCTCCGCACTTCTACAAGTACCGGGTGGTTGCCGTGTGTCCTGGCAAGGGCTTCATCTACGGCAAGTGGGTGTCCCCGATCCCGCGCAACAAGTACGGCAAGACGTCGAGTGCCAAGTGCTCTGGGACGGTACACAGCCTCGAGCGTGAGTTCGCCCGGGCCTAGGCGCTGCCCGGGACCGTTCCCGCGCGCGGGTGCGGCCGTCAGGTGCGGCCGCACCCGCGCGGGGCGGGTCAGGAGCGGGCCCACACCTGGGTCGCGGCCCCCGTGCAGACCGTCTGGCGCACCTCACGGCGGCTGCCGGAGGGCGCCGCGCCGTCGTCGAGGCACAGGCCGCTCGCGACATTCTTGACGGTGACCTTGTTGCCGCCCAGTTCGATGAACTCCCAGCGCTGCCCGGAGACGTTGTCACAGGGCCGCTGGACGACGCCGGTGCCGGGCGTCGTACCAAAGGCCTGCATGCACTTGTTGGAGTGGGCGGCTCTCATCAGGGACGTGGGGTTGTCCACCTCGAAGCTGAGCGAGAACCGCTGGTGGGACTTGCCGTTGCAGCTGAACTGCTGGAGAGGGGTGTTGTCCGCCGAAGAACCGGCCTGCACGTCCAGGCACTTGCCGGTGCCCGCGTTCTGGAACGTGTACTGGCCGGAGACCCCGGCATGCGCCGGGCCCGCGAGCACGGCGCTGGCCGCGAGGGCGGCGCCCGCGGCGATCCCGGCGCGGACGGTGAACGAACTGGTGAGCTTCATACGAGGACATCTCCCTGGACCGGATGCGGATGCTGGCCGGGGGCCGTCCGGCCCGCCGCGGCGGACCGGACGGTTCCTCCCCCTTCGCGGGCAAGTCTCGCGGCGGCCCCACACGTCCCTCAAAGCCCTTCGAGGAACATCGAATCCAGACATTCCACCGTCCCGTGCGGGGGTTTTGGCCAGATGACCCTGGCCGCCCGCCATTCCGCGCCCCCACCCGTCTAGCGTGATCGCGCACTGCGACCGGTCAAGCGCGGCGGACCTGTGCTTCCGCATGCTCCACGACCCACCGAGCCCCGGGAGAAACGACGGTGTTACGCATCCACTTCACCGCCGAGGACCTAATCCGCCTCCGGTTCGCCGAAGCCCCCGACCCGCTCGCCGAGACCATCCTGAGCCTGCCGCTGCTCCAGGCCGAGCGGCCCGACCACCCCTCCAGCGCGGGCCTGTCGGGCTGGCGCGAATGCACCCGCCGCGCGCTGCGGCCCGAGATGCGCCTCCTGCTCGACCTGGCCCCCGCGGGCCTGGGCGAATACATCCCCGAGGCGTTCACCCACGCCGCCACCCCAAGCCTCGCCGACAGCCTCGACCACACCTGGTCCCTGCCCACGGGCCAGTGGTCCGCGGACTGGCACGCCACCCGGCTGCTGCGGCCCCGTGTTCCGAAGTGGATCCACGAACTGCACCACGGGGACCGGGGATGGGCGGCCCTCGTCCGGCGCCAACTGCACTCCTACCACGCCCTGGCCGTCGCCCCCTACTGGGCACAGCTCCTGGCATCCGCGCAGGCCGAGCGAACCCAGCGGGCGAAGACGACCCTCGACACGGGCGTCGAAGGACTCCTCCACACCCTGCACCCCGAGATCTCCTGGGCCGCAGGCGTGCTGACCGTGCCCTGCGCCCAGGACACCGACCTCGAACTCCGCGGCCGCGGGCTGCTGCTCGTACCGACGTTCTTCTGCTCCCGCCCGCTCGTCCTCGTGGACAACGCCGAACCCGAGCGGCCCTTCGTCCTGCGCTATCCGCTCATGCACTCCCTGATCGACGCCGCCGCCGTGATGACGGCGGGCACGACGGCAGCCGGCCAGGGCCTGACGGCCCTGCTCGGCACCACCCGCGCCCGCACGCTCGAAGCCGCGCGCAGCCCCGCGGGCACCGCCGAACTGGCCCGGCGCACCGGCACCTCCGCCGCCACCGCCAGCCACCACGCCTCAGTCCTGCGCGCCGCGGGCCTGCTCACCACCCGGCGAGAGGGCCCAGGGGTACGCCACGCCCTGACTCCTCTGGGACACGCGCTGCTCCATGGCGGCTCGCCCCCGTCCGGATTGACCGAGCAGGCAACCAGCGGAGCGACAGACCCGGCGGAGTGAGCGAGAGCGAGGCGTGTTCCGGAACACCACAGGTGATCACTGCGGAGAGCGCCGCAGTCGTGCTCTGTCAGCGCTTGCAGAACTCCGTGCGCACGGCTCGGTCCTCCAGCTCCTGCTCACCCCAGTCCCCGTTCCTGTTCATGGTCATCGCGTGCCGCCCGTCGGCCGACACCACCGCCCGGGTGGCCGAGCCGGGGACCATGCCGCCGTGGCCCCAGGCCCAGCAGCCCGGCGCGAGCTTGAAGTGCCGGATACCGAGGCCGTAGACGTCCTTGGGACCGCCGTGCCCCTTGTCGCCGTCGACGGGCACGGCGTCGAGCAGCTCCCGCCGCTGGGCGGCGGGGAGGAGATCGCCGCCCAGCAGCTCGGCCATAAAGGTGTTGACGTCACGGACGGTCGATATCAGCTGCCCTGCCGAGAACGCCACCGTGGGGCTGAACTCGGTGACGTCGCGCACCCGCACCTGCGGCCCCTCCTCGAACAGCGTGGAGTAGTGCGTCGCGTGCGGGCCGGGCAGCCCGGGCGAGGCGCCGGGCACGCTGGTGTCGCGCAGGCCGAGCGGCTCGATCACGAACCGCTCGACCGCCTCCTTGTACGAGACGCCCGAGGCCTTCTCGATGACCATTCCGGCGAGGATGTAGTTGGTGTCCGAGTAGTCCCACTTCCCGGGCCTTCCCGGCCTGCTGCCCTGCTCCGGCTGGAAGTTCGGCCGGTGGGCGAGCGCGATGCCCACCAGCTGCTCGGGGGTCCACTTCCGGTAGCGGTTCTCGTCGAACGCGTCGCCCGCGTACCGGGCGCGGAAGGCGGCGTCCATGTTGTAGTCGAAGATGCCGCTCGTGTGGTTGAGCAGGTGCCGCAGGGTGATGTGCCGCGGCCGGTAGCCCTTGCCGCGCACCACCTCCGGCAGCCACCGCTCGACGCTGTCGTCGAGCGAGAGCCGTCCCCGCGCTTCGAGGCGGAGCAGGACGGCGGCGGTGAACGGCTTGGTCACGCTGGCGATGCGGAACTTGTCGTGGACGCTGCGCGGCCGCCCGTCGTCGAGGTCGCCCACGCCCGCCCGGCCGCTCCACCCGCCGCGAGCGTCCCGGACCTGGGCCACGACGCCCGGTGTCCCCTCCTCGGCGATCCGGTCGAGGACCGCCTGGAGCCGCGCGTGCGGGCCCGGGGGCGGGGGAGGATGGCGCTCGTCGGCCAGGGCCCCAGGCGCCGCCGCGAGGCAGAGCAGCAGCCCCACGGCGGCACCAAGAGCGGCCAGGGCGCGCGGAGTTGGCGAGAACGTCGAGTGTCGGCGCATGGATCAAGCTCACCACCGCACCGGCCGCCCCGGCATCGGGGATGCCCCTGAAGTGACTCAGGGACACACCTCAGAGGGGCCTCAGGGAAGCCCCTGCCTCCCGCTCAGCACCGGCAGGATCACCGCCGCCGACCACACAGGTGCCGCTCGCTGATCCACAGGCGCGGACAGGGGGATGTCACGCAGGCACGCCGAGCGGCGGGTGCTCAAGCACACGGGGCCTGTACTCGACCAGCTGGATGCGGCCGTCGAAGGTGCGGTGCCCGGTCATCTCGAGGGCAACGTCCGGATAGCCGTCGTAGATGCGTTCTTCGCCCGTGGCCCCGGTGATCACCGGGAACATCACGACCCGGAAGCGGTCGACGAGCCCGGCTCGTAGCAGAGACCGGCACAGGCTGAGGCTGCCGATCGTGCTGAGGAGCCCCAAGCCACTCGACTTCATGGCGCGGACCGCCTCAACGGCGTCATCGCGGACGAGCGTGGAGTTGGCCCACGTCAGCGGCTCCTCGAGCGAGGAGGAAAACACCACCTTCGACGCCTGCGTGAGCTCGTCGACGGACGCCTCTTCCTCGGGCCTGAACTCGTCCTGGCCACCCGGGACCTCGCCCGCGGCGAAACCCGACATCAGACGGTAGGTGTTCGCTCCCATCAGGTAGGTGGCCTCGGGCTGCTCGCCGAGCCACGCGAGGTACTCCGGGCCCTCCAGACCCCAGAACCCGGGCCATCCCTCTCCCGACGCGTAGCCGTCGAGGGAGGTGATGAAATCGACGAGAAGCTCCGACATGACGGTGTCCTTTCCTCAGTGTCACCAGCTTGGACCGGCCGGAAGCCACAAACTCATCGGCCGCGCTGTGGAGCAACGAGAAAACCCCTGACACTGCAGCCGGTCAGGCCAGGGGAGCGGCACTGCTTCGGAGATCCCGAAGGCCCCGGAGGCCTACATGGTTGAGCTATGCACGCAGTAGGGGAATGACGGTCGCCGACAACCACCTGACGGTCGCCGACAACAACCTGGAACCCCCTGCCCACCGGACAGCCCACCCGGGCCCGGACCACGAAGGCTGACCAGCACACAGACCCCTCACAGACGTGCCACCCCGGCATGACCCTTCAGTATCAGATTCTCGGCATTTCGACGTTCCGGCGGCCCCGTAACGCGTACTCTGCGGGCGTCCGACCGCCTTCTCGAGCACAGAGGAAAGGGGTTCACCGGATGGCTGACAACTCGTCCGTGCCCGGGCAACGCCGGGACATGTCGATGCACAACGACTGGTGGGCTTCGGGCTGGGAGCACGTCCTGCCCCGCCAGGGCTTCCCACTGACGATGCTGATCGGGACCGCCAGCCAGCCCGGCTTCACCGGCTCCCTGGACGACCTCCTGCAGGAGATCTTCGACGGCCACTGGAACCTGCTCGGCGGCGACCTCGACGCTGCGCTCTCGTTCTCCTGGCCCGATGAGGAATGGGACGACGACGAAGCGCCGGAGGGACGCGAGGCATACGAGGCCAGCCGATGGGAGACGTTCGGCGCCATGCTCACCGCCGCCGGCTACCCGGCGCCCGCGACCGTACGGGAGCTGTCCGAGCTCTACCTCACATGGGGGCTGGCCCACCGCGAAGAGACCCCGGCCGGTACCCGATGGTCCATGCCGGCCGCCCTGCCCTTGCCCGGTGACCTGCTGCCCCTGGACGCCGGCCTGGCCGAACGCCTCGCCCGGATCCGGTGGACGACGCGGACCAGTCCGCTCGTCGACGCCCTCATCGATCACCTGGTCGACGATCTGGGCGAGCCCCAGGAAGTGCTCACCTCCCTGGACCGCCTGGCGGCCGCCACCAACCAGGTCGCAGAAGACACCCGCATCGCCCTCACCGAGCTCGTGGAGGCCGGCGACGCCCTGGTCTACCGAGGGCAGGAGCCAGCTGACGCCGAACGGCTGGAGACACACCAGCGCTTCCGGCTCGTCATGAACTGGGAGCACCTCCACGCGAACCGGATGCAGTTGAGCACAGAACGGACGGCGAGCGACTGAAACCCAGATAACGCCCCACCTCTGGCCCGGTACGCCTTCCCGAACGGGCCAGGACCGGCTAGCTGCCGATCGTGGCCAGCGCCGGACGGAAGGAGGAACGGGCGCCGCCGACCGGCTGCGGAGCCTTCCAGGTATAGCCGACAAGGCTGCCCCACCACACTTGCTCGTCGCCCGCAACGCCCTTCCACGCCTGGAACGTACTGCCATCACCGACCCCGTCCCGGGCGCGCACGGAATCCTCCGCCGCACGCGCGCCCGGGACGGCGAACCCCTGCACCCCGGCCGCCACCGCGGCCGCCGCGCCCACACGCAGCACCTGGCGACGGCCGGGTAAGGCGGGTGCCCGTGACTTCGGCATCGTTCCTCCTCGGCTCGTGAACCTCATCAACGCTTGTTGCGCCCGCACAGGCGCACAAGCACCGACTATGGCCAAGGACACGACGGAAAAGACAGCCCCCGGTCCGCTCAGCGGACGAACAACGGAGAGGTTCAGCGGTTGCTGCAGCACAGGCCGATACCCGCCACCGAGAGACGTACCGCAAAGGAACGTGCGGACACGCATGGCACCACCTGCCAGCAGCGACCGAGCGGCCGTACGAGGCCTTCTACGCGGGGCCGTAGACCAGGGTGTAGAGGGCATCGTCGAGGTTGAAGGTCAGGGTTCCCCTGCTTCCTTCCACGGTGTCGCTGCCGAGGTGGTCGTCGGCATCCGGGAAGTCCTCGTCGTAGAGGGACACGGTGTCGCCCGTCTTGGCGAGGCGGTTGACCGGCACCGCCACCGGGGAATCGTGATCACAGCTGATGGAGTCGGCGGAGCTCCAGACCGTCTGGCCGTTGACCTGGAGGTAAATCTGGTCTCCGCCCGTCAGGTCTTGGTTCTCGTAGCAGGTGAGCGTGTGCAGGTTCGCGGCCGCGGGCCCGCTGTCGGGCCCGGCCGCGGCGGCCGCGGGGCCGGTGAGCGTGGCGATGAGCGTGATGGCGCCGCCGAGAACGGACGCGACCCTGGCGAGGGAACAGATCTTGTTCATGATCGGCTAACGATCTACCCAGGCATCGGTGACTGCACTGCTGCACGCCCACGACGAGCCGCGGCCACGGACCTCCCATCCCCGGGCCGCTGCTCTGGCGGGCCGGTGGCAGGCGGACATCGTCGAGGGAGAGGGCCGGGCCACCGCGGCGCGCGTCAGTATGCGATCTGGCCGCTACTCGCGTTCACGTTCCGGAACTGAACGTAGAACTGCTTTCCGGGTATCGCGTTGTGAGCGATCGTCGTCCATACCTCCTTCTTCGCCTCCTTCCAGGTGTTACAGGCGCTCGGGGTGCAGACTCTGACCGTGCGGGTGTGGTGAGTCATCAGGCCAATGCTGGTGCACCCGCTGCTGACAGTCGCCCAGTGCCCTGTGGCGGGCCAGTGAGCGTCCACACCGGGCCAGCCCGCCTCAGACGTGTAACTCACGACGTTGCAGCCACCGGAACGGCCCGAGGGCGAGGCGCCTGCTCCAGGCGCAGCAGCCAGCAAGGACGAGGCGGTGAGGGCAAGAACCGCGACTGCGGGCATGATCGTGCTCTTCATGGCTGAGGTCTCCTTGAGCGTCGGCAAAGCAGCGATCCACGGTTCGAGTTGACGGCACCCCCTGAAGATCGCTCCCGCATTGTGCAGCACAGGGAGTGGGGTGCGGGAGGCTCCTTGAGCACCCGGCCCCGGCACACTTATCCACCGTTGAGCCGCTGTTGATCACCAGATGCCAGCTTTCTCCGTGACGCCCCCGCGTCGTCGTATCCGTACGACACGAGAGTTCACAAGAGACAAGGAACCACCAGGTGTCACAGCAGCAGCCCGGCCGCCGCACCGCACTCAAGGCCGCGGGAGCCGGCGCCCTCGCCGTCGCCGCCGGTGCCATGGCCGCCGACCCGGCGTCCGCCCAGCACAGCACGACCACGATCCGAGACGAGCACGCCCTGGCCGCACAACTGCGCCGCGCGCTGCCCGACGACCGGGTACTGGTCCGCGGGGACGCGGCCTACGACGCGGAACGCGCCGCGTACCACCGGGTCATCGACCACCACCCGGCGGCGATCGTCGTACCGTGCCATGCCGATGACATCGCCACCGCCGTGCGCATCGCCTCGCACCACCGCGTACCGATCGCCGTGCAGGCCACCGGCCACGGCATCTCCCGCTCGGCGCACGGCGGGCTGCTCATCAACACCCGCCACCTCAAGCGCATCCGCATCGACGCCGCCAAGCACACCGCCGCGGTGAGCCCCGGCGTGCTCTTCTCCGAACTCATCGACGCGGCAGCCGCCCACGGCCTGGCACCCGCCAGCGGCTCAGCGGTCGACGTCAGCGTCACCGGATACACCAGCGGCGGCGGCCTCCCGGTGATCGGACGCACGGTCGGCTACGCAGCAGACCACGTCACCCGCGTCGACCTGGTCGACGCCAAGGGACGGCGGCGCAGGCTCACCCCGCACCGCGACGCCGACCTCTTCTGGGCAGTACGCGGCGGCAAGTCCAACTTCGGCGTGATCACCGAAATCGAGACAGCACTCTTCCCCCTCACCCGCCTGTACGGCGGAAACATGCTGTTCACCGGCGGCATACCCGAACTCCTCAGGGCCTACCAGAAGTTCACCCGCAACCTCACCGAACGCATGACGACCTCACTGGTCATCGTGAACGTCCCCACCGACAGCCCGGCCTTCCCCGACCCACTGCGCGGCAAGACCCTCGCCAAACTGCGCGTCGCGTTCACCGGCAACGCGACCGAAGGCGAGAAACTGCTGCGCCCGCTGCGCGCCCTCAACCCCGCCCAGGACAGCGTGGCCGAGATGCCGTACACCGACATCGCCAAGATCTACGCCGATCCGGCCGGCCCGATCCGAACGCGCGAACGCGCCGGTGCACTACGGGCACTGGACGACACGACACTGCGACGCCTCCTGCGGGCCGCGGGCCCCGACGCCGACCGGCCCCCGATGATCGTCGAGATCCGCCACCTCGGCGGCGCGCTCGCACGCGCCCCGAAACACCCGAACGCGGTCGGACCGCGCGATGCCGCCTTCAACCTGTTCGTCGCGGACGTGGCACCCGACCCGGGCAAGGACACCGCCCTCGAAGCCCGGCAGCAGCAGCTCTTCGACATCCTCGGCCCCTCACTGACCGGGCACACCCAGCCCAACTTCCTTACCGACCACGACAAGACCGCCACGCGAGTACGCCGCGCCTACCGGCCGCGGGACTACGAACGCCTCACCACACTCAAGCGCCGTTACGACCGGCACAACCTCTTCCGCGTCAACCACAACATCCCGCCCGCGGCCTGACCGGCCAGCAACAAGCAGGCATCCGGCCCGGCCGGTCGGCCGGGGCACGGCACCGCACCTGCCGGACAGGGCGGCCAGATCCGCAGGCACCCGCCGATCAGGGTGCGTGAGTCGCCCCGACCACGCCGTACGGCGCCGGAGAGGTCGGGCATCGGCGGGCGTGGAGGTAGCCGTGAACCGGCCCGCTCATGCCCTGCCAGAGGTGCGGACGAATCGCCTCACCGGGGGCGATGGGGGTCCGGCAGCCCACGCACGACAGCTCCGGCTTCCCCGCCCGCTCCCGGGCGGCGAGGTGCTGGGCGCCCAGCACCTCGCCGCGCTCGCAGGGGCCCAGGGGGCAGTACAGGCAGGTGATGCCGTGGTCGTACCAGTCGAGGTAGGTCACAAGGACCCGGGTCTGGATCGTGTGGCAGGGCGGGCAGGTGCGCAGGCGGCCGTCAGGGCTGAGGTCGATGCCTTCGCCGGGCGGCAGCGAGCGCGGGCACCACACGCACACGGCGCCGGATCGCTGTTCTGCGCGGAGGGTGCTGAGGGCGGGCACTATGGCCAACAGCAGGCTGTGGGGCAGGTCAGGCACGAGTTGGCTCCCGCCAGGAGAAGCGTGGGGTGGTTCCGGCTGCTCCGTAGCCGGGCCAGTCCTCATCCAGCCAGGCGGCGGCGAGGCGGACGCCTTCGACGCAGTTGGCGAGGAGGCCGGTGTGGATGAGGGGGCAGACATTGAGGTGGGCGCGGTAGGACCCGTACAGGTCCGGGAACTCGTAGTCGTCCACGTAGTTGTCAGGGTCAGGGGAGGGTGCGGGTGCGGTTTTCATCCGTGCACCACCCTGAGGGACTCGCTCGACGCGAGCAGCGCGCACAAGCGCCGGGTGTCACCCAGGGCACCCGGATAAGGAGACAGTACGACCCAGCGGGAAAGCGTGGTCGCGTGCCCGGGGCGGGGGACGCCGAGGTAGGTGCCGGTGGTGAGCCGCTCGCCCGGGCCGCCCCAGTCGGAGCCCGGCGCGATGAGCACGTAGTACGGGCCCATACTGCTGCGGAAGTCCCGGATCACTGGCCCGCCCAGCCAGGCGGCCAGCACGGTGGCCACGGTCTCCGCTTCCTCGCTGCCCACCGCCTGATGGACCCGCTCGGCGGAATACGGAGTGCGTCGAACCGGGACCCGAGCGGGAGCAGCGCGACACCGTACCGCTCCCACTGCGCCCACACCCGGCCCGGGCTGGGGTCGGCCTCGGCCAGCCAGCAGGCAACGGCCAAAAGTTCCTGCGCGGTCGCTGGGGCCTGCGCTTCAGGGCTGCTTTTCGGCGCTGGCACGGGGGTCGTACTCTCGGCCATGTCGACTCCTTGGTGGTCGGCCACGCCCCGGGGCCGGTTGCACGGTCGCCGGGGTGCTGTCCGACCCATGGAATCGATTCGCTACACAGGGTGACAGGGATGGAACGTCCCACTTTCGCGACGCTACTCGGCGACGCCCAGGAACTCGGCCAACGGGCGGAGCCCTGGCGGATGATTGGGGAGCGCCCATAGATCACGCACGATGGCTACGGCCAGAGTGTGGTGCTGCATCCACGTCGGCGCCGCGCGGCGAAGGGACTCCAGGGTCCTCACCGCCCCGGCCGCGTCCCCAAGATCCGTATGCGCTCGCGCCACGTCCAGCAGTAGCCACGTCCGCCACGACGGCGGGACGTCTTTGCCCAACCGCATGCCCTTTGCCAGGGATAGCGCATCCTCGGGATGTCCGTACTGAACGGCTAGCCGGACGCGCTCAATACGCACCGAAGACGGACTGAACACGCTGACCATGCGGCTGTCGCTGCCTTGCGGCAGCTTGGCCACACGGGCGGCTTCCTGCTCCGCGTTCTCCATCAACTCGGCCGCACGCTGGTAGTCGTTACTGCGTGCAGCAGACGTGGCTGCGGACATCCTCAGCGCGCCCCAGACCTTCAGGCCGTCAGCCGTGTCCGTGTGCCCGCCGTGCTTGGCGTCGTCGGCGGCATGCAGGGCGATGTTCAAGGCGTCTTCCAAACGCCCCTGCCGCTGATATGTCCACGCCACAGAATTGACGATCATGGGGCGTAGCAGAGGGTCGGAGGAACACGCCGCGGCATCTATCGCGCGCTCCAGACTGACCAGAGCGAGGTCTGTTTTCCCCATCCGCACGGCGACGTGTCCGGCGAGCTGAAGCACCTTGCCCAGCGCCGAGAAACTGGCGCCCTGGTCGCTGCCGGAGCCCGAGACCGTGGCGGTACGTGCATCCGAGATCAAATCCGGCAGCGCCTTCATCACCGCGTCGAACTCAGCCGCGTGGTACCGCGTCCAGCCGTCCGCGATCTGCTCCCGCAGAACATCCAGCGAGAAGGCCGGACTTGGCGGCTCAGGCTCCGGCCCCCACAGAGCAGGCATGATGGCACGACGCACCGCCACGAAGCGGGGCCCGTCATTCTCACCGGTGGAGACAGCAGGCGGGTCACCCAGCAGCGTCGTCAGCTCCACACCGAGGCCGTTCGCCAGCGCGTGCAGCGTAGGCAAGCGAGCGGAGTGCTTCCGCCGCTGCTCAAGCTGACGGATCACGTCAACAGACACTCCGGAACGGCCGGCCAACTCTTCTTGAGTCAGAGTGGCCAGGCGGCGCAGGCGCCGGAGCGTTTGCCCAAGGTCGTTGTTTGCCACGCTGCCACGGTACGCCGACTCGGCCGGGCGGGTAGCGAAAAGATCAGGAGTCAGCGTCCAGTCATAGCTAGTAATCGTATTCAGCGTCTTGATATCTGCCGTTCTGGAGAGTTGTGGATTTGGCGCCTTGGAATGTGTCAATTGATGGCAGAGTGAAGGTACTTGAGGTATTCTGAAAGCTGTGCGGCTGTCAGGGAAGGGGATGAAGCGGGATGCCGGAGAGGAATGACGAGTTCGGAAAGTATGGTGCTCGTGGCATCAAGGGCCATGAGGCTGTTGCTCGTCAGCTTGACCAGCTTGCCGGTTTCATCGCTACCCCTATTACTGCACGGCGTGGCCTGGTGGCGCGTCTGCATTACCTGACCCGTACTGAGCGTTCTCGTCGGGCTGCGCGTGAGGCGGGTCTGACGGTCACTGACCGTACGTTGAAGGCGTGGCTGGAGGGCAAACGCAGCCCGTCGAAGCGGAACTTGGAGAGGATCGAGGCTGCTTATCGGGCTGTGCGTCGTCGTAACGTGGCCCGGTACCTTCTGGTCCGGCTGAACCGGGATGGCCGTGGGACCCGTGTGGAGTTCCATCCGGTGAACCAGTCTCAGGTGGAGAGGCCGCGTCAGCGGGTGGTGGAATTCCGTACGCTGAACGTCCGTCACTGGGACCGTGTTATCGAGGCTTGGGTCAGGGGAGATGGTGCTGCCCTTGATGAGGCTTGGGTTGATGATGCCGTTGTGGATCTCGGCTCGCAGTGGGGGCAGTTCGAGTATGTTTCGAATATTGGATTTGCGGCCTAATCCCTTCAGGATTTTTCGGGGGATCTCTGATCCCTCAGCGGGAATGAACGGACTGACGTAGCATCAGATTTTGTCCTGACGCTACGTCAGTCCGAGACGGAAAGCGAAAATGACGGCCCGTCAACCCTGTAGCCAGCCACAGGAATTCGCGGAGCGAATTCCGTCCCGGATCGCGGAGCGATTCGGTTGCCGGGCAACGGAGTTGCCCGGCGCCGGCCCGGAGGGCCGGCAGAGTGTGATTCTGTGTGGGTGTGTCACTGGTCTGAGCAGGGTGTCACTGTTACTGCTGGACTTGTACGGCACCGTGCTGGTCTGCGGTGATGTGTTCGCCGGTGTCACCGACATGGGTGGCGTGTGGTGTCATCTGGGTGACGATGGGCGGGTCGGTGTGCTGCAGATTCCTGAGCGGGTGGGGGATGGGGGAGATCACCCGCTTGGGGGGGGCGGGATATGTCTATCTGACGTGTGGTCTTCATGGCTGTGCTGAGTGAGAAGAAGCTTTCGTGCCGGCTAGCGGCCAGTGGGGTGACAAACTGGGCGGATGTCTGGTCAGTCCTTCACCTTCTTGCCGCTGTCGTACGCGGCCAGACCACCCCGGGTCGTCATCGTCGCGCCACACAGGGATGAGGACTGGGTCCAGTGGACGGCAGCAGCCCTGGCCCGGCTGTCGGCAATGTGGGGCTGCAGTGGGAGTGCGGTGATACCGGCGAGCGCAGTCGGACATCCGGCAGTCGAGCGATGCCTGGCGCATTCGCATCCTGATCATGTGATGGCCTACGGGCCGTCATGGGACACGTTCGACACCCTCTACCCCGGCAGCATCGAGCAGATGCTGGCCGCGCAGCAGCTTTCCGGCAGCCCCGGTGCTGATCAGTTTCAGAAGATGGTTCGCCAGCACCCGTGGGACGGTCCCCTCGTCCGCGAGGCTGTGACGACGGCTGACGCACTGCGCTCGCGAGTGAGCACGAACCATCATGAGGAACATGTCCAGTGCAGTCACCTGTTCGATCATGACGATGTGCGCGATCTGACACCGCTGGCCGCGATTGCCGCAGTTCCCGTCATCGGTGTTCCGAGGGCACTTGTGACCTCGGTGGAGGCCTTGGCCTACGCGATGCATGTCGGTATCCAGGCCCAGACAACTGGCACTGGCGGGGATGTCTCGGCTGAACAGTGGCGGGAGGCAGCGCTCCGCGGCGCCGAGTCCCCGCTGCTGTCGCAGTTGCACCCCAGCGCACCCGATGGAGCGCGCGCGGTGCGCTCCCATGAGGCCGGACGGTGCATCCCGGTCACGAGAGCTCTCCAACGCCCAGACCGGATCGTCGTTCTGGGAGACCAGCCAGAAGACTTCGCTCTCGCTGAGGTCCTCCGGCAGACCCGTGGCGAGGTGACATGGATGCCCTGGGAAGCGTCGGTAAGCGACATGTGGCTGTTCCCCGGCCGCGCATCCGGCCACATGCAGGTGACGAGCGCCTCGTTGAGCGTGGAGGAGACCCGACGACACATCGACGCACGATGGAACGAGCGCCCCGTCAGGCACACTCAACCTGCAGAGGTGGAAAGCCCGTTTGAGGCAGTCGACCCTCTCGACATCGATCTCAACCATCCGATCATGGTGGTCTTGAGAGATGCCTGGGACCAGCCGCGCTCTCTTCCCGCGAGCGTGGAACCCGACGGATCACTCCAGACATCCCTGTCGCTGGCTGCCGAGGTCCCACGCGGCCTCGACCCCGACAAACACCGGTGGCAGATCACTCTCACCGCCGGCAACCACCCTGTCCCCCCACTCGACGTGCTGGGATCGTCTACGGTCATGGCAACAGGCCAAAACCCATGGGAGACCTTCGTCCGTGCCGCAGACGGAGGCATCACCTACTGGTCTCACCGCTACGACTTCGTACCCAGCGGGGCGTCCCTGACCGGCACGCTTGCCTCTCCCAAGCTGGCCTGGCCGGGTATCAAGCGCATCCTGCACATCGCAGCTTCAGCAAACGACACCACCATCCGCTCCAGCCCGGCAGGGAAACGCGCTGCCATCATGGAACGGCTCCTTGGATCCCGCACTGCTCTGGAAGCACTAGCGGCAAGCCCGGGATGGCCTTTGCTGCACCGCTTCACTCAGAACACCCCGAAGAACGACGGTCCGGAACACAGCCGGTGGACACTGAAGTCCGCTGTCGTCCTGTCCTGGGAAGCCATCGTGGCTCATGACGACAACACCTGGAACCTGGAAGCACGCAGAAACCAGATCGACCAGTGGACGTCACAGGGCGTGCTACGCCGCGGGCTGATCCTTGGCTGCGGCCATTGCCCCATCCTCGAGTTCTACCCTCTTGCCGAGATCAGCCAGAGCTACCGCTGCAGACGCTGCGGAGGGGAGAACCAGCTCACCAAGAGCCACTGGAGACCAGCCGCAGATGAACCCCGCTGGTTCTACGATCTGCACCCAGCAGTGCTGGAACTCGTCGTAAACAACGGCGACGTACCCCTGCTGGCCACGAGATACCTGCGCAATCAGCACTGGGCACGCCAAGCCCTCGTCTGCGAGGAATTCGAACTCCTCAAGAGCGGAAACCGTTTCGTGGAGATGGATTTCGCCCTGGCTACCAGCGAAGATCTGTGGCTGGGAGAAGCAAAAAGTAACGACTCCCTTGGTAACAGCGTCCGCGAGCGGCAGCGCGAAGCGGTCAAGCTCATGGAAGGATGCGCACTCGTCGGAGCAGCCGGCCTCATCCTGGCAACCGCGAAGCCGCAGTGGTCACAGGCCACAGTCGAGACGCTCAGCTCAGAGCGACAAGGACGCCTAAGAGCAGGGAAGCCAGCCCCTCAGATCAGCCTGCTGACAGACCTTGGAACAAACCCCAAGCTCACCCCATTGCCCAACACGTGAGACCGCACCGCCTCCCACAGACAGAGGAACGCGCCTGTGCATAGGCGTCGCTAGCTTCGCCGATCGCGCCGGCATGGTGTCACCCGACGACGATCGTGGTGTCGTTGAGCTGCTCACTGAGCGAGCAAGGGGAGTGTAGGGGCTGTTCCCAGCTGGCTGTGGATTTTCCCTGTACCCGCCGATGGACCAGTGCCGTGGGCTGAGGGTGTCGGTATGACCCACCGATCCATTCCACCCGAGAACCCCGCCTCAGGCATAGGCCTCGACGCGGGCAGCGAGACGCCACCCCCGGTGGTGCCGCGGTTGCTGGGCCGCCAGCAGGCTGTCACGCGTCTGCTGGCATTGGACGAGCGCGGGGAACTCACCACGGGGCACGCTCGCCTGGTCGCCTCCTCGACAGCGGTGTCGCTGCGGACGGTGTGGCGGTGGCTCGAGGCCGCTCGCCACCAGGGCCGCTCGAGCCCACGTGAGCGGGAGCGTTTCACGATCAC
Organism: Streptomyces spectabilis; assembly: GCF_008704795.1. NCBI lineage: Bacteria > Bacillati > Actinomycetota > Actinomycetes > Kitasatosporales > Streptomycetaceae > Streptomyces > Streptomyces spectabilis. Next base: position 7,244 of record NZ_CP023690.1, on the reverse strand, counting down.
GCCCGAGCTGCACGCACGCCTCACTCGATGGTGCGGTAACGCCGCCGCGGTACACCGGGAACTGCTGGCCGAGCACGCCCAGGCCCTGGCCGAGCACGTCCTGGAAGCAGCCGAAGGGAGCGAGGTGCCCGCACCACCGCCGTCGCTGGCGACGCTGCACCGTGCCATCCGCCTCGACCTGAACCCCGGCCAGCGCGCCGCCCTCGCCGGAGGAGAACGCGCCAGACGCCGACACGACGTACATCTGCGCCGCCCCCGCCAATGGCGGAACGCCTGCTGGGAAGCCGATCACAAACACATCCCCGTCGAGGTCCTCCTCGACAGCCAGCGCGTGTTCCCGTGGGTGACGTGGTTCATCGACTGCGCGACGAAAGCGATCACCGGAGCCGCGATCACCCCGCACCAGCCCTCCAGGGACGCGATCCTGGCCGCACTGCGCATGGCTCTCCAGCGAGGCGAGAACGACGCCTTCGGCCCCATCGGGGGCCTGCCCGGCCTGGTACGCATCGACCGCGGCTCCGACTTCCTCTCCCACACCGTCGCCCAGGCTCTGGGCGCGTTCGCTGTGCCGATCCAGGACCTGCCCGCTTACCGGCCGGAACTGAAGGGCACGGTGGAGAACCTGAACCGCTGCGCCCAGCGCATGTTCTTCGCCGCCCTGCCCGGCTACACCCACGCCCCGACCGCCTCGGTGCGACCGGGCACCACGCGGGGCGGCCGTGTGCCGGCAGGCGAGTTGATGCAGTTCCCCACTTTCGTCGAGCAACTGATGGAGTGGATCACCTGGTGGAACACCGAGCATTTCTCCCAGGCGCTGGGCGGGCGCACGCCGCTTGAGGCGTGGCAGCAGGACCCCACCCCGATCCACGACGTCGACCGCTCCCTGCTGTGGGCGTTCACGCTCGAAGACGACGGCCGCATCCGCACGCTGACCACCAGCGGCGTGCGATTCAACAACCGGTACTACGTGGGGGAGTGGATGACCGGAGGCGCGGACGCCGGCACGAAGGTGAGGGTGCGCTGCCTGCCGCACCACGACCACGAGATCGAAGTCTTCGACGCCGTGACAGGCAAGCACCTGGGCACAGCCCACCTGGCGGATGCGGCCACCGATGAGCAGCGCCGGGCACTGCGCCGCAGCAAGGACGCCGAGAAGCGCCGTCTGGCCCGCGCGCTGGCCCAGGCCTCGCGGCGTACCCGCCCGAAGTACGCGGCGGTGACCCGGGCCGAACAGCCCAAACGCCTAGGAGCCCTCACCTCGGCCGAGGCCGACCAGGCCCTGACCGCAGCCCACCTGACCGACGCGGCTGAGCTCGCCCTGCCCGACCTGATCCCACCCACCACAGCGCCGAGCCACTGGCGCACCCCTGCTGCGCCACGCCCCACCGACGGGCCCGGCCCACGTAAGGAGGAACACCAGTGACTACCACCCTGCCCCCGGCCGAGGGCGACCAGTACCTGAAACTGCCCGGCGCGCACATCGTGGCCACCCGCGCCCTGCTCAGAGCACGGGAGAACCTCGCCGACACAATCGAGGCGAGGGCGATGATGTGCGTCTACGGCGGCGCGGGCTTCGGCAAGACCCTCTCGGTCAACACCTGCCTGCGCGAGCTGGAGCCCGACGAGGAAGTGCGCCGGATCGCATTCCGCTCCCGCCCTACCGCCCGCGCGGTGCGCCACGAGATCTTCGCCGCTCTCGACCTGGCCGGCACCCCGCCCGCGCACCCGTCGGAGTTCGACCACCTCCTCAAGGACGCACTCGCGGCCCACCCGCGCACACTGATCGTGGACGAGGCCCAGTGGCTCAACTCCGAGGCCTTCGAGTACTTCCGCTATCTGTGGGACGACTACGCCACCCAGCTGGCCATCGTCTTCGTCGGCGGCCAGGGCTGCTACACCGTGCTGCGCAAGGAGCCGATGCTCGCCTCACGGATCTTCATCTGGCAGAAGTTCTCCCGCCTCACCCCCGAAGAAGTCCTCCAGGCCATCCCCCTGTTCCACCCGGTCTGGGAGAACGCGGAATGCGACGACATCCTCTTCGCCAACACGCACGCCGCCCACGGCAGCTTCCGCGACTGGGCCTGGCTGACCGCCCAGGTACGCCTCGGCCTCAAGCGCCTGGGCAGGCAACGCGTCGACCAAGAGGTGCTGCGCTGGGCCTTCGCCCGCCTGGGGGAGGCATGACGCTCACCGTCAGCAGCATGCGCACGCCTCCGGCCCTACCCGGCCTCGGTCCGCAGCACTTCCTGTCGCTCCCCGGTGCCCGGACCGTCCCGGTGCCTGCCCTCGACGCGGTCACCCGCGCTGTGGAGCAGACCCTGACAGAGCAGGCCGTCATGTGCCTCTACGGCGACGCAGGCTGCGGCAAGACCTACGCCCTGCAGACTGCGCTCGCTTCCCGCCCCGTGCTGCCCGGCGACGTACGCATCTGCCATCTCAGCCCGCGCCCTGCTCCGACCCCGCTCGTTCTGCGCGCCGAGCTGCTGCTCGCTGCAGGTCTCCCCATCCCGCCGACGCGGGACCCGGGCGTCCTGGACACGGCCTTGCGCACCCGACTCGCCGCGCACCCGCACCTGCTGGTGATGGATGAGGCCAGCCGCCTGACCACCGGCTGCGTCGAGTACCTCTGCTACCTCTTCGACGACCTCACCACACAGCTCACCCTCATCCTCGCCACCAGCACCAAGGGCTTCCGCATGCTGCGCCGCCAGCCCCTGCTGGTCACACGCACCACCCGCTGGCTGCAGATCCACCCGCTCACCCCCGGCGAGGTACGCCGCGCCATCCCGCAGCTCCACCCGCGATGGCGCGACACCGGCAAGGACGTCCTCGACCGCCTCGACGCCCGTCATGGGCACGGCAACTTCCGCCGCTGGGCCCAGATCACCCACCACACCCTGCGCCTCGAACGCCGCGCCTCGCCCCCGGCAAGCGCCCTGCTGGAAACGACGCTCGACGGCTGCCTCCCGCCACACGAAGACCCTCGATGACACCCCCAACGCCTCCGCCCGTCACGCTGATCATCGACGTGGACGACGACACCCGCGTGCTCCAGGCGGCCCGGGCCAGCTCCGACCCCCAGGCCGGCCAGGCCACGGTCGACCTCACCCCACACACACCCCGCACCGCCTACCTGCCACGGGACATCCTGCGCGCCCTGGGCCGCACCGACTACCAGCCCACCGCATCCGAGCCCCCCCGCCGCCGCACCCGCCTGGCGGGCCGCCGCCTGCTGGATCACCGTCCTGGGCATCCGCCGCCTCGTCATCCTGCGCGCCACCACCTCGCCGAGGCCCGCACCCGCCACATCGCCCAGCTACGCCAGGACACCGGCATCCACCTCGTCCTGATCGCCCAGCCGCCCACCCCTACTGCCGCCGCGCATCTGCGCACCCGGCTCACCCGCCACCACCTCGACCACGACCTGCAGCAGATCACCGACAGCCACAAGGCCCTCGAACTCCTCGGCCCGCCCGCCCCACACCGCCCCCGCCCGCCCCGGACCGCCTCACGCCCCTGCCGGATCTACCGCGCCTCCCGGTTGCCCGCTTCCGCGCCGAGCTGCGCCGATGCCTACCCGCCGCGGACTTCGCCCGGGTCGATGCCCAGTACCGGGCCGGCCTATACGCGGCCAGGGCCTACCTCGCTCGCAATCCGGGTCTGCCCACCCAGCAGGACCTGGAGTTCTTCCTGTCCCGATTGACGACCAGCAGCCCCAGCCAACGCCACACCCTGATCCGGCTGCGCGGCGCCCAGGCCGGATTCCTACGCACCGGTTTCCTCCTGGACCTCCCCGACGACCTCGACACAGCCACGGGGCCGGGCATCACCACCCGCCCGTTCACGCCGTACACGGCCCACCGCATCAGCCGGGGTATCCCTCACCCACCCCAACTCGCCGCATTAACAGCCCTATTGACCACAGGAACCCACCCTGACGCCCTGTACACAACCCCTGTCTCTGCCCTCGACGAGCACTGCACCCGCCTGACCGTCCCCGACATCTGGCACCCCGAACAGGGTTCGCCCACCCCGCCACCCCCCGTCACCTACGCCATCCCGCCCCGCGCCCGCCCCGTACTGCGCACGGCCCTCCACTTCCGCCGCGCAGAGCAGGCCCAAGGCCACTTCCTGCTGTTCAGCACATCCTTCGGTCACCGGCTCACGGACCTGGCCCACGACGCAGCAGTAGACATCCCCGCCCTCGGCCGCCTCCAGCCCGGACCCGACTGGCATCACCGTGCCCGCTGCACCCACCCGGCCACCACCACGCCACACACATCGACCGACCAGTCCCCTCGGCATCACCCACAGACGAAAGAGGCACTCCAACCCGCAGCTCCACCACACCTGCTGAGCTCACAGCAACGCGCCGAGCTGCTCGCTACCATCGGTCCACCGACCGACACTGTCCTCCCACATGACCAGGCCGCCCCCGTTGTAGAGATCCTGAGGCAATACCTCGGCTCCCGTCGGCCTCCTGTATCGGTCAGTGAGGATCTTCTGGCTGATCTCATGGACCGACTCCTACTGGATCATGCCTCGACTCCGCAGTGGCCGATTCCTCATCCAGATCTGCTTTCTGCGCTGTCAGCCGGAGCAGAATATCCGTGCAGAAGAGAATTCACTTGAGGGTTGCTTTTCTGGAATATCAGGGAAAGGATTAGCAGCCGCTTCTTGAACCACCTTGTTACACAATTAATTTGATGACTCGTCACCTAAAGGGGAGCCAGAGAGAGTCCATACGGGAGTGCGGGTTGAAATCCAGACTGGCGATCCGCACACTGACCCTGTAGCCAGCCGCAGTAGTTCGCGGAGCGAATTACTGAACCGAATCGCGGAGTGATTCGGTTGTTGGTGGCGGGGCGGGACGCACAGGCCCAGTGAAGGGACCTCTGCAGCCTCCTGGTGCCGCGCGGCGCCAGCGCCTCACGTCAGGTGCCGCGCCGACCCAGCGGGCGGCGCCTGGCCGTCGGCACCATGGAGGCCTCCGTGCCCGTCGGTACCTGCGGGCGCTCCACCCAGTCGCCGTCGGCCGCGGACCGTGTACGCGGAGCCTGACCTTCCACACGCCCTGGACGGTACGCAGATGCAGGTGAAGCCGATGCCCGCCCCTCGAGGCGCGGCGATCGGCTTCACGCGGACCAGGTGCGCCAACACCTGTTCCTGTTTCCCTGTGCGTCGGTTGGAGCCGGAAGCAATCAGGGGCGGCCGAGACATCCACGGCCTTGATGAAAGGGTGCCCCATCCGGGCTGGCTTCTCTGATCACCAAGCGGCGCAATCTTGAACCAACCCAGGCCAGCTCTGCGCCGCTCTGCGACGTCGAACCAGGAAGAACACCCGGTAGAAACAGACAAACCGGCTGGTCGCGCCAGGTCGGAGGCGCCCTGAACAGCCACTTCCTCGCACCCCGGGCCGCTCAGCGTGTCGCGGGGTACGGCACGTTTTGTCGAGACCGTGTGGTAGAGCCCCGTGCAGGGCTCTGACCAGCCAATGTCATTCCATGACACGTCCTACAGAACAGACCTGACCGCAGGTGAGACGTACCTTGTGGGGAGCCCCAGTTCGCAGAGTTCGCTTTGGCACGTTGATGAACCAACGCGTTGAGCTGCTGTCACTTGTGCTCTAGCGGCTGGGATCCTGGGGGGCAACAGGTCCTTCGTGCGCTGGGAGCGCCAACTCCCGCACGGCACACAGAAGGACGAACGGTTGGAGCCGAGAAGCACCGTCCGGCGATCCCTGGTCGCCGGACGGTGGAATAGGGGATCTTCATGGGCAGCGAGCCCTTCACCGCGGCGCGCGCCGCGGCCAACGAGCCGACGGTGCCTGGCACCTACGCGATCGCCGTGAACGCCACCGCCGAGCCAACACCACCCGCACACGAGACCACCGCCACGAGCAGCCGCTTCGGCCTGCCCCACGCCCTCGTGGTCTGCGTCTGCATCGCCACCGCGGCCCTCCTGGCCCCGCCCGACATGGGCATCGACGACATCCTGCTCCTCATCGCGGGCGCCGGCAGCATCGGCGCCATCCTCGGCCTCGCTGCGGGCGGCCGCCGCCACGCCGGACGGATCAGCCGCGCCGCCCGCGCCTACTTCGGCCAGGGCAACTGAGGGGGCGTCATGGGACGCCCCGAGAAGCCGGTGGACCGCACCGTCCCGGCACGCGCGAAGCTCGCAGACTTCCTGCGGCACCGCAAAGCCGCAGTCGGCATCACCTACGAGGAGATGGCATCCCAGGTCCGTCACACGCCTTCGAAGGCCACCTTCGAACGGGCCGCCTCCGGGGCCACCGTCCCCTCCCTGCAGACCGTCCATGCTGCCATCGCGGTGACGACCACGGACGAGGAACTGCGCAACGAGCACTGGCTCGACTACGCCTACTACCGAGGCACCAACTTGTGGCTCGGTGCGCGCCGAGCCACCCGCGCGCCGTACTACGTACACAAGGCCCCCGACCCCCACCTCATCGCCTCTGAAGCGGACCTCAGCCGCTTCCTGCGCAATCAACATGTGTGGGCCGGCTACCCCACGCCCGGCGAGATGGCGCGCGCAAGTGGTGCCTGGCGGCTGCCCCCCAGTACCAGCCGCCGCATCGTCGCGGGCGACACCCTGCCTGTCGATCCTCAGCAGACCGTCGCCTTCTTGTACGCCTGCTTCGTGCGCGATCCCACCGAGCTCGAACTCTGGCTCGACGCAGCCGTTCGAGCTCGCAAAGACAGTGGACGAAGCATCAGCGAGTGGCTTAAGGCTCACCATGACATGAGCGAAATGGCACGCTTTATCTACAACAAAGGAGCAGATAGAACTATGCTTTTCCAGACTCTCTCCTACGAGATCTTCGAAAAGCTGTATATGGAGTCCCTTGAAAGGGATTCGGCTTAGTCAATTGAATTCATTCGAGTGTTATGGATTTTTATTTCTGAGCTATTCTAGGGTTTTGATGTGGGGTCAGTTGGGGGAATTTCTGGGTGTGTTGAGCGGTTTTTCTGTGGGGAGATCAGGCGGCGGAGCCGCCTGATCTCTGACGGCCCGTCAGGGACTCGCTGTTGACACAACGAGCGGCCCCGGTACTGCAGGTGCCGAATGGGAGACCGCGGAGCGGACTCCCATCAGAGCGCGGAGCGCTCTGACCAGCGCGAATGCGCTGGAGGCTCGCGGAGCGAGCCCGGTCAGCAACGCGGAGCGTTGCTGACATCCGCCGCGTAGCGGCGGCGCGTCGTTTCGGCGGAGCCGAACGCGCG